>JAYPQH010000014.1:0-58239 GCA_038131935.1 Alphaproteobacteria bacterium | reverse complement strand
CACCCAGGCCCGATCAAGCAACAAACTTACCAATAGGGCATCACGAATGGCAACCCAATCATCAAGTTGGGAGAAAATACCCATGAACAGTTTTATTTGCTCACTATTCAGGGCCCTTGGCAATGGTTGGGGTAATCGCGGTCGGTCCAGATGGTCAGCGGGGTTGGTTTGGATAATATTCTCTGCATGTAGATAGGCGAAGGAAAATTATTAATCACGCTGAGTTTTAGGAGATTGTTCTCGCGCTCCATCCCTTCTGTCGGCCATGCGAAAGAAAGACACGCAAACTGATCGGCTGTTATTCGCTCAAATTTTTCATGTCCGTGCTCGCTGTTATGTATCCAGCGCAAATAGTTGGTTAGCAGTTGTGACATATGTATTCGAGCTATGCTGAGAAAGTCCGGCCGCGGCAACAGGTGCCGCTGCCAACTTTCAAAAACAGATACATATTCCAGCGGTGGGATGAAATCAGAGTTCTTGGCCACCAGCACGTTGCCAATCATCTAAGAATTGTTCGAGACCTGCTTGGGTAAGCGGGTGGTGTAATAGTGCATCAAACAGCTTTGGCGGTATGGTGACAATATGTGCTCCCGCCTTCGCAGCGCCGAGAACATGCTCTGTATGTCTGATGGACGCTGCGAGGACCTCTGTTTGCATGTCATGAAGGTCAAACAGCTCTGCAATGTCTTGAATGAGGTCCATTCCATGGAGGCCAATATCATCAAGTCGACCAACAAAAGGTGAAACAAATGTAGCACCTGCTCGCGCTACCATCATGGCTTGCATTGGTGAAAAACATAGGGTGACATTCACCATAATACCTTGTTGGGATAAGGTATGGCAGGCTGTGAGACCATCCTTTGTTAAGGGAAGCTTTACGGCAACATGATCTGCGATTTCAGCGAGAAGCCGGCCCTGGCGCGCCATGTTTTCGGTATCAACCGCGGTAACCTCAACACTTACCGGCCCATCAATAATATCGCAAATTTCTGCAATAACATCAGTAATACGGCGACCTGTCTTTGCAATAAGTGATGGGTTTGTGGTTACGCCATCAAGGCGGTGGGTCTTATGAAGTTCGCGGATACGAGTTCAACATCAGCTGTATCGGCAAAAAATTGCATGGATAATATCCTTCTGTCATATCAAATAGGCCAAGTCTTGCTCCTACTACATAATAGGTTGACCTTATACTGTCACGGTTAAGGTTGTTAGATGAAGATTATTGATGTTGCTGTAGGTCAAGCCATTGATCGATTGAGTTATCGGGCACCTGAGACGAGTGCATGCCTGGCGCATTGGTTCCAGGTTCCGTTAGGTAAAAAAAAAAAACAGTTGGTGGCATTGTATTGGGACCAGCTTCTCATACATTGGCTGAGGAAACTGAAGGATATTGTTGCTATATACCCTCACCCATTATTGCCCTATGAAGAAATTCTTCTTTTAGATTGGCTGTCTTATTATTATCTATCCGACATTGGTCTTTTTGTGCGCATCATGTTGCGTGGTCATCGAGACTTTTTAAAAGCTAAGCCCGCCACGACAGATTGTTTATGGGTCAGCTTCGTGCCAAGACATTCTTCTCAGAGAGAGGCAGGTTTGGAGTCTATTGCCCTGAACCTTTCGGGTCAGTGCGTGCTTTGGCGAAAAGAGCTGATGTGTCAGAAGGCTTAATACGTCAAATGCTTCAAGATTCTGAGCTTGTTTGGGAAGAAAAATCCATTTGTTTCAGATCATAAGGATGATGCTCTTTATCATCTTTCTGCACCAGCACTGAATTTTGGTCAAAAAAAGTGCTAGATGCTATCTTATGTAATCCTTCCTGGGGTGGGCAGTTTCAGCAGGAGTTGCTGCATGGCGTGACAGGATCAGGAAAACCCTCATCTATGCGCATCTAACGCTGCGGATGTTACAGCGTGGACGTCAAATTCTTGTTATGGCGCCTGAAATTGCATTGGCGCAGGCTCTGGTTGATCGTTTTGCAGCTATGATCAAATCTGATCAACAACCTGTGGCTATTCATCTATGGCATGGTGGTATGTCGCCCGCAAATCGAGCAGAAGTATGGGCTGCAGTGCAATCACGAAAGCCTTTGGTGCTTATTGGGGGTGCGGTCAGCTTGCCTTGTTCCCATGCCAAATCTTGGCTTGATAATCGTGGATGAGGGCATGACCAAAGGGTATAAACAAGATGACCCTCCCCGCTATCATGCGCGCGATGTAAGCATCAAGCCTCAGCTCTATAAGGTTCCCATTTTAATTGGCTCTGCCACACCAACAATTGAAAGCCTTTATTCCATGTCGGTACGCGGAGGCGTCTATCAGTTGAATAATCGCGTTGATGGGCTTCAGCCAATACGCCCAGAATTGATTGATATGAGAATAGACAAGCCATTGTCAGGTGGGGTGTTGTCTGAGCCTCTATGTAACGCCATAGGGGTACATCTGGAACGCCGTGAACAAGTTTTGTTATTCATCAACCGCCGTGGATATGCTCCTGTGATGACATGTGGTTCCTGCGGTCAAAAACCAATCTGTACTGCATGCGACATGCGCATGATACCTCATCGGCAAACAGGAGGCTGCTTTGCCACTGGTGCGGGCATCATGTTGAGATTCCAAAGTTCTGTACAGGCTGTGGTCAAGATGAATGGCTTTTTTTGGGGTAGGTATTGAGAGACTTGAGGAGGAAGTGAGGAGCAGATTCCCCGATGCGAATATAGCTATGGCTTCGAAGTGATATTTTGGATACAGCAAAGAAAAGTCAGCGGCTTTGGCAGGACATGCAGCATGGTGACATTGATATTTTGTTGGGAACGCAGATGGCGACCAAAGGTCATGATATACCAAACCTTACCTTGGTGGGGGTTGTAGACGGTGATCCTGACCATGAAGCTACTGATCCTAGGGCGCGAGAACGGTTGTATCAGGTTTTAGAGCAAGTGGCGGGAAGGGCAGGAAGGCACAAGAAAGGTGGGCGTGTTCTGGTTCAAACAACGCGTCCAGATGATTCTCTTTTTACCTATTTTGAAAAGGGTAACTTTACCGGTTTTACCCAAGTTGAAGAGGATACACGCTCACGATTGCATTTTCCTCCATTCTCCAAAATGGCGGCGGTTATTGTCTCATCTCCTGTGGAGACAACAGCAAAGTCCTTTGCATGGAGAGTTTTTTATCAAGCGCGTATGCACAACATTGAGGGGCAGAATTTTAGGACCTGTTATGGCTCCTATTTATAAGATCCGTGGAGCTTATCGCTGGCGGGTTTTGGTTCGCGCGCCGCATCGCTCACTGCTGGAAAAGGCCCTTGCGGCATGGGTTTTGCCGATACAAAAAGCAACAAAAAAAGGTTGTCGGATTGATATTGATATTGATCCTTTGACGTTTCACTGAAGGTTCCACTAATCATTTCGTTGCAGAGATGGGGAATTTTCTCTGTATGTCGTTAAGGTGTATTGCCGTTGGCGAAGCTGTGTGCTAGCACCTAGGCCGTTGCGCATGCGGCACAACGTGCGGTCGCACTTTTTTTTGTTCATTTTTCCTTGGCATGGGACGCAAAACACCTTAAGGCGTTCCCCGTTTGGAACGAAATTTTGTGGGGAGGGTCTTTTGGCTGGAAAGTCTGTCGTACATGGAGCGAGTGGTCGCTATGCAACTGCCTTGTTCAGTCTGGCGCATGACGCAGCTGTGCTCGATCAGGTGGAAACAGATTTGATGGGCTTTGGTGAGCTTCTTGAGCAGAATGCTGAGCTGTTCTCCTTTTGCGTGTCACCGGCCATACCTTTTGAAAAGAAGTCACAAACCATTCAAAAAATTGTAACCAAAGCCGGTGGGCAAGAGTTAACCGTCAAGTTCTTTGGCTATGTGGCTAGCCGTGGTCGCTTGGGGCTTATAAAAAATATTATTCGTGATTTTGCGCGTTTGATGGACGCGCATCGTGATGAAGCAGTGGCCGAAGTCACATCAGCTATTGCAATGGAAACAGAGCAATCAGACGCATTGTTGGCGACTTTAAAGGCTGCTCTTGGAAGAGACGTGCGCATTGAGGCGAAGGTGGATCCTTCGCTGCTCGGTGGCATGATCGTAAAAGTGGGGTCACGACTTGTCGATAACTCCATAGCTAACCAACTTACTCAACTTCAACGTAACTTGAAAGAGGCTCGGTAATGAACATCCAGGCCGCTGAGATTTCAGCAATCCTTAAAGAAGAGATCAAAAATTTTGGCTCGCAAACAGAAGTGGCAGAAGTAGGCCAAGTCCTCTCTGTCGGCGATGGCATCGCCCGTGTGTACGGATTGGATAACGTGGAGGCAGGGGAACTTGTCGACTTTTCTGATGGTACCAAGGGTATGGCGTTGAACCTCGAAGAGGACAATGTTGGTATCGTTGTGTTCGGTTCTGATGCAGGCATCAAAGAAGGTGACGTTGTTCGTCGCTCAGGAACGATTGTTGACGTACCTGTTGGTCGCGGCATGCTTGGTCGCGTCGTGGACGCTTTGGGTAACCCAATTGATGGAAAAGGCCCAATCGTTGATGTTGAACGTCGTCGCGTTGAAGTGAAAGCGCCTGGTATCATTCCACGTAAGTCTGTTCACGAGCCTATGCAAACCGGGCTTAAGGCCATTGATGCGCTGATCCCAGTGGGGCGTGGACAGCGTGAGTTGATCATTGGTGACCGTCAAACGGGTAAAACAGCTGTTATTTTGGATGCATTTCTGAATCAAAAGCCTATCAATGAAGGCGATGATGAGTCTAAGAAGCTGTATTGTATCTATGTTGCTGTTGGTCAAAAGCGTTCGACTGTTGCACAGTTCGTGAAATCCCTAGAAGAGCGTGGCGCCATGGAATATTCCATTGTTGTTGCAGCCACGGCTTCTGATCCTGCTCCGATGCAGTATCTTGCTCCTTATGCTGGCGCAGCGATGGGTGAGTACTTCCGTGACAATGGTATGCACGCTTTGATTGCCTTTGATGATTTGACGAAGCAGGCTGTGGCATACCGTCAAATGTCATTGCTACTGCGTCGTCCACCAGGCCGTGAAGCATTCCCAGGAGATGTTTTCTATCTGCACTCCCGTTTGTTGGAACGTGCCGCTAAAATGGGTGATGAAGCTGGTAATGGATCTCTAACAGCATTACCTGTCATTGAAACACAGGCAGGCGATGTGTCGGCATTTATTCCTACCAACGTTATTTCCATTACTGATGGTCAGATTTTCCTTGAAACAGAGTTGTTCTATCAAGGTATTAGGCCTGCGGTGAATGTAGGTTTATCTGTGTCGCGTGTTGGTTCAGCGGCGCAAATTAAGGCTATGAAGCAGGTCGCTGGATCTATTAAGTTGGAGTTGGCGCAGTACCGTGAGATGGCCGCATTTGCACAGTTTGGATCTGATCTCGATGCGTCAACGCAAAAATTGTTGAACCGTGGTGCTCGCCTTACTGAATTGTTGAAGCAAAATCAGTATTCTCCTTTGAAGGTAGAAGAGCAAGTTGCGGTGATTTATGCAGGCGTTAGGGGTTTCTTGGATTCTATACCAACCGGCGATGTTGTTCGCTTTGAACAAGGTCTTCTGCAAGAGTTGCGCTCAAATCATGCGGGCTTATTGGATGAAATCCGTGTGGAAGGTAAGTTAACGGACGCAATCGAGGCGAACCTGAACACAGCCATTGGCGATTACGTCGCTGCATTCGCGTGATGAGGAGCTAAGATTATGCCAAGTTTGAAATCGCTTAAGCTGAGGATTTCGAGCGTGAAATCAACACGCAAGATAACTCAGGCGATGAAAATGGTGGCGGCTGCAAAACTTCGTCGTGCAGAGCAGGCAGTTCAAGCTGCCCGACCCTATTCTGAGCGCTTTGCCCAGGTGATACGTAGCCTGAATGGTGCCTTAGAAGCCGGTGCAGATGTCCCGGCTATGTTTGGGGGAACGGGTTCCGATAATCGCCATTTGCTTGTTGTCATGACAGGAGAGCGTGGTCTGTGTGGGGGTTTCAATTCCAACATTGCTCGCCTCGCTCGCCACGCAATCGCGGAATGTGAGGCGCAAGGAAAAACGGTAAAAATTCTTACTGTGGGGCGTAAGGGTCGTGATATTCTTAATCGTGATTATGCAGAATACATAGTTGATCACGTGGACTTGCGGGATGTGAAATATGTTGGGTTTACTGAAGCTCAAATTATTTCCCGAAAAATAACGGAGCTTTTTGAAGCTGGTGAGATTGATGTAGCTCGTTTGTTTTATGCGCGCTATCAATCAGTTATGACTCAGGTCCCGACAGATCTTCAGTTGCTTCCGGTCGAGGCTCCAGAAGAGGTTGTTGATGATCAAGCGATCTATGAATTTGAGCCTAGTGCAGAACAGATATTGGAAGTCATTTTGCCACGCTATGTTTCCGGACTCATTTTTAATGCATTGCTGGAGAATGCTGCATCTGAGCAAGGTGCACGTATGACCTCCATGGACAGTGCAACAAGAAATGCTGGTGACATGATCGACAGATTGACGTTGGAATATAACCGTGCCCGACAGGCTGCGGTGACAAGTGAACTTATTGAAATTATTTCTGGTGCGGAAGCATTATAGAGA
Source organism: Alphaproteobacteria bacterium (assembly GCA_038131935.1). GTDB lineage: Bacteria > Pseudomonadota > Alphaproteobacteria > UBA8317 > UBA8317 > UBA8317. The sequence continues at coordinate 51,653 of JAYPQH010000014.1, read as the reverse complement.
ATTTTGTTTTTAACATGACCGGTCGATTGTAGTCGGCCATGAAGAAAGGGATGAAATAGCATGAGCAGCAACATCAGCGGACGCATCACTCAGGTAATCGGTGCCGTGGTGGACGTGCAGTTCGACACGCACCTGCCCGCCATCTTTAACAGTCTCGAGACGGATAACAATGGAAACCGCCTTGTTTTGGAAGTGGCACAGCATCTTGGTGAAAACACTGTTCGAACCATTGCCATGGACGCAACCGAAGGTTTGAAGCGGGGTCAAGAGGTTCGTGACACAGGAGAAGCCATCAGGGTGCCGGTAGGTAAAAATGTTCTTGGCCGCATCATGAATGTAACAGGCGACGCTATTGATGAGCGTGGTGAAATCGTCTCAGAACAGCGATGGCCAATACATCGCTCAGCCCCTGAATTCGTTGAGCAGTCAACAGAAGCTGAGGTTTTGGTTACAGGTATCAAGGTTATTGACCTTTTGGCACCTTACGCTAAGGGCGGTAAAATTGGGTTGTTCGGCGGTGCTGGGGTAGGAAAGACAGTGTTGATCATGGAGTTGATCAATAACATTGCAAAGGCACATGGTGGTTACTCTGTGTTTGCTGGTGTTGGTGAGCGGACCCGTGAAGGTAACGATCTTTACCACGAGATGATTGAATCGAAGGTTATTGATCTAGAGGGAGATAACTCTAAAGTGGCCTTGGTTTATGGGCAAATGAACGAGCCTCCTGGAGCGCGTGCCCGTGTTGCTCTATCTGGGCTAACGCAGGCGGAATATTTCCGTGATGAAGAAGGTCAAGATGTCTTGTTCTTCGTGGACAATATTTTCCGCTTTTCACAAGCAGGATCAGAGGTCTCTGCGTTGCTTGGTCGTATTCCTTCAGCGGTGGGCTATCAGCCAACATTGGCAACTGACATGGGCGCACTTCAGGAGCGGATTACAACCACATCGAAGGGCTCAATTACGTCTGTTCAAGCTGTATATGTGCCTGCAGATGATTTGACTGACCCGGCTCCAGCCACAACATTCGCTCACTTGGATGCAACCACAGTGTTGAACCGTCAGATTGCGGAACTTGGTATTTACCCAGCCGTGGATCCGCTTGATTCTACGTCTCGTATTTTGGATCCTCGTGTCGTTGGTGATGAGCATTATCGTGTAGCCCGTGAAGTGCAATCAACTTTACAGCGTTACAAAGCACTTCAAGACATCATTGCTATTTTGGGAATGGATGAACTCTCTGAAGAAGATAAGTTGGTGGTGGCACGTGCGCGCAAGATCCAGCGCTTCCTTTCACAGCCATTCTTTGTTGCTGAGGTGTTCACTGGTTCACCAGGAAAGTTGGTAAGTCTTGAGGATACAATTCAAGGCTTCAAGGGCTTATGTGCTGGTGATTATGACCACCTTCCAGAAGCTGCTTTCTACATGGTAGGCAACATGGAAGAAGCCATCGCGAAGGCGGAAAAACTCGCCAAAGATGCGGCATAAACGTTAGAGGGAACAACGCGTAATGGCAGACCATTTAACATACGCAATCGTATGTCCCACCGAAGAGGTAGCAAACGGTGAGGCGCAGATGGTAACGATACCTGGTTCTGAAGGGATGTTTGGTGTTTTGGCAGGTCATGCGCCCTTTCTGACGACAGTTAGTCAAGGGTTTGTGTTGATTGACAATGGCCAAGGCCAAGTGGACAAGATTCATGTCCGGGGTGGTTTCGCTGAGGTGAATGCAAAAGGTCTGATGCTGGTTGTAGAAGGTGCCATTGCGTTGGCAGGCGCAGATCGGAAACATTTGCAGTCACGCTTAGAGCATTTGTCAGAAGCTATTGGTGCTGCGGGTGATGATGAAGCGCGGGTGGCACCGCTAAAAGAAGAGCGTGACGCCGTCGAGATGGTTCTCTCGGAGCTTTCCTGACAGCTATTAACTTGACAATAAAGGCCGCGGCCATGTAAGTCGCGGTCTTTCTATTAAACTATTTGGTTTGGAGATATTCCATGTATGCAGTGGTTACAATTGGTGCCGAGCAGCTTCTCGTTCAAGAAGGTCAAGAATTCTTGGTGCAAAAGTTACCAGCTGAGGATGGTGCCATCATTGAACTAGATAAAGTAAGTTTGTTTGCTTCCGACAGTGGCAGTAAAGTTGGGGCTCCTTTCGTCGAGGGTGCGAAGGTTACAGCAACTGTTGTCGGTCAAGAGAGAGGCGAGCATATTATTGTGTTCAAGAAACGCCGTCGTCAGAATTCAAGACGTCGTAACGGGCATCGTCAGGAACTGACGCGTGTGCGCATCGACGCAATTACAGGTTGAGAAGGAATAGGAAATGGCACATAAAAAAGCTGGTGGTTCATCTCGTAATGGTCGCGATTCAGAAGCCAAAAGACTTGGTGTAAAGCGTTTTGGTGGAGAGCAAGTAATCCCTGGGAATATCCTTGTACGCCAGCGTGGTACAAAATTCCACGCTGGGGATAATGTCGGCATGGGTAAAGATCATACCCTGTTTGCTTTAACAGCTGGCAAGGTTACATTTAAAGTAGGACGCTCTCGCCGTACTTATGTGTCCGTTGATACCGTCTAAGACTTTAACCGTGGTTTCGGTTTTGTATGAATATAAGCCGGTGGTTTTGTCCGCCGGTTTTTTTTTTGAGTAGCATCGAATATGCAATTTCTTGATGAAGCGACGATATTTGTCAAAGCTGGCAATGGTGGTGCAGGCTGTGTAAGTTTTCGGCGTGAGAAGTTTATTGAATTTGGAGGCCCTGACGGTGGAGATGGCGGGAAGGGCGGAGATATCTGGTTACATGCCAGTAAAGACCTTAATACGCTAATTGATTATCGTTTTGCCAAACATTTTAAGGCAACAACGGGTATTCATGGCATGGGGCGTAACCGGACGGGTGCACAAGGTGACGATTTGATTCTTACAATGCCGCTCGGTACTCAGGTGTTTGATGCCGAAACCGGCATTCTTCTTGCTGACCTTATAGATGAAGAGCAACGTGTATGTATTGCCCGTGGGGGACGTGGTGGTTTGGGCAATGCCCATTTTAAATCTTCCACCAATCAGTCGCCACGAACGGCGCAAAAGGGTGAATTGGGCGAAGAGCGACAGCTTTATTTGCAACTTAAGGTTATGGCTGATGTCGGTTTGGTTGGTTTGCCCAACGCAGGTAAGTCAACCTTTTTGAGTGCTGTATCACGTGCACGACCTAAGGTCGCTGACTACCCATTTACAACCCTCCATCCACATTTGGGTATGGTTTATCTTGATGAGCAAGAACGGGTTTTTGCTGATATTCCGGGTCTCATTGAAGGGGCTGCAGAAGGGGTTGGTTTAGGTCATGAATTTTTACGTCATGTCGAGAGATGCCAGGCGTTGCTGCATTTGGTTGATGCCACAAGTGATGACCCCGCAGAGGATTTTCATGTGGTAAGACAGGAACTTGCTGCCTACAGTGAAGCACTTGCAAACAAGCCTTATGTTGTTGCCTTGAATAAGATTGATGCTCTGGAATCAGATTTGCAAGAAATGGTATTTCAGTTGTTTACTGAGGCAACAGGTGAAGAGCCTTTGTTAATATCTGGTCTTGCTAAGAAGAATATTGAGCCTTTGCTCAGGCTCATATGGTCATTCGCCATCCATGATGACTCTTGGGAAGCTGAATATGGTTGTTGACACCCTAAGTTCTTACAAAAGGATTGTTGTCAAAGTTGGTTCAAGCTTGTTGGTTGATGGTGAACAGCATCAATTAAAGACTTCTTTTCTGCAAATGTTGGCAGCGGAATTGGCCGCACTCCGCGATCGACATCATGATATTATCCTCGTGTCCTCAGGGGCCATTGCCTTGGGTCGTGATCAAATAGCACTCTCATCACGATGGCAGCTGCGCCATGCGCAAGCCGCTGCTGCTGTGGGACAAATTGCTTTAGCTGGTGCATGGACAGACGCTCTTAAGAAACAAGGACTGGTTGCAGCGCAAATTCTTCTAACCATGGATGATACAGAGAACCGGCGACGTTATTTAAACGCACGTGATACATTGGGGACATTACTTGAGTCTCATATCATTCCTATCATTAATGAGAATGATACGGTTGCCACAGAGGAAATAAGGTTTGGGGACAATGATCGGCTCGCAGCGCGCGTAGCAGCTATGATGGAAGCGGATTTGTTGGTGTTATTATCTGATGTGGATGGCTTATATGATCGTCCTCCTCACCACCAGAATGCCCAACATATTCCCCTCGTAGAGAGTATAACGAAAGACGTTCAATGCATGGCTGGTGCGTCCCAAAGTGGGTTAGGGTCTGGTGGTATGATGACCAAAATTGATGCTGGTGTCATCGCCACAAGCTCTGGCTGTGCCATGATTATTGCGTCTGGTTTGATGCCTCAGCCTTTGAGTTATTTACAGCAAGGCGGACAACATACGCTTTTTTTACCTCAAACAGATGCTCTTTCGGCACGCCACGCATGGATCTTAGGTAGTTTGCGACAGCATGGTTGGATTAAAATGGATCAAGGCGCCTCAGACGCAATCATTCAGGGACGCTCTTTATTGGCTGTAGGGGTAACGGAAGTTAACGGAGACTTTGAACGTGGTGATAGTATTCGCCTGTTGGGACCTGAAGGGCAGTTGCTTGCAGTAGGTTTGGCTGGTTATGATGCCGATGACATGCGAAGAATTATGGGTAAGCAATCGCAAGATATTGAAACAATATTGGGACCAGGTGAACGTGGTGCTTTGGTGCATCGTGATCATCTCGTTTGTAAGGTATGAACATCATGGCTCATCAACATATTCATGAAATCATGCAGTCTATCGGTCGAAAAGCACGGCTGGCACAGCAAGAGCTATGTGTAACCGATCATGCAAAACGAAATCTTGCGATTGGGAAAATGGCTATGGCCATTCGATTGCACCAAGATAAGATCATGCAAGCGAACCAAAAGGATGTTGATTTGGGGCGTGCTAAAGGCTTAGCAGACGCGATGGTTGATCGGTTAACTTTAGATGACACCCGTCTTGAGCAAATCGTCAACGGCTTGAGGAATATTGCGGAACTTCCAGATCCTGTTGGCCGAGATCTTGGTCAGTGGACGCAACCAAATGGGCTTCAATTCCAAAGGATTTCGGTGCCTTTGGGGGTTATTGGTATTATTTATGAAAGTCGACCTAATGTAACAGCAGATGCTGCAGGGTTATGTGTCAAATCAGCAAATGCCTCTATTCTTCGCGGTGGTAGTGAGGCCTTTCATACAAATTTAGCCATTTATGATGCAATCAAAGAGGGACTTGAACAGGCTGGATTGACCTCTGATGCCGTACAGTTTGTCCATAGCACCGATAGGGATGCAGTTGGCCATATGCTATCTGACATGTCGGAATATATCGATATATTGGTTCCCCGTGGCGGCAAAAGTTTGGTCGCAAGGGTGCAACAAGAAGCACGTGTTCCCGTGTTCGCGCATCTTGAGGGTATTTGTCATACTTGGGTCGATAAATCTGCGGATTTTGATAAAGCCATGGCTGTGGTTTTTAACGCAAAAATGCGTAGGACTGGTATTTGTGGCGCAACAGAAACTTTGTTGATTGATGAGGCTATTGCGGTAAGTTTTTTACCCCGCATTGCACGCAGCCTTGTTGAGGCAGGTTGTTCATTACGCGGATGCGAGAAATCACAGGCGATATTTCCTATGACCGCAGCCACAGCAGAGGATTGGGATACAGAATATTTGGCGCCTATTCTTTCCATCAAAATTGTCGAAGATGCGTCGGAGGCAATAGCACATATTCAGAAGCATTCTACAGGGCATACGGAGGCTGTTATCACTGAGGATAAGGACGTGGTGGCAGGTTTTTTTGAACAAGTGGATGCAGCCATCTTGATGCATAACACGTCAACACAATTTGCAGACGGCGGTGAATTTGGTTTTGGTGCAGAAATTGGCATTGCCACAGGTCGGATCCATGCCCGCGGTCCTGTAGGTGTAGAACAGCTGACATCTTATAAATATCTCGTTAGAGGCGATGGGCAGGTAAGGCGTTGAATATGCTTCCCGGACATCATTGCCTTCCCCTATCGCCAGGGATGAAGGTGGGCATATTAGGTGGGTCGTTTAATCCAGCGCATTCGGGGCATTTACAGATGTCTGAACTTGCTCTTCGTAAGTTGGGCCTTGATAGGGTTGTTTGGATGGTTTCCCCACAAAACCCATTGAAGTCACGCGTTGGAATGGAGCAATTTTCTGACCGTTTTTTTTCAGCGGTGGAGGTGGCAAGGCATCCTAAAATTGTCGTTAGTGATTTTGAGCTTTTGGCACAATCACCGTACACAGCGCGATCTCTTACCCGCCTACAACATATGCATCCAAGAGTTCACTTCGTGTGGATTATGGGGGCGGATAATTTGTATTCGATACATCACTGGGATCGTTGGACAAGAATTTTTCAAGCTGTGCCGATCGCAGTTATAGCTAGGCCAGGATACCAACATCAAGCCGCATTCTCCCGTGCTTCCTTGCGGTATAGGATGAGCCGTGTTGATGAACGTGATGCAAAGTTGCTTCCCCTTTTGAAAGCACCATCTTGGGTATATTTGCGCACAATGCTCAATCCTGTTTCATCAACCAAAATTCGTAATCAGGCTGCTTCACAAGGCTACCGCTGGCCAAATTTACGGAATGTTCAGCGATGAGCGCATAATAATTTTTTGTTTTTGTCAAAAAATTGTTATGATTAACATTGACCATAAGGGTGTGATGCATTCATACGAATCACTTTACGGACCAACGCTTGCAATCTTTGATTGAAAAAAGGAGTTGAAACTGAGCTTACAATTGGCGGCTGACCATACCAGCCTTAAAGATACATTCCGTATGGAACCGCGTGATTTATTAGATCTAGCTGTCTCTTCATTAGAGGATGATAAAGCGGAGGACATCGTCTCCATTGATCTTCATGGGAAAACCTCTATTGCCGATTACATGGTGATCGCGTCAGGCAGGTCAGAGCGACATTTGGCTGCTCTGTCACAGCATCTCATCGAAACTTTGAAAAAAAGTGGGTTGAAGGGTGTGCGTACAGAGGGTGAAAAAAGTGGGGAATGGGCACTCATCGATGCAGGTGATGTCATTATACATATTTTCAAGCCAGACATACGTACATTCTACAATTTGGAAAAGTTGTGGAATAACATCACCCCCGAACCAGCGTTGATTGAACAATCAGGTTGAGATGTGGAAATCAAGGTTCATGCCATAGGCAAGGCTACCAAAGGTCCTTGGGAAGTCTTGAACAAGCATTATTTAGAACGTTATAATCTTGCAGCTCGCCAAATGGGTTGGCGTCCATTGGTTTTGAATGTTAAGCAAATCCGACCAGCACGCGCAGGCAAAGAGCGCGAATGGCTTAACGCTCAGGTGCCTGAAGCAGATTACATGGTGGCCCTTGATGAACGCGGTGATGTCTTAACCTCGCAACAATTTGCAACATTCCTAACCCAGCAGCACGACCAGGGTTATGTTCGCATGCATTTTGTAATGGGGGGGGCAGAGGGACTTGGTGACAGTCTTCGCAAACGGGCGCATAAAATGTTATGTTTTGGTTCTCTTACATGGCCACATGAATTGGCCCGTGTTATGTTGTTAGAGCAATTGTATCGATCCCTTACCATTCATGCTGGCCACCCATATCATAAAGAGGGTTAGGGTCGATGTTGATAACAAAAAAGGATGACGGATTCATGCTCGTTTGGCGTTGGTTAAAACGTTCGTTATTTTTTATTCTCGTCGGCGTTGTTACGATTTGGTTAGACTTTTCCCTGCCCAATGGCCGGATTGTGCATGTTGTGGGTACTGATGTGAAACGCATGTCAAAAACGGTCGACGGCAAAGAGCTAACAAGGGATGTATATTTTATAAGTGCTGACAATATCTCTGATGGTCAGACATATGTGTACCGCAATGAAGATGCCTGGCTTTATTTATTCAAAGTGAACTCTGCTGATATACAAGGACGTGCGCATTCGTTGGTTCAATCTCAAGATAAAACGCCAGCCTTGTTACGTTATTATGGTTATCGTTTGCAATTGTTCTCTGTTTTTCCAAACATCCTAACACTAGAGGCTGTGGATGGTGGCTATCAATATGTTCCCTATTTAAGATATTTAGCTTTCACATTGTGGGGGCTTGTTTCATTTTTTGTAGGTTTCCGGTGGCGTCATCTTATTTTTGACTGACATCACATAGCTTGCCATCACCTGCTTGCGTCTGTAGTTATCCCATGAACATATTTTGAACATGGGATGCGAGCAATGAAATGGCTAGGTACTTTGGGTACAACTCTCTTGGTTTTAGGGCTTCAACCAGCATACGCTGCTGACCCCATCAATGCAGCTGATACAGCTTGGATGGCAACAGCAACTGCACTTGTTTTGTTCATGACACTCCCAGGTCTTGCACTGTTTTATGCAGGTTTGGTGCAGCCTCGTAATGTCGTATCCGTTTTGATGCATTGTTTTGCCATAGCTTGTTTGTCGAGTGTTTTGTGGTTCGTCGTAGGATACAGTGTTGCCTTTGGTACCACCTCTCATGGTTTGTTTGGAGGGCTTGAACATATCTTCCTAAGCGGCATTAGTCCGGAAGTTGTATCTGGATCGATACCCGAACTTTTGTTTGTAATTTTTCAGATGACCTTTGCCATTATCACGCCAGCTTTGGTTGTTGGTTCCTATGTTGAGCGGGTTAAGTTTTTGCCTGTTTTGTTGTTCTCAGGAGCGTGGTTGCTGATCGTTTATGCACCTGTCACCCACTGGGTTTGGGGTGGAGGCTTTTTGGCGGATATGGGAACAATGGATTTTGCAGGTGGTATTGTTGTTCATGCAACCGCAGGTGTAGCTGCGATTGTTTTTGCCCTTATGCTTGGTCGCCGTCGACATTTCCCACAGACGGTGCAACCACCACATTCCCCAATTCTGACGATGATTGGTGCCAGTATGCTATGGGTAGGTTGGTTTGGATTTAACGGCGGTTCAGCACTGGCTGCCAATGGTCAAGCTGCGTCTGCGATGTTGGTGACCCATCTGGCTGCGGCTACTGCTTCGCTAACATGGATGATTGTTGAATGGGTGAAGTTTGGAAAGCCATCACTGATTGGCATTGTAACAGGGATGGTAGCTGGGTTGGCCACGGTGACCCCCGCATCAGGTTTTATTGGACCCATGGGTGGAATTATCCTTGGCGTTGCCGGTGGCTTGGTCTGTTATGGAGCTGTTGATTTGATAAGAGGACGTTGGAAACTTGATGACTCTCTTGATGTTTTTGCGGTGCATGGTGTGGGTGGCATTCTTGGATCCATAGCATTGCCAATTTTAGGGCAAGCTAGTCTTGGTGGTGCACTTAAGGATGTTGTGGTGATGGAGTCCGTCTTGGTCCAACTCTATGCTGTCCTTGTTGTTGTCATTTGGACAGCATGTGTTTCAGCGTTCTTGCTCTATGTTATTTCTAAATTTGCTCCTTTACGTGTTTCAGAGGAAGATGAATTTGAAGGGCTTGATATTACACAGCATGGTGAACGCGGCTATCATGGTGGGTAGGTAATATGCTTCTGCCTTGGAATCCAGCCAGACAATGGCGTCGTATCGCGCGGCAAGTGGGATGGCTTTTTCTTTGGCGAGGCTTACCTTTTGGCATTTCTAGGTTGCTTGTATTGGCATTCCTGCTGCTTTGTGTTTTGGTTTATCAAGATGTGGTAAGTACGGATGCCCTGGTTATTGGGGTAATATTTTTTTTCTTGGCGGCCTCCGCATTACAACTAGATCGTCGCCAATTCATCACGCGCCTTCAAAGGCTATCGCGATCTCAGAAAGATCTTAGTCATCAGCTGACGCGTGCTGACCTAAAAATAAATGAATATGTTGAGGTCTTTGAAAGCCTTCATGATGCCATCATGCTGTTGGATAAAAATTTAGATATTGTTATGGCCTCAAGATCGGCGCGCTCTTTGTTTCCCTCAGTTTTGCCTGGGGTTTCATTCAGCAATGCAGTGCGTCATCCGTTGGCAAATGCCGCGGTGGAAAAAGCGGTTAGTCAAGAGCGCGTGATACAGCAAGATTACAGGGTGAGTGCGCCTGTTGACAGAGAGTTGAGCCTCCAGGCTCGTCCATTTTTAACCAAGAGCAAAGTTTTCTATATTCTTGTTGTTATCAAAGATAGGTCCGAGGAACTAAAATTAAGTCAGCTACGAACGGATTTTATTGCCAATGCATCACATGAATTAAAAACCCCACTTACAGGGTTAATTGCTTGTTTGGAGACTTTAGAACCATATGTTCACGATTTTGGTGAGGACAGTGTAGAGAGAAAATTTTTTGATATGGCTCGGGGACAAGCCAACCGTATGCATGAATTGATTACTGATTTGTTATCATTGTCCCATGTTGAGTTGCAGGAACATCGCCACCCTGAAGATATTATTGATCTCAAAGGTATTATTGAGGAAGTGGCGCATCATTTGTCAGACAAAGCTGAGCGTTCAAACATCAAAATATATTGCCAACTAGATCAAGCCCTTTTTATGCGTGGTGATGAAAGGCAACTGCACCAAGTTTTTACAAACCTGATTGAAAATGCGATAAAATATGGTCGAGATGAGGGGGCTGTTACGGTGCAAATTGCACAAGTGCAGCCGCCACGGGTTGGCATGTTTGGTATATCGGTTACAGATGACGGCATAGGTATTGCTCGAATGGATGTGCCGCGGCTTACAGAACGTTTCTACAGGGTGGATCATGCGCGCTCGGGCACAGGTTTAGGTCTTGCTATCGTCAAACATATCATCAACCGTCATGGCGGTATGCTCACGATAGGCTCTGAACCAGGTCGGGGGAGTGTGTTTACGGTTTGGTTTCATCAAGTCGATAGGTTGTCAGAAGCCAACTAATTTATGAATTGTTGAAATTCGACAATTTTGTCATAAAACCGTCACATTTGTTACATAAACGGAGGTCAGCGATGTAATCTCGCATCGTTCGACTTCTAAGTGGAGAAGATAATGATCGTAAAATCTCTCGGTATCGCAGCTATCGTGGCAGCTGGTATTGCTGGCGTTGCGGAAGCTCGCGACCAAATCCGTATCGTTGGTTCATCAACGGTTTTCCCATTTGCAACAAAGGTTGCAGAAACATTTGGCCGTACAAGTGGATTCAAGACACCTGTAATTGAATCAACAGGTTCTGGCGGTGGCATGAAGCTGTTCTGTGCAGGTGTAGGTGTTGATACACCAGACATTACCAACGCTTCACGTAAGATTAAAGACAAAGAAAAGAAGCTTTGCGCGAAAAATGGTGTAACAGATATTACCGAAGTCGTTATCGGTTATGATGGTATTGCATTTGCCAACTCAAAGAACGGCCCAAAGATTGACATCAGCAAGGCTGAATTGTTCCTCGCACTTGCTGCAGAGGTTCCTGAAGGTGGTAAAAAAGGCGGCAAGATGATTGCTAACCCTTACAAGAACTGGAACGAAATCAACCCAGCTCTTCCAGCTTCTAAAATTGAAGTACTTGGCCCACCTCCAACATCTGGTACACGTGACGCATTCGTAGAACTCGTCATGCAAAAAGGTGGTCGTGCGTTCATGGACAAGAAAGCTGCAAGTGCTGCTGGTAAAAAGATCCGTGAAGATGGCGCTTACATTGATGCTGGTGAAAACGACAACTTGATTGTTCAAAAGCTCGATGCCAACCCTGCTGCATTCGGTATCTTTGGTTTCTCATTTCTTGAAGAAAATTCAGACAAGATCCAAGGTGCAACAGTTGAAGGTGTAGAACCAACATTCGAAAATATTGCATCAGGTAAGTATGGCGTGTCACGCTCACTACAGTTCTATGTGAAAAACCAGCATATTGGTGCTGTACCTGGCATCAGTGAATATGTTCGTGAATTCACCGCTGAAAGCACATGGGGTCCTGATGGATACCTTGTCGAAATTGGTTTGATTCCTCTTCCAGATGCAGACCGTAAAGCCGCTGCCCGTGCAGCCCAAGAGCATGCAAAGTTGCCGCTCTAAGAAAACGTAAAAAATGCGGAGGAGAATGATCTCCTTCGCATCATATGTGATAATTAATGGGTCTTCTGTGAAATAGATCCAGGATGAGATTTTGGCTATGGGTATTTCAATTCTTGCGGCAGTTATCATCGCTGCAATGTTCTATTTCTTTGGAAGAAATAAGGCTCATCGCCAACGTGTGGCGCGACAAGAAGGTATACCTCACTCGCTTCCTTTTTATCATGGTATCTACGCAGCCTTGCTGACTTTTGACTTCGCTATTGTTGCAGCCATAGCATCCTCCATTTTGCAGGCTATTTTGATGGCCCCCACCTTGGATGCAGCCGGGTTCAAGGTTTCATCAGTTGACGCAGATGCTTTCAGTATCACAGCGTATATTGTTCCTATCGTGACATGTGTCGCTGCCTTATTTGGTGGGTTCTTGGCCACCAAAAGGATTGATGTAGAATTTCGTGCCCGCAATGCTGCTGAACGTCTCATTCTTTTGTTGATGATATCCTGCTTTGCCGACCTTTGTTGCGAAATGGGAGAACCGTTGATGAACCAACGATACGGATTTGGTCGCGAGCTTCCGCAACGCCAGCAATACCAGCTGCCACGATAGCTGCGATACCGAGGAGTTTACGATCATTATCTTCTCCACTTAGAAGTCGAACGATGCAGATTACATCGCTTGACCTCCGTTTATGTAACAAATGCGACGGTTTTTATGACAAAATTGTCGAGATTTCAACTTAATTCATAAATTAGTTGGCTTCTGACAACCTATCGACTGATGAAACCAAACCGTGAGCACACTCCCCCGAACCTGGTTCCAGAGCCCTATCGATGAGCATACCGCCATGACGGTTGATGATATGTTTGGCGATAGCAAGACCCAAACCTGTGCCGAGCGCTGTGATCCACCCTGTCAGAAACGTTCTGTAAGCCGCGGCGCATCCATTCGAGCAATACCTACTGCCGTCATCTGACCAGATATACCAAACATGCCGAACCCGTGGCGGCTGCGCTCGATGCAATTTGCACCGTAACAGCCCCTCATCTCGACCATATTTTATCGCGTTTTCAATCAGGTTTGTAAAAACTTGGCGCAGTTGCGCTTTCATCACCACGCATCAAAAGGGCTTGATCTAGTTGGCAATATATTTTTGATGTTTGAACGCTCAGCTTTGTCTGACAAATGATGCGCCGCTTCCTCAATAATACCTTTGAGATCAATAATATCTTCAGGGTGGCGATGTTCCTGCAACTCAACATGGGACAATGATAACAAATCAGTAATCAATTCATAGCATACGGTTGGCTTGTCCCCGAGCCATATCAAAAAATTTTCTCTCTACACTGTCCTCACCAAAATCGTGAACATATGGTTCTAAAGTCTCCAAACAAGCAATTAACCCTGTAAGTGGGGTTTTTAATTCATGTGATGCATTGGCAATAAAATCCGTTCGTAGCTGACTTAATTTTAGTTCCTCGGACCTATCTTTGATAACAACAAGAATATAGAAAACTTTGCTCTTGGTTAAAAATGGACGAGCCTGGAGGCTCAACTCTCTGTCAACAGGCGCACTCACCCTGTAATCTTGCTGTATCACGCGCTCTTGACTAACCGCTTTTTCCACCGCGGCATTTGCCAACGGATGACGCACTGCATTGCTGAATGAAACCCCAGGCAAAACTGAGGGAAACAAAGAGCGCGCCGATCTTGAGGCCATAACAATATCTAAATTTTTATCCAACAGCATGATGGCATCGCGAAGGCTTTCAAAGACCTCAACATATTCATTTATTTTTGAGTCAGCACGCGTCAGCTGATGACTAAGATCTTTCTGAGATCGCGATAGCCTTTGAAGGCGCGTGATGAATTGGCGACGATCTGGTTGTAATGCGGAGGCCGCCAGAGAAAAAAATATTACCCCAACAACCAGGGCATCCGTACCACCGCATCTTGATAAACCAAAACACAAAGCAGCAGGAATGCCAATACAAGCAACCTAGAAATGCCAAAAGGTAAGCCTCGCCAAAGAAAAGCCATCCCACTTGCCGCGCGATACGACGCCATTGTCTGGCTGGATTCCAAGGCAGAAGCATATTACCTACCCACCATGATAGCCGCGTTCACCATGCTGTGTAATATCAAGCCCTTCAAATTCATCTTCCTCTGAAACACGTAAAGGAGCAAATTTAGAAATAACATAGAGCAAGAACGCTGGAAACACATGCTGTCCAGATGACAACAACAGGGACAGCATAGGAGTTGGACAAGACTGGACTCCATCACCACAACATCCTTAAGTGCACCACCAAGACTAGCTTGCCCTAAAATTGGCAATGCTATGGATCCAAGAATGCCACCCACACCATGCACGGCGAAAACATCAAGAGAGTCATCAAGTTTCCAACGTCCTCTTATCAAATCAACAGCTCCATAACAGACCAAGCCACCGGCAACGCCAAGGATAATTCCACCCATGGGTCCAATAAAACCTGATGCGGGGGTTACCGTGGCCAACCCAGCTACCATCCCTGTGACAATGCCAATCGGTGATGGCTTTCCAAACTTCACCCATTCAACAATCATCCATGTTAGCGAAGCAGTAGCCGCAGCCAGATGGGTCACCAACATCGCAGACGCAGCTTGACCATTGGCAGCCAGTGCTGAACCGCCGTTAAATCCAAACCAACCTACCCATAACATACTGGCACCAATCATCGTCAGAATCGGGGAATGTGGTGGTTGCACCGTCTTGTGAAAGTCGACGGCAGGCGCTGGGGCAGGTAATCGCGGCTACTATGCGGTTTGCATGGCAATACCACCTGCAAAATCCATTGTTCCCATATCCGCCAAAAAAGCTCCACCCCAAACCCAGTGGGTGACAGGTGCATAAACGATCAGCAACCACGCTCCTGAGAACAACAAAAACAGGCAAAAACTTAACCCGCTCGGCATAGGAACCAAACAACCAAAGCTGGCGTGATAATGGCAAAGGTCATCTGAAAAAATTACAAACAAAAGTTCGGGTATCGATCCAGATACAATTCCGGACTAATGCCGCTTAGAAAGATATGTTCAAGCCCTCAAACAAACCATGAGAGGTGGTACTAAAGGCAACACTGTATCCTACGACGAACCGCAAAACACTCGACAAACAAGCTATGGAAAAACAATGCATCAAAACGGATACGACATTACGAGGCTGCACCAAACCTGCATAAAACAGTGCAAGACCTGGGAGTGTCATGAACAAAACAAGTGCAGTTGCTGTTGCCATCCAAGCTGTATCAGCTGCATTGATGGGGTCAGCAGCGTATGCTGGTTGAAGCCCTAAAACCAAGAGAGTTGTACCCAAAGTACCTAGCCATTTCATTGCTCGCATCCCATGTTCAAAATATGTTCATGGGATAACTACAGACGCAAGCAGGTGATGGCAAGCTATGTGATGTCAGTCAAAAATAAGATGACGCCACCGGAAACCTACAAAAAATGAAACAAGCCCCCACAATGTGAAAGCTAAATATCTTAAATAGGGAACATATTGATAGCCACCATCCACAGCCTCTAGTGTTAGGATGTTTGGAAAAACAGAGAACAATTGCAAACGATAACCATAATAACGTAACAAGGCTGGCGTTTTATCTTGAGATTGAACCAACGAATGCGCACGTCCTTGTATATCAGCAGAGTTCACTTTGAATAAATAAAGCCAGGCATCTTCATTGCGGTACACATAGGGCATCGACCATCGATATTGTCAGCACTTATAAAATATACATCCCTTGTTAGCTCTTTGCCGTCGACTGTTTTTGACATGCGTTTCCACATCAGGTACCCACAACATGCACAATCCGGCCATTGGGCAGGGAAAAGTCTAACCAAATCGTAACAATGCCGACGAGAATAAAAAATAACGAACGTTTTAACCAACGCCAAACGAGCATGAATCCGTCATCCTTTTTTGTTATCAACATCGACCCTAACCCTCTTTATGATATGGGTGGCCAGCATGAATGTGAGTCGATACGGTAATACAACAACATAACGCAGGCCAATTCATGTGGCCATGTAAGAGAACCAAAAACATGCGCCCGGAACTATCACCAAATCCTCTGCTTTACGAGGTAAATGCGGTACGAAGCCCCTGGTCGTGCTCTCTGGAGATAGGAATATTGCAAATTATTGCGAGGTTAAGACATCACCAAGCCCCGTTTATCAAGGGCCACTAGCGTCCCGCTCCGGAGCTGCCTGAGCGTTGGCCATTCGCGCTCTGCCTGCGCGTGCTGGTCAGATTTGCTTAACATCAAAACCAATGGACGCCAACCCCATTTGGCGAGCTGCAGATTATAACGTTCTAAAATAATGCACATTCAAGACTTCCAGGACCTTTGGTAGCCTTATGGCATGAACCTTGATTTCCATCTCAACTCTGATTGTTCAATCAACGCTGGTTCGGGGTGATGTTATTCCACAACTTTCAAATTGTAGAATGTACGTATCTGGCTTGAAAAATATGTATAATGACATCACCTGCATCGATGAGTGCCCATTCCCCGCTTTTTTCACCCTCTGTACGCACCCCTTCAACCCACTTTTTTCAAAGTTTCGATGAGATGCCGTGACAGAACGCAGCCAAAGATGCTCTGACCGACTCCGACGCGATCACATATGTCGGCGATAGAGGTTTTCCCATGAAGATGTGGAGACGATGTCCTCCGCTTTATCATCCTCTAATGAAGAGACAGCTAGATCTAATAAATCACGCGGTTCCATACGGAATGTATCTTTTAAGGCTGGTATGGTCGCCGCCAATTGTAAGCTCAGTTTCAACTCCTTTTCAATCAAAGATTGCAAGCGTTGGTCCGTAAAGTGATTCGTAATGAATGCATCACACCCTTATGGTCAATGTTAATCATAACAATTTTTTGACAAAAACAAAAAATTATTATGCGCTCATCGCTGAACATCCTGTAAATTTGGCCAGCTGTAGCCTTGTGAAGCAGCCTGATTAAATTTTGGTTGATGAAACAGGATTGAGCATTGTGTGCAAATATACCCAAGATGGTGCTTTCAAAAGGGGAAGCAACTTTGCATCACGTTCATCAACACGGCTCATCCTATACCGCAAGGAAGCAGAGGAAGAATGCGGCCCGATCGTGGTATCTGTTAGCTACAACTGCGATCGGCGCAGCTTGAAAATTTTTTGTCCAACGATCCCAGTGATGTATCGAATACAAATTATCCGCCCCCATAATCCACACGAAGTGAACTCTGATATATTTGGGCGAATGAAGATCGCGCGTGATTTGTGCCAAAAGCTCAGAATCACTAACGACAATTTTAGGATGCCTTGCCACCTCCACCGCTGAAAAAACGGTCAGAAAAATTGCTCCATTCCAACGCGTGACTTCAATGGGTTTTGTGGGAACCATCCAAACAACCCTATCAGGCCCAACTTACGAAGAGCAAGTTCGGACATCTGTAAATGCCCTGAATGCGCTGGATTAAACGACCCACCTAATATGCCCACCTTCATCCCTGACGCGATAGGGAAGGCAATGATGTCGGGCTATTCACTGCCTGCACCTGCCCATCATCTCTAATGGATATTTATAAGATGTCAGCTGTTCTATACCCTGCAGGACGCGGGCATGATCTGACTAATGGCAATGCCAATTTTGCACCCAAAACTAAATCACCGCCATCGGCAAATTGTGTTGGGATGCGTTATGCATCGGGATGTGCATCCACTTGTTCAAAAACCTGCTACCACGTCCTATCCTCAGTGATAACAGCTTCCGTATGCTCCTGTAAGAATGCTTCTGAATATGTGCTATTACCCCTCCGACGCATCTTCGACAATTTTGATGGAGGAATAGACGCCAGGGTATTCTGTATCCCCAATCCTCTGCTGTGGCTGCGTCATAAATATCGCCTGTGATTTCTCGCATCTGCGTAATGGAACGGCCTCCGTCTTCAACAAGGCTTTGCGTGCAATGCGAAATAAAAAACTGTACCGCAATAGATAATCAATCAACAAAGTTTCTATTTATACAAATACCAGTCCATTTTGCGTTAAAAACTACAGCCATACTTTTACAAAATCCGCAGATTTACTGACCTACATGACAAAATACCCCGAGATGCGCGAGGAACGGAATTACGTAACTTTGCTGCCCCTTGCGACCACTTTGCTGCCACGGGGAACAATATATCGATATATTCCGACATGTCAGATAAGACCATATACAACTGCATCTATCGGTGCTGGATAAAACGCGGCATCGGAAGGTCAATCCAGCCTGTTCCGAAAGTCCCTCTTTGATTGCATCATAAATGGCTAATTTGTATGAAAGGCCTCACTACTACCGCGGCAAGAATAGAGGCATTTGCTGATTTGATACATAACCTGCAGCATCTGCTGTTACATTAGGTCGACTTCCTTTCAAAATAATAATTAATAACTTTAAAGCACCGAAACCTCTTTGAATGAAGCCCATTTGTCATGGGGTCCGCTGACCAAGATCTCGGCCAACAGGATCAGTTCCGTAATATTCCCGGAAGCCCGTTGATGATTTGCTTCAAGACGGTGTCATCTGAAGTTGGCCGATCAATTATCGCGTCTGCGTTAAACCTTTATGGCCCCCCAAATCCAGCATCCTTTTTGCTCCGCTTCTGCATGATCTTATCTTGGTGCACCGAATGGCCATAGCCATTTCCCAATCGCGAGATTTCGTTTTGCGCATGATCGGTGCACAGCTCTTGCTGTGCCAGTAACTCGACCGATAGACTGCCGCATGATTTCATGGTGTTGATGAGCCATGATATTCATACGCTACAAACGAGATGATCACGATATAAGCACCGCATTCACTGAATAATATTCGTTTCAGTATCTTGCGTTGCTGCCCGTAATTCTTCGCGTATCATCGGCATGTGACCTGCGAAACGCTGCTTCGGAGCGAATGCTATCCCCGCGTTCAAAGTCTCGTTGACTTCCGTTACTACAGCAATAAAGCGTCGAATGTGCGTCTGAGGCGCCTTGATTATTTTAATCCAACCATCTCCATCGCGGCTACACAGGTAAAAAAGCGTATGTTGTCCGCCTTGCTGTAAATAACTCAAAGGCTGAGGCATCAAACCAGACGCAATAATCATGGCACAGCCAGAGCTTGTGGCGATGACACCAGCATCAATTTTGGTCATCATACCACCAGACCCTAACCCACTTTGGGACGCACCAGCCATGCATTGAACGTCTTTCGTTATACTCTCTACGAGGGGAATATGTTGGGCATTCTGGTGGTGAGGAGGACGATCATATAAGCCATCCACATCAGATAATAACACCAACAAATCCGCTTCCATCATAGCTGCTACGCGCGCTGCGAGCCGATCATTGTCCCCAAACCTTATTTCCTCTGTGGCAACCGTATCATTCTCATTAATGATAGGAATGATATGAGACTCAAGTAATGTCCCCAATGTATCACGTGCGTTTAAATAACGTCGCCGGTTCTCTGTATCATCCATGGTTAGAAGAATTTGCGCTGCAACCAGTCCTTGTTTCTTAAGAGCGTCTGTCCATGCACCAGCTAAAGCAATTTGTCCCACAGCAGCAGCGGCTTGCGCATGGCGCAGCTGCCATCGTGATGAGAGTGCTATTTGATCACGACCCAAGGCAATGGCCCCTGAGGACACGAGGATAATATCATGATGTCGATCGCGGAGTGCGGCCAATTCCGCTGCCAACATTTGCAGAAAAGAAGTCTTTAATTGATGCTGTTCACCATCAACCAACAAGCTTGAACCAACTTTGACAACAATCCTTTTGTAAGAACTTAGGGTGTCAACAACCATATTCAGCTTCCCCAAGAGTCATCATGGATGGCGAATGACCATATGAGCCTGAGCAAAGGCTCAATATTCTTCTTAGCAAGACCAGATATTAACAAAGGCTCTTCACCTGTTGCCTCAGTAAACAACTGAAATACCATTTCTTGCAAATCTGATTCCAGAGCATCAATCTTATTCAAGGCAACAACATAAGGCTTGTTTGCAAGTGCTTCACTGTAGGCAGCAAGTTCCTGTCTTACCACGTGAAAATCCTCTGCGGGGTCATCACTTGTGGCATCAACCAAATGCAGCAACGCCTGGCATCTCTCGACATGACGTAAAAATTCATGACCTAAACCAACCCCTTCTGCAGCCCCTTCAATGAGACCCGGAATATCAGCAAAAACCCGTTCTTGCTCATCAAGATAAACCATACCCAAATGTGGATGGAGGGTTGTAAATGGGTAGTCAGCGACCTTAGGTCGTGCACGTGATACAGCACTCAAAAAGGTTGACTTACCTGCGTTGGGCAAACCAACCAAACCGACATCAGCCATAACCTTAAGTTGCAAATAAAGCTGTCGCTCTTCGCCCAATTCACCCTTTTGCGCCGTTCGTGGCGACTGATTGGTGGAAGATTTAAAATGGGCATTGCCCAAACCACCACGTCCCCACGGGCAATACATACACGTTGCTCTTCATCTATAAGGTCAGCAAGAAGAATGCCGGTTTCGGCATCAAACACCTGAGTACCGAGCGGCATTGTAAGAATCAAATCGTCACCTTGTGCACCCGTCCGGTTACGCCCCATCCCATGAATACCCGTTGTTGCCTTAAAATGTTTGGCAAAACGATAATCAATTAGCGTATTAAGGTCTTTACTGGCATGTAACCAGATATCTCCGCCCTTCCCGCCATCTCCACCGTCAGGGCCTCCAAATTCAATAAACTTCACGCCGAAAACTTACACAGCCTGCACCACCATTGCCAGCTTTGACAAATATCGTCGCTTCATCAAGAAATTGCATATTCGATGCTACTCAAAAAAAAAAACCGGCGGACAAAACCACCGGCTTATATTCATACAAAACCGAAACCACGGTTAAAGTCTTAGACGGTATCAACGGACACATAAGTACGGCGAGAGCGTCCTACTTTAAATGTAACCTTGCCAGCTGTTAAAGCAAACAGGGTATGATCTTTACCCATGCCGACATTATCCCCAGCGTGGAATTTTGTACCACGCTGGCGTACAAGGATATTGCCAGGGATCACTTGCTCTCCACCAAAACGCTTTACGCCAAGTCTTTTGGCTTCTGAATCGCGACCATTACGAGATGAACCACCAGCTTTTTTATGTGCCATTTCCTATTCCTTCTCAACCTGTAATTGCGTCGATGCGCACACGCGTCAGTTCCTGACGATGCCCGTTACGACGTCTTGAATTCTGACGACGGCGTTTCTTGAACACAATAATATGCTCGCCTCTCTTGACCGACAACAGTTGCTGTAACCTTCGCACCCTCGACGAAAGGAGTCCCAACTTTACTGCCACTGTCGGAAGCAAACAAACTTACTTTATCTAGTTCAATGATGGCACCATCCTCAGCTGGTAACTTTTGCACCAAGAATTCTTGACCTTCTTGAACGAGAAGCTGCTCGGCACCAATTGTAACCACTGCATACATGGAATATCTCCAAACCAAATAGTTTAATAGAAAGACCGCGACTTACATGGCCGCGGCCTTTATTGTCAAGTTAATAGCTGTCAGAAAGCTCCGAGAGAACCATCTCGACGGACGTCACGCTCTTCTTTTAGCGTTGCCACCCGCGCTTCATCATCACCCGCAGCACCAATAGCTTCTGGACAAATGCTCTAAGCGTGACTGCAAATGTTTCCGATCTGCGCCTGCCAACGCAATGGCACCTTCTACAACCAGCATCAGACCTTTTGCATTCACCTCAGCGAAACCACCCCGGACATGAATCTTGTCCACTTGGCCTTGGCCATTGTCAATCAACACAAACCCTTGACTAACTGTCGTCAGAAAGGGCGCATGACCTGCCAAAACACCAAACATCCCTTCAGAACCAGGTATCGTTACCATCTGCGCCTCACCGTTTGCTACCTCTTCGGTGGGACATACGATTGCGTATGTTAAATGGTCTGCCATTACGCGTTGTTCCCTCTAACGTTTATGCCGCATCTTTGGCGAGTTTTTCCGCCTTCGCGATGGCTTCTTCCATGTTGCCTACCATGTAGAAAGCAGCTTCTGGAAGGTGGTCATAATCACCAGCACATAAGCCCTTGAAGCCTTGAATTGTATCCTCAAGACTTACCAACTTTCCTGGTGAACCAGTGAACACCTCAGCAACAAAGAATGGCTGTGAGAGGAAGCGCTGGATCTTGCGCGCACGTGCCACCACCAACTTATCTTCTTCAGAGAGTTCATCCATTCCCAAAATAGCAATGATGTCTTGAAGTGCTTTGTAACGCTGTAAAGTTGATTGCACTTCACGGGCTACACGATAATGCTCATCACCAACGACACGAGGATCCAAAATACGAGACGTAGAATCAAGCGGATCCACGGCTGGGTAAATACCAAGTTCCGCAATCTGACGGTTCAACACTGTGGTTGCATCCAAGTGAGCGAATGTTGTGGCTGGAGCCGGGTCAGTCAAATCATCTGCAGGCACATATACAGCTTGAACAGACGTAATTGAGCCCTTCGATGTGGTTGTAATCCGCTCCTAAAGTGCGCCCATGTCAGTTGCCAATGTTGGCTGATAGCCCACTGCTGGAAGGGAACATGACTAAGCAACGCAGAGACCTCTGATCCTGCTTGTGAAAAGCGGAAAATATTGTCCACGAAGAACAAGACATCTTGACCTTCTTCATCACGGAAATATTCCGCCTGCGTTAGCCCAGATAGAGCAACACGGGCACGCGCTCCAGGAGGCTCGTTCATTTGCCCATAAACCAAGGCCACTTTAGAGTTATCTCCCTCTAGATCAATAACCTTCGATTCAATCATCTCGTGGTAAAGATCGTTACCTTCACGGGTCCGCTCACCAACACCAGCAAACACAGAGTAACCACCATGTGCCTTTGCAATGTTATTGATCAACTCCATGATCAACACTGTCTTTCCTACCCCAGCACCGCCGAACAAACCAATTTTACCGCCCTTAGCGTAAGGTGCCAAGGTCAATAACCTTGATACCTGTAACCAAAACCTCAGCTTCTGTTGACTGCTCAACGAATTCAGGGGGCTGAGCGATGTATTGGCCATCGCTGTTTCTGAGACGATTTCACCACGCTCATCAATAGCGTCGCCTGTTACATTCATGATGCGGCCAAGAACATTTTTACCTACCGGCACCTTGATAGCTTCTCCTGTGTCACGAACCTCTTGACCCCGCTTCAAACCTTCGGTTGCGTCCATGGCAATGGTTCGAACAGTGTTTTCACCAAGATGCTGTGCCACTTCCAAAACAAGGCGGTTTCCATTGTTATCCGTCTCGAGACTGTTAAAGATGGCGGGCAGGTGCGTGTCGAACTGCACGTCCACCACGGCACCGATTACCTGAGTGATGCGTCCGCTGATGTTGCTGCTCATGCTATTTATCCCTTTCTTCATGGCCGACTACAATCGACCGGTCATGTTAAAAACAAAATTCTCTATAATGCTTCCGCACCAGAAATAATTTCAATAAGTTCACTTGTCACCGCAGCCTGTCGGGCACGGTTATATTCCAACGTCAATCTGTCGATCATGTCACCAGCATTTCTTGTTGCACTGTCCATGGAGGTCATACGTGCACCTTGCTCAGATGCAGCATTCTCCAGCAATGCATTAAAAATGAGTCCGGAAACATAGCGTGGCAAATGACTTCAATATCTGTTCTGCACTAGGCTCAAATTCATAGATCGCTTGATCATCAACAACCTCTTCTGGAGCCTCGACCGGAAGCAACTGAAGATCTGTCGGAACCTGAGTCATAACTGATTGATAGCGCGCATAAAACAAACGAGCTACATCAATCTCACCAGCTTCAAAAAGCTCCGTTATTTTTCGGGAAATAATTTGAGCTTCAGTAAACCCAACATATTTCACATCCCGCAAGTCCACGTGATCAACTATGTATTCTGCATAATCACGATTAAGAATATCACGACCCTTACGCCCCACAGTAAGAATTTTTACCGTTTTTCCTTGCGCCTCACATTCCGCGATTGCGTGGCGAGCGAGGCGAGCAATGCTGGATGAAACCCCCACAGACCACGCTCTCCTGTCATAACAACAAGCAAATGGCGATTATCGGAACCCGTTCCCCCAAACATAGCCGGGACATCTGCACCGGCTTCTAAGGCACCATTCAGGCTACGTATCACCTGGGCAAAGCGCTCTCAGAATAGGTCGGGCAGCAGAACTGCCTGCTCTGCGACGAAGCAGTTTTGCAGCCGCCACCATTTTCATCGCCTGAGTTATCTTGCGTGTTGATTTCACGCTCGAAATCCTCAACTTAAGCGATTTCAAACTTGGCATAATCTTAGCTCCTCATCACGCAGATGCAGCGAGCGTAATCGCCAATGGCTGTGTTCAGGTTCGCCTCGATTGCGTCCGTTAACTTACCTTCCACACGGATTTCATCCAATAAGCCCGCATGATTGAGCGCAACTCTTGCAGAAGACCTTGTTCAAAGCGAACAACATCGCCGGTTGGTATAGAATCCAAGAAACCTAACGCCTGCATAAATCACCGCAACTTGCTCTTCTACCTTCAAAGGAGAATACTGATTTTGCTTCAACAATTCAGTAAGGCGAGCACCACGGTTCAACAATTTTTGCGTTGACGCATCTAGATCAGATCAAACTGTGCAAATGCGGCCATCTCGGTACTGCGCCAACTCCAACAATAGATCCAGCGACCTGCTTCATAGCCTTAATTTGCGCCGCTGAACCAACGCGACACAGATAAACCTACATTCACCGCAGGCCTAATACCTTGATAGAACAACTCTGTTTCAGGAAAATCTGACCATCAGTAATGGAAATAACGTTGGTAGGAATAAATGCCGACACATCGCCTGCCTGTGTTTCAATGACGGAGAGTAATGCTGTAGAGATCATTACCAGCTTCATCACCCATTTTAGCGGCACGTTCCAACAAACGAGAGTGCAGATAGAAAGAAACATCTCCTGGGAATGCTTCACGGCCTGGTGGACGACGCAGTAACCAATGACATTTGACGGTATGCCACAGCCTGCTTCGTCAAATCATCAAAGGCAATCAAAGCGTGCATACCATTGTCACGGAAGTACTCACCCATCGCTGCGCCAGCATAAGAACAAGATACTGCATCGGAGCAAGGATCAAAGCCGTGGCTGCAACAACAATGGAATATTCCATGGCGCCACGCTCTTCTAGGGATTTCACGAACTGTGCAACAGTCGAACGCTTTTGACCAACAAACATAAGATACAATACAGCTTCTTAGACTCATCATCGCCTTCATTGATAGGCTTTTGATTCAGAAATGCATCCAAAATAACAGCTGTTTTACCCGTTTGACGGTCACCAATGATCAACTCACGCTGTCCACGCCCCACTGGGATCAGCGCATCAATCAGCCTTAAGCCCGGTTTGCATAGGCTCGTGAACAGACTTACGTGGAATGATACCAGGCGCTTTCACTTCAACGCGACGACGTTCAACATCAACGATTGGGCCTTTTCCATCAATTGGGTTACGCAAGCGTCACGACGCGACCAAGCATGCCGCGACCAACAGGTACGTCAACAATCGTTCCTGAGCGACGAACAACGTCACCTTCTTTGATGCCTGCATCAGAACCGAACACAACGATACCAACATTGTCCTCTTCGAGGTTCAACGCCATACCCTTGGTACCATCAGAAAAGTCGACAAGTTCCCCTGCCTCCGTTATCCAATCCGTACACGGGCGATGCCATCGCCGACCAGAGGGACCTGGCCTACTTCTGCCACTTCTGTTTGCGAGCCAAAATTTTTGATCTCTTCTTTAAGGATTGCTGAAATCTCAGCGGCCTGGATGTTCATTACCGAGCCTCTTTTCAAGTTACGTTGAAGTTGAGTAAGTTGGTTAGCTATGGAGTTATCGACAAGTCGTGACCCCACTTTTACGATCATGCCACCGAGCAGCGAAGGATCCACCTTCGCCTCAATGCGCACGTCTCTTCCAAGAGCAGCCTTTAAAGTCGCCAACAATGCGTCTGATTGCTCTGTTTCCATTGCAATAGCTGATGTGACTTCGGCCATAACTTCATCACGATGCGCGTCCATCAAACGCAAAATCACGAATAATATTTTTATAAGCCCCAAGCGACCACGGCTAACCACATAGCCAAGGAACTTGACGGTTAACTCTTGCCCACCGGCTTTGGTTACAATTTTTGAATGGTTTGTGACTTCTTTTCAAAAGGTATGGCCGGTGACACGCAAAAGGAGAACAGCTCAGCATTCTGCTCAAGAAGCTCACCAAAGCCCATCAAATCTGTTTCCACCTGATCGAGCACAGCTGCGTCATGCGCCGAACTGAACAAGGCAGTTGCATAGCGACCACTCGCTCCATGTACGACAGACTTTTTCCAGCCAAAGACCCTCCCACAACATTTCGTTCCAAACGGGGAACGCCTTAAGGTGTTTTGCGTCCCATGCCAAGGAAAAATGAACAAAAAAAAGTGCGACCGCACGTTGTGCCGCATGCGCAACGGCCTAGGTGCTAGCACACAGCTTCGCCAACGGCAATACACCCCTTAACGACATACAGAAAAATTCCCCATCTCTGCAACGAAATGATTAGTGGAACCTTCAGTGAAACGTCAAAGGATCAATATCAATATCAATCCGACAACCTTTTTTTGTTGCTTTTTGTATCGGCAAAACCCATGCCGCAAGGGCCTTTTCCAGCAGTGAGCGATGCGGCGCGCGAACCAAAACCCGCCAGCGATAAGCTCCACGGATCTTATAAATAGGAGCCATAACAGGTCCTAAAAATTCTGCCCCCTCAATGTTGTGCAAACGCGCTTGATAAAAAACTCTCCATGCAAAGGACTTTGCTGTTGTCTCCACAGGAGATGAGACAATAACCGCCGCCATTTTGGAGAATGGAGGAAAATGCAATCGTGAGCGTGTATCCTCTTCAACTTGGGTAAAACCGGTAAAGTTACCCTTTTCAAAATAGGTAAAAAGAGAATCATCTGGACGCGTTGTTTGAACCAGAACACGCCCACCTTTCTTGTGCCTTCTGCCTTCCGCCACTTGCTCTAAACCTGATACAACCGTTCTCGCGCCCTAGGATCAGTAGCTTCATGGTCAGGATCACCGTCTACAACCCCACCAAGGTAAGGTTTGGTATATCATGACCTTTGGTCGCCATCTGCGTTCCCAACAAAATATCAATGTCACCATGCTGCATGTCCTGCCAAAGCCGCTGACTTTTCTTTGCTGTATCTAAAATATCACTCGAAGCCATAGCTATATTCGCATCGGGGAATCTGCTCCTCACTTCCTCCTCAAGTCTCTCAATACCTACCCCAAAAAAAAGCCATTCATCTTGACCACAGCCTGTACAGAACTTTGGAATCTCAACATGATGCCCGCACCAGTGGCAAAGCAGCCTCCCTGTTTGCCGATGAGGTATCATGCGCATGTCGCATGCAGTACAGATTGGTTTTTGACCGCAGGAACCACATGTCATCACAGGAGCATATCCACGGCGGTTGATGAATAACAAAACTTGTTCACGGCGTTCCAGATGTACCCCTATGGCGTTACATAGAGGCTCAGACAACACCCCACCTGACAATGGCTTGTCTATTCTCATATCAATCAATTCTGGGCGTATTGGCTGAAGCCCATCAACGCGATTATTCAAGTGATAGACGCCCCCACGTACCGACATGGAATAAAGGCTTTCAATTGTTGGTGTGGCAGAGCCAATTAAAATAGGAATCTTATAGAGCTGAGCTTTCTTGATGCTTACATCGCGCGCATGATAGCGGGGAGGGTCATCTTGTTTATACCCTTGGTCATGCTCCTCATCCACGATTATCAAGCCAAGATTTGGCATGGGAACAAGGCAAGCTGACCGCACCCCAATAAGCACCAAAGGCTTTCGTGATTGCACTGCAGCCCATACTTCTGCTCGATTTGCGGGCGACATACCACCATGCCATAGATGAATAGCCACAGGTTGTTGATCAGATTTGATCATAGCTGCAAAACGATCAACCAGAGCCTGCGCCAATGCAATTTCAGGCGCCATAACAAGAATTTGACGTCCACGCTGTAACATCCGCAGCGTTAGATGCGCATAGATGAGGGTTTTCCCTGATCCTGTCACGCCATGCAGCAACTCCTGCTGAAACTGCCCACCCCAGGAAGGATTACATAAGATAGCATCTAGCACCTTTTTTTGACCAAAATTCAGTGCTGGTGCAGAAAGATGATAAAGAGCATCATCCTTATGATCTGAAACAAATGGATTTTTTTCTTCCCAAACAAGCTCAGAATCTTGAAGCATTTGACGTATTAAGCCTTCTGACACATCAGCTCTTTTCGCCAAAGCACGCACTGACCCGAAAGGTTCAGACAATAGACTCCAAACCCGCTCTCTCTGAGAAGAATGTCTTTGGCACGAAGCTGACCCATAAACAATCTGTCGTGGCGGCTTAGCTTTTAAAAAGTCTCGATGACCACGCAACATGATGCGCACAAAAAGACCAATGTCGGATAGATAATAATAAGACAGCCAATCTAAAAGAAGAATTTCTTCATAGGGCAATAATGGGTGAGGGTATGTAGCAACAATATCCTTCAGCCTTTCCTCAGCCAATGTATGAGAAGCTGGTCCCAATACAATGCCATCAACTGTTTTTTTACCCAGCGGAACCTGAACCAATGCGCCAGGCATGCACGCCTCAGGTGCCCGATAACTCAATCGATCAATGGCTTGACCAACAGCAACATCAATAATCTTCATCTAACAACCTTAACCGTGACAGTATAAGGTCAACCTATTATGTAGTAGGAGCAAGACCTTGGCCCTATTTGATATGACAGAAGGATATTATCCATGCAATTTTTTGCCGATACAGCTGATGTTGAACTCATCCGCGAACTTCATAAGACCCACCGCCTTGATGGCGTAACCACAAACCCATCACTTATTGCAAAGACAGGTCGCCGTATTACTGATGTTATTGCAGAAATTTGCGATATTATTGATGGGCCGGTAAGTGCTGAGGTTACCGCGGTTGATACCGAAAACATGGTGCGCCAGGGCCGGCTTCTCGCTGAAATCGCAGATCA
The DNA here is from genome assembly GCA_038131935.1 of Alphaproteobacteria bacterium. Classification (GTDB taxonomy): domain Bacteria; phylum Pseudomonadota; class Alphaproteobacteria; order UBA8317; family UBA8317; genus UBA8317. The sequence continues at coordinate 22,398 of JAYPQH010000014.1, read as the reverse complement.
TGTTGCCGTAAAACTTCCCTTAACAAAGGATGGTCTCACAGCCTGCCATACCTTATCCCAACAAGGTATTATGGTGAATGTCACCCTATGTTTTTCACCAATGCAAGCCATGATGGCAGCGCGAGCAGGTGCTACATTTGTTTCACCTTTTGTTGGTCGACTTGATGATATTGGCCTCCATGGAATGGACCTCATTCAAGACATTGCAGAGCTGTTTGACCTTCATGACATGCAAACAGAGGTCCTCGCAGCGTCCATTAGACATACGGAGCATGTTCTCGGCGCCGCGAAGGCGGGAGCACATATTGTCACCATACCGCCAAAGCTGTTTGATGCACTATTACACCACCCGCTTACCCAGGCAGGTCTCGAACAATTCTTAGATGATTGGCAACGTGCTGGTGGCCAAGAACTCTGATTTCATCCCACCGCTGGAATATGTATCTGTACTTGAAAGCTGGCAGCGGCACCTTGCCGCGGCCGGACTTTCTCAGCATAGCCTGAATACATATGTCACAACTGTCACCCAACTGTTGCGCTGGATACATAACAGCGAGCACGGACATGAAAAATTTGAGCGAATAACAGCCGATCAGTTGCGTGCCTTTCTTTCGCATGGCCGACAAAAGGGATGGGGCGCGAGAACAATCTCCGTAAAACTCAGCGTAATTAATAATTTCTTCGCCTATCTACATGCAGAGAATATTATCCAAACCAACCCCGCTGACCATCTGGACCGACCGCGATTACCCCAACCATTGCCAAGGGCCCTGAATAGTGAGCAAATAAAACTGTTCATGGGTATTTTCTCCCAACTTGATGATTGGGTTGCCATTCGTGACGCCCTATTGATAAGTTTGTTGCTTGGATCGGGCCTGCGCATTTCTGAAGCCCTTGGACTGGACCATATTGATTGGGGTCGACATCAAATCCATGTGCGAGGAAAAGGTCAAAAAGATCGCCTTGTTCCTTGCCTTCCCCTGAGCCAACAATTGTATGAAAAATTGTGCCAGACAACCGTTTGGGGCACCCATCCTCGCGATCCCATTTTCTTAGGCAAACGTGGCAAAAGACTAAACCCACGCATTCCACAACGTCTTGTCGAGAATGCTCGTATTCTGCTCGGCCTCTCTGACGACATTACCCCCCACGCTCTACGCCACAGTTTCGCTACGGCGTTGTTACATTCAGGTGGCGACTTACGCAAAATTCAGCAATTGCTCGGCCATGAAAGCCTGGCCGCCACACAAATATATACCCATGTTGACATGACCAACAAACGACACGCTTTAGCAACATTCCACCCAAGAGGACGTACCAAACCAGTGGAGGGCTAAAAGATCATGCATGAATGGCACGTGCATCCACGGCCAACGCAGCTTCCTTAATAGCTTCACTCAATGTGGGATGGGCATGACATGTACGTGCAACGTCTTCTGCTGAAGCACCAAACTCCATAGCTAACGCCAATTCACCAATCATGGTGCCAACATCAGGCCCCATCATATGAACACCTAGAATTTCATCTGTCTTTGCATCTGCGAGTATTTTGACAAAACCTTCACCACCATGATTAATCTTGGCTCGTGAGTTGGCTGCAAACGGAAACTTTCCGACTTTGTAGTCCACGTTATCAGCCTTCAGTTGCTCCTCAGTACGACCAACCGTCGCGACCTCTGGTGAGGTGTAAACCACCCCCGGGATAACGTTATAATTGACATGACCAGATTGACCGGCAAGCTGCTCTGCCACCGCAACACCTTCTTCCTCAGCTTTATGCGCAAGCATAGGACCATCGATGACATCACCAATAGCATAAATATGCGGTATATTCGTCACCAGATGCCCATTTGTCTTGATCCGGCCTTTTTCATCACAAGCCACCCCAACAGTTTCCAGCCCAAGACCTTCTGTATAGGGGATACGGCCGATAGAAATGAGCACAACATCAGGCTTAAGTATCTGCTCTTCACCTCCATCCCGAGGCTGCACAACAACTTTGGCTTTATCACCTTCACGCGCTACGGATATTACTTTTGTTGCCATTGAAAATTTCATACCCTGCTTGGCAAGAACTTTCTGAAACTGTTTGGATATTTCTCCATCCATACCAGGGGTAACCCGATCAAGAAACTCCACAACTGTGACATCGCTTCCCAACCTTTGCCAAACAGACCCTAATTCAAGACCAATATAACCAGCACCTACGACCACCATTTTTTGGGGAACCGAAGATAAAGATAGCGCACCTGTAGATGAAACAATAACCTCCTCGTCAAAAGCCACATCAGGCAATGGCGCTGGGGCAGACCCTGTAGCAATCAGTATGTTCTTGGCCTCTATTGTAGAGGTAGAGCCATCATCTGAGGTAAGTTCAAGGTGATGCTCATCCACGAACCTTGCAGCTGCAGCAAAGGGAGTCACCTTGTTCTTTTTTAAAAGAAAATCGATGCCTTTCGTCAGCTCATCAACCTTTTGGGTTTTGTGCCCCATCATTTGGTCGATATTGAGAGAAGGTTTCACATTTATTCCCAAATGAGCGAATTCATGCTGGCTTGCATGGAAAAGCTCTGAGGTATGCAGCAGAGCTTTCGAGGGGATACAACCAACATTAAGGCAGGTTCCACCATAGCGACCTCTTTTATCAATACATGCTACCTTCAAACCAAGCTGGGCAGCTCTTATCGCCGCCACATATCCGCCTGGTCCACCGCCAATAACAGCAAGGTCAAATACTTGTGCCATTACTCTTTGTTCCTCTCTATCGATGATTACAGATCAAGAAGCATCCGCCTAGGATCTTCAAGCATGTCCTTCATGCGGACCAAAAATGTTACGGCTTCCTTACCATCAATGATCCTATGATCATAAGACAGCGCCAGATACATCATAGGTCGTATCTCTACCTGCCCATTAACCGCCATTGGACGTTGCTGGATCTTATGCATACCCAAGATAGCAGATTGAGGAGGATTGATGATGGGCGTGGACATTAAAGAGCCATAAACGCCTCCATTAGAAATCGTGAATGTACCACCTTGCATATCTGCAATCGATAGTTTGCCATCGCGTGCCGCGCGTCCGTAGGCCGCGATCGTATTTTCTACATCGCCTAGAGTCATCTTATCAGCGTCACGTAACACTGGTACCACGAGGCCTTGTGGCGTGCCTACCGCAACACCAATATTGTAGTAATTTTTGTAAACAATCTCTTGGCCTTCGATCTCAGCATTAACAGCTGGGATTTCTCTCAACGCAGCAATAGCGGCTTTGACAAAAAAGCCCATAAATCCGAGTCGCGCCCCATGACGCTTCTCAAACTCATCTTTCATGGTCGAACGCAGCGCCATGATTTCGCCAAGATCTACCTCATTGAAGGTTGTCAAAATAGCAGCAGTATTTTGGGCATCTTTCAAACGCTTGGCGATCGTCGCGCGTAACCGTGTCATTTTCACACGATCTTCGCGGGCGGCTTCCGGCCGTGAAGCAGAATTCTGAGCCACGGGTGTTACAGCGGGTGATGGCGTTATACCAGAAGCTATCTTTTCTACCGCTGACAAAACATCGGGCTTCATCACACGCCCATCGCGCCCACTGCCTGTAACATTCGCTACATCGATGTTGTTATCAGCTGCATGTTTGCGTGCAGCTGGACTCGCTTTGGTTTCTTGGGCACCAGGCTGTTCTGCTATTTTAGGAGCTGAAACTGAAGACGAGGCGTTATCAGTCTTCGGTGCGGCTTGCGCGACAGACGCGGTGCCCGACTCATCAATGGTTGCCAAGAGAGCATCAATTTCGACGGTATCGCCTTCTTGGGCGAGTATTTCAACCAGCACCCCTGCGACAGGAGATGGGACCTCAACCGCAACTTTGTCCGTTTCAATTTCTACCAGTGGTTCATCTACTGCAACCATTTCCCCAGGCTTTTTCAACCATTGGCTGATATTTCCTTCGCTTACAGACTCACCCATCACAGGTACGCGAATTTCGACTGCCATATTTTTTCTCCAATATCCCTGGCGATCAATCTTTAATTTTTAAGGCCCAGAGCTTCTGAAACAAGCGCTTCTTGCTCTAGTTTATGAACAGATAACAAACCTGTTGCTGTGGATGCAGATGCCTTGCGCCCCACAAACTTAGCACGTGCACATGCATGCTTCACGTCAGCAAGACATTCCTCTAAGTAGGGATCAATGAAGCTCCATGCACCCATATTTTTTGGCTCCTCTTGACACCAAATCACCTCAGCATCTGGAAACCGAGCCAGTTCTTTTTGCAACGCTATGGTCGGAACCGGATAAAGCTGCTCGACCCGTAACAAATAGACATCATCAATATTGGCTGCTTCTCGCGCCTCTAACAGATCATAATAGACCTTACCAGTACAGAGAACCAGACGCTTTATTTTTTTGTCGGCGACCAACTTTGTTGATGACTGGCCCCTTTGGGCATCATCATCAAGCAACCGATGGAAAGACGTTCCAGGTCCCATTTCTTGTAATGTTGATGTACATCTACGGTGCCTAAGAAGACTTTTGGGCGTCATCAAAACAAGCGGCTTTCTAAAGTCACGCATCATTTGTCGGCGCAAAATGTGAAAATAATTAGCAGGTGTGGTACAATTTGCGACCTGAATGTTATCTTCAGCGCACATCTGTAAATATCGTTCCAAACGCGCAGAAGAATGTTCTGGTCCTTGTCCTTCATAACCATGAGGTAACAGCATAACCAGCCCGGACATCCGCAACCACTTGGTTTCCGCAGAAGCGACAAATTGGTCAACAATGACTTGGGCACCATTGGCAAAATCGCCAAATTGCGCCTCCCACATGGTTAAGGAGTTAGGCTCTTCCCAAGAATATCCATATTCGAAACCTAGCACTGCATATTCCGAGAGCATGGAGTCAATCACTTCAAAACGCCCCTGCTTGTCATGCAAATGCGCAAGTGGAAAATAATCTTCCTCTGTATTTTGATCTACCAACTTGGAATGCCGTTGGGAGAAGGTTCCACGACAGCTATCTTGTCCTGATAACCGCACGTTAAAACCCTCATCTAGCAAGGTCGCGAAAGCTAACGCCTCAGCCGTTGCCCAATCAAAACCTTCTTCTGTTTCAAACATTCGTTTCTTGGCTTCAAGCAGCCTTTTGACAGTGCGGTGCGCCTCAAAGCCATCTGGGATAGCTGTCAGACTACGCCCCAGACTCTTGAGATTCTCCAGATCAACAGGTGTATGACCCCTACGGTCACCATCTTCGGCAACCCGCATTTTCTTCCACTTTCCCTGCAACCAATCTGCAGCGTTAGGCCTGTAACCTTGAGCAGCATCAAATTCTGCAGCCATCAAATCTTGAAATGCCTCTTTGGTTGCACTCAGTTCTGTTTCACTGATCAGGCCCTCTGCAACAAGCCGCGAACCATAAATTTCAGCTGTTGTTGGTTGCCGACGAATTTTTCTATACATGATAGGTTGCGTGAAGCTCGGCTCATCACCCTCGTTATGCCCAAAACGGCGATAACAAAACATATCTACAACTACATCTTTACCAAATTGCTGCCGGAATTCTGTGGCCACTTTAGCGGCATGCACAACAGCCTCTGGATCATCACCATTGACGTGAAAGATAGGAGCATCGACCATCTTCGCAACATCACATGGATAGCGCGATGAACGGGAATATTTGGGTGCGGTGGTAAAACCTATTTGATTATTTACGATCAAATGAATTGTTCCGCCTGATTTGTAACCAGCTAGCCCTGATAGCCCAAGACATTCCGCAACAATTCCCTGACCAGCAAATGCCGCATCCCCATGCATGAGCACTGGAATCACCTTACTCCTATCTCGCTCATACCGATCTTGTTTGGCCCGCGCTTTACCTAAAACCACAGGATCAACAGCTTCCAAGTGGGAAGGATTGGCGGCAAGTGACAGGTGCACAACATTGCCATCAAATTCACGATCTGATGAACTACCCAAATGGTATTTTACATCTCCAGAGCCACCAATTTCTTCTGGCTTGAATGACCCTCCTTGAAACTCATTCAAGATGGCGCGGTATGGTTTGCCCATGACATTCGCGAGCACATTCAAACGTCCTCTATGCGGCATGCCCAGAACAACTTCACGAACACCTAAGTTTCCACCTCGTTTGATGATTTGCTCTAAAGCAGGTATCAATGCCTCCCCACCATCGAGACCAAAACGTTTTGTGCCCGTATATTTAACATGCAAAAACTTTTCAAAGCCCTCCGCCTCGACAAGCTTGTTCAAGATGGCTTTTTTTCCTTCGGGCGTAAAATGTATTTCCTTATCTCGCCCTTCAATACGTTCTTGAATCCATGCCTTTTGAGCAGGATCAGAAATATGCATGAACTCAACACCAAGTGTTGAGCAGTAGGTACGCTCAAGCAATGCCACCATTTCATTAATTGTGGCAGTCTCCAACCCTAGGACAAAATCAAGATAAATCTCCCGATCCATGTCCTCAGGGCCAAATCCATAGCTTGAGGGCATAAGCTCTTCATGCTGCCCCTCTTGCTCAAGGCCTAGAGGGTCAAGCTTTGCCTTAAAATGGCCACGGACGCGGTATGCACGAATCATCATGATGGCTCGAATAGAATCCAGAACCTGTGCACGAATATCTTGTACATTTTTCGCAGGTTCACGTGCAGCGATTTTTTGCTCAATGACTTGTTCTATGGCCGCAAAGTCACCTAGGTCGGCCAACAAAGACGTGTCACCCCGAACCACCGCATCTTTACGTCGCCAAGGTGCCGCATCAGCCGCATGATGCACATCATCTGCACTGTCACCCAACTTTTCGAAAAATGCTTGAACTTCTGGATCTACAGAATGTGGGTTTTGTTGATACTGATCCTGCAACTTTTGCAAATAAGTTGCATTTGCTCCATCTAGAAAACTGGTGTTGAGTAAATCGCTATTCGTTAGATCATTATCCATCACTATGCTTCCAGCTATCCTGCTGATCCCCAAGGTAATTTTCTATTTTACTATGCCGATGTACCAGGCAAAAAGTCTAGACCTCGCGGCGGGACAACCCGCCGCGGCCATCATCAAAGCTACAAATGGCTCATGCTCTATCTGCAAGCAAGGCAACCAATGTTTCACCTAATGCGGCAGGCGAGTCCGCAACCCGGATTCCAGCATCACGCATCGCTGCTTGTTTTGAGCCAGCATCACCTTTACCACCTGCAATAATAGCACCAGCATGCCCCATACGACGGCCAGGAGGAGCCGTAGCACCAGCGATAAATCCTACCATTGGCTTCTTGATCGGAGACGCTTTCAAAAAGGCAGCAGCCTCTTCTTCAGCTGACCCACCAATTTCTCCAATCATAATGATGGATTGGGTTTCATCGTCATGTAGGAATAGATCAAGTGCATCAATAAAATTGGTTCCATTTACCGGGGCACCCCCAATACCAATACAAGTAGATTGACCCAAGCCTGCAGCAGTTGTTTGCGCCACAGCCTCATATGTAAGCGTTCCAGAACGCGAGACAATTCCTACGTTACCCCTCTTATGGATGTGCCCTGGCATAATACCAATCTTACACTCACCTGGCGTGATAACACCTGGGCAGTTAGGGCCTATAAGACGACTATTTGACCCTGTCAGTGCGCGTTTCACACGGATCATATCGACAACAGGAATTCCCTCAGTGATACAAACAACCAGTTCGATGCCCGCATCTATGGCTTCGCAAATAGCATCTGCAGCAAAAGGTGGTGGCACATATATCACTGACGCATTGGCTTCAGTTTCAGCGCGTGCTTCATGAACAGTGTCAAATACAGGCAAATCAAGATGCTTTGATCCACCCTTGCCTGGTGTAACCCCACCAACCATTTTGGTGCCATACGCAATGGCTTGCTCAGAATGAAATGTTCCTTGAGATCCCGTGAACCCTTGGCAAATTACACGGGTATCTTTGTTGACCAAAACAGCCATAATTCATGCTCCTTTTACGGCTTCAACGACCTTTTTAGCCGCATCAGCAAGATTGTCTGCAGGAATAATAGCCAACCCAGATTCGGCCATCATTTGCTTCCCAAGTTCTACATTGGTCCCCTCCAAACGTACCACCAGAGGTACATTCAAATCCAACGTACGTGCCGCTGCGATAACCCCGTCAGCGATGATATCACAACGCATGATGCCACCGAAGATATTCACCAAAATACCTTCAACATTTTTATCGGATAAAATGATTTTAAAGGCTTCTGTGACACGCTCTTTGGTTGCACTACCACCAACATCAAGGAAATTTGCAGGTTCTGCGCCATACAGCTTAATGATATCCATTGTTGCCATGGCCAGGCCGGCTCCGTTCACCATACACCCGATGGTGCCATCCAACTTCACGTAGTTTAATTCATGTTCTGAGGCCACAACCTCTGCTGGGTCTTCTTCGCTCAAGTCACGGAAGGACATAATCTCAGGCTGCCTGTAAAGACCATTGGTGTCAAAATTCATTTTTGCATCAAGACAAACCAAATCTCCAGCTTCTGTGACAACCAGGGGATTTATTTCCAACAAACTCGCATCTTTTTGGACAAAACAGTCATAAATTGCGCCCATGAGTTTGACACATTGCTTAACCTGAGCGCCACTCAAACCGAGCTCAGATGCAACCTTCCGACCATGAAATGGTTGATAACCCATTGCCGGATCTATATCGAGGGTAAGGATTTTTTCGGGAGTGGACGCAGCCACCTCTTCAATATCCATTCCACCTTCTGTCGAAACAATAAATGAAATACGGGATGTGGCACGGTCAACAAGTGCAGATAAGTATAGCTCGCGCGCAATTGCGGAACCCTCTTCAATATAGACACGCTGAACGAGTTTGCCCTCTGGACCTGTTTGATGGGTAACCAATGTCATGCCCATCATTCTCTCAAATTCAGCAACGACTTCGTCGACTGAACGCACGACTTTGACACCGCCGCCTTTGCCACGACCGCCGGCATGAATTTGAGCCTTAACGACCCAAACTGGGCCTCCGAGTTCCTCTGCCGCAGCGCGCGCTTCTTCGGCGGAATAGACAGCTTTTCCCTTGGGCACAGGGACACCAAAGGAACCCAAAAGTTCTTTGGCTTGATGTTCGTGAATGTTCATGAGCTCTTTCGTCCTTTTTCTTCGTGATCAAAATATACTACTCACATCATGGTTCTAAAACAAAAGGCGGCTTAAAGCCGCCTTTTTCATGCAAGCTCTGGTTTGATACCTCGGCAAGCTTCCAACAATCCTTGTACAGCTTCAACTGAACGGTCAAACATGGCTTGTTCATCAGCATTGAGTGTGATTTCAACAACCCGCTCAACACCTGCTGCGCCAATCACAACCGGAACACCAACATACAAGTCATCCTGCCCATACTGACCTTGAAGATGAGCTGCGCATGGCAAGACACGCTTTTTGTCCTTCAAGTAGCTTTCGGCCATGGCAACCGCGGAAGCTGCGGGTGCATAGAAGGCTGAACCAGTTTTTAACAAAGAAACGATCTCAGCACCGCCATCGCGGGTACGCTGGACGATCGAATCTAGCCTTTCCTGAGTGGTCCATCCCATGGCCACGAGATCTGGCAAGGGAATACCTGCCACTGTTGAATATCTGGTTAAAGGCACCATTGTATCGCCATGACCACCAAGAACAAACGCGGTAACATCTTCAACAGAAACGTTAAACTCTTCGGCAAGAAAAAGTCTAAAGCGCGCAGAATCAAGAACCCCAGCCATACCGACAACTTTTTGATGCGGTAAGCCTGAAAACTCACGCAACGCCCACACCATGGCATCCAAAGGATTGGTGATACATATAACGAATGCATCAGGGCAATATTGTTTGATGCCTTGGCCTACGGCTTCCATGACACTTAAATTGATCCCTAAGAGATCATCTCGGCTCATACCCGGTTTGCGCGGAACCCCTGCCGTCACAATAACCACGTCTGCACCAGCAATGGCTTCGTAATCATTAGCGCCGGTAAGGTTGCTATCAAAGCCGTCTACAGGCGAAGATTGTGCCAGATCGAGCGCTTTACCTTGTGGGACACCTTCTTGGATATCAAACAAAACGACGTCTCCAAGTTCTTTTAACCCAATGAGATGGGCAAGTGTACCACCAATTTGCCCTGATCCAATCAATGCAATTCTGGGTCGTGACATGCGAAACTCCTTATGATCCATGCTTGCGTACAGCGATATGCTGCTTGTATTGATGGGGTAGGCTTAACTGGACTCTCGGAAGCTGACAAGCCGTACTTGAGGATAAGATGAAAACACATAAAATACTTGTAAAAATTAGTCTGCTTTTTACCTTTTTGTTCCTGTGGCACAACACGCCACAGTCATGGGCAAATGAGCCTCAAAAATGGTCAAGTCCCATAGAGGCATCTTCTGTTGGGTGGCGACTCAATTACCTTGCCGCTAATGGTATGAATCCGAGCAGCTCCGTAGCAGCACTTAAAAAAGATCTTAACAACGTCATTGAAAAAATTACTGCGCAAAAAACGGAAGCAGAACAACAGCTATCTCTTGTTGAAGCCAAGCTCTCAGCTTTAGGGGAGCCTCCCAAAACTGATGATGCAACCGACAGTAAGAAAACAGAAGCTATCACGGCATTGATGGCTGAACGCAATGAGCTGAGCAATCAGGCAGCATTGTTGAAATCCAATATCTCGCGCATGAAACTTGCGATCGTCCAACTTCAGCAAACAAGGGAAGAAATTTCAGCGCAAGAATATGGGGCTTTCATGGGGTATTTATTAGATGAGCAACCCCACGCATTCTCGAAAGCGTTCTGGTCACTCGACCCACAAGTCTGGAGCCAAATCCCTGATACAAAAATCATGACCGAGACTTACCCTGCGATGGCTATCGTCGCCATACTGTTCGTCTTGATGCTTGCAACTTATGTTGGCAACCGCGCCATGGTGCGCACTGTTCAAAGCTTGACTCAACTTTCAAGCAGTAATGTGAAGATACCCTATCAATTGGCATTGCTCGGGGTTCGCACGGTGCCTGTACTGTTGATACATCAAATAGGACTCTTGCTGCTACAAAACATCCAAGGCTTCAATTTACAAGGGCAAGACTTGGTCGCAAGCATATTATGGACAATCGTCTTAGCTCATTTTGCAACTGGTATTTTGCGCAGTTACATTGCTCCTGACATTGAAAATTTTTCACCAACAATTTTTCAAAATGTGAACAGAAAAAAGATTTATGCCCGCGCCAGCCTTACGGTTGCCTTGTTGGCTGTTGGCAATATCGCTGGTGATACACTAACCTTTTAAATCTCGACATTTCTGCAGCCTCTCTTCCCAGAGGTTTTCTTATCTGTGCAGCAGGCATATCCCTGATGAGTCTTGCGTGGATAACCACAAAAACAACGACACAAGAAGAACAGCCCATTCCATCTCTTTCCCATTTGTTTCTTAAGTTTTTTGTTCAAGCCCTAGGACTTGCGTCTATCATCTTGGTGTTGGCTGGACTTCCCAATGTATCAGCAACCATTTTGGACAGCGTGATACTCCTTTCCATCTTAGCTATTTTGTATCACTTTGTGCATGATGGCTCGTCATGGATTGTGGGGAGAATAGGCCAAAATTCTCCAAAGTTTGCGGCATCATCTGGCACATGGCAGCTTTTTGTCCTTCTTGCTGATATCATCTTGATTACCTTGGTCTCCCTTGGTGTCTCACGCTTATATGGAGGACCTGGGGAATACCTAGCTGCCGTGATTAGCGATATGATTGTAGGGGTCAATATCGCGGGCTATCAAATCTCATTGCTGTCAATTTTTATTGGATTTGCCATCTTTATGCTGGTGATAGCATTGACCAATAGCCTGAAACAGTTTCTTGGCAATAATGTGCTTCCGCGCACGCCTCTTGATCGCTCAGCACAAGACTCTCTCAGGCAAACTGTCGGCTATGTAGGTTATATTATCGCGTTTTTGCTTGCGTTGAGTTATTCTGGAATCAATTTATCGAGCTTTGCATTGATTGCTTCTGCGCTCACGGTTGGCATTGGTTTTGGCCTACAAAATATCGTTAATAACTTTGTTTCTGGTTTGATATTGCTCGCAGAACGGCCCATTAAAGTAGGAGACTGGATTGTTGCTGGAAATTACGAAGGATACGTCCAAAAGGTTAATGTACGTGCAACAGAGATCACAACTTTTGACAGATCATCTGTCATCATTCCCAACGCGGAACTGATCTCTCAACCTGTTGTAAATTGGTTTTACAAGTCCAAACAAGGCCGGGTGATTGTCAATATTGGTGTGGCTTATGATAGCGACCCTGAGCAGGTACGTGATCTCTTACTTCAAGTTGCTCACAACCATCCTTTGGTACAGCCGTTGCCTCAACCATCTGTGTTTTTCGTTGATTTTGCTGAGTCCAGTCTCAATTTTTCTCTACGCTGCTTCATTCTAGACTACTCCAACAGCCTTGGCGTGGCCTCAGACCTGCGCTTCGAGATCAACAAGCTTTTCGCACAGCATAAAATAAAAATTCCATACCCACAAAGAGATCTCTATGTTCATCAAATGCCTGATCGCGTAGACAGTCCATCTTCATCCGGTTAACGACATGGGTTACACAGATTGGCATTTTCCACGTTAACGTTTTTGTAGGAGGTTAGGGTGACACCAACACGCCCCATAACTTTAGAGACCATTCAATCAATCAAACCTTACAAAGGTGGCGACAGCACATTAGACACGGAGCGTGTTATCAAGCTTTCCTCTAATGAATCTCCTTTTGGCTGCTCACCAGCAGCAAAAGCCGCCGGTCTTAGGGCTATGGAACATCCAGAACTATACCCTGATGGAGGTCATCTAGAATTACGCCAAGCAATATCAAAAACTTATGGCTTGCCAGTAGACCAAATCATCTGTGGCGCGGGGTCCGATGAAGTCATTTCTCTTTTTATTAAGGGATTTTGTCCTGCGGATAGCGAGATTGTTCACACCACACATGCATTTGCAATGTATCATATTTATGCACTTGGCGGTGGTGTTCATCCTGTTGCTGTCGCAGAAAAGGCTTTTCGGGCTGATGTTTCATCCATATTGGACGCCATTAACGAAAAAACCTCCGCGGTGTTTCTAGCAAACCCCAACAATCCTACAGGCACATGGTTGGATCGTGACGAAATAGCATACCTCATCGACCGACTCCCCCCCCATATCCTCCTTGTTCTTGATGGCGCCTATGCCGAATATTTGGAAGCTGAAGATCGTTATGATCCTGGTTATCAATATGTGACAAGTCATCCCAATGTTGCTGTGACAGGCACATGTTCTAAAGTCCACGGCTTGGGTGGACTTCGTGTTGGCTGGGGCGCAGCATCAGTCGATATTGTTACCACATTGAATAAGATAAGAGGACCTTTCAATGTATCTGCGGTCGGTCTTGCAGCTGCAGCAGCGGGAATTGCTGATACGTCCTGGTGGCGCCAGCAAGTTGTAACAAGCAATCGTACGAAGGATGAATTTTGCCAATTTTTGACAGAACACCAGCTCCGCTATATCCCCTCAGGAGGTAATTTTGTCACCGTCTTACTCGCCGATGCAGATCAAGCTCAAAATCTTGATGAAAGATTCCGTTCAGATGGCATCATCACAAGACGTATAGCCGGATATGGAATCCCAGAAGGTTTGCGTATCTCTATGGGTACTTCAGAGGATATGAAATTGGTTTGCGAGGTATTAGAATCTTGGCTTCAGGGATGAATATCGCCATCATCGGTGTCGGGCTAATCGGATCATCACTAGACCGTGCCATACGACAAAAAACACCCCATACAACGCACCTTTATGATGCGACAGGTGACGTGAGAGCATCCTTGCGAGCACATCAACTGGGACATTATGTTCATGATGCGTTTGCTGATGCCATCAAAAGTGCTGATTTGATCATTCTGGCAACGCCAGTGGGAACATTCGCTGATTTGGTTCCACTTATTAATGATCATGCGCCGATAGCATGTATCCTGTCTGATGTTGGCTCTGTAAAAAGCAGCGTTGCGAACAGTTTTCAGCAACTTCGCAAAGATTTACGGCCCGTCCCTGCGCATCCTATTGCCGGTACAGAAAAATCAGGCCCCGAACACGGCTTTGCACATTTGTTTGAAAACAGATGGTGTATCGTCTCCCCACCCCTTCGGCCGATCAAGAAGCTGTGGACATTATTTGTAACTTATGGGCACAACTTGGTTCTTTGGTAGAAATCATGGACGCCGAACGCCATGACTTGGTTATGGCCATTACCAGCCATATTCCGCATCTTGTGGCTTTTTCAACCGTTGGGACCGCAGATCACTTAGAGCAAGTGACCGCGTCTGAGGTGATCAAATATTCTGCTGGTGGCTTTGATAGTTTTACACGTTTAGCTGGATCCGATCCTATTATGTGGCGGGACGTCTTTTTACACAATCGTGAAGCTGTTTTGGAGATGCTGGCACGTTTTGTGGAAGACCTTGTCGCCGTTCAACGTATGATACGTTTTGAAGATGCAGATGGCCTAGAAAAACTTTTTCGAGAAACCCGCGAAATCAGGCGGAAGGTCATCGCCTCAGGTACCAGCCGAACCGAAGGTTAGCCCAGTTTTGCAACCCATTGTTCAGACTGCATCTCTTGCAATCGTGATAATGTTCGCGCAAACCCCAAATTCTGTTGATCTTGAAATAGATCTGCTGGGGGGACAAGCGCATCAACAACCAAAACAAGTCCTAACTCATAAAAGACATCCACTGCCAATACAAACCGCCTTGCTTGATCTGGCATAGAAAAAGGCATGAGTTCGTCGAGAAATAGGACCTTTCCTCCTCGGGCAAGCGCGGTGTAATCAGAAGACCCTCGGTTTTCTTGAAACAAACGCCGGGCGGGACAGCGCAATGCTGGTCCAGCTTGCGTAACTGTAAGCGTCCGCCCTTGAATAGATAAGTCATGTTCTGAGACGTCATGAACCTTAGCCCAATCCTGCCATAATGCTTCATAGGAAGAATTTGCTTGTTCTGAAACCCTTTGCTGCCAGACCCCCGCCTCAGTTAAGTGGCGGCGCCGGTAATCTTCACCATAATCGAGGGTAACCACATCACAATGCTGCTTGATAGCCTCAACAAATGGCAAGAAAAGTGCTCTGTTCAAACCATCCTTATAGAGGTCGTCTGGTGCGGTATTGCTTGTTGAAACAAGAATAAGGCCTTCCTCAAAAAGACCTTGCATTACCCTAGATAACAGCATGGCATCAGTGATATCTCTGATTTCTAATTCATCCACGCACACCAGCCTTGTGCCTTCGGAAAATTTTTGCACAACATGCTTCACTGGATCTAAACCTTGTGCTCGTGCCTCTGTCATGAGGGCATGAAGTTGAGATGTCCATTGCGCGTAATGTAGCCTACGCACCCCTGTACCGGCTACCGACACAAGTAAGTTCATCATCATGGACTTGCCTCGACCAACTGGGCCATGGATGTAGAGCCCTTTTATCAAAGGTGGCTGCTTTTTCACAAACCGCGACCACAAACTTTTGGAACTTGAGGCATTCTCACAGGCTTCGAGAAGCTCATCCATCCGCTTCGCCAAAGCATGTTGCCCAGGATCTTCTATGAGTGGACCTGAATCGTTATCAGCGACATTGATAAATTTTTGTTGGTAAGCTGCCATCACAGAATTCATATGTCTCGCTCCGATCATTAAGAAGAGATGACTGTTGTTACCGAGCAATAGCTTGCTTCGCAATTGCAACCTTTTTGATGCAGAGGGCGGAATTTCATAGTATCATCTACAAAAAAGATAACGCATCATTTTCAAAGGAGGGATATTCATGTTTCACAGATTTTTTATCGCCATCATGCTGCTCATAAGCTTCCCAAACTTCGTTTTGTCTGCCAGCTTAAATGATGATGGGCTTCATACCAAGCCATGGTTCGTGGAGAGCTTTTTGGAATTGGCGGATGATGTCGCTACAGCTGCGGAACAAAACAAACGTGTTGCTATTATCATTGAACAACGTGGTTGTATTTATTGCAAAAAACTACATGAGGAGGTCCTTTCTCTAGACCAAGTACGTGATGCGATCACCCGTGATTATGTGATGATACAGCTCAATATGTTTGGAGATAAAGAAGTCCTTGATCTCGATGGCCAAACGGGACCTGAAAAAGAAATGGTTCGCAAATGGGGAACGCTGTTCACGCCAACAATAATTTTTCTTCCAGCCATGGATGAATTGAGAGATGATCGCCATCTGCAGGCACAAGCCAAGGCTATCATGCCAGGTGCATTCTCTAAAGGTATGGTTTTAGATATGTTCCAATGGGTTCATGACCGAGGTTATAATGGCGAAGAGCCATTTCAAAAATACCATGCCCGCATGATTGCAGAGAGACGTGCTGCGAAATAAAAAAACCGGCTTATCTGCAAGATAGGCCGGGTTTCATGTTTTCATCACAGCCCTTACAGCGTAGGGGCTGTCTCATGTTCACATATGCCGCTCTGCAAGCATTTTCTTGATTTCGGCAATTGCTTTCGCTGGATTTAATCCTTTAGGGCATGTCTTTGCGCAGTTCATGATCGTATGGCAACGGTACAATCTGAAGGGATCTTCCAACTGGTCCAAACGTTCGCCTGTGTTCTCATCCCTGCTGTCAATGATCCAGCGGTAAGCCTGCAACAAAACGGCTGGGCCAAGATACTTGTCACCATTCCACCAATAGCTTGGACAGGATGTTGAACAACATGCACAAAGTACACATTCATAAAGCCCATCAAGCAGCTCTCGTTCTTCCGGAGACTGTTTCCATTCATCTTGCGGCGCTGGCGATGTTGTTTGAAGCCATGGCTCAATAGATGCGTGCTGGGCGTAAAAATTTGTGAGGTCAGGCACCAAATCTTTGACAACAGGCATATGTGGCAAAGGATAAATCTTGACCGCACCGCGTACATCATCGATGGACTTAAGGCACGCCAAGGTGTTCGTGCCATCGATATTCATTGCACATGATCCGCATATACCTTCACGACAAGACCGTCTGAATGTAAGCGTTGGGTCAATATCATTTTAATTTTGATGAGTGCATCCAAGACCATAGGACCACAATCATCCAAGTCAACATGATAGGTATCAAGTTGCGGGTTAGCCT
Source organism: Alphaproteobacteria bacterium (assembly GCA_038131935.1). GTDB lineage: Bacteria > Pseudomonadota > Alphaproteobacteria > UBA8317 > UBA8317 > UBA8317. The sequence continues at coordinate 5,210 of JAYPQH010000014.1, read as the reverse complement.
CATCATCAGGATTCCAACGGTAAACCTGGAATGCCCTTGTATTTCCAGAAGCTTGGTTCCAAACCTTTCCAGGCTTCACTTGAGAATTTTTTGGCAAATTAAATTCAACCATCTTTTATTCCCCTCAGTACACACGCGCTTTGGGCGCAATGTAACTTACTTCGTTAGACAAGGTATAATTATGCACTTCACGGAAATCCAAACGGACTTCACCCTTGTCATTCACCCAGGCCAATGTATGCTTCATCCAATTTTCATCATCGCGATCGGGATAATCCTCACGTGCGTGGGCTCCACGACTTTCTTTCCGTTCCGCAGCTGAGAACATGGTGGCAACAGATTGAACAAGCAGGTTATCAAACTCCAAGGTTTCCATGAGATCAGTGTTCCATATCAGAGATCTATCAGAAACCTTCACATGGGGAACCCCAGCAACAACTTCAGAAATTAAAGTTTTACCCTCTTCAAGAACCTCACCAGAACGGAATACCGCGCAATTATTTTGCATTGTTCTCTGCATCTGCAGGCGTAATTCAGATGTAGGCGTATCACCATCGGCATAGCGGAAACGATCAAGCCTGGAGAGTGCAACATCTTCTGCTTGTGCCGTCACGGGTGCAACATTTGATGCTGGGTCAACAACTTCAGCAGCACGCAGACCAGCCGCACGCCCGAACACAACCAAGTCAATCAATGAATTGGAACCCAACCGATTAGCCCCATGAACGGAGACACAGGCAGCTTCGCCAACGGCCATCAACCCAGGTACGATGTTATCAGGGTTATCGGCAGTAGGATTGAGCACTTCACCATGATAGTTGGTAGGAATACCGCCCATATTATAGTGCACGGTTGGCAACACAGGTATGGGCGCTTTGGTAACGTCTACACCAGCGAAAATCCGAGCAGATTCTGAAATCCCAGGCAATCTTTGGTGGAGAACAGCAGGATCCAAATGATCCAAATGCAAATGGACATGATCAGCAAGTTTTCCGACACCACGTCCTTCTCTGATCTCGATGGTCATTGCACGGCTAACCACATCACGAGATGCCAGATCCTTGGCATTGGGCGCGTATCTTTCCATAAACCGCTCACCTTCAGCATTCACAAGATACCCGCCCTCACCACGCGATCCTTCCGTGATAAGGCACCCTGCACCATAAATGCCGGTAGGATGAAATTGTACGAACTCCATATCTTGTAAGGGCAAACCTGCTCTTGCAACCATTCCAGTTCCATCACCAGTGCAGGTATGTGCGGAGGTACAGGAGTAATAAGCACGCCCGTAACCACCCGTCGCCAACATGGTCATCTTGGCGCGGAATCGATGCAAGGAACCATCTTCCATGCAAAGAGCAATCACCCCACGGCACTCGCCATCTTCCATCAGAAGATCGATCACAAAATATTCAATAAAAAATTCAGATCCATGCCGTAACGCTTGACCATAAAGGGTATGGATAATCGCATGACCTGTTCTATCAGCGGCCGCACAGGTGCGCTGAGCTGTACCTTCCCCGTAATTCGTTGTCATCCCACCAAAGGGACGCTGATAAATTTTCCCCACCTCTGTTCTTGAGAAAGGCACTCCATAATGCTCCAGTTCATACACAGCATCAGGGGCATGCTTACACAGATATTCGATGGCGTCTTGATCACCTAACCAATCAGATCCTTTGACTGTATCATACATATGCCAACGCCAGTCATCCTCTCCCATGTTACCAAGCGCTGCAGAAATACCACCCTGAGCTGCCACTGTATGTGAACGTGTTGGGAACACCTTACTGATACAAGCTGTTTTCAACCCAGCTTCCGCAGCACCAAGCGTGGCACGCAAACCCGCACCTCCCGCGCCTACCACGACAACGTCGTAGGCATGATCAATAAGTTCATAGGATTTTTTCATCACTTCACTCATCACCAATACTCCTCAGCGCCCCGTAGGTTACCCTAGCGCCATTTTCCACACGGCAAACACCGCACCAACACCAAAAGCCAAAAGCATAAATTGCATACCGAGCAAAATGACGATTTTTGCGGCTTTATCATGAATATAGTCTTCGATAACAACCTGTATGCCCAAACGCGCGTGATAGAATGCTGCGATCAAACCTAAGGTAAACACAATAGCAACCAACGGGCTCGAAAGCCATTGCTGAATTTCAGCGCGCGTGTCGCCAAGATGGCTTGCCAAAGAAATCATAAGCCATAAAGTAAGCGGCACCAGGGCAACAGCACTGAAGCGTTGACTTAACCAATGACCGGTTCCTTCATGCGCAGAACCTAACCCTTTTACCCGGGCAGTAGGTGTACGATAATCCCTCATTTTTACCTCAACCTTGTGCCGCTATAGCCCATGTTATGACCGTCAGAAGACCCGAAACCAGAAGAACAATTTGTCCTGACCTGGTAACTTGTGCGATTTCGAACCCTTTCCCCATGTCCCAGAACAGATGACGTATACCGTTACATAAATGGTAAAACACGGTCCAAGACCACACAACCAGTGCCGCCATGCCCAAGAGACTTCCCATCAGCCATTGCATCTGTGCGTACGCATTATCAGATATTGATGCTGCAATTAACCAAGCTGCCAAGATCAACAAACCACCCATATTTATGACACCGGTGATACGATGCAAGATAGACAAAATTGACGTGATCTGGGGCTTGTAAATTTGCAAGTGGGGGGACAGGGGCCGAGATCTTTCTGGAGCGTGAGCCATTTGGGGACCTTTCCTTATTCAAAAAAGCATTCGATTGGTTTTGTACAATAGCAACAAGTTGCTTGCCTAGAGCTCAGATGTCGCGTTCTGTATAAATTCGAGCAAAAATTTTTGTTTTTATTCAACAGAAGAGATTGAGACGACTTACGATGCTGCATCAACAGAAGGTCGCTGGATGGCTTGAGCTAGCGCCAACACCCTTTTGGCATGAACGACATGCAAGCCTTCCACTATTTTGTTATCAACAACGGCCACAGCCTTTCCCTGTTGCATAGCAGCTTCATAAGCTTGTATTTGCCTGTGCGCCAAATCTATTTGCTCCTTTGTTGGAGAATAAACTTCATTGGCAACCTGTAGCTGTTGGGGATGTATGACGGTCTTACCATCAAAACCCATTTCAAGCCCCTGAACACAGCTTTCACGCAATCCTGCAGCATCGTGAATATCGTTAAACACACCATCGATGATGGCTAAGCCATGGGCCCGAGCGGCCAGCATGCAGAGCCCCAACGCCGTAATCATAGGCAACCTCAATGGTGTCTGGCTCGCCCCAAGATCTTTTGCCAAATCATTGGTGCCCATGACCATCCCCGCTAGCCGTTGATGACTTCCTGCGATGGCTTCAGCATGAAGCATGCTCAATGGGGTTTCCATCATCAACCAAACGCTAAGTTCGGCTGGAGCTCCTGCACGCTCTAATATCCCAACAACGTCCAAGACATCCTCAGCTTTATGAATTTTAGGTACCAATACCCCATCGCAGCTGCATTGGGCCAAAGCCTCTAGATCTCTTCGTCCCCATTCCGTATCAAGCCCATTAACCCGTACCAGAACCTCACGGTGGCCAAATGGATCACCTTTAAGCGTTTCACATACAAGTTCGCGTGCCTGATCTTTACGCTCAGGTGCTGTTGCATCTTCAAGATCCAGAATGAGCCCATCGGCAGGAAGATTTCTCGCTTTTTCCATAGCGCGGGCGTTGGCACCAGGCATATAAAGCATCGTACGACGAGGACGTATCACTTGTTGCATGGGAATACTCCAATCAAAAATCTTCAGGAATAACGTATCTGGATTGACCTTCAGCACAGGAACAGCGCATGGGTGGAACAAACGTATAGCAACGCCATTGTCGTTACGACAAGCCTTGATAAATCGGCAGCTGATGCAGCTGAGAGCAAAACGAAGAGGATGGTTTGAAACAATATGAGTAGTTTAGGTTTCATGACAATCATATCATCCATGGTTAGCATGGGTCATGTCGGGTTGTCCGCTGCCATACCAACTCTTGGTACAGTCATAGGTCATGCTCGCTTGGTGCCAACAATTCTTCTCAACCATCATCCCGGGTTAGGTTCATGTCATCGCGCCAATACTGATCCCAAGCTTTTGCACGAATGCTACGCTCAAGCCTCTGGGGCCAAAATGCGGCACCTTCTCGATTCCTTCTGACAGGATATATTCCTGACCATCAACAAATCTGTATGGTGGCAGATCTCATTCGAGAATGGAAGCAACAAGACCCCCATCATGTATTCGTCTGCGACCCAGTCATGGGAGACACCCATACCGGCCTTTACATACCTCAGGAAGCGGCCAACGCTCTTTGCGAAAAACTCATCCCCCTGGCAGAACATGTTACACCCAATGAATTTGAATATCACCTGATCAAAGAGCATATCGATGATAACTGCAAGGTGGCACTCACATCGGAACATGAAGACAAACAGGTCGTCGCCAAATTACTCCACGGGGAGGATATATTGGCGAGAATGTCCGCCCCACTCCAAACAAATGCACCTCATGGATTGGGAGATGTATTCTCAGCAGTCTATACCAAAATGCTTTTTCTCGGCTCCACCGCAACAGACGCGTTCCAGCATGCATTTGTAAAAAGCCAAGACATACTAAGCCACTCGCAAAAAGGCCCCCACCTCTGTTTCGATAGCTATACCTCATGACCCAATTGGCATGGCATCAAGGTATAGATGGTTGCAGAGGAGGATGGTGCGCTGTCCGGGTCTTGGGAGGTAATTTTTCCCAAGCGACTTGGCATTTTAGCAGAAACCTCAAAGACCTTTTGTGGGATTTTCATGGCATTTCCCGCCATTGATATGCCCATTGACTTCCCCATTGGACAACAACAGGAGGACGTCAATGCGATAGAGAGGTTCGTCGTTATCTCGGCGCAAGACAATCTTCCGTCTTTTCTGTCCCATCACGTTTGGCGGTTTACCAATCAGATTATAAAGATGCCTGTGACAAAGCGCTGTGCAACATCGAACCCACCAGAAAATATCAAAACAAATCTTACCATATTTTTCCCAAAATTCGCGAACTTGATGCGTTACTCCCGCTCCCAAATGGCAGGATTTATGAAGCTCATCCTGAATTTGCCTTTGTACAATCCAATAATGGGCAACCCTTGACCACGCCTAAAAAAATTAAAGGGCGCCCTCATCTGATGGTATTCGGCAA
>JAYPQH010000013.1:0-23714 GCA_038131935.1 Alphaproteobacteria bacterium | reverse complement strand
AAAAAATGTTATGCTTCGTTTCAGTTACGTGTGCTAGCGTGGATTGATGTCTCGACTCGTAGATCAAGGCTATGCAGCTGCATTTATAAATTTTAGAAATGAAGTGCCAGAGTTATACAATGAAGTGCAAGGCTCAACATTACTGTTCGATAATGTCAGTGGGGGTAACAGAACACTTCGTTCCCGCGCCAGCCTAGACTCCGATGACTTTATATCAATTATTGAACATGTTGGAAGGCTATCCTATATCAATGCCGACGCTGTAGGTGCAATAGGGAGCAGTCACTCAGGTGAAATCATTCTTGACTGATTTCTGATAGTATGATTTGCTTGCAGCAGCAGTACCTGCTGAGGCAGCGGTATAGAATTCTCTGCGTAAATTTAAATTTTTAGTGGGCTAACAACTTATCTTACCCCTCCCAACCAAAAGCCTCTTGGATGCACCCCAGTAAATTTGAAATCTATTTGCGGTTTCAATAGTAGCAACAAAAATTTGGTATCAATATAATCATCAGCTTGCCATTGTTGTTACTGGTGCGATACATGCTCCACTGAAGTGATCCAACGCGCGAAGAAAGGTTTAGCCCATGAGTATGGAAACAGATCAAAAAGCCGCATTACTTCTTGAGGACGGTACATTGATCAATGGCTATGGGTTAGGCCTTCAAAATGTTGTGGTCGGTGAAATTTGCTTTAACACCGCCATGACGGGCTACCAAGAAACGTTAACCGATCCATCATATTCAGGCCAAATCATTACGTTCACGAACCCACATATCGGGAATGTTGGCACAAACGATGAGGACCATGAGCAAAAAACGGCTCACGCGAACGGATTTGTCATCAGAGAGACTTTCATAACGACATCAAATTGGAGAGCAAAACAAGATCTAGATAGTTGGGCGCGAAGCCAAAATCTTGTTGGCATTTCAGGTGTAGATACCCGCAGAGTTGCAGGACTTATTCGAGATAAAGGCGCCATGAAGGCCGCGCTTATAAATCCTGCCACTCAAGAAAACATTCAAAAGGCCCATCAAGAATTGGATGAGTTTCAGGATTGGAAGGTCTTGATTTGGCCAGTAAGGTTTCAACAGCACAAAAATATGAGTGGAATGAAGGCTTGTGGGCAACAGCAGATGTTCCCAAAACTGGCAAAACTGTGGTTGCCATCGATTATGGCATGAAAACAAATATACTCCGCCATCTGCGCGCATTGGGTTGTCGGGTGATTGTTTGCCCTGCAAACATATCTCCAAGCGAACTTGAAATTCTGAACCCTGATGGGGTGTTTCTATCAAATGGACCAGGTGATCCATCTGCAACGGCACATGTTGCCATGGATGCAATCAACTGGTCTCTCAATAAAAAGCTACCTTTGTTTGGGATTTGTCTGGGACACCAACTGCTTGCATTGGCTTTAGGCGCTCAAACCAAAAAGATGAAGTTTGGCCATCATGGGGTCAATCATCCCGTGAAAGAAATCCAGACAGGCAAAGTAGCTATCACATCGATGAACCATGGTTTTACCGTTGATGCAAGCAGCTTTCCCCAGCATGTAAAGGAAACGCATGTCTCACTGTTTGACGGGACAAATTGCGGCCTTGAAGCTTTTGACGGACGGGTTTTCTCAGTTCAATATCACCCAGAAGCATCACCTGGCCCCGACGACACCACCATACTCTTCCAAAAATTTATAGACGCTCTAAAATAAGAGACAGTCGATAGGACAAAACCACAAAAAGTAGATGTTAAGGTTTAAATAACGAAAATCTTAAAAATTTGGCGGCATTGCGTAAGAGGGAATATGACTTCACAACAAGAAGACAAACTTCCAGCCGATATAGCTGAGCAAGCAACACCGCATGGATTTGTTGGGATGACTCCAGCGCAATTCAAAGCTTGGAGAAAGCAGCATGGATTCAAACAAAAAGAAGCTGCAGAAAAATTAGGGCTTAAGAAGCGGATGATACAATATTACGAGACTGGACAGCGCAATGGCAAAACCGTCGAAATTCCACTCTATATCCGTTTGGCTTGCTATGCTATATCACGAGGCTGCGTGGACTTTGATGGAACTAAGGACATTAGATCCATTAAGAACCCTATGAAAAAAAATAGAGAAGCGACACAACCCACTGAAATTTCGAATGAAGCCCTTGCGATTACCCTATTAGCAACAACAAATACCTAACAGGTAACAATCGCACTTTATTTCCTTCGTACAAATCATTAAAACACGTTTGCTCATGGACATAGGGTCTGAGCTTGAATGCCGCAAGCTGGAGAATGCATCATGCCAAAAAGAACCGATATATCATCGATCCTCATTATCGGAGCTGGGCCCATCATCATCGGACAAGCCTGTGAATTTGACTACTCCGGGACACAAGCTTGCCGGGCGCTGAGGAATGAAGGTTATCGAATCATTTTGGTGAACTCTAACCCAGCAACCATTATGACCGACCCATCTATTGCTGATGCTACATATATTGAGCCCGTTACAGCGGAATATGTGGAAAAGGTCATTGAGAAAGAACGTCCTGATGCTATCCTTCCAACCATGGGGGGGCAGACAGCATTAAATATTGCACTCGAATTGGACGCTAAAAACGTTCTTGCAAAATACCAAGTTGAACTCATTGGTGCAGATAAAGACGCAATTGCCAAAGCAGAAGACAGACAACTTTTTCGGAAGGCCATGGATAAGATAGGCCTCGAATCACCTGCTAGTCATTTGGTGAATTCGATTTCCGACGCCAACAAGGCCTTAGACAAAATTGGTCTACCCGCCATCATCAGACCTTCTTTTACACTCGGTGGAACAGGTGGTGGCATTGCTTACAACCGACAAGAATTTGAACAAATTGTAACAGGCGGCATCGATGCATCACCTGTAGGTGAAGTGCTGGTCGAAGAGTCCGTACTAGGTTGGAAAGAATACGAAATGGAGGTCGTTAGAGACCGCCATGATAATGCGATCATCATTTGCTCAATAGAAAATATTGATCCCATGGGGGTACATACAGGTGATTCGATTACTGTGGCGCCCGCGCAAACCCTTACAGATAAAGAATTTCAAATCATGCGGGATGCCTCTATTGCGGTTTTACGCGAAATAGGTGTGGAAACTGGGGGTTCTAATGTCCAGTTTGCTGTTAATCCTGAAAATGGTCGTATGGTCGTTATTGAAATGAACCCACGTGTTTCGCGTTCATCGGCGTTAGCCTCAAAAGCAACTGGTTTTCCTATCGCCAAGGTTGCTGCTCTCTTAGCTGTTGGGTATACGCTAGACGAACTATCCAATGAGATTACTGGAGCTACACCAGCCAGTTTTGAGCCGACATTAGACTATGTTGTCACCAAAATTCCACGCTTTGCATTTGAGAAATTCCCTGGATCAGATGAGGCCCTCACCACATCCATGAAATCTGTTGGCGAGGCTATGGCAATTGGTCGAAGCTTTAATGAAAGTTTCTTAAAAGCCCTGTGCTCGTTAGAGACAGGTTTAGATGGATTGACCACACCAAAAATTCATAATCTGGGCCAAGGCGATGACCGCAACACATTGCTGGCATCTCTTGCTGTACCAACCCCAGAACGAATTCTCGCTGTAGGGGAAGCATTGCGTTACGGACTTTCCGTCCAAGAAATTCATCAGGTCTCAAAAATTGACCCATGGTTCTTAAGGCAATTTGAACAGATCATTGATGCAGAGCGGATTTTGCAAGAAAATGGACTACCAGCTGACCATCAAACATTACAAAAATTTAAGTCGATGGGCTTTTCTGACGCAAGAATTGCTAGCCTCGTCAACCAAACGGAAGAGGAAGTACGGCGTCACCGGCATGCGTTTGACGTTCGGCCATCTTTTAGAAGAATTGATACCTGTGCAGCGGAATTTCCTGCGCGAACGCCCTATATGTATAGTGCCTATGAGCCGCTTGGGCATTGGGAAGATAGCTGCGAAGCAGCTGTCACAGATTTAAAGAAAATTATCATCCTTGGTGGTGGCCCAAACCGTATTGGGCAAGGCATTGAATTTGACTATTGCTGCTGTCACGCTGCGATGGCTTTGTCAGCCGATGGTTATGAAACCATTATGATAAATTGCAACCCAGAGACCGTCTCTACTGATTACGACACCTCTGACAGACTTTACTTCGAGCCGCTAACAATTGAGAACGTACTAGAAATCATTGACCGAGAGCAGGCGCAAGGGACCGTATTGGGGGTGATTGTGCAGTTTGGGGGGCAAACCCCTCTTAAGTTGGCTGAAGGACTGGAGAAAGCAGGGGTCACCATTTTAGGCACGTCGCCAGATATGATTGACCTTGCAGAAGACCGTGAGCGTTTCAAAGGCTTACTTGAGCGCATAGGACTGCAGCAACCAAAGAATGGCATTGCGCGATCACGAAGCGAAGCTTTGGCTATTGCAGAACAACTGAATTACCCCTTGGTCATCCGTCCAAGCTATGTTCTTGGGGGACGCGCCATGGAAATTGTTCGCGATGAAGAGCATTTGCACCGTTACATTGATGAGGCCGTCGTTGTCTCAGGATCTAGCCCAATCCTTCTTGATAGCTATCTTGACCATGCCATCGAAGTGGATGTTGATGCCATCAGTGATGGTGAGACCGTACATGTTGCAGGTATTATGGAACATATTGAAGAAGCAGGTATTCATTCCGGAGACTCAGCTTGCTCACTCCCACCTTTTTCTTTGTCACAGGATGTAATTGACGAGCTAAAACAGCAGACCATCGACCTTGCCATAGCTCTTGAGGTTAAAGGTTTGATGAATATTCAATTCGCCATAAAGGAAATCAACGGAAAACAAGAAATCTTTATCCTCGAGGTAAATCCTCGTGCCTCTCGTACGGTACCGTTTGTTGCCAAAGCTATTGGACGTCCTCTACCTGCCATAGCCTCGCAAGTGATGGCTGGTCAGAAGCTAGATAGCCTCTACCAACCTCCCGGGAAGCTCAAGCATGTAGCAGTCAAGGAAGCTGGCCTACCCTTTGCTCGCTTCCCTCAAACTGATGTGATCCTTGGCCCGGAGATGAGGTCAACAGGAGAAGTCATGGGTATTGGCCCATCGTTTGAAGAAGCTTTTCTCAAAAGCCAACAAGGTGCTGGTAATATGTTACCGCATGAAGGTAGCGTGTTTTTATCTGTCCGCAATGAAGACAAACAGGACCTTCTTGAAACGGCTCAATTGCTCCATCAAGCAGGCTTTCGCTTAATTGCAACTGGAGGGACAAGATTATTCCTTACCTCGCACGGCATACCTGTTGACCATGTTAATAAAGTCTTAGAAGGACGGCCGCATATTGTCGACCACATCAAAAATGGCGATGTTCAATTGGTGATCAACACCACAGACGGCGCTCAAGCTTTGGCTGATTCTTTTTCTATCCGTCGCAGCACCGTTCTTATGAAGGTACCTTACTTCACCACCATTCGAAGCGCTTTGATCGCATCGAGGGCGATCGTAGCCCAAAAAGATCAGGGGGTTGAAGTATGCCCTCTCCAACAATACGTTTAAATGCTGTATATTTACAGGAAAGCATAACGAAAGAATCCTAAGAGGTGCACATGGACAAGCTACCAATGACAATACGTGGCTCCAATATGATCGCAGAAGAGCTGAAACATCTCAAAGGTGAAGGCCGCAGTAGCGTGATCAAAGCTATTGCAGAAGCACGTGAGCATGGTGATTTATCTGAGAATGCAGAGTACCATGCAGCTAAAGAACGGCAGTCTTTTATTGAGGGTCGGATTTTGGAATTAGAAGACATGCTATCAAGGGCACAAGTCATTGATCCTGCTTCACTTTCTGGATCCAAGGTTAAATTTGGCGCAACCGTTTCACTGGTTGATGAAGAGACTGATGATGAGGTTCGTTATCAAATCGTTGGTGAAATTGAAGCTGATTTAAAGCAAGGTCGTATTTCTATTTCTTCCCCTGTTGCACGAGCTCTTATAGGGAAAGAGGAAGGTGATGTTGTTGAAGTAATGACCCCTGGTGGTGGAAGGTCTTACGAAATTTTAAAGGTCGAATATATTTGAAGACAACATGATGATAGTTGCTGTTGCGCGCATCATGATATCGGAATTCCGTGAGCCATCTTGGAGCAATGTATGGCCAGCGACGTTTTGACGCTGGCTACATTTTCTGTTGCGAGCAGTTGTGTCTCTAGAAATTCTTGAAAAGTTGGCAAGTCAGTTGCAACGCACTTAAGAATAAAATCGATCTCACCATTTAGCATGTGGCACTCGCGAACCAACTCCCAACCAAGTACCTTCTTCTCGAAGTTTACTAGATCTGTTTTGGCTTGCGATGCCAACCCAACCATAACAAAAACAGTGATTTCGAATCCAAACCTTTTCGCTGCTATCTCTGCGTGATACCCCTCGATATACCCTGCAATTTCAAGATTTCGAACCCTTCGCAAACAAGGTGGCGCAGAGATACCTACCCTTTTTGCCAGTTCGACATTGGTGATACGACCTTCTGTTTGTAAGATCGCCAGAATTTTCTTATCGATAAGATCCAACCGGTGTGCCAAACTTAACTCCTAAGCAATAAGTCCATCCAACGAGTAATTATATTTCATATTCATGCCAACAGTAGCAACAAAAATATTCACAATCAGTGATGACAGACCTGGAAATAGAAGACCCCTGGGGCTTTTTGCCGAAGCCTTGGCCGTTAGGCTAAATTTAACTGTAGAACATTTACCTGCGCCTGAAACAGCCTATCGCTGGCTAGGTTGCGCCATACAAGCCAAATTATTGCATTATCTAGACAGTAAAGTTGAATTTTTGGATCAACTTTCCAAGGGTCTTGTTGGGGACAACATTTTTATAGGTTGTGGCCGCTCAAGCCTTCCTTATATGCATTGGTTACGATTTCAAGGTCATGATAATCTTATTCAACTATTGGATCCTTATGTGGGTCATCATGCATTTCGTGCCATTATCCTTCCTCAACATGATAGAAGAACAGGACCTAATATAATCAAAACAAATTTGGGCATCACCATGCCTCCACGCCCTGATAACATTGCCACTCAATTTATTTCATCGTTATCCCCTCCGATTTGTGCACTTATTATTGGAGGTAACAATCGAAGACAATTTATGGATGAAACAGATCTTAAAAGGTGGCGCAGCATCCTGCAGGCAGAAATACCACAATGTCGTAATTTGGCAGTTACATATTCTCGACGGACCCCACAGAGTATAAAAAACAATTTTTTAGATATTTTTAATGAATATAATGTGATGATTTATGATGGAGTTGGCGACAATCCCTACCCCGGTCTTGTTGCATCAAGCTCTTACGTTGCAGTTACCGAAGACTCTATTAACATGATATCAGAATGCGCAGCATCTGCGACCCCCATGATGCTTCTACCTGTACAAGGCAATCTTGGAAAATTTGCGGTGATCCAAACATTTCTTGCAGAGAAAAATAGAGCGTACCCCACAAAATTTGGATCATCTTGTGAACCTATATGGGAATTACCTCAATTGGTTGAAGATGTTTTACACTTGCTTCCACCAACCAACAGCACCACGAATGGTTAGCAATGACTGCCAAGTTTTAGTCGTGTCTCTGTAAGCAATTTATCAACCAACTCAACATCAACAGATCCTGATGAATCCAAGATATTGAATGTGGCACCAGCAGCGACGTTAGCCTGTCTGCTGCGGTGGTAGGATGGATCGTAATGCTGGGCAAGCAATGACTCAATCAAAGCTGACCAATTCTGAGCGCGCGCTAAATTTTGCCAATATGTTACAACTTCATGGCCGCGCAAAGGACGCAAAAACTCCAATTTTTCACAAATTTCACCGGCATCTAATCCATCAACATCATAAATTGTGCTCAGATGCCTCACGCGTCTTGTTGAATCCGACTCAAGCATAACAATTGGCGCATCACACATCGCCTCCCACAATTTTGGAGGCAAGCGCAATTTCCCAATTTTTAATGATTCGGCCTCAATCCAAATAGGCCCGTCAGATTTTTGTAGATGTACATAGATTTGGCTTTCAAACCATTTTTGTGTTGGTTGTGACTTCTGACCCAAACCACCAAGCACAGAGCCACGGTGATGCGCAATGGCCTCTAAATCTACAACAAACTCCCCATTTTTTGCCAGCATCTGTAGCAGTGAAGTTTTTCCTGTTCCGGTATTGCCATCCACCCTTATAAACATTTGAGACAATGGCTTGTGGTACAATGCATCAACAACATGCTGTCGATACATTTTATACCCCCCTGCTAATGTTTTAGTTTTCCAGCCAACCGCAGATAAAATGGTTGCCATCGCTCCTGATCGCTGACCACCTCGCCAACAATAAACCCCTGGACGATAATTTTTTCCTTTATCTTGAAAATGACCATGCAGGTGTTGGCTGATATTTTCGGAGACCCATGCTGCCCCCAGACGCTTTGCTGAAAACGGACTTTCTTGCTTGTACATCGTTCCAATTTGGGCATGTTGATCATCATATAGCACTGGTAAATTGATGGCTCCTGGGATGTGATCATGCGCAAATTCGTGTGGAGAACGGACATCAATAATGACATCAACATCCTTTAAAAAGTCTACCCAGCTTGTCTGCATACTTGTTGCCAATCACACCTCCGGCTTAAAATTCAGCGCATGCCCATTAATACAATAACGCAGTCCCGTGGGTCTTGGACCATCCGGAAACAAATGCCCCAAGTGGGCTTCACATGTTCCACATAAGACCTCGGTACGAATCATTCCATGGGAGTGATCTGTCTTCTTGGTAATCTGAGCACCAACCGCTTCATCAAAAAAGCTAGGCCAGCCAGAACCACTGTCATATTTATGCTGTGAGGAAAACAAAGTTTCGTCACAAACAACACATAAGAAACTTCCCAGTCGCTTTTCCTCAAGATGAGGACCAGAAAATGGTCGCTCCGTACCATGATTTTGTGTGATCTGATAAGCTTGTTCGTTAAGTTCATTAATGCGTTGTGAAAAATCACGCGTTGGTTTTATTGGCTTCATGCGCTAACACCCTTTTTCATAAATCGTGGATTTTACTAATGTAGGATTACATGGCATCCTCGTCATTAAAAATTCATGCATAACAATGTCACCATGATGCTGCATCACTTGAGCACAACATTAGCCGCTAAGAGTTAAAACAGACAATGAACCAACTGAGGTGTTTACGCAAATTCCCATGATATCATATGAGCTATCTCTAGACCTGGAACTTGAAATCAGGCCAGCTGACATTGAGGATCGTTCTGATATGGATCGGTTGATCCTTATGACATTTGGACCCGGTCGCTATGCACGTACGGCAGAACGTTTCCGCGAGGATCCGTCGCGCTGCCCTGGGCCACAGCTGGTGGCGTACCGAGGCAATATGTTGGTAGGCTTAGTGGTTACACATTGGGTTTGTGATGACTTAGGGCAGAAAGGACTATTCCTCGGGCCTCTCGCTGTACGACAAGTAGAACAGCGAAAAGGAACAGGAGCGCAGCTTATGAATGCAGTCATTCAAATGCAGCATGGCCACTGGATTATTCTTATTGGTCAGATGTCCTTTTATTCCCGGCTTGGCTTTCAACAATTACCGCACTCACTTGAATTGCCTACCCCTACCGCTCCAGAAAAATTCTCTATTTTAGTTCTCAGCAACATATCCCAGGGAAACATATCAAACCATGCCAGAACATGTAGCCAATCGACCCAAGAAATGTGGAGACATCGACATTATCATCAAGAAAGATGGCACTTGGTGGCATGAAGGTACGCCCATAAAAAGAACCAAAATGGTCGCTTTATTCGCATCAGTTCTGCAAAAGAAGGGGGATGAATACTGGCTTGTGACACCAGTGGAAGAGATGAGAATCCAAGTTGAAGATGCTCCCTTTGTCATCACTGATGTACAATATGCGCCAACAGAGACAAGAGAATATCAGGTACAAGATACAATCGGTAGAACCCATCACATCACCCAACCACCTTTTCTCAAAAAGAATGTAGATGGTATAGAAATATTTCATGTGATGCTTGAAAGAGGACTTCTAGGACAGTTCAACCGACAAACTCATATTGAATTAAGCCAATATATTTCCATCGAAAATAATGGGTCATGGCAACTCAAAATGCCACAAGATGAAAATTTCATTTGGGCGGAGGGTGTCATTGATGAATAACGAAACATTAACGTTACTTCCGCACCCTGAACGCTACCGACTAGCTAATGGAAAGGGCCGACAAGCTGCCGTCATGTTGATTATGACCCCAGAGCATATCTTGCTCATTGAACGGTCAAAGAAAACACCACAGCATGGAGGCCAAATCGCCTTACCAGGGGGAAAATGGGAGACTGATGACCAAAGCTTATGGCACACAGCACGACGTGAAACTTGGGAAGAGGTAGCTATTGATATCGGTGATCAGCACCCCTATTCCGCCTTACCCGCTACGGCGACAGGAACAGGATTTGATATACATCCATTTTTTGTAAAACTTGATTATCTACCCAAAATGGTACCGGACAATAGAGAAGTTCAGCAAATACTTACCTACCCAACCAGCCGCTTTCTCAACCTTGAGTCCTATCAAATGTCACAAACCGAACGTGGTTACGTTGAAACAGACTGGCAAGGACATCATATCTGGGGAGCAACAGCACGCATCCTCTATCTTGCCGCCCATGTTGTCATCCAGGAGAATATGAAAACATGATATCTCGGATTTTGTTAATTGTTATAGCCCTCAGCCCTCTGATGGGACTTTTTTGTTGGAAGCTATGGTATCGAGAACCTCTCTTTCAAGCCAATCAATCCCTCATATGGGCGCTAGGAATTGGCCTTCTTCTTTTAACATTTGGGCTCGTCTTTTTACGCATAACTGATCCAATACAAGCGGGCGCCCAATATACGCCTGCTGAAATTGGAAAAGATGGCACCTTTAAATCGGGAACTTTTCGTTAAAAATGGACTTTTCCCGTTTACAAAAGAAGCTTGATGAGCCTCCAATTGCAAAACTATTGCAACAAATTGATCCTAGCGGGAACCAGCTCATGGTTGTAGGGGGAGCCGTTCGTGACTGCTTGCTTGGGCGTGATATTTGCGACCTAGACTTTGCCACAACAATTCTCCCTCGTTTTGTTATAGATCATGTTGTCAAAGCTGGCTTTGGGGTAGATTTAAAAGGCATTGATCATGGTACAGTTGTAGCACATGGAAATGGCAACTCTTTTGAAATCACCACATTAAGACGTGACATTGCAACTGATGGCCGCCATGCGAAGGTACAATTTGGTAAAGACTGGTTGGAAGATGCAAAACGACGCGACTTCACCATCAACGCGCTCTATTATCATCCAGCAGGGGCTTTGTGAGACCCGTTAAACATCATTGCTGATATTCAAACGCGAACGTTAAAGTTCATTGGCTGTCCCCAAACAAGACTTATGGAAGATGGCTTACGGTTTTTTCGTTTTTATCGTTTTTGGTCACAATTGGATGACCCACATATTGATGAAAATTCAAAGAACGCAGTGGAGGCATGTGCCCCTTCCTTGGCACTTCCCACCATGGAACGTATCACAAATGAACTTCTTAAATTGTTGCAAAAGCAGCCACCTCACACATTGATGAATTCATGGCGCTATTCTGGTATTGAACAAAGAATGTTTGCTAAGTCATTACATGATCTGCCCACAGGTTTATCATCAGCACCCATGCGACTTGGGTTTCTTATATCTGAGGAAGCAGAATACTTTGCAAATCATTTGAGACTACCCGGCTCTTTTAGGCGAACCGTCATTGATCTTGGCCATACCATCAGAGCCTTAAGGACTGAAAATAGAGAAGATTTTGTTGAAAGCCTTCTACGTAGCTGCGATGATGCTATATATTGGCTACAACAAGATAAGCATGTGCTTGGCCCAGCACAGCCCTTGCTAGAACAGCTCAGTGACGCCAAAAACATCGGCGCAGTTCAAGCACGAGAAGCTGGACTGGTTGATGGCCCACAAATGGGTCATTGGATTCGAGAGCAACGAAAAAAATACCTTTTAGATGGTTATGACAAAAAGCGAAGCGCAAAAGCATAAACCTGAGCCACCTCTTCCAAACGCTGGTAGCGTCCAGTTTTGCCCGCATGGCCAGCATCCATATCTGTGTGTAACAAAATAGGGTTAACGGACTGATTGACCTGTTGTAGTCGCTTTACCCAGCGTGCAGGCTCCCAATAAGTGACGCGTGGATCCGTAAGCCCAGCCGTTGCAAGAATAGCTGGGTATTTCTGTGATGTAACGTTATCAACGGGTGAGTATGATGTGATGAATGCCCGTGCCTCGTCATCTTCAATGGGGTTGCCCCATTCAGGCCATTCAGGCGGTGTAAGAGGAAGTGTCGGATCTGACATTGTTGCCAAAACATCTACAAAGGGAACTTCTGCAATGACACAACGATAAATTTCAGGGGCCATATTACATATAGCTCCCATCAACATTCCCCCTGCTGATCCACCATGTGCCGCAACTGCACCATTGCAATGCTCGCTTTGGGACAAAAATTTACTCACATCAATAAAGTCAAAAAAACTATTGGTCTTTTTTGATTTCTTACCTTGTTGATACCAATCCCAGCCTCGCTCCATACCACCTCTTATATGGATTATAGCATAGCCAATATGACGATCTACCAACGCTAATCTTGCCGTTGAAAAATAAGCAGGCATGGACATGCCGTAAGCGCCATATCCATAAAGAAACAGTGGAATTTTTTTCCCCTTATCCTGTTTGTGCCGTATCAAGGTTACTGGGACCTTTTCGCCATCGCGTACGACGACGTCAAATCGATAAAGCTCATAATCTTCCATACAATGACCAGAAGGGATCTCCTGTGTTTTGCGCAAAGCCCAAGTTCCGTCCCAAACATTTACGTCAAAAGTGCTCAAGGGCATGCGTGGTGATGAAACATATAGCCTTAAATGAGATTGCTGATGGTCTAATGGCTGTTCAACATCCATATCGTAAGCTGGTTCGTCATGCTTGAGACAATGCCGAACAGCGCCATGGGTATCCATCACGAGTATTTGAGGTAGAGCATCCTGCATAACCTCAAGGCATAATGTACCTGCCATGGCATGCATTTTACGAATCGTTCTGTTAGGTACTCCAGCGATGATTTCTTCCCAAGGCCCCTCAGCTCCTGAGGACTTATCAATTGAAAAATCTGGATGATTTTCATTATGTAGCAGGTACCAACCTTCTTGGGCCACACAGTCTACCCAATAGCGCACGCCTTCTTTTCGCTCTTTAATAAGATACGCAATTTCAGGATTTTCACGAAACAACCAACGAACTTCACTTGTCTCGTGATCCCCCAAATGAAGGAAAATAATACCTCCACAACCAGATAATGATAGACTCATAAAATACCCATCATCGGGCTCTCGATAAATCACCTCTGATGTTTTTCCAATCAGATCGCTCCTTACCAACTCCTTGGGCCTATGTTTTTCATCCAAACGCACCCAAAGGATAGATGTCCCACCTCCACAAACTATAAATTCTGGTGCCGCATCACAGATACCTGTTGAGTAAGATTGGCCGTCAGCGTCTCGCAGCATAATTTCATAAAATTCTGATCCATGAAAATCAGCCGACCAAAAATATTGCTTCTCCGCGCGGTCCCATGCAAGCTGCCCCAATCGAAAAAAAGGCCTACCTGTTGCTTCAATATTTTCATCAAGCAGAAGAAGCTCTTCTCCATCCTCTCGGATACGCCAATGACTTACCCTTTCAGATCCATTTTGGAACCGTTTTTGGTATTGGAAACGTGCGCTCTTTAGGGGAACAGAGGAATCGTCACCGACAATACGAGATTTCATATCCTCATATAATTCAGCCCGCCAATCTCGACCCTCTGAAAAAAACATCTCAACTTGTTGGTTTTGTTTTTCCAAAAACTCACGAATGGCTTCGTCAAGACAAGAAGGATCACGTAGTAAATCTTGCCAATTTTCTGCACGCAACCACTGATCATCTTCAAAAATAGCCATTGTTATTCTCCTGAATGATGCGCCATAACATCAACATAACTAGGGGTATCCATGCTATTAACATCACGACGACTTCAAAACGACATTATATTCGCCGGTGCTGGGCATGCAAATATGTTGGCATTAAAAATGTTGGCCATGAACCCGAAGCATAATAACCGACTTACTTTGGTATCCAGAACATCTTACGCGGCTTATTCTGGCATGGTGCCAGGATATCTTGCAGGGGTATATGACCTTGCAGAGATTATGATAAATCTTCCTGCTTTTTGTGCACGGACCAATGTAAGATTTATAAACGCAACAGTTACAGAGGTCCGGACGACTGACAACACACTTATCTTGCGCGACCGTCCTTCTCTTGAATTCGATGTTTTAGCGCTCAATTTGGGCGCACAAAACAACGCAATCAAGTCATTCCAAACGATTCCAACCAAACCCATTGACGTTTTTTTGGGACGGATTGAACCCTTATTACAGGCCATAGATAATAACCAACCAACAATTATTGAAGTCATTGGCGCTGGTGCCGCAGGGGTTGAAATTGCAGCAGCACTAGCCCACCGAAGGCGCTCATCCGAGGTCATCATTCATCTTTACCATAATGGTGTACCTCTTAAAGATATGGGATATTTAGCATCAAAGATCGCACATAAAAAATTACATGATCTGGGCATAATTTGTCATAACAAAATTTGGACCGAACCCTTAAGTGAACAAAGTTGGCTCATCCAAGCGACGTGCCACCCCCCAATCTGATTTGGGACGGTAAATCAACAAAAGTTTTTCAAACAAATGCACATCTGTCATCCATTGGGCATGCCAATATCTTTGTCACTGGTGACATGGCGACATTTCAGCCAAAAGTACTACCACGTGCAGGTGTTTATGCTGTTAGGTCCGCATCGACCTTGCATCACAACATAAATGCCCTTTTGAACGATAAGCCAATGAAAGCATTCCGTCCGCAAAAAGACTTTCTCCGCCTTATAAGCTTAGGGACCTAATGATGGGATAGCCCATAAATATGGCTTAGCATGTCATGGTCGATGGGTGTGGAGTTGGAAGAATTTTATTGACCGAAAATTTCTCTCACAATTTCACGATATTCGACCAATGATGGCGCCCAAAAAGAAAGATGATAAAATGATTTGTGGCGGATGTGCTGGCAAAGTTAGCGGGTCAGCGCTCAAGAAAGCGTTACAGAAGAATGGTACATTTCAACCTCATGACGCCGCAGAATTGCGTCTAGGTGCCGAAGTCATGCATTGGTCGAATGATGCTATGCGCTCATTTATCCAGGACGAGTATACGATGGCGAAAATAGCTTGCCAGCATGCAATAGGCGATATCCTTGCTGTAGGAAAAAAACCCATGGTGGCGATGGTTACAGCAGCACTTCCCTCCGCCAATGACGCCGTGATGGCACGTCAACTGCAGCAAACGATGCAAGGTGTTCAAAAAATTTCAGACATCTGGCGCATGAATGTCATTGGAGGTCACAGCTTAGAGTCATCTGAATGGATGTTATCCTTGAGCCTAGGGTCTTGCTTAGGCCCCGCATTGTTTTCAAAAAAACGCCCAAAAGGGCCATGTGATATCTTCATTACCGGGCCAATAGGAACGGGTATTTTGATGTCTGCCCATATGCAGTGGCATTTAACACTAGACGAATATGACGCTGTTATAGATCATTTGCTTCGCACACCACCAAATCTCATTCTCCTTAATGACCATGTTCCCATTTTAAGCGCTACAGATATCACAGGATATGGCATTAGTGGACATTTATTAGAAATGCTTGAATATGATACCGATGGCTTCACTTGGCAAAAAAACGCTATTCCAGCTCTACCTGGTGTTGAGCGATTGAAAAAAGAATTTCAAAGCAGCCTATGGGGATCAAATGCTCAATACGCCCAATCATTACCAACCCATCCTTTGACTGATGAACTCTTGCTCCATGACCCACAGACATGCGGGGGCTTCTTAATCGCTTGTGCTCCACAAAATAGTGAAACTTTGCTTTCAATATTAAACGAGCAAGGACATTATCACGCCACATGTATTGCTAAGCTCGCATAAAAAAAGCCCCGCATAAGCGGGGCAGGTATACAGGGAGGTAAACACGTCAAAAGACGCATCATGAATGATCAATCGACCAAACATCAGATTGCTGCAACGCAACAACTGTTAGGATATATGTTATGTATGAATGCGAAAGGCAACCGAAAATCCAGCAACTCTGCCATGCAAAAAACGCATGATGCTAAAAAGACCAGCCCTGTGCCTCATGCAAAATGAAGTTTTTAAACGCCTGTACTTTCTGCGTTGCCCTCAACTCTTCAGGATAAGCAATGTATGTTGATATCGATGGGCCTTCAACCTCAGGCATCACACGAACCAATTTGTCGGAAGATACAGCCAAGTAGTCAGGTAACATGGCAATACCCAGTCCAGCCTCTAACGCCTGCAATATCCCATAAACATTATTGATTCTCATATGAGGTTGTCTGGCTTGCCCTGGTTCCAAACCAGCTGTGAGTAACCAATTAAGATCTTTTAAGTAAGAAATTACTTGCTCACCATAAATGATAAATGGATGATCCGATAAGTCATCCAAACTCATAGGCATGCCATGGTTTGCCACATAATCCTTTGAGGCATAAACATGATTATGAACATTGATAAATTTTCGTTGCACCAAATTGGGGTGCGTGGGCTGCCATAATGTTATCGCGAAGTCAGCTTCGCGCATAGACAAATCAAACTCACGTTCACCAAGCAACAACTGTGGTCGCACCCGAGGATAAGCCTTAACAAAGTCAACGATTCTTGGCGTCAACCAATTACATCCAAAAGCAACCGTTGTGGTAATCTTCAAGTCGCCAAATGGCTCACTACCCTCTTCTTGAATGGCCGCTTCTGCCATAGCGACCTTACCAAAAACATCCTTGATTGTATTATGGAAACGCTCTCCTTGCTCCGTGAGCATCAGCCCCCTCGCATGACGATAAAACAATGTTGTTCCCAAGCTTTCTTCAAGAGCAGAGATCTGTCGAGAAATTGTAGATTGGCTTTTTTGCAACATAGAGGCTGCCTTTGTAAAACTCCCAGAGTCAGCGACAGCGTAAAATATTGGAATCTTATCCCAGTCTACTTTTGTTGAATACGGCATCAGTGCGATCCCGATAAATATCGCTCAGCATCTAAGGCAGCCATACATCCCATTCCAGCTGCTGTAACGGCCTGACGGTAAATATGATCTGTTACGTCTCCTGCCGCAAAAACCCCTTCAAGCTGTGTATGTGTTCTTCCAGGCTGGACTTCAATATACCCACCAGTATCCATGGGCAGCTGTCCCTCAAAAATCTCCGTCGCTGGTTTGTGACCAATCGCAATAAACAGTCCATCAAGATCTAACGTAGACAAGGCACCATCAGAACTTTTTAAGCGTACGCCAGTAACCCCAGGAGGATTATCAACACCTAAAACCTCATCAATCTCAACATTCCAAACAGGAACAATTTTTTCGTGCTGAAAGAGCCTTTCCTGAAGAATGCGCTCAGCACGCAAACTATCTCTACGGTGAAGAAGAAACACCTTTTTTGCAAAATTTGTGAGAAACAACGCTTCTTCAACAGCAGTATTACCACCACCGACAACACCAACAATTTTGTCTCGGTAAAAAAATCCATCGCAAGTGGCGCATGCTGATACGCCAAAACCACGATATCGTTCTTCAGATGGAAGTCCCAACCACCTTGCCTGCGCACCAGTAGCAATCACGACAGCATCTGCCGTAATCTCTCTATTATCATCCAATCGTGCCCGATATGGCTTTGATGAAAAATCAACGGTTGTCACGGTATCATCAATAATTTTTGCACCAACATTTTCCGCTTGTGCTCTCATTTGATCCATTAACCATGGACCTTGAATGGGATCCGCAAATCCTGGGTAATTTTCCACCTCTGTTGTAATTGTCAATTGTCCACCCGGTTGAATACCCGTCACAATAACAGGATGTAACATTGCTCTGGCAGCGTAAACAGCAGCGGTGTACCCAGCAGGTCCAGATCCAATTACCAACAGTTTTGTATGCATCACCTAAAACCTCAACTAAATACAACCTTCATCGGTATAATGCCATATCAGACAGATTCGGATACAAACCTGCCACTTCTTCACCGTAACCATTGAAAATTTCCGTATTTCTGAACGTACCAGTTCCCAAAACTTGCTCTGTTCTCTGTGGCCACCTAGGATGTGGAACACCAGGATTTACATTGGCCCAAAAACCATATTCTTTGGGTTGTATTTCCTCCCAAAAGCTCACTGGCCTCTGTTCTGTCAGCGTAATTTTAACAATCGACTTACTGGATTTAAATCCATATTTCCATGGGAGGGCAAGGCGCATTGGCGCCCCATGCTGTTTTGGCAAAGGATGACCAAATATTCCAGTGGCCATGAACGTAAGGTCATGTGTGGCCTCTGCTATGGTAAGGCCTTCAACATATGGCCAAGGATACCAACTCTGACGCTGTCCTGGTGCGTTTTTTGTATCCAAAAAACTCTCAAAACGAACAAATTTTGCACGGCTTGTTGGATTTACCTTACGAAGCAATGCATGAAGTGGAAATCCTGACCACGGAACAACCATGGACCAGGCTTCAACACAACGATGCCTGTAAATACGCTCTTCCAAGGGCATAGATTTAAGCAAATCATCAATATCAAATTGCATCGGACGTTCGACTTCACCGTCCACGGAGATCACCCATGGTCTTATTTGTAAAGCTTGAGCACTTGCAGCAATTTGTTTGTGCGACCCAAATTCGTAAAAATTATTATACTGCGCCGCAATAGCTTCATCCGTCACTTCGTCAGTGAATTTATTGAACACAGGGTTTCTGGTCACAGGATAAAGATCTTGTGAAGGATCCTCTCGCCAAGCTGTCTGCACATCAACAGAGGATGAATTACCCCAAAACCCATGCGCTTTTTCAAACCCCAAAGATATTCCCATGGAGGTTGCCGCCCCCAAGGTTAGAAACTGACGGCGATTGAAAAACACTTTTGGATCTGTGACGGAAGACTCAACGAGTTTCTGTTTGATGGCCATAATCATTCACCTCTTAAAATGAACACAACATCATGTGATGTAGCTGCACATCAAAGAATGTCACTTAAGCGCCTGACAAAAACGCTGGATGCGATGACATGCCTCAGTAAGAGCTTCCGTAGACGTTGCATATGAAATTCGGAAATGTGGCGCCAACCCAAATGCGCTTCCATGAACAACAGCAACCTTCTCTTCCTCTAACAGAGCCGTCACAAAGTCCTCATCTGTCTTTAAAACGACACCACCTGGCGTGGTTTTTCCCATACATCCTGCACATGATGGATAGACATAAAAAGCGCCTTCTGGCGTTGGGCATTCCAGACCAGGGGCATCATTAAGCATGGAAACAACCAAGTCACGCCGCTGACGAAAAACAGCCAAACGCTCAGGTATAAAGTCTTGAGGACCATTGAGGGCTTCAACCGCAGCCCATTGAGACATAGATGCCGCATTGGATGTCGATTGTCCTTGCACCTTTGCCATGGCTTTTATGAGGTGGGTAGGCCCTCCTGCGTAACCAATACGCCAACCTTGTCATGGCATAAGCTTTGGATACGCCATTCATGGTCAATGTTCTCTCATAAAGATCGGGCACAACCTCAGCCATTGTGTAAAAGAATCCTTCATAACTGAGATGCTCATACATATCATCTGTCAAAATATGAACCTGAGGATGTCTTAACAATACCTCGCCTAAAGCAATAAGATCCTCTTTACTATACGCAGCCCCAGAAGGGTTCGATGGTGCATTCAGAATGAGCCATTTGGTTTTTTCCGTGATCGCAGCCTCCATGTCAGCTGCTTGCATGCGAAAACCCGTTTTTATGGTTGTAGGAACCGTAACAGGGGTTCCTCCACATAACGCAACCATGTCAGGATAACTCACCCAATAAGGCGCTGGTATAAGGACTTCATCACCTGGGTTTAAGGTTGCAACCAGTGCGTTGTAGATAACCTGCTTTCCACCTGTGCTCACAATAATCTGTGATGCATCATAAGAAAGGTTATTTTCACGTTTAAATTTTTTAATAATCGCCTGCTTTAGTTCAGGAATGCCATCGGGTGCAGTATATTTTGTTTCACCACGAGCAATGGCATCTATTCCAGCCTGCTTGATGTTTTCTGGTGTATCAAAATCTGGTTCACCTGCACCAAGACCAATAACATCATGACCTGCAGCTTTTAACTCCCTGGCTTTTTGCGTCACAGCAATCGTGGCTGACGGTTTTACGAGACTAAGGGCATTGGCAAGGAATGACATCGATATAACTCCAATAACGTTTTATAACTGTGCGAGTTTGCACCAAATGCAGGCAAAGGGACAAGATGATGATTGCTTGGATGGCCACATTATTTTTAACCATTTCTTATTTTACCCCGAGCGCACATGCTACTGCAAAACCCCTTCCACTGGATCAGCACAACATTTTCCTGTTAGGCGAACGTCATGACCATCCGCAGCATCATGAAAACCAAGCGGTTTGGCTCGAGCAAATTGCAAAACAAAACAACACAATTGTCGTTATGGAAATGATGCAAACCCATCAGCGATTAGAACCACATCAGAGACCTTCAACGGCTGAACAATGGGAAATGTTGTTAAACTGGGAAGAGAGTGGCTGGCCTAACTTCGATATTTATCGTCCATTGTTTGATGTCATCACAAAATATCAGTTAGATGTTCTTCCTGGCACCTTGCATACGCCTCAGCGAAACATAAAGGATCGATTGGAGGGCCTAAGAAAAGAGGTTTCCCGTGTGTTGTCCATACCAGACGACATCAAACAACAGATGGGCCAAGAGATGATAGATGCGCATTGTGGTCTTCTCCCACCCCAATACATTTCTCCTATGGTTGAAATCCAGTGGCTCAAGGACGCCTTCATGTCGCAGCAAATCATCTCCGCTCTCAACAAAGCTCCACAGGTTGTTTTGATTGCTGGTAACGGTCACACACAATCTCGCTCAGGCGTGCCTGTGCATCTTCGTGCCGCTGGTTATCAAGCACTTTCCGTGGTTCAAGAGGAGCCTGACAAAGCTTCTTCTGCTTCTAAAGAAAATTATGTCGTACGCACGGAACCATTCCCTATGGATGATCCTTGCGTTTCCTTGCGCACACGTTTCTCTGCTTGACAACCTGCGCCGCATGAAGGAATGGGCCTTCTTGGGCGTTTAGATAGGAATGTTTCCAATACCCTTGCATTTTGTAACAAACACCAAAGGCAATATATGTTTCAACCCCATAGACCTGAACGACCCGTAAAAAGCGAAGGCGGACAAAAATTTCAGCTCGTTACGGAATTTAGCCCCGCAGGTGATCAACCCAAAGCCATCTCAGAACTCGTTGAAAACCTTCAACAAGGAGAACGAAACCAAGTTTTGCTCGGCGTGACTGGGTCTGGAAAAACCTTCACGATGGCTCATGTTATTCAGCAACTGCAAAGACCAGCCCTTATCTTGGCGCATAACAAAACATTAGCAGCTCAACTGTACGCTGAATTTAAGTCCTTTTTCCCCCAAAATGCCGTCGAATATTTTGTTTCCTATTACGACTATTACCAACCAGAGGCATATGTACCACGAACGGATACTTACATTGCCAAAGAATCAACGATCAATGAGCAAATTGATAGAATGCGGCATGCCGCAACCAGAGCAATCCTAGAACGCGACGATGTTATTATTGTTGCATCTGTTTCATGTATTTATGGCATCGGTTCTGTCGAAACCTACACCGCCATGACCATGGACATTATGCAGGGACTCAGTACAGATCGTGACGAGTTGCTGCGTGGGTTTGTGGCCCTACAATACAGCCGTAATGATGTGGCTTTCCAACGCGGTCATTTTCGCGTCAGAGGCGATAACATTGATATTTGGCCCGCTCATTTGGAAGATTGTGCCTGGCGGATTTCTTTGTTTGGGGATGAAGTCGATGAAATTAGCGCGTTTGATCCCTTAACAGGTAAACGCTCTGAACGGCTTGAACGCATTCGTATATATGCCAATTCTCACTACGTTACACCACGACCAACCCTAGCCAATGCTGTAAAACAAATAAAAATTGACTTGCGCTCCCGCCTCAAAGAACTGGAAAACAGCGCACAACTGCTTGAAGCTCAGCGTTTAGAGCAACGCACGCAATATGATATCGAAATGATGGAGGCTACAGGCGCATGTCCAGGTATCGAAAATTATAGCCGTTATTTAACAGGTCGAGCTCCTGGAGAACCACCACCGACCATGTTTGAATATCTACCGGATAATGCCCTTGTTTTCATAGATGAAAGCCACGTGACAATACCTCAGATTGGGGGATGTATAGGGGACTACAGTAAAAAATCACCTTGTCTGAACACGGATTTCGGCTCCCCTCTTGTGTGGACAATCGCCCTTGAAATTTGAAGAATGGGATGCAATGCGCCCCGAGACAATCTATGTCTCAGCAACACCTGGAAGTTGGGAACTTCAACAAACTGGGGGTTTTGTTGAGCAGTTATACGTCCTACTGGGCTTTTGGATCCAGAGGTGATTGTACGACCCGTTGCATCACAAGTTGATGACCTCATCGCCGAATGTCATGAAGTTGTTAGAGGTCAAGGCCGGGTACTCGTCACGACACTTACAAAAAAATGGCCGAAGATCTTAGCGAATATATGTATGAACAAGGACTTAAGGTTCGATACATGCATTCCGATATTGATACCTTGAACGAATTGAAATCATTCGCGATCTGCGACTAGGACGTTTTGATATTCTCGTTGGCATAAACCTTTTACGCGAAGGCTTAGATATACCGGAGTGCAAACTCGTTGCCATTCTTGATGCTGATAAAGAGGGTTTCCTAAGATCTGAGACCTCACTTATTCAAACAATTGGCAGAGCTGCCAGACATGTGGACGGGAGGGCTATCTTATATGCGGACAAAATGACAAAATCCATGGAACGGGCATTGTCAGAGAGCAACCGTCGAAAACAAAAGCAAATTGAGCATAATGAAAAACATGGCATAATTCTCAAACTGTTGTGCGCAGCATTGAGAATATTTTGAAGAAGACAGACCCATCCACTTCAAAATCGAAACCCAATCGAAAAACTTCTCACAAAACAGTCGGAAAAAGGACGGTAATAATATGGCTGCACATTTGAGGACCTCCAACAAAGAATGCAAGCCGCCGCTGCTGATCTAGAATTTGAAAAAGCAGCCA
The DNA here is from genome assembly GCA_038131935.1 of Alphaproteobacteria bacterium. Taxonomy (GTDB): domain Bacteria; phylum Pseudomonadota; class Alphaproteobacteria; order UBA8317; family UBA8317; genus UBA8317. The sequence goes on along the minus strand of JAYPQH010000013.1, from coordinate 300 downwards.
AATTGCGGGATGAAATTCGTAAACTTCAAGCTGTAGATTTAGGCATGAGTCCTTTTGAAGAGCCAAACGTAAACCCAAAGCAGTCAACACAAACCAACCAAATGAAATGTTTCCACAGGCTCACCCAATATCAGAACAGACAAGAAGGCTGTGACCAAGGAATGAAATAAAAACATTCCTTGCTCTATTTGGCCCCAGGGTCTCCACACCTTTGGTGAAAAACAACAGGCCAGTATTGCAGGCCCAATAATTACGTAACCGATACCTAAAAGTGATGATTGCGTAATATTTAAAGAACTG
>JAYPQH010000012.1:0-19839 GCA_038131935.1 Alphaproteobacteria bacterium | reverse complement strand
ATTGTACTTCGTTCAGTTGCATGTATTGCTGTGCGCGCTCGTGCCAAACAGCGACAATGCCAGTTTGGGCCTTATCATATCTCATCGTATGCGGACTGGGATGGATTGCTCATGACAATTCGCCAGATCCAGGCCCAAGAAGTTTGGATCACCCATGGCCGCGAAGAAGCCCTTCTTAGAGCTTGCGCATTGATGGGACAGCCGGCACGTCCCCTTCACTTGGTGGGCTACACCGACGAAGATGATGAGGTAACATGAGAAGGTTTGCCCAATTGCTTTGATCAGCTTGGGCATTTGAGCCCTCGCGCGAGGAAAATATCGACTGCTTATTGATTAGTTTTTCTACACAAGAAAATCCCGAGCGTTCCTTGGCTCTGACGTTCTTGATGGACGCTTCAGCTTGAATCCATCAAACTCCCATATGCTAAGGGCACTCATTGCACAACATTGTGATCATGAGTTGGTAGCTCTTAGCTACGATTATGTGGGGGATCTTAAGCTGAAACAGTGTGCTCCTTTTATGGCCAGAAACCAATGTCCATGGAGTTGGGATCGCTGCCGGACATTGTGCAGACTGGTGCTACCCAGACCCTCAGCAGGCTTTAGAATTATTGCCTGTTCTTCCTTGTCGGATCGCTTGAAGCAGCATAGAGCGTTGGGCCCTACTCAAATTGTGCAAACAGGTGGGCTTCGTGTTGGGGTTTCAAGTGGGATGTTGGTCGCTGAAGCTTAGCGCGGTGGTCTGGACAAACCAAGGTCCTTAAATTGATGAAGACTGGCCAAGCTGGCCTAAGAAAACAGCCTCACGATCAATTTTCCACTTGGCTGGAAGGCAAGGCCCACAACCTCCTGCCCACATCCATGATGTTTATTTCACCATGTTGGCACATCCCTTGAAACCCATGGAGATGAGCAAAAGTTTTTCTATCTCGTCCTATGCTGTGGAATGGAAATGGGATGGCATAAGGGTACAATACCATCGCGACCAAGCATCTTGGCAATTATACTCACGGACAGGCGAAGATATATCTCAAAGCTTCCTGAATTATCACAACAATTACCATCTGGGCAATATGTGGTTGATGGGGAGCTTTGGTCTGAATGATGGCAACATAGCAAGCTTTCAAGACCTTCAAACAAGACTTAATCGAAAAAAGCCCTCCGCAAAACTGATAGCCACAAAACCTGCCATGATCATGGCATATGATCTTTATCCTTAAAAGAGATCCGAACCACTCAAGATGATTTTTCTCAAAGACGGGGGCAGCTAACCCAACTTTTACGTGAAAACCCTCACCCACAGTGGAAACTTTCTCAATTGGTAAGCGCACAATCATTTGAACAACTTGATCAGCTGCGCGCTCACCCCCCCACATCCTACGATGGAGGGGTTTGATGCTGAAGCATTGGTCAAGTGTTTATACCCCTGGCAGGCCTAAGGGTGCTTGGTGGAAATGGAAAAAAGACCCTTTTGAAGTAGATGCTGTGATGCTTTATGCCCAACGTGGGCATGGACGTCGCTCATCCCTGTATTCAGACTTCACTTTTGGTTGCTGGCAAGACGAAGATCTGATCCCCATTGGCAAAGCTTATTTTGGGTTCACTGATGCAGAATTGCGTAAACTTGATAAATTTGTGCGCACACATACCATTAATCGCTTCGGCCCAGTCCGAGAGGTTAGCCATGAGAAAGATACAGGACTTGTTGTCACGCTTGCTTTTGAAGGGGTGCAGAAATCTTCCCGACATCGCTCTGGGATCGCATTAAGGTTTCCTCGCATTGCACAAATTCGTTGGGATAAGAAACCTTATGATGCCGGTCATCTAAGTGATATTTATGCTTTGTTGGACCAATAAATTCTTTGAGCTTGCTCAAAAACGACCAAATGGCGCAGGGCAATATCCTGCGTACTGACTCCGTAACCACCCCCCATGACAACAACCAAAGGACAGCGAAGATGGTGCAAACAGGATAAAACCATATCTTCGCGTGCGCGCAATCCTTGGTCTGTGACATGCAGATGTCCTAGGCGATCCTCTTTATGGATATCCACCCCGGCATTGTAAAATACAAGATGAGGCTGAAAGGAGATCACGTGCTGCAAGGCTTTTTCTACAGCCATTAAATAGACTTCATCTTTAGAGCCCCGACGAAGCCCAATATCAAAATCTGAATATGTCTTGGGATGGGGATAATTGTCTTCACAATGAACGGAGATGGTGAAGCAATTTGGCAGTTCTCTTAGCATTTGAGCTGTTCCATCTCCTTGGTGCACATCAAGATCTAATACCACCATCCGTAGGTTCGGTTGCGTTTTGGTTAAAACCTTCACACTGACCGCTACATCATTAAATGTGCAAAAGCCTCGTCCTCCATGAACATCCGCATGGTGGGACCCACCTGCTGCATTCATCGCAAAGCCATGCTGCAAGGCGTGTAAAGCAGCCTGTAAAGTGCCAGATGCAGCCAAAGATGCACGCCGCGCCAATGCTGGCGAGAATGGCAACCCAAGACGCTTCTCTAGATCTCTATTGTGCGTTGACGTCATCACGGCTTCCACATAAGCCTGATCATGGGATTCCAACAGATGTGCTAACTTAATAGGATGAGGCTCAACCATGCGACCAGCAAATCTCGGATCCGCGCGTAACAACTCCCTCAAGGCGCTGTATTTCCCCATAGGGAAACGATGTTGCGCACTCATGTTTGTCGTATAATCACGATGTGACCAAATGGCCATGAACCCTGAAGCCTCCCCTCTAACACAAAAATTACCAACTCGGTCTTACGCGTCTATGATGATCATGGCGTTACCCATTATCATTGCCAACGCATCAGTACCATTGCTCGGGGTGTGCGATACAGCTGTCGTGGCCAGACTTCAAAATACCGAGGCTCTTGCCGCTGTTGCGGTCGGCAGCAGTTTGTACTTCTTTGTTCTATGGACTTTTGGTTTCCTGAGGATGACCACGTCTGGCCTCACAGGCCAAGCGGTTGGGGCACAAAGTCTCCATGAACCGTACCTGATTTTATTCCGTGCACTTCTTTTGGCCCTGGGAATCGGTCTCATACTTGCCGCACTGGGGACAATATTTTTGGGCGAGTTGGGTCTGAACATGATGGGTGCGGAGGAGAATGTTATCTCCTTGGGTCGTTTGTATCTTGATATTTTGTTCTGGGCAGCCCCTGGCCAGCTTATTGTGTATGTTATTCATGGATGGCTTTTGGGCCATGGCATGAGTTGGATGATGTTTTTGATCCATCTTGGAATCGGCTTGGTCAATCTTGGACTAAATATCTTATTTACTTTAATTTGGGGTATGGGTGTAGCGGGTGTTGGCTTGGCCACCGTAACGTCATCAAGCCTTGGCGCATGCGTTGGGTTATTATTGGTGGTCAACATCGCACGAAAACGTGGCTATTATTTTGACCGCAATCGTTTATGGAAACTTTCAGAAATTGCACCCCTTGCCACCTTGAATTCTCATGTCATGATTCGCACCATTCTTCTTATTGCAAGCTTTGCTGCCTTCCATGCTCTTTCCGCGAGGTTTGGTGCGGTGGTTCTCGCAGCACATGCGGTGCTGCTTCATTTCATCGAAGTGGCTGCCTTTGCGGTTGATGGCATTTCAGATGTCGTGGAATCTTATGCCGCACGTTTCTGGGGCGCCCGGAAAAAAGCATATGCCCGCGAGAGTTTGGGGCGAGGATTGTTATTGGCGGGCCTTTTCTCTATCGCTATTAGTTTTGCATATCTATTGGTGGGCTTTGACCTTATCTTGCTTATCGCCCGTTAGACGATGTGCTTTTGTTAACAAACCAACTGGCCTGGTTTGCGTTCTTTACACCCATTATGGGCTTTGCTTGTTATGTTCTCGATGGATATTTCTTAGGACTTACGAAGGGACGCACCATCCGCAATTCCATGTTCATGGCCTCTACAGGCTATGGCTTGGTGCTTTTGGCGTTATATCCTTGGGCTGGTCCACAAGGTTTATGGGTAGCGCTTTGGTGCCTGCTGATCCTACGTGCACTTACATTAGGATTTGTGGCAACCTTTAGGCACCCAACCCCTTAATATCTCCAAGCTGTGCTATGCCATGTTCATCCATGGCCTCCAAAAGCTCATGATGCAGCAAGTTTACAATCCCCGGACCACGATAAACCATAGCTGTGTATAACTGCACAGCGTTGGCCCCATGAAGCATGCGCTCCAACACGTCTGCTCCTGTAAAAACACCACCCGCCGACACAAGCGGTACGTCGGGTCCAAGATGCTGCCGCGCCCACATCAAATGTTGTAGGGAAAGTGCAGCCAACGGTTTGCCAGATAACCCGCCAGATTGCTGCTTATCCCCACTGCGCAGTGACGATGGCCGCGTTATGGTGGTGTTGGTCAATACAAAGCCTGTTGCACCAGCATCAATGGCCCCATCAAGCGCAAATTTTAATGCATCATGATCCAAATCTGGTGCCAATTTTACAAATATCGGAACAAAGCGTCGTGACTCATCATACCATAAATCACGTTCTTTCACGACGCTTTGGGTCAAGCTATAAAGCTCGCTACCCGCTTGCAAATCGCGCAAACCCACCGTGTTTGGGGACGATACATTGATTGTTAAGTAATTCGCCAAAGGAAGAAAGCGTGCTGCACAGGTTTGATAGTCTTGGCGGCGGTCGGCACTATCTTTGTTAGCCCCAATATTTACCCCTAAGACACCCTCACCAATATGATCGGATGCAAGGCGACGCACCACATATTCCAAGCCCCGACCAGGAAAGCCCATGCGGTTAATGACGGCTTCATCTTCGATCAAGCGAAATAATCTTGGGCGAGGATTGCCTGCTTGAGGCAGTGGCGTCACGGTACCTGTTTCCACGGCCGCAAAGCCTATACGAAAAAGCGCATCAACCGCCGATGCATCCTTGTCAAATCCCGCTGCAAGTCCGATGGGACTATCCAAAGCCATACCGGCCAATGTAATTTTTAGCCTAGGAGATGGAAGATTTCGACGCGGGGGAAACATTTTGATGCCAAGCAAAGCCGCATGATGAGCCATCTCAGGCGGCAACATAAATAGTACTGAACGAAAATATTTGTACCAATGACCACCCATCATCTTTAAGCACCAATACCAAGAGGGGGAAACAAGCCATCTTCCTGGCGGGCCAATTCATATATTTGATCAGCCTGGGTCATGTCCAAAGGCCCGTAAATATGGGGGAAATCCTGACCATCCCGAGAGGGTTCCCAAGTGAGGTGCGGTACGTTGTGGGTGGAAAATTCTAGCACAACCAATTGCTGATAACCGTCAAAATGCTTCATCAACGTGCCTGTAAGCTGTTCAGCCGTTGAACAATGAATAAATCCATCGCGAAGGTCATCACGCCATCCCATAAAGCGATATTGATCCTCTAACTGGGAAAAAACATCTTGGGGCAGTATTTTGAAAATTTTTGTCACCGTTCTAATGCCTGATCAATCAAATCAATTGTGGAATCCATCCCATAAAGGCGGATGAAACTTCCCATACGTGGTCCTTCTTTTTGCCCCAATAGGGTTTCATAAATAGTGCCAAACCATGTGCGCAAGGGATCAAATTGGTGCTTTTTTCCTACCGAAAAAATCGCCGACTGAATGTCTTCAGCAGCCGCATGTTCACCTAGCTCCTTTAACGCCATTGCAAGATCTTCTAAGGCCCCTCGTTCATGGGGATTGGGGCGACGGAACTCTTTGGCAGGAGCGACAAAATCTCGATAATACGCCATGGCATAGGATACAAGCTGGTCCATTTGGGGATGGGTTTCTCGCGTCACGCCAGCCGCATAGGCTGAGATATAGCCCCACAACAAGTCCGGACTGGAAGCATTTGAAGCACTCACCAGATTTAATAGCATGGAGAAGCTGATGGGCTGTTCCTGTTTTGGAGGATTTCCTTGGTGAATATGCCACACAGGGTTTTCTAGTTTACTGGCCTCATCTTGCTCAGCAAATTTCTGTATATGAGTTGCATAATCATCTGCATTTTTGGGTATCACATCAAAATGCAAGCGCTTCGCTTTTCGCGGTGCATGATACATGAATAGGGCAAGGGATTCTGGGCTTGCATAGCTAAGCCACTCCTCCAGCGATATACCATTTCCCTTAGATTTTGAAATCTTCTCGCCCTTGTCATCAAGAAATAATTCATAAACAAAATTAACAGGTCGCGCATCACCTAAAATTTTAACGATTTTTTGTCCCAACTCAATGGACGGAATAAGGTCTTTCCCTGCCATCTCATAATCTACATCAAGTGCGTGCCAGCGCATGGCCCAATCGGGTTTCCACTGCAGCTTGCAATGCCCCCCTGTCACAGGTTGGGTAACCTCCCTTCCATCTTCATCCCTAAATGTCACGGTTCCATCTTTTAAATTCCTGTCCAAGATCGGCACCTGAAGCACGCGACCGGTGGCAGGAGAAATAGGTAAAAATGGCGAATATGTAAGCTGTCGCTCCTTGCCTAAGGTTGGCAGAATAACAGCCATGATCTCATCATAACATTCAAGAACCCTTAACAAGGCTCCATCGAATAAACCCGATTGGTAGCACGCTGTTGCTGAACGGAATTCATAATCAAATCCAAAGCCATCAAGAAAATGTTGTAACCGCGCATTGTTATGTGCGCCAAAACTCTCATGGGTTCCAAAAGGATCTGGGACTTTTGTGAGTGGCAATCCTATTGCCTTTGCAAGCATATCTTGTTGAGGGACGTTACTAGGAACCTTGCGAAAACCATCCATGTCATCTGAAAAAGCAATCAATTTGGTTGGAAAACCCGTTAATTGCTCAAATGCATAACGGACCATAGACGTCCTCGCCACCTCTCCGAAGGTACCAATATGTGGCAGCCCAGATGGACCATAACCGGTTTGGAACAGTACATATCCTTTTTCTGGAAGTTCTCCACGAAATTTCTTTGCCAGTTTTCGAGCTTCTTCAAATGGCCAAGCTTTGGCGTTTTCCATAAAAGGAATTATATTTTCTGACATATTTTGCACCATTACTAACTGATCACAGGATATGCCTTAGTCAGCTGATGACCTGCAATCAACCACTTTTGATAGTTTTGTCACAAAAGGTTTTTGGTTGTTGCACAAATCTGTTACAACATATGTGGTTTGAGAACATGTGAATAAGAGGCAACAAAAGAAATGATCAAGCAGGATGGTTTGGTTGCATTAATGGTCGTCGTTTCCGCCGCAGACGGCAATATGACTGATGCGGAGCTTGCGGTCATGACATCTTTGGTAAGAACGCTTCCCGTGTTTGAGGGGTATGATCTGGAGAATATGCGTGAGGCGGCTGAAGACTGTGCATCTTATTTAGAACGCGAGAATGGCCTTCAGGAGCTCATTGATGAGGTCAAGGAACTTCTTCCACCAAAACTTCGTTTGACTGCCTATTCACTGGCATGTGATGTTGCTGCAGCAGACGGCGCATTACAGGATGAAGAATTAGAAGTCCTGGAAATATTGCGCCGTAGAATGGATATTGAAAGATTGTATGCTGCAGCGATTGAAAAAGCTACGGCAGCTCGTTTTGCAAGACTATGAAGACCAAACGCACATTGCTTTTGCTGCGCCACGCCAAATCTAGTTGGCAGAACCCTAACTGGAGTGACAGTGAGCGCCCCTTGAACCAGCGCGGTCGTCGTGCAGCGTCTGACATGGCAGAATTCATGCGCCATCACGGTCTTATCCCACAGCTTGCCTTGTATTCTCCTGCCAAACGCACAACAGAAACCATCAACATTTGGCTTCAGAAGACTGCAAGCGAGACAGAACCCCAAGCACATAATGACTTATATTTGGCAACCCCCACAACCATTGCCAAAATTATTGAAGAGGTACCATCCTCTATCCGTGACATAATGATTGTTGGGCACAATCCAGGTCTAGAGCAGCTTGCACAAAAACTCTGTTCCCATCAAAATCATGAGATGGTCACACGATTGCATAATAAGTACCCCACAGCAGGTCTTGCCTGCTTTGAGGCAGTTGCCACAGATTGGCGTCAATTTTTGCAGAGCATGCCTTCTCTGACAAGCTTCACAACACCTTCACAACTCATGGTAAGCAACATATGACACCACAACCTTTTACCGATCCCAACATATGCGCGGATGGGAGTCCTCGTGCTATTGTTCCCTTTGAAAAAATGAAGATGTTGTGGATCAATACAGGTACGTTGTGCAACATAACCTGCGCCAATTGCTATATTGAGTCTAGCCCACGCAATGATCGTTTGTTGTACATTACAGCAGATGAAGTAACAGAATGTCTTAGACAACTTCATAAAAAAGATGACGCACCCAAAGCCATCGGCATTACCGGTGGTGAACCTTTTATGAACAAAGATATTTTTAGGATTATCCTCACCTGTCTTGATCATACACAAGACATACTCTTACTGACCAATGCCATGCGACCTCTATTACGGCCACATATCCAATTAGAGCTGCTCAATCACGCACACAAAATACGCAACCATGTGATCTTTCGTGTAAGCTTAGATGACAGCCAGCCAGGATGTCATGATGCAGAACGCGGAACAGGTGCGTTTGCCCTTGCTTGTGAAGGGATCGACAGGTTAATCCAACATGGTTTTACAGTACATATTGCTGGGCGCTTATGGGGTCGAGCAGAGCAAGATGTACGCGCCTCATATGCGCGGTTGTTTCACGAAAAGGGCTGGACGATCAACGCTTCAAAAGCAGATCAACTCATACTCTTTCCAGAAATGACATCTGATCAAAGCCCCCCTGAAATAACAACAGACTGTTGGCGTATCCTGAACAAAAGCCCTTCTGAATTGATGTGCGCCACAGGACGCATGCTGGTAAGAAGAAAGAACCAAACAAAGCCCAGCCTTGTTGCTTGTACCCTACTGCCTTATGAGGATGATTTTGATTTGGGCACGGATATGTCCAACTATCAAAGGGACATAGCCCTCAATCACCCTTGGTGCGCAAGTTTTTGTGTACTTGGTGGGGGTGCATGTTCAGCAACATAACCTTTGGAGACAAAAAAAGATGAAGCGTGAAACCTTGGCGATCCATGGCGGCAATCAATACAGTTCCTTTGGAGAAACCTCTGAGGCTATGTTTTTAACGTCAGGCTACTCTTATTCTAGTGCTGAAGATGCCGCAGCCCGATTTGCGGGAGAGCAGGATGGATTTGTTTATTCTCGATATGCCAACCCTACGAATGACATGTTTGAGAAGCGGCTTGCACTCTTGGAACATGGGGAGCGTGCCTTCGCCACATCCAGCGGAATGGCAGCTATGTTCACAGCAATTTTTGCCCCCTTACGGGCGGGTGATCATGTTGTGGCATCCCGAGCATTATTCGGGTCCTGCCACTTCATTATATCTGAACTGCTTCCTCGATATGGTATCACCACCACGATGGTGGATGGACGCGACCCCAAACAATGGGAACAAGCTGTGCGGGAGAACACAAAATTATTTTTCTGTGAAAGTCCCTCAAACCCCTGTCTTGAGTTGGTGGACATAGCCCATCTTGCCAATTTAGCCCATTCCGCAAATGCTCTGTTGGTCGTAGATAATGTTTTTGCCACACCGAGTTTTCAAAAGCCCCTAGAGCTGGGTGCAGATGTTGTCGCCTACTCCACAACAAAACATATCGATGGACAAGGACGATGCTTAGGCGGAGCGATCATAACAAAGACCGAACTTTTTGAAGAGCTGTACGAAAAATTCGTTCGTCATACAGGACCTGCTATGTCTCCATTCAATGCCTGGGTTATGTTGAAAGGATTGGAGACATTGGATTTGAGGGTAGAACGCGCGACAGATACCGCCGAAACCCTCTGTCAATTTTTAAAACAACAGCCTGGCATACATAATGTCCGTTACCCCCATGACCCAGATCATCCACAATATGCATTGGCCAAGTCGCAAATGCGACGGGGGGGAACACTCATCAGCTTCGAGTTGGAGGACAAAAAGCATGCCTTCGATATGTTAAATGCGCTAAAGCTGGTGCGTATATCCAACAATTTGGGGGATGCAAAAAGTCTGATTACCCACCCTGCCAGCACCACCCATGCAAAACTTCCAGAAGAAGAAAAAATACTTCTTGGTATCACCCCAGGCACATTAAGATTATCTGTTGGCCTTGAACATTCCGACGACCTTATTGAAGACTTGATGAGGGGTATGGGTACATGACAGCGCAAGCCTTAACCTACAAGAAAAAAACCAAAAACCTTGAAATTGCTGTCACCCCACATTTTTTAGAACAACAATCGGACCCAGAACGCTCATTGTTCGTATGGGCCTACCATATTGTCATCACCAACCGTGATCATGAAAGATGGAAACTTACGTCACGCTATTGGGAAATTACAGATGCACATGGCCTAACCCAAACCGTTGAGGGCGAGGGAGTTGTGGGTGAGCAACCACTCATTCATCCGGGCACAAGTTTTGAATATACAAGCGGTGTACCGCTAAAAACTCCCTGCGGCATGATGACAGGTCACTATATCATGCTATGTTCTAATGGTGAGCAAGCAAAAATAGGGATTCCTCTTTTTTCGCTTGATAGCCCATTTGATAAACGTCAGGCGAATTAGTCTGGATGAAAGAAGACATAGATATGAACAAGCAGGTCATGAAATTTGTTCCGCAACCAACCCAGGAGCAAGCTGAAGACGCAGTACGCACATTGTTGAGTTGGGCAGGTGATGATCCTTCTCGAGAAGGGCTACAGGAAACACCTGCACGTGTTGTGCGCGCATTCGGAGAATGGTTCTCTGGGTATCAAATAGACCCTGCGGAATATCTTGAAAAAACTTTTGAAGAAGTTGCAGGTTATGATGAGATGGTGATGCTTAAAGGCATTCGCTTTGAGAGCCATTGTGAACATCATCTTGCGCCCATTATTGGTCAAGCACATGTCGCGTACATCCCATCCGGACGGGTTGTCGGTATCTCTAAATTGGCCCGCGTTGTGGATGCGTTTGCCAAAAGACTTCAAGTACAAGAAAAGATGACGGCTCAGATTGCAACTTGTATAGAACACACGTTGGCTGCGCGAGGTGTTGCTGTGGTGATTGAAGCAGCCCATCAATGCATGTCCACCAGAGGTGTGCACAAACATGGCGTTTCGACCGTGACCAGCCGCATGACAGGCCTGTTTAAATCTGACCGGGATTACCGTCGCGAATTTTTGGCCCTTATTGGCAACCCACAAAGCACGCTGGACGTTTGAACCAACATACCCTACCAAGGAAATAGGGTTCATGGTGCTGTTGGTTGAAAATGAATATTCGTAAGCCACTAATCTTAGTCCTTGGCGCTATGCTATTGGTTCTTGGGGGTGGAATGTATTTGCCTGTTCTTGCAGATTTGCAAGTAGGCAATGAAGATTGGCATGCCTTTGCATTGTCTGGTTTTATCACCATTTTCTGTGGTGGAACCCTTACCTCGATGGGTTGGGGCAGTTCTCCTGATTTTTCGCGTAGAGATGCCTTGGCCGTTACCGTTTTGGCCTGGATCATTCTTCCTCTTTTTGCATCCATACCGCTGGTTCTTGGCGCTCTCAATATGAGCATAACGGATGCTCTTTTTGAATCCATGTCAGGTTTGACCACCACAGGCGCAACTGTGCTTTCAGGCTTGGACCATATGCCACCTGGCATATTGTTGTGGCGTGCTATGCTCAATTGGATTGGAGGTATCGGCATCCTGGCCACGGCTGTTGCTATTCTCCCAGCTCTTCAGGTTGGTGGTTTGGAAATTTTCCGCATTGAATTCACAGCGAACATGACAAAAGTACTTCCCCGTATTGGTGAACTATCAGCCTGGATCATATCTATCTATTTAGGCCTGACTATAAGTTGCATGGTTTGCTATGCGCTCGCAGGCATGGGTGGATTCGACGCCTTGGTGCATGCCTTGACGACTGTCTCTACAGGCGGATTTTCTTCATCAGATTATTCCATGGGGCGTTATGTTGATAATATCAACATTCAGTTACTTTGCATGGGTTTTATGCTCAGTGGTGCACTGCCTTTCTTAGCTTATATTCAGTTATTGAGAGGCAATGCTCGAGCCATCTTTGAAGATCCCCAGGTTCGGGCATTGTTGGTCATACTGACATTACTGATTGTGACAATGACTGTTGTGTTGTCACATCAATCAGACAATACACTCATCAAATCCTTTATTCTAGCAGGTGTGAACATCATTTCAATAATGACAGGCACAGGCTATTCCAATGATGACTTTGATCAATGGGGATCTGGAGCAACCTTACTATTCTTGGCCATGATCTTTGTAGGAGGCTGTGCAGGCTCAACCTGTTGTGGCGTGAAAATTTTTCGTTACCAAATTGTGTTTGCGCATCTTCAAGTCCAAGTCCAACGACTTATTTATCCAAGCGGTGTATTCGAGGCGCGATATGCTGGAAAAAAAATTGAAGACCGTACAACCCGCTCAGTATTTGCCTTTATGTTGGTGTTTTTCTCAACCTATGCCATCTCAGCGACTGCCTTATCCCTAGTTGGTCTTGATCCCATCACTGCCATCTCAGGTGCTGCAACGACGTTGGCTAATGTAGGACCCGGGGTTGGACCTGTGATTGGGCCTTCTGGAAATTTTTCGACCATACCAGATTTAGGAAAATGGATTATGACGGCAACCATGTATGCAGGACGTTTGGAAATTATCACCATTCTGGCCTATGTGATGGCCGTGACATCACGACATTAAGCTGAATGAAAATGTGAATGCAAAATTTTTAGGATTGGTTTTCTTCTTGCAAAATTTTCAGTTCAGCCCCTGAAAACACATATTGTTCTCCACAAAATTGGCAGTCCGCCGCAATCATCTCCTGAGGTGGAAGATTTTCGACGCCTTCTTGATCATACACACAAATGGCTACCCCAATACGCTCGCGCGCACAGCTACATCCAAAATGGACCTGTTGATCATCTAGGACAGCTACTTCCATCTCATGAAACAGATTGTAAAGAAGCTGATTGGCATCTAAACCTTCATCATACAATTCAACATCTTTGAGTGTGTGTAAGAGGGCCTGCGCTGTCACGAAAGCATCCTCATCACCACCGACGGCAAGCCCACCATCAGCGGGTAAATTTTGCAACAAGACCCCCCGGGCTAAGTATTTCGTTTCAGGCTCTTGTTGTTGTGCAACCCCGAGCCTGATAACCGTATCTATCTGATCTGATTGATTAAAATAGAACTCAACACTTTCAGCAAAATCTCCACCTGTTAACGGAACAATTCCCTGATAAGGCTCACTACCTGGTCCATTATCAATAATCATGGCCATTGTTCCACGCCCAACAAGATTATACGCCTGTTCAGCAGAATATGACCTAGCAGCATCATCAAACGAAGCATAAGCCCTCATTTCACCGCCCGCGGTGAATTCAGCCATAAGCAAACGGAGTTCTCCATCCGTTTTTAACTGAATGGAGAACCGATGACGCAATTTGAAACCGTTGGCTACCAAGGCACATACCACAATGGCCTCACCCACAAGTCGGGCAATGGCTTCAGGATAATTCTGCTTGCGCAAGATGGTATCTACCGTTTGGTCTAACGCTGCAAAACGACCCCTCACACCACCTTGGCGCAAAATGAAGGGGCGGACATAGTCTTGTGTTTTCTCAGTCAAGATGCAGTTCCTAAACACCATTGCAAGATGGCTTTTTGGGCATGGACACGATTTTCGGCTTCATCAAAAACAACGGACTTAGTGGAATCAATAACTTCTGATGTAACCTCTTCACCACGATGTGCGGGAAGACAATGCATGAATATTGCGTGATCTGCAGCCGCCTGCATCAGCGCACCATTCACTTGATAAGGCCGTAGCAAATTATGTCGACGCACAGCATCACTATCTCCCATCGAGACCCATGTATCCGTCACAACACAATCTGCGTCTACGACCGCTTCTGAAGGATCTTCCATAACCGTGACATCACCATGATGGCCACGAGCCCAGGCCATGACATCCTCATCTGGACGCAGTTCCTCTGGACAAGCAAGTCGCAAGACAAAGCCCAATTGTGTTGCAGCATGTATCCATGAATGGGCCACATTATTGCCATCCCCCAGCCATGAGACAACGCGTCCATCAATTGCGCCCAGGCGCTCTTCAAAGGTCATGATATCAGCCATCAACTGACAAGGGTGGGATTTGTAGGTAAGCCCATTGATTACAGGAACAGTGGCGTGCTCGGCGAGCTCTTTAACGGTTTCATGTTTGCCTGTTCTTATGACAATAGCATCAACATAACGGGACAAAACCCTTGCTGTATCCGCGATGGTTTCTCCCCGACCAAGCTGCATCTCTGCTCCCGTCAACATGATGGTATCCCCACCCAACTGACGCATTGCCATATCAAATGAGACCCTCGTACGTGTCGATGGTTTGTCAAAAATCATCGCCAGTGTTTGCCCCTTTAAGGGCAAATCTGCATCAGGACGGCCTCGGGTGTAACCCTTACGAGCCAGCTTTCTACTTTGCGCATGTTGCAACATGCTTCTGAGGTGTTTTTGGTCTACCTCATGTATATCTATAAAATGCCGAACCAACGGTATATTCACGGGCGCGTTCACCAGGCCCGTGCCTTCTTTTCAAAAAACTGATCAAATATCAGTTAAAACACTATCAATAACAGCTATAGCCTCATCAACATGAGCACGTGTGATAATTAACGGAGGCAAAAGCCGAAGAACATTATCCCCGGCTGTGCACACGAGTAATGATTGCTGGGCACAAGCACCTAAAACATCACGAGCAACGATGTGATCGGCTATTTTAAGGCCTCGTATATACCCAACCCCGCGCAATTCCACAACCTTTTGTGAATGTTTGTTAGCTATGACTTTCAGGGATTCATCAAAATATTGACCAACATCTGCTATTTGCTCCTGGAAACCCGTGTCGGTAACAACATCCATAACCGCATTACCAACCGCCACAGCGAGAGGATTACCTCCAAACGTTGTACCATGGGTACCGAATGTCATGCCTGAACCCGCTTGTTTGGTTGTTAGGCAAGCACCAAATGGAAATCCGCCACCAATAGCTTTTGCCAATGACATGATATCTGGCTTGATACCGGCATATTCATGTGCGAACATTTTTCCCGTTCGATAAATCCCTGATTGGACTTCATCCACAATCAACAAGAGACCATGCTCATCACATAGAGCACGTAATCCTTGTAAGCATTGATCCGGAACACGACGAACGCCACCTTCACCTTGCACAGGTTCAATAAGAATAGCCGCCGTTTCTGGTCCAACCATGGCTTTTAGCGCTTCATGATCCGCAAAAGGCACTTGGTCAAATCCATCAATCCTTGGTTCGAAGCCTTCAAGGTACTTTTCCTGACCGCCTGCTGCTATGGTTGCAAGTGTTCGGCCATGAAACGCACCCTCAAAAGTGATGATCCGATTGCGCTGTGGGTTACCATTTACGTAATGATAACGACGTGCTGTTTTAATGGCGGCTTCCAGCGCCTCTGCGCCTGAGTTACAAAAAAACGCATAATCGGCAAAACTGGCTGCACATAACCGCTGAGCAAGACGTGCCTGCTCCGGGATGTGAAACAAATTAGAGACATGCCATAACTTTTTGGCTTGTTGGGTCAGTGCGTCGACCAAATGGGGATGAGCATGACCAAGCGCTGTTACCGCAATACCAGAGGTAAAATCCAGATAACGTCGCCCTTCCGTATCAAACAAATAAACCCCTTCACCGCGTTCCGGCACCACGGCTGAGCGAGGATAGGTTGGTAGGATGTAGCTATTATCAGGGATACTCATCATAAAACCTCCAAATACTTAAGATATCGCGCATATCCATATTCATGATATCTGTCCATCTCAAATTCACAAACCAATCATGAATTATGTAAACTCTTCATGTCAGCATCATGTTGTATGTTCCTGCTGCAAAATTATGTTTCAATGGGTCGTTACGTAGAGTAGCAAGATAGTTTTTGATCGCAAGCACATTTAACGGGGGTAGAATAACTGCGCAGAATATCTGACCAGACTTAAGAAGGCATGTTCCCCTCGACATAACAAACAAAAAGCTTATCCTTTTTTTTTGATTGTGGTCGCCCATAACGCCCCGACAAAAGCAGACATATTTTTTTGCAGATGATACCAACAGAAGGGTTTCAACCCTCGATCAAGCCAATCCGATTAATGCTTGATGCGCCAGCCCCTTCGCAGCAAAACAAAACTCAGACATCCAAGCGCGGCATTACAACCAAACAGAATGATAAGCCCCACAAAGATGTCGCCATCTGACTGCCCTAAGAATCCATAACGAAAACCATCAATCAGATAAAAGAAAGGGTTCAGTCGTGCAAAACCTTCCAACCAATCTGGCAATCGCTCCAGGAGATAAAACGTTCCTGACAAAAATGTCAGCGGGGTAATCAAAAAATTGGTCACCGAGGCCAAATGATCAAACTTCTCAGCCCATAACCCCCCAAGAACACCCAAAAAACCCATCATTGATGAGCCCAAAATGGCAAACAAAACAATAGCCCAGATAGCTGAAACAGGAAGGGCTTGAAAGGGAATAATGATGACAATACCCAATAACCCAATAAACAAAGCCCTGATAATAGCCCCCGATATGAAAGCCACCAACAGCTCACCTGGACCAATTGGAGGCATTAAGAGATCAACGATACCACCCATCATCTTTGCCTGTAGAAGGGATGAAGATGCGTTTGCAAAGGCATTTTGCAACATGGTCATCATTAACAGACCAGGTGCTAAGAACACCGTAAAATGAACACCCAAATTATCAGGTCGATCCGACCCAAGCGCGAGCGCAAAAACTGATAAGAACATGAGGGTTGTCATAACAGGTGCCACGATCGTTTGCATAAAAACATGCATAAAGCGTTTGATTTCGCGCCTGAGCAACGTCCACAACCCCACGATATTGACCCTTGCAATGGGCTTTGACCCAAAATCTTGTGGTTGTTGGGCATTTTTCTGTGGATAAGATTGCAAATCACACCCCCTCTATCTTGTGTACCAGAACCGCACGATATACAGTATATCGTATCACCGAGGTGCAAAAAGCCCCCTTGTTGGGGAACCTAAATTGCTATGTGGGAGGATGCAATGGCTTGGACAGAAGATCGGGTAAACATGCTCAAGAAACTCTGGTCAGAGGGGTATTCAGCAAGCCAAATCGCTAAGGCTTTAGGGGAGACTACCCGTAATGCAGTTATTGGAAAAGTACACCGTTTAGGCATCGCAGAACGTGTTGCAACACCCAAATTACAAACCAAGAAAGTTCAACAAGAAAAATCTGTGGTGACACGTGCGCCTGCAAAACCCGTAAAGGCCAAACCCAGAAAGGCCCCTCTTGTGCATCGCAATGAAAATCAAATTCTCAGACCAGAGCAATCAGAGACTGTGCCTACGCGCATGGAGCTATGGGCAGAGAGACCTATCTCCCTTTTAGAGCTAACCCTTCACACATGCCGTTGGCCTGTTGGGGATCCAGCTCACGATGATTTTCATTTTTGTGGAGGAAAAGTAACAACAAGTGATGTTTACTGTGATGTTCACAAGAAGGTTGCTTATCAACCAGCACGCAAGCGCAAGCCACGTGATGGTCAAATTTACCCAATGACCAAGCAACGTTTTGTGTGACCGCTCTTACCCAAATGTCTCGTCAAAGGCATACCCAGCAGATCTAACAGTTCGAATGGGATCCCGGCTGGATCTTGTATTCAGCGCACGACGAAGTCTGCCCACATGAACATCCCCCGTACGCTCTTCTACATCCTTTTCTTGTCCCCAGATGCTATCGAGTAGCTGACAACGCCAAAAAACACGCCCGGGAGCATCCATGAGCCTGGTTAGAAGGGCAAATTCCCGTGGACCAAGATGTATTTCTCGCCCATTTCTCGTGACGCGTCGGCTGTCCTTGGCGATAAGTATATCACCAATCATAACTTCATTATTTGCAAGTGCTGGCCTAATACGACGCATAACAGCTCGGATACGCGCTTTGACCTCATGTATTGAAAATGGTTTTACGATATAATCATCGGCACCAATTTCTAGACCTCTCACACGATCTGCTTCTTCACCCCGAGCCGTAATCAAAATGATAGGAAGCGATTTCATATGTGAGGTGGCCCGCACCCGACGGCAAATTTCCAAACCTGAAATCCCAGGCATCATCCAATCAATAATCGCCAAATCCGGCAAGCTTTCCGCCAAAATAGCCCAAGCAGCGTCCCCCCCACTTGCTTCTACAACACGATACCCCTCAGTCACCAAATGGTGATGCAACAACATGCGAATGGTATGGTCATCCTCAGCAAGCAAGACAGATGGCTTCATGATTTTATATCCTCAGCAGTTGTCAAAAACGGCGTAATATCTCCCTTTGGCCGCCCACCATCAAAAAGGACGCCCGAAACCCCATAATGTAATGTTTCAGAAACATTCGTGACATGATCACCCATACGTTCAAGGTTTTTTGCCATAAACAAACCTTGAACCCCAACATCGACAAAATCCTTATCCTGAGCAATTTGGTTCATGAGGTCCCGAAAAATTGAATTATAGAGTTCATCAAGCTCCTTATCTTCTCGAAGAATGGCGAGAAGTGTGTCACTGTCTTGAACAACAATCATGTTCGACACCACATCCAGTTGCCGCCCTACCCCTCGATGCAGCTGCACAAATGCTGCCTGTGGAAGCTGAGAAATATTTTCACCAATCCCCAGCAGACGCTTAGCATTGTTCTTTGCCAAATCTCCGATGCGTTCCAACTCAGCACCAATCTTTATGAACGAAACAACTTGCCTCAATTCACGCCCCAAAGGCTGACGAAGTGCAAGAACAGAAACGGAATCCGCAAAAAGCTTACGTTCCATTTTATCGATATGAAGGTCGCCATCTATGACCGCTTGAGCTGAAATCGGGTCATCACGTTCCAAACATGTACCAACAAGTGATAATTGCTCTTCAACCATGCCTGCCATGCGACCCGCGAGCCCAAACAAACCATCTAAGGTGACCTTGGTGCCTAATTCATCAGGGCGAACAGAAACATCAACCATAGCGACCAGAAATGTAATCTTGAGTCTTTTCTTCTATTGGGTTTGTGAACAATTGACCTGTATCACCAAACTCAATCAGATGACCAAGATGAAAGAACGCGGTTTTCTGTGAGACACGCGCGGCTTGCTGCATCGAGTGTGTTACGATGATGATGCAATATTTTTCTCGGAGTTCTTCAATAAGATCTTCCACAATGCCTGTAGCAATCGGGTCCAGTGCGGAACAAGGCTCATCCATCAAAATAACTTCTGGATCTGCTGCTATTGCCCTTGCAATACAAAGGCGCTGCTGTTGACCACCTGAGAGACCCGTTCCTGGGGCATCGAGCCTATCTTTAACCTCTTCCCAAATCCCCGCTCTTTTCAAAGAGGACTCAACGATATGAACCAATTCTTCTCGACTCGCAGCCAAACCATGAATCCGTGGGCCATATGCAACATTTTCAAAAATAGACTTGGGAAATGGGTTAGGCTTTTGGAATACCATCCCAATACGGCGTCTAAGCTGCACAACGTCGAGGTTTTTGTCATAAATATCCTCATCGTCAAGCGCAATATGCCCCTTCACCTCGCAGCCATCAATTGTATCGTTCATACGATTGATGCAACGCAAAAAATGTTGATTGCCACATAGTTGATCAGAAATATGCGGCTTTCTCAACCAATAATG
>JAYPQH010000011.1:0-11128 GCA_038131935.1 Alphaproteobacteria bacterium | reverse complement strand
CTATAAGACAAGCCAAGATGAGAAAAAATGACTCGTGAATTGTTGAGCTGAACAAAAGCATTGACCCGCTCATGGAACAAGGATGTTTTGAAGCTTAAGTAAAAAAAAGGCCTATGGATAAATTGCTGCTCTCGAATTTTCCATCGCCCAAGCTCCAACAAATCCCAACTTTTTATGAGGTCATACCGAACACCCGCCAAGACTTCCACAGGGTGAAAATAATCTGCACTCGTCACATATACTTTTGGTGAAAACGTAAGGGTTTGCGTTTGGATATGAATACGCTCCACAAAAACACCCAATCCTTGTTTGTAGGATTTGTTCCAATCTGCATAGGATAATGTCCCACCAACAGCCAAATTCAGTGCATTTTCTCGTAACGGTATTTCATACCCAGTATCTACACCAATTTCTCTACCCAAATCATAGTCTATGGATGCATCACCTCGACGGTCTTTGGGAAAATACTGATCTGGATCACTCGGGGTTGATGAACCTCCCGAGGAATCTTGTAACAAAGGCCCTAATATATCTAGATAACGTTCTGCCAGTGGTAAAAGAGCTCTATTCGTCGATATATAAACCGATGACTTTAGATGACTTTGGGCATAAGCATTGCCCACGAGAACCCATAGCAGACAACATGCACGCATCATCCGCAGATCTATGCACCTCATGCTTAAGGATCACGCGATATCGATGGGGTATGAGGATGCCCATTCTTCTGAAACAAGACCAAATAGTGAATGATCTACCTGCGTTGTTGTCTCATAAATAGTCCCATACCAATTGTTGGTCATGGTTTGACTGAAGGAATGTTGTCCATCCAATCCATAGGTCGCGATTGTCTATATAACCGAATTTCTAATGTCAGGCGGCGGATCTTGGCTGTTACCCGCCTCTTGCCAAATCTGTTTAAAAATATCTTCTTCAAGGTTTGCGTCTTCAAATTTGAAGACAATCATACCATTGCTATCATAGGCAAAATTGGTGGTGCCTTTTTGACCCAAAATCTCACGACCGATGGCTTGCTCAAATGAACCTCCAGACTGCTCTATTTCAGCATAGATATCAGGAACATCGGGCATGCTGATATGAACAAGGTTATTCTCAGCTTGGTTGTTTGAGGCCAATGTTTTCAAGGTAACATCCAACGACATATTTGCCCCTAAAAGTCATTAAATAAGGCATCCGCAAAATCAGCACTTGGTTCCTCTGCGACAAGCTCACGAATGAAATCCTGTTGATAAGCTGAAAGATCAAAATCTGTATCCGCCTGAACGCGCAGCTCATGGGTGCCCAAAGTTATCGTGAGCATTGATGCAATTGGGTCTTCTAGCAAACCAAAACGTGTCTGCCCTTGATCATCCAATATACTGAACCCCTCGAGGGTTGCGATTTGGTCCAAACCTTGAGCAAGTGATGTGGCCAGGCTTGTAGATGTCTGAGCGGTCGTGCCGTCGGTTAGAGCTACATCAAGCCTGTAAATCAAGCCTGCCACCTCCATAATTTCGCTGATGCTCCCAGAAAAATCTCCCAATAAGTTGATACTTCCTATGTCCGACTGATTGGGATTGGTTGTGGTAAAGGAAAAACCATCATTCGTGAGACTGAGGCGGGCAATTTCCTGATCAGCAATTGACGCAGACAGGCCTTTGAAGGCGCCAATATTGGCAAAGTACGAGCCTGAATCTAATCCATTTTGCTCCCAATCTTCGACCATTTGAACAATCTGGTTTAGGGACGTGATTTGAAAATTTTCATCAAAATCAAGGGTAATTTTGTCATCACCATTTGGAGATAGACATGACGGCTATCGAACGTAATAAGTGTTTCAAGGTCACCTTGATAGGCATCTAATCGATCCCAAATAGCCTGTAGTGGTGACAGTTCTTGTCCTAATTGCTCTAGGTCGGCACCTAATTTTTCAGCAGTTTGCGCAAATATCTCCAATTCTGGACCCAAGTCATCCACATCAAACGTAGCTTGAATGCGGGCATTATTGGCTTCATTCCATTTTGTTTCATTATCTTTTGATGGAACAAGATTTACGTAAGTACCATTTACGTCACCAAGAAGAATGCCCACAAAGTCGAGATCTGATCGATCTGCATCAAGGCTGTCGACAAGTATCCCAGTTGTGTAATGAGCATCTCGTGTGGACATACCCTGCCAATCGGCATCAGCATCCACGAAAACAAATTCTTTGTCTAACGCATCTTTATGGCCCACTGCCATTTTCAAAATTGCCAATGCGTCTGCCGAATTCACCCTCCCATTTTTGTTGACATCCGCTGCGATCAATTGATGAGCAGTGGGGTTTTCGATCAGCCCAACACTCATTTTCAAGGCGGTGAGTGCGTCTGACGATGTAATGACTTTTTCATCCACATTTGCTGCGTCAGAGAAGACATCAAGCTTATAGCGACCAGGTTGCATGTCCATCATGGAAAAAGTGCCAGATGCGAGCGAACTATCTGCAATTTTTTGCTCAGCAATGTTGCCCAAAGCTGTAACGCTGACCGAACCATCGAACATAACGGTGCTATCATTCCAATGATATATGCTGCCCGAAAGATGATGCGTTTGTAATGTATCTTGAGCCAATGCAAAACGGATATAACCTGTTTCAGCCTTTGAGATTGCACCTATATCATCTGTGTATGTAACCTGGATGTCGAATGCACCTAAGGGTATTTGATCACCAGCATTTGGTCTTATGGCCCAGTCTCCATTGCCGTCAGCTTTGGTGATCAATGTCCCTGATCGACCTGATTGTACCTCAGTGCTGACGAGGATGACCGTGGCATTCGCACCAGCCGTTCCCGTCAAGCCTTGCCAGTTGGCATATTCATCTGAATTCACAACACCATCACGATCGTTGATGGCGATGGTTGGTGCTGGAAAATCAAGACCATCTGCGCCCAACTGAAAAATAAGCTCTGCAAGTGCTGGGTCAGAGATCAAACCTGCATTGTCTTCAGCTGTAACGCTTAGATGAAACCGTCCATCAGGTGGGATATCCCCGACATCTTCTTGATCGATAAACCAAACACCCGCTTCATTTGCAGTTGTTGTTAGTGTCAACGTTGTATTGGTGACAGCATAGGTACTGCGTAAGGTCACTGTCGTTAGTGGGAAGGCACGCCCAGAAAGGCCTTCCCAATTCATGATTTCGAAGGCAACCAACATACCGTCATTATCATTCAAGTCTATAGTAGGTGTAGGAATTTTTACGGATACTGATGCCCATTGATCCGTTGTAAGTTGGTCAGGCGTTGTGATTGCTTGGTACATCCAAGCATCAGTGAGGTCTACATTTGTAAAATTCACCCCCACCAAATTGGCGCCACTAAGATTAGCGCCACGTAAATTGGCCCCAGTTAAATCAATTGACCTAAGGTCCTGACCAGATAGATCTGCATTTTCTAGTTGTGCACCAGGTTCTAAGACATATCCATTGATTGTTGTCGGCATCATGCGTTCCTTTTATCTATCCTGGATATATCCTAGATTCATGATGGGGCAGTCGCAATGGCCACCCTTGATCAAGCCATCCGCATCATGAAAATGTTTGTTGCACAGCGCAAACTCAAGCCCTCGTCGGCGATTATTCTGCTGTTTTTTAAACAACACCTTCATTTGCTTCGGGCAAAATTTTCTCATCATTTCAGAACTTAAGGTTTTTGAGCAGTTTACGTCAAACTTGAAAAAGACAGGTTTCAGTTTACCTCTTAGGTATGAAAATTTAGGGACATGGGTACGATCGGTTATGCAGGAAATTATCTTAGAAAACAGAACACAAACCGAGACTCTTCATGAATTGAGTTACAATCGCATTCCGTCGACATCAACATATCAATTTACGTCCACGCTAACCAATTGGCGCTTTGACACCTACAGCCCCTATACCTACCAATCATTGCAGCTAGATTTTGCAACCTATGACACAACCAATCCAAATGGATTTCCATTGCAAGAATTCACGTTAGCCGATAGTGATCCATTCAACCCCAGCATAGATCCCTTCGACCCATTCATGCCGGCTGATAGTGGGGGAGGAATAAGCTCATTACGCCTGTATGTTGGGGACGAATATGACGCGAAATCCTATAAAATATATGACTCAGAAGACCCTTTGGAGGCGGTTTGGTAAGTCCCATGCCATACTCCGGTTATGGCATTGAATTTGATGGATCAATGATCGCAGACGAATTAGGTATGTGGTCCCAAGCTTCCACAGATTCCTTTATTTATGTAGAAGCCAATCTGGAAGATATTGTACATATCAACGATAGCACAGCACCATTAAGATTTATGGCCAGCCTTACCGAGCATCGAGATATGTTGGTGCTTGAAGGAGATGCTTTCCAAGGTGATAGATTGGTTATTCCAGACTTTTTTGCCACTGATGCCACGACTATCAGCTGGTATCGAAATGGGGTCCCCATTACAGGCCAAAATAATAGAAGCTATAATCTAACCCAAGAAGATGTGGGACAAGATCTGCAGATATGGATGCAATTTTCGGATCCCATAACAAACAGCCTCAGAACCACATTGTTCAGCACTGGCAACCTTACCATTCATGACGTGAACGATGCGCCAATAGGACCTACCACACCTCTGGTATTTTCCGTTATGGAGGATGCAACTTCCCAAACAGTCGTCGGCTCTGTAGCCACGAAATTCTATGACATTGATCCAGATGACACACTTCGCTTTAGCTTATCATCCGAAGTCTTTGGTTCTGCGTTTGGCATAGATGAAACCACAGGTGACATTATTGTCTTAAGCGTACTCGATTACGAAACCAAGCCAGAGTACATCTTCAACATTACCGCAAGCGACAAACAAGGCGCTGAGGTAACCAGCATTGTTACGATTGCGATTCAAGATGTTGATGAAATGCCTATGCTTGAAGGTGATTTGCTTACCTACAAAATTCCCGCTCTCGTGAGTTCGGGTGACCTCGAAAATGATCCAGATAATTTTATTTTCAACAGCATCGATATTTATATGAAGGCCTATGAAGATGCCCATATTTCCTACTCTTATATCAATGAAGCAGATACTGATGACACCGAAATACGCATCTATAGCCAAGGCATAGAATCCATCCTCTATGAAGATGGTAGCGCTGTATTTCCTGATGACCATAAAATACGTGCTGATATGGAATTTTTTAAAGATGCATACGGCACAGAACAAGTTGCCTATTCCTTTTATGATGAAGACGAATGGAATAGTTTTGGAACAACGATTTTGGTCTCTGACCCAGATCTGTTGGTCAATGCCACGTCTGAGGAGTTGTTGGCCTACGTTCAAGGCATCCAAAGTGATTTTGATCGTGTGCCAACAGAGCATCCACTTGGACCAGATAGAGAGGTTTTAGCTTCATCTTTATACGGCTCTTTTCTGCAGGAAGAAAATAGTCAGTCGGGAAGCATAGATATTGTGGCTAGCAAATTGTCAAACGGGGATGTGGAACTAAACCTTTTTAACAGCATGTCTAATGATGCCATCGAGGCCTTTGACTTTACGTTGCACTATGACAGCGCAGTCTTTGAATATGTCGGATCAGAATTCCCTGAAGGATGGACGGGTGTTGCTGGAAACCTAAATGCAGGCCAGCTGCCTCACGCAGCCTATTCTATCACGCCTGTGAATGATGCCTCAGCCAATATAGCCGCCATTACCCTTCGCCCCACTGAAGAAATTGGCAGTACAGTATTAAGCATAACAGATGTTTTCATCAATGATACCGAGGGCACAGATACCATTCAATCATTTACATTTGACCCAGGTCACCTCCTATCTGGATCAGCCAACCATTGGAAAGATAGCAATATAGGCTTTGAGGGAATGGTAAGCATCTCCCAATTGAGTGATGTTGGTGATGAACATGTCATGGACGCGAACATGACCTCCGGAAGTTTTGAGATCACAGATATACCCCCAGGGGCTTATCACTTGGACGCTTTTGTGGATGCGACTGACGTCAACCGAAAGGCCATCACAGCATCGGATGCTCTAGCAGCACTCAAAATAAGTGTGGGCGTCACCCAAGATGCATCTGCTCATCAATTGATTGCAGCAGATGTTAACCAGAATGGGAAAGTAAATTCGGCAGATGCGTTGGCCATCTTGAAAATGGCTGTGGGTCATGAAGATGCCTTAGACAAACAATTTGTGTTTGTGGATGCAAAGGCTGACATGAGCCATATGACCACAAAAGATACCGCCTACGACACAGGAATCGTTATAGAAAATATGACCACTGATGTCACAGACATAGAATTAACGGGCATTCTACTGGGTGACATCAATGGCAACTATGTAGATTTTTTGCCCGAGCCAGAGCAACTTATAGAAGGTTATGTTTTTCAAAATGGCCCCCTCAGGGAGGCCATGGTCTATCTAGACAAAAATGCCAATGGTATTCACGATCCAGATGAGATCTTCACATTTACAGACTCTGCAGGCAAATATGTTCTCAACAGCCCCAATACATAGCCAGCATAAATGTGGTCACAAAAGAGTCTACAGTTGATGTAGCAACAGGAAGTATTGCTCCTAACCTATGGCTCAGTGCGCCAGTGGGTGCTTCTGTTATCTCCATTTTTACCACCATTTTAAATACCTCAAACATGAACAATGAAGAACTCTTATCCGTGTTCGATATGGATCAAGGTATCGATTTGTTAGACTACAGCCATCACTTCGATGATCTTGTTGACCAAGCTGTGGTTGGTGCAAAAGCTTCTGCACTTTTGTTGAATACCATTACAACCTTTTCCAATGTTTTGTCGTCACTGAATATTCCTAGTAACGAGGGTTTCTTGATTTCATTATCATCCGTCGCGGATGTGCTCACAGAAACCGCAATGGCAAATGGCCAGATTGATTTTACAGATGCCGCAACAATCACAAATATTCAACAGAATATAATGGCTGATATTGCTGAGGTGATCATGGAAGGTTCACAAGACATTCCTAATATTAATGTTATTCAGACAGCGTTGGACAGCGCACTGCCTTCCCTCTGCTCGCAAGTAATGAAGTTATTGATATCTCTACCATTGATATCTTGTAGGTAAGCTTATTCTTACTATCTGCATGGATAGAACACGCAAGACCAATGGCAGTAAAGTGTTCGTCTTGTGTAGAAGAAATTTGTAGTTAACCAGCTCACATTCAGCAGACTCAGGTAAAAGTATTTGTTTGATGGCCATCAGCAACAGGGTAAAATTTGATTGAAGAAGTTAAATGAGCATAAATATAAGATGGAAAAAGGGCAGTATTTACACAAGGGGGTCTTTAAATTTCCCAGAATGTTCAAGAAATTATTTTAAAACAAACTTATAAATTAAAAGACCAGCCCATCTTTTTATTGCTCAAGTTCAGGATCCTTTTAATTTTCCCCCATCCCACACCTAACAAAGTCCGTGCAGGGTGGGGCGATGTAAACCCTCAATAAGATGACTTAATGAACATTTACCTTTCGCAAGTAAGGCAATATTTTATTGAATGGTCCAAATTTTTGTTCAGCTTCTTCATCACTCAGAGTTGCAGGAATAATGACATCCTCGCCTTTTTGCCAATCAGCGGGTGTCGCAACAGCTTTTTGAGATGACAACTGCAGGGCATCAAGTGCACGAAGGACCTCAGCAAAGTTTCGCCCAACCGTCATCGGGTAGGTCATGGAAAGTTTAAGCGCCTTATCTGGGCCAATAATGAAAACAGACCTAACCGTTGCGGTGTCGTTAGGCGTCCGTCCATCTGGCAAATAAGCTTCTCCAGGCAACATACCAAACGCCTTGGAAACAGCCAAATCTACATCTGATATGATAGGGAAATACGCCGGATTTTGAGCATATTTTTGAATATCTTCTTTCCAATTTTTATGATCCTCGACATTATCTACAGATATCCCGATCACCTTTGTATTTCTAGCTTCCCACTCGTCGCGCAAACTTGCCACTGCGCCAAATTCAGTGGTGCAAACAGGGGTAAAGTCTTTTGATGAGAAAATAGAATAGCCCAATGGTCACCAATCCACTCATGCAAATAAAAATCGCCCATATCAGATATGACCTTAAGATTAGGAATGGTATCATTTATCCTCAAACTCATGAAATTCTCCTCTCAAAGATTGGATAATTATGTAACTTTTTAAAGATTATTCAGCATCAAGCATGGCTTCTGGAACTTCCACCAACTTGCCTGTTTTACAGTCATAAATGTAGCCATATATGGGTATATATTTTGGCACCAAAGGATGATTTCGAATCCTGTTTACATCTTCTATGACGGAAGCAGCATTGTCGGTAAATGTCAGCCAGTTGATATATTTTCCGTCTACAGCACCACCGGATTTATCTGTATTTTTCCATCCACCCTCATCAATGCTTGCCGTTTCAAGACTCTCTGCAAGCAAGTCACCCATGATTTCAGAGGTGAACAGTTCCATGCTACAATCGGTATGATGAATGACAAACCATTCCTTTGTTCCCAGCAATTTATGAGAAATGACCAGTGACCTGATCGCATCATCACTTGCCCGACCACCTGCATTTCTGATGACGTGGGCATCTCCCTCTGACAATCCTGCATATTGCGCTGGGTCTAACCGCGCGTCCATGCAGGTCAGAATGGCAAAGCCTTTGCGGGAGGAAGGGCTAAATTTCCTTATCGCCAAAATTGTCAGCATAGTCTGCATTCGCTGCAAGTGATTCGGCAGAATTTTACTCATATGATCTACCTCTTCAAGGAAATAAGCTTAGACCTTTGGTAAATCCTAAGATAGCATTTTTTCCAATCAAAACAGGAAAATATTGAGAAATAAAAAAATATTTTTTTACAATTTGCTATCTTTGGCACAAAATCACGCAAACTAAGAAGAAATGTGATTTTTATTTGCTGGCCAAAAATGAAAAACCAGCAAACATGGGTCGGACACTCATTGATTGTAGCTATCGCACGACCGAACATGGTTCTATTTACGGGCAAAGGAATAACAAATGTGCGCTCAGCATCACTCATTTTACATAGCGGAATGTTTAGGGCGAGCCATATGGTACAAGCTAAAATGGTATGACCCAAATGGTGCCCCTGACCTGACTCGAGACAGGTACTCCTTGCGGAACCGCATTTGAGTGGTAGGCTTAAAACCTTAAGGTATTGTAATTATGTAAAAGCCGATCCTTTTGCTATGGTTTAATGTTACCAACAAATGGGAAAATTACAAAAAGTTTTCTTCAATAAACTTATATTCTAGAGAAGTGTGGTACAATTTGTGGTCCAAAACATGAGACCAAACTAAAATTCAATTCATTTTTAAAAGATATAAACATAAATAAATTCAATGTGTATTAACAAAATACAATCCTGGCTAAGTTAGCAATAACATTCTTTTATTACAATTAACGGTTTATTGGGTGGATCAGCACACAACCATTTATGCTTTGAAACGCCTCTACCGATGCAGACAGGACATTGAGTTCCATTAGCTCGATTAGCGATGGTTGATTCCCATTCGTGTTCGTCACTCTTAGAACATAACCACCAAACCTTTTTGACTGAACCTTGAATTATATCTTGTGGTGTCAAATCACCATTCTTGGTTGGATGCCATTCTTTTGCCAGTTCTGGATGCGTTAAAAGAAGGTTGTTAGTTGAACTTGCATATCGACCAGAACAAAAGGACACCCAATATTCTTATTTCCGATGGGACTGATGATTCCCATTGATGATCTTTGCTCTCTGGACATTGCCACCAGACTTTTCCTGAGTTTGGAGACACATTTTCTGGTTTGAGTTCACCATTTTTCGTGGGGTGCCATTGTTTGGAGACTTTAGGATTTAGAACTTTGAGGTTGTAGTCCTTGCTTGCCCTTTCCGGTGCAGAAAGGACAACTTCCTTTGTATCTATCACCTACAGATGAAACCCACTCGTGGTCATCACCATTCGGACATTTCCACCAAACTCTTTTGCCAGAAACAACAGTTACCTTATCTGCTGTGAGATCACCTATTTTTGGTTGGGTGCCATTCACTCGCAAGTTTGGGATTATTCAATAAAAGATTGTTCGTCTGACTTACTCTCCGATTAGAACAAAATGGACAACCAGTTTTATCTCCCAGTTCGTTGATGGATGGAAGTTCTCCATTCATGATCATCACCATTTGGACATTTCCACCACACTCTTTTGTTAGAACCAGATGAGAAAGTTCTCTGGTTTTAGTGGACTGTTCTTTTGCGGTCCCATTGTTCTGCAACATCGGGATACTCGCCCTTCAATGAATATTCGGGTGGTGGTGAAGGAAGAAAACTTACAAATCGCCTGAACTCTTCATCATTGAGAAACGATGGTTCTTTTGCATATGTATCAAGTGACAAACCAGTAAGAGATGCAATGCTGAGACACACCAGTTCATCAACATCTGTTTTGGAAAGGTTCTTTTGAGAACAATCACATCGTGTTTTGATAATGCCTCTAGAGGGCGATGACGCACCCTAATAGTTCTAATGCCTCGTTTTGCAAAGAACTCATTTTTTTCTAAATCAGTCTCGCCCTTGTCTTTGTGCCAGTGATTTCCATCATATTCGATTGCCAGATTGTGATTGGGTAGAAAGATGTCTGCTTCGACACCATCAATACGCTCTCTCCAAACAACCTCTTCATCACCTAACAGATACTTCAATTCACACAGAATACGGATTTCGGGTTGGGATGTTGATGCTCCAGAACAGTGTGGACAACCAGTCCTGTCTCCGCCTGTTCTTTGGTGAACCGCTGCTTCCCATTCGTGTTCGGGGTTTTTGGAACATTGCCACCAAACTCTCTTTCTCGACCCAAAAGTCACATCATTGGGTGTGAGATCACCATTCCTTGTTGGATGCCATTCTTCTGCAACTTCTGGATTGAGAGTTTGCAGACTATTTGTTTCATCGACCCTCTTATTTCGACAATAAGGACAACCTGTTTTACTGTTAGTTCTTGCGTTAGGACTGGTTTCCCATTCGTGGATAGGGCTGACCTGACACTGCCACCAAATACGCTTGTGCGAACTAAAGCAACTACCTGTCGGTTCAAGATCACCGTTCTTCGTTGGATGCCACTCT
>JAYPQH010000010.1:0-85341 GCA_038131935.1 Alphaproteobacteria bacterium | reverse complement strand
TTACGTATTGCTATTTGCAGTCTTAACGCACGCCCTGCATGTGCCTCACGCAAAGCGCGTATCGTCAGAAAATTCCCAGCTGATTTGGACATTTTTTGCCCATCGACCGTTACAAAACCATTATGCAGCCATGTGCTCGCTAAAGTGGTATCTCCGCGCGCACAACATGATTGGGCAATTTCATTTTCATGATGAGGAAACAACAAATCCAGACTCCCGCATGGATATCAATCGATTCATGCAAACATGCCTCGATCATCGCAGAGCATTCTATATGCCAACCTGGTCGACCCCGCCCAAATGGACTCTCCCCAACCTGGTTCGTTCTCGGCTGATGGTTTCATAGAACAAAATCTAAATTGTGCCTTTTGTAATCAGCCACTTCAATGCGGATACCTGCCATCATTTGATCAAGGTTCCGGCCTGATAATTGGCCGTATTCTGGGTATGATGTTACGTCGAATAGAACATGTCCATCTGCTACATAGGCATGTTCTTTTGTAACCAAACGACAAATCATATCAATCATTTCGGCAATATAATCTGTTGCGCAAGGCTGCATTGTAGGCTGCAAACAGCCCAACCCCTTTGTATCCTCTTGATAGGCCTGCGCTGTCATTTCCGTAAGATTTTTATAGACAATTTGTCCTGTTGTGATCGGGCAATGATTTTATCATCCACATCCGTCAGGTTTCTTACATAAACAACATGATCTGAACCATATGTATAACGTAACAAACGATACAAAATATCGAACGTGATTGCTGGTCTTGCATTGCCAATATGAGCAAAATCATAAACCGTAGGCCCACAAGCATACATTTTAACGGCGTCTGGATTGGCAGGAACAAATACTTCCATATTCCGTGAAAGACTATTGTATAAGGAGATAGACATCAGGCTTTCTCAAAACGTTTCAAAACCAAATCCCGGTCAAGTAAGGGCAATAGCATCGCCATTTCGGGACCACGACTTTGTCCAGTCAACGCTTGTCGCAAAGGCATAAACAAGGATTTACCACTCAAACCCGTTTTGCTCTTTATCAGCCCTGTCCATGTCGCCCAAGTCTGTTCATCAAAAGGCCCTTCTGGTAGCAAATCAATGGCAGCTTGACGAAGATTTTCGTCTAAGATGACCGTGTCACGTTCTCCATAGAAATAGGACAACCATGCTTCAACATCTTTTAAAAAGTCACATTATCTCTAATGATAGGCCAAACTTCTTGCATCTTAGGTCATTAGGCAACGTTCGGCAACAGAGTCAAAAGGTGTTGTCGAGGAGAATTTTTCCATTGATCGCATCGAGTTCCGAAACAAATAATGTGCCGGCGCGCTTGAAAGTCGCGATAGTTGTTCTTCTGTCAGCCCTATTGGATCTTGAGATATCTACTGGTTCGCTCATGCCCTAATTGGGCCAATAGGTAAGCAATGGCTCCTTCCGGTTCATAACCATCTGCACGAAGATTTTGGATAGAAAGACCTCCAAGTCTTTTGATAAAGGACTCCATGTTCATCAACGAGCATTGAATGGTGCGCGAAAGATGGAGCTTCTGCTTGAAGTGCTCGAAAAATCTCAATTTGCACCGCTGAGTTTGAAACATGATCATCGCCGCGGATAATAAGTGGCAGTAATACCGAAGTCCACGTCATCGACAACAGATGACAATGTATAGAGATACGAACCATCAGCCCTTATCAACACAGGATCCGATAAAGAACCAGAATCTAACGTGACATCACCTCTAATGAGATCATGAAAGTGAATGGCTTCATTACTCAGTAGAAAACGCCAGTGCGGTTTGCGCCCCTCGCGCTCATACATATCACGTTGCTCTTGAGACAACGCAAGCGCCGAACGGTCATAGACTGGTGGTTTTCCTTGAGCACGCTGAACTTTTCGTTTTTTTTCCAACTCATCTGACGTTTCATAGCAAGGATACAATAAACCTTGCGTAATGAGCTGGTCACGCACTTCATCATAACGATTAAGTCGATGAGACTGGAATGCCATCTCATCATAGGTGAGGCCTAACCAAGCTAAGTCATCTTTTATCGCCTCAACGAATTCTGCCTTTGATCGTTCTGCATCAGTGTCATCAAACCGCAATAAAAACGTTCCATTATTTTGCTTGGCAAAAAGCCAATTCAATAATGCTGTACGTAAATTTCCAATATGAATGTAGCCCGTAGGACTGGGCGCAAAACGAACACGAACCATGTGACCTCAAATTAGCTTGTTACCGTTGGTAATGGGGTAACGACGTTCTCTTGTAAACTGCATGCGAGAAATTTTGGGGCCAGGAGCTGATTGAGAGCGTTTGTACTCGCTAATACGCACAAGATGAATGATCTTCCTCACAAACTCTTCATCAAAACCTTGTTGCACCAACTCGTTGAGCCCTTGATTTTTTTCCAGCAACCCATGAAGCAAACGATCAAGTTCCTCGTAAGAGCCTAATGATTCTTCATCGACCTGATCTGGCCGCAACTCTGCAGACGGAGGTTTGCTGATAACCCGTTCTGGCATCACCATACCATCCACACCAAGATGATCTGCAGACAATAAACCTGTGTTCCGGAGTTTGGCCATGGCAAAAACACTCGACTTGTAAACGTCTTTTATGGGAGCGTAAGCACCACACATATCACCATAAAGCGTTGCGTACCCTGTCGCATATTCAGATTTATTACCAGTTGTCAGAACCAAAGCTCCTGTCATGTTTGACCTTGCCATCACAAACATACCACGCATGCGGGATTGAAGATTTTCTTCTGCAAGTGCGCCCGAAGTACCGTATTCCTCTGTACCCAGTTCTTTCTTGACCACCGCGAAGGCTTGATCGATATCATGGTGCAAAAGCGTTATTCCTAATAATGATGCTACCGATTGCGCGTCTTCTACGCTCTCTTTCGAGGTATATCTCGATGGCATCATGACAGCTTCGACATTATCTGCACCCAAAGCATCTACGGCCATGGCTGCAACAAGTGCAGAATCTATTCCTCCTGAGAGACCGAAGAGCACGGAATGAAAGCCGTTTTTCAACACATAATCACGTAGCCCCAAAACACAGGCTTGATAATCATTCACCAATTTTTCAGATGGATAGGTGCATTTGCCGGAAAGCTCTGCACCATTCCACTCTAAAGATGCAAATGATGCTTTAAATTGTGGGAGTTGCATACATAACTGCCGCGATCTGGACAAAGCAAAGGAGCCACCATCGAACACCAGATGGTCTTGCCCACCAATCATATTGAGATAAATGAGGGGAACATCATTTTCGACAACACGCGCTGTAGCATGTCCTATGCGTTCATCAAGTTTATCATGTTCATAGGGACTTCCATTCAAAACGAGTAAAATTTCCGCCCCTGCTTCGCATAATGCTTCCGCAACCTCAGGCTCCCACATGTCAGCGCATACCATAACGCCAATTTTGTGGCCCAATATCATCATAGGTCCTGGCAGTCCCGACTTTGAAAAAATTCGGCTATCATCAAAAACGCCATAATCGGGCAGTAGGTATTTGCCCCGCACGTCTTGAATAGCTCCATTTTGAATAAATAACGCAGCGTTGTGCCACTTGTCTTCAATAGGCCAGGGTGCACCAATAATAACAGGTGGAAGGTCTCTTATTCGCTCCGCAAAAGCTTTTAGTTCCGTTATGATTTCTTCACGAAAAGAGGGCCGATCAAGGAGATCTTCTACGGGATAGCCTGTCACATAACATTCACTCGCAACAAACACATCAATCATACCGTTGGCATGATCGCGTATCACCTGTTCAAACCCAGAGAGGTTTCCTTTGATGTCACCTACAAGAGGGTTTCCTTGCCATAATCCAAATCGCAACATAGCTGTGGCACGCTGGCCATTCTCCTTTACATTGAAAGACCCAGCTTATCACATATCAAGAACGCCAACTCCAATGACTGAGATGCATTAAGTCGAGGGTCACAATGTGTGTGATAGCGATCCTGAAGGTTTTCCTCTTTAATACCAGCAACACCACCCAAACATTCGGTAACATCTTTTCCTGTCATTTCAATATGAATACCTCCAGGATATGTCCCCTCTGCATGATGAACGTCAAAGAAACCCCGCACCTCAGCGAGTACACGCTCGAATGGCCTTGTTTTGTAACCACTGTCCGTTTTGATGGTATTACCGTGCATGGGATCACATGACCATACGACCGATCTACCTTCTTGCTGAACTTTACGAACCAATTTGGGAAGGCCCTCTAAAACCTTGTCATGTCCATAGCGTGCAATAAGGGTTACCTTTCCAGGTATGTTGTCTGGATTGATAATGTCGATCAGTCGGATTAATTCATCTTCATGGAGGGATGGACCACATTTTATACCAACTGGGTTTACCACGCCTCTACAGAATTCCACATGGGCACCATCTGGCTGCCGCGTCCTATCACCAATCCAAATCATATGTGCGGATGTATCAACCCACTGCTGAGAGGTAGAGTCAATACGTGTCATGGCCTGTTCGAAGGGCAACAAAAGAGCTTCGTGAGATGTAAAAAACACAGTAGATGCCAATGACGGCGAATTTTCAGCAGTGATACCACAGGCTTCCATAAAAGAGAGTGCATCACTGATACGGTCTGCGTATTGCTGGTATTTATCGCTTTCTTCCGCACCAGCAAGAAATTCTAAATTCCAACTATGCACTCTATTCAAATCAGCATAGCCACCTTGCGAGAATGCACGTAACAAATTCAGTGTCGATGCAGCTTGTGAGTAAGCTGTAAGCATTCTTTCAGGATCTGGAACCCGCATACCGGCTTCAAAATCCATACCATTGATGATGTCCCCTCGGTAACTTGGCAATTCAACACCATCTACGGTTTCCATGTCAGAGGACCTAGGCTTAGCAAATTGACCAGCCATGCGCCCTACTTTGACCACAGGTTTCTTGGCTCCATATGTCAGCACCACAGCCATTTGCAGCAAAACACGGAACGTATCTCTAATATTATCAGGATGAAATTCTGCGAAGCTCTCTGCACAATCGCCACCCTGTAATAAGAATTTTTTCCCCGTCGCGACGTCCGCCAAATGACTTTTCAACGCACGAACTTCACCTGCAAAAACAAGTGGCGGAAAGCCCTCCAACCGACCAACAACGGCACGAAGGGCATCCTGATCTGGATATTGCGGCAATTGCAAAGCTTTGTAGTTAGCCCAATTTCCTGGTTTCCAATCCGTACTCATGCCTATTTTCCTCGTATAACTTAAAAATTCAGGTAAGCTAGTGCCACAGCCAAGATATTAATGTCCAGAAAGCACTACTGAGACAAAACACCTTGACGTAGTTTTCTGGAAGGTTGTTTTAGTGTGACCAACTCCTCAGAAGCAGAAGGATGCACAGCCATGGTTCTGTCAAAATCATCTTTCGTAAGCCCAGCCTTTACGGCAATACCCAAACATTGAATCAACTCACCAGCCTCTTCCCCTGCCAAATGAATACCCAATATGCGGCCCTGATTTGGTTCAGCAATAAGTTTAAAATAAAATGTCTCAGGTACGCCGCTCAACGTATGTTTCAAAGGCCTGAACTCTCCTTCCCAAACATCTGCATCTGCTTTTAGCGCTACAAGATCCCGTTCCGATATCCCGACGGTACCCAAGGCCGGTTGTGTAAAAATAGCCGTAGGAATAAGTTCGTGATCAACTTTGGTTGGTTCTTGGCCAAACAATGTGCGATCTAATGCCATAGCCTCTGATATTGCGACGGGTGTCAGGTTCACCCTGTCCGTTACATCACCGATGGCAAAAACGCCTTCAACATTCGTGCGAGAATAGCTATCCACATGTATCGCACCATTAGGATGGGTCTGCACGGAAATATTTTCCAAACCAAGGTTTTTGGTATGTGGCACGCGACCAGTGGCGAGGAGTAATTCATCCGCATCCAGCACCTCTCCATTTTGCAGCGTGATCTGCAGGGAGCCATCTGGTTGCCTCGCCAGTTTTTGGGCTTGGGTTTGGAATTTTATGTCCACCCCACAATGGGATAATGCTTTCGCAGCGTAGTCCTGCAAGCCTTGATCAAAGCTTCGCAAAACAGCCTCAGATCGCACAAGCAATGTAACATCAACACCTAACCGAGCAAAAACACCTGCGAACTCAACGGCGATGTAGCCTGAACCAGAAATCACAAGCCGCCGCGGCAACTGCGGTAACAAAAATAAATCATCTGAGATAAGTGCCAAATCAGAACCTTCAAGATTTGCCGGACGACTCGGCCTTCCACCTGTAGCAATAAGAATTTTATCTGCTGATACTTCTGTGCCATCAGCAAAGCCAATCACACCAGAGCGAGCAAAAAATGCACGTTTTGGAATAATTTCGACGCCAGATGCTTCTAGATTTCTTTGATAAATAGCGGAAAGGCGCCCCACCTCATTCGCCACCTTGTCTCTTAGCATAGGCCAGTCAAAAGATGTGTCATGAGGTCTCCAACCAAACCCCACGGATTCTTCAAATAGTCCAGCATAAGTAGCCGCATAGACCATAAGTTTTTTGGGAACACATCCTCTTACAACACAAGTACCACCCAATTGATCATATTCGGCAAGTCCAACCTTGAGACCCCGGGCTCCAGCAAGCCTTGCTGCGCGAACACCACCTGATCCACCACCGATAACAAAAAAGTCATAATGCTTCATCATCGCCACCTTTTTCCATTCGTTCTACGCCCTTAGGACCGGCAACCAGCACAAGATCAGCCATCCCAACAAAAAGACCATGCTCAACAACCCCTGGCACTGTATCCAAGGCAAGTGCGAGTGTTTCTGGATCTGTAATACGCTGACAATGGAAGTCCCATATCCAATTTCCTGAATCCGTCACGAAAGGTGCATCACCAACAAACCTCTGTTTCGCTTGAACATCAACATCAAGCAATTCACACAGCATCGATTGGATCATCCGAGCGGTGTAGGTCGCCTCGAATGCAATCATTTCTACAGGCAAAGGAAATTGCCCCAACTGTGGAACCAGCTTGGAATTATCAGCGATAATGACCAATCTATGGGAAGCTGAAGCAACAATTTTTTCACGAAGATGGGCGCCTCCACCACCTTTAATCAAATGAAATGAGGGATCAATTTCATCTGCTCCATCAACCGTAACATCTAGCGGTCCAATGTCAGCCAACGTCCCCATGTCGAAACCTAACTGACAGCACAAATCATGTGAACGCTGAGATGTTGCCACTGCTTTTATATCCAATCCCTTTTGGATACGTGATGCTAGAGCGTGGATAAAAGCTTCAGCTGTTGAACCTGTACCAATACCCACATGCATACCATCACGTATTTCTTGAGCAGCAGCCTCTCCTACCCATTGCTTGAGTTGATCTTGATGAGCCATCTCATTCCCCTTTGGCACGGTATTTCTCTCTATATTGAACGATCATCTGCCCGAGATTTTGTCCGCCATTCAACAACAGAATTGATACCCCAATATATATGTGAATGAGCTTTGTCAGGAGAAACGAGACGGTGCAAGTTTTTTTAACCATGCAGGTAACCACATCACCCGCTATCAACTTGAGCACCAAACCTTTTTAAAAGTGGGGAAACCCTCATAAGACTGATCAATAGAGGAGGGTAAAACTGCTGTCCTCCATGCTGTTTTTTTTAACTCATGCTCAACAAGAGACCACAGCGACGAAGTTAAAATCATCCAAATGATTACAGATGCCCCATACCGCTTTTTCTCACCACATATCAGGTTGCGATAATGCCTCGATGCATGAAATTTTTGTTGTCCTACGCGATAATGGTGGATGCTGTAGTTCCATCCCTAACCAACCGAATGGATATGTTAAAGGAAAGGGAGGAGCAAAGGGTCTGGCGATCTCCTCATGAAACCCAAACCGTCCATAAAATTGAGGGTCTCCATAGACCAATAGAACATCAACTTTGTTTTTAATTAAAACACTTTTCCCATGATTTATAAGCTTCGTTCCAACACCCATTTTCTGGACATCGGGATGTACGGCAAGAGGTGCAAGAATTGAACATTGAATTGCAGTATTCTCAATCGGCTTTACCGGCGTGAACGCAACAAAGCCAGACAATTTTGCTTCAATTTCCGCAAGGTATGGCATGACAAATGGCGAGGAAGAGGCGGTTATAATATCACCAACAAGACGTGTGATAGTTTCACGTTCACCATCAGGGAAAGCGGCACAAATGAGACTTTCTATCCCAGCTAGATCCTTTTTCTGCGCAAACCTAATATGCATCACCCACCTCAAGCTTCCTTAACCATGTCTTATGTTAAAAAACTATTACCTTAGTGAATGAACCACGACCACGCATGGGCCCCCTTTATAAAGTTCACGCCAATGTCTTTAAATTAGGTTGCATACAGATCTACGCTGATACGCTACTTTTACATCAATATTCTAATATATAAATCGCCCCTTCAAAGACATAATAAGCCTTTTTTGAATTATTTTGAGTGATAAAAGGATACATCACTTTTCTATCAAAACCTTTTTTCCCGTTACAGGTTATTCGGTGAACAAAAATTTCCTCATCTATAAAATCAACTTTAAATTTCTTAAATAAAGAAAATTCCTTATTTTTTAAAAATTCGTCAGGAGTGTATGAGTTATATGTCGCGGACTGCCCAGCGTAGTCACAGGAATAAAAAACGCCTTCAGACCATCCTTTATAAAAGTCTTGTGTTTTGCCGATTATATTCTTCGTGTCTGCAAACCATGCTTCACCCAAAAAATCCGTAACTTTCCATTTTGTATCAATAAATTGCCCAAACGCATAAGAGGCATGAAACAAAAACATTATGAGAAAAAAAACACGTTTCATAAAATTCTCCACCAATGAACCAAAATATTATTTTAAAAATATTATAACTTTCATTCTTTTCCCATTTAACCTGCATCGTTCACCAATCAAGTTTGCACTGTTTATTCAGAAGTTCTCATCTCCTCCCTCTTAGACGATACTGTTTGAGGAATGAGTAAACAGAGTTTCCAGTTTCACCCCTGCTCTGTTCCAGTGTGCGTCTTGATACCCTTCTTATTCAGAAGTTTGGTAATTCTGCGATAGGACATACCAGGGTCATGAAGGGACTTCATGTGGTCATGCAATTCTTGTTGTGACTGTTTGTATTTGCTGGTCAGGGAATAGACCAATTTGTTGATTCTTGCGTAAACCTTGGAACATAATAAATGAGAGTATTGGGTTTGACTAAATCCGAATTCACCCTCATTCAACAGTAACTGATTTTGCCAAATTGCGTGGTTGATCGACGTCTGTCCCCTTCATACAAGCCAAATGATAGGCGAGCATTTGCATAGGGATAAGATGAGCAAAAGCAGCCTGAATGCGGGATGATGAGGGTATGCAGATTTTTTCCACATCATCAGCCGAAACGCGTTCGAGCACTTTTTGATCGCCAATAGCAATCACCCTTGCGCCGCGTGCATGCACTTCTTCCAAATTTGAAATAGCTTTCTCTGGTTCTATGTCCTCGTGAAGCAAGCAGACAACCGGCACACCATCTTCAATCAGAGCAATAGGGCCATGCTTCAACTCTCCGGATGGATAACCCTCCGCAGATACATAGCTCAACTCTTTCACTTTCAAAGCAGCTTCTAAAGCCACAGGATATAAACCACCACGTCCTAAGACCAGAAAATAGCGCGTAGCCAATAATGTCTTAGCAAGTTTTTGTAAAACATCATCAGTCTCCAATGTAGCACCCATCAAACGAGGAAGGTTCACTAAGTCTTTAAGACAAGACTGTTTTTGTTCTTCACTCAACACACCACGTTCATATCCCAACAAGACAGATGTGGTTGCTAATACTGCCATTTGACAAGCCAACGCTTTTGTCGATGCAACACCAATTTCGACACCGGCATGGGTTGGCAATAAGTATTCAGCTTCACGGGCCATGCTGGAGTGTGGAACATTCACCACACCCAGTACAGAATACCCATAGGAACTGGCATGGCGCATTGCAGCTAATGTGTCAGATGTTTCCCCAGACTGTGACACAACACAAACCATATGATTTTTGCGAGCAGCATTCTTTCGATAACGATACTCTGACGCAATCTCTGCATCACTAGGCAAGCCTGCATATTCCTCAAACCAATACCGCCCCATTATCCCCGCATAATGCGCCGTGCCGCAACCCAAAAACGTTATAGAGTTGGACTGACTCATGGCATCAATAGCATCAGCATGGATGGCAGAATTTTTGTGCCATATCAACATGTCGCGCGATTGTCTGACCAACCACTGTTGGCTGCTCATGCATTT
This sequence comes from Alphaproteobacteria bacterium, assembly GCA_038131935.1. GTDB lineage: Bacteria > Pseudomonadota > Alphaproteobacteria > UBA8317 > UBA8317 > UBA8317. The sequence goes on along the minus strand of JAYPQH010000010.1, from coordinate 75,014 downwards.
CTTTCAACATAAAATGCCTATATTGGCCACGCTCGACCAGATATTGCTCACTCACCAAAGGCGTTATATCTCGCGCTGTCTCATGACCTTGTCGATCAAAAATTGTGACCTCACGACGGTTGGCCACAACAAAATCACCATCTTCTAAATAGCTGATTGCGTCACAAACATGTGCCAAAGCCAGTGCGTCTGAGCCTAGATATCGCCCTTCTGCGCCGTAACCTACTGCTAACGGAGAGCCCATCCTAGCTCCCATCAACGTTTCGGGTTCCGAGGTCCAAATAACAGCTAACGCATAAGCACCTTTAAGCTTAGGAAGAACAGACGAAAACGCATCGATGGGGGAAAGACCATCATCTAAAGCAAGGTCCAAAAGCCATGAAATCACCTCCGTATCCGTCTGGGATAAAAACGTAACCCCTTTGGATTGGCACTCCTCACGCAATTCGTGAAAATTTTCAATAATGCCGTTATGAACAACACTCACCCTACCTGTTGCGTGGGGGTGGGCATTTTCCTTTGAAGGTCTACCATGCGTGGCCCAGCGCGTATGGGCAATTCCCAACATTCCCTGTATAGGATCTTCGGCTATATGTTCACGCAATGCTTGCAACTTTCCAACAGCACGTCGCGTATTTATGCGACACCCATCTTGAATAGATAAGCCAGCGGAATCATAGCCACGATATTCCACCCGGCGAAGCCCTTCCAACAGGGTAGAAACCACATCGTTGTCAGCTATAGCTCCTATAATACCGCACATTAGACATCATCTCCTTTGTGACTTTTTCTCTGTTGAAATGCTTCAGACCATCCTTCTCGCAATTTCCACTGAGCCCTGGTAACTGCGAGCGCACCTTCGGGCACATCTTGTCCAACAACCGTACCAGATCCTGTGTAAGCACGCGCCCCAACATTAACTGGAGCTATCAAAAGGGTATTTGAGCCGATAAAGGCTTGTTCACCGATGACCGTCTGATATTTTTGATAACCGTCATAATTGCAGGTAATTGTACCAGCACCAATGTTGGCATTGGCACCAACAGACGCATCACCAATATAAGAAAGGTGATTTATTTTGGCGCCTGAGGAAACCTTGGCTTTCTTCACCTCGACAAAATTACCTATGCGCACATCTTTATCCAATTCGCTTCCTGGACGAATGCGTGCATAAGGCCCCACGACACAACCAGACTGCAATTGCACGCCCTCCAAGTGAGAAAAAGCACGGATATGCACAGGCCCTACCGCCTTCACTCCTGATGCAAAAACACAATGCGACTCGACAAGGGTGCCAGGCGCCAAAGAAGTATCATAACTGACAAAAACTGTTTCCGGATGCGGCATGCAAACACCTTGGTCCATCAACTCTTTCCGACGCATTTGCTGGTAATATGCTTCAAGAACAGCCAATTCCATTTGCGCATTCACCCCTGCAACTTCATATGGTTCAGCAGATGCAAAGCCAACCTTAAGCTTCTTACCTCGAACCAACGCAACGAGATCCGTGAGATAATACTCCCCCGCAGCATTCTGATCAGATAACAATGGCAAGAGATCATGCAATATGCGTCCCGTGGCGGCCATGACACCTGCGTTGCACAATTGACAGGCAAGCTCCTCTTGGGTGGCATCCTTTGCTTCCCTGATGCGTTCAACAGCACCGTTTTGGATGATAACTCGACCATATCGGCCCGCATCATCAGGGGTAAATGTGAGCACAGCTAAAGGTGTTTCTTTAGAGACAAGGCTCACCAAATTCTCAAGCGTTTTTGTTTTTATGAGAGGCGTGTCTCCAAATAAAATCAATACAGGGCTATCATCATTGGGGATATGGTTGAGTGCTTGCGCCACTGCATGACCTGTTCCCAGCTGAGGCTCTTTGCCGAACAAAGCGACAGCCTTGATGGCTTTTTTTAATATCTGCTTCAACCAAATCTGCTTGTGAGCCGGTTACAATAATGGGATCAGGATCCATGATTGAGACGGCTGCAATGACGTGATTGATGAGCGTTCGCCCCCCAAGAGGATGCAACACTTTTGGTAAAGGAGAGCGCATGCGCGTTCCCTTTCCAGCAGCCAATATAACACATGTTGACATTATTACCGTCTACCTACAGTGAACATAAAACAAGAATGTCTCGGCGTACGAAAAACTTGAAGCAGTTGTCAAAACTTTTTACGGACGAAGAATTTTTCAATGAGGGGAATTTTGTTGTGAAAGCGATTATCTTTGATTTAGACGGTACCTTGGTCGACTCCGCGCCAGATTTGATAGCCGCTATGAATCATACCGCTGTGCGTTATGGATTGGAACCTCTCACCCCTGAAACCTATGGGGCAGCCCCTGGCAAAGGGGCTTGCCATGCTGTCCTCGCTTATATCCGGCCAACCCCATGCCGTAGAACTGCAAAATCAAGATCAATTTATTGCTGATTTTCGAGCATTTTATGCCCAATGTCACACAGATAACACCCAAATGTTCCAAGGTGTAGAAACATGTTTGAAACAACTTCGTTTAGAGGGTTGTATGATCGCCGTTTGCACAAACAAACCGGAACCTTATGCGTCGGAGGTTTGCAAGGCGGTAGGTTTAGATAACTTGACGGACATCATTGTTGGACGCACCCCACAGCTCCCCCCGAAACCAGCACCAGATATGGTTGCTAAATGTTACAGAGACCTTCCAAAAACCTTCTCTGAAGCACTTTTTGTAGGCGACAGCCCGGCTGATCAGATGGCAGCATCAGATTTTGGCATTCCCTTCATGCTTTACGAGAAAGGCTATGTAGCCAAAGAGGTTTCAAACCCAACACACAGCTTTTATGACTATCTTGAGCCACAATTAGCCTCGCGCATGATGAAAGCGGCTACGTCGATATCATCATGACATCATTTGGCCTAAGCACATCATGCTGTTTTCCACAGCTGATGAATACAACAACCTAAAACAGGACTATGTGGCGCGTTTTGACACCAATGGCTATTCGGTTAATATCTCTTCTTCGTCATTTTCGGATCCAAGATCATCATCACTTATATCCGCAATATGAAAGCCCAGCCCAAAATGGATAGATAGCCCAGCAAGTGCATAATAAACGGTTCGATGGCGGGCCTGTCCCTTTCCTGTATCAAAGAATACGATTGAACCTTTAGCATCCTGATCCATTTGGATATAAGCAACATCTTCGTCATTTTCTGGGTCAGAAATATCAAAATTTACCAAAAGCGCATTATCTTGATCTTCATCTGCGTCATCTGATGAAAAATCCATATGCGATACATAGCCAAGTTCACCCACCAACGCCGTGACCTCTTCCACCAATGACATCATTTCAATAAATTGATTATCCTTGAGGTTGATGTATACGTCTTCCTCTAAGCTGGTCTTGCTTTCAACCACATTTTTTCTCCTAAAACAGCAGATGTACCCAAGCGCAGTATCACGAAATCATGCTGCTTCATAGGAAAATTGAGGTTGGGTTCACGCTGCAGTATCTGCAGAACGAATGGCTGACGTAAGTTTGTTGCGCAAACTTACACGGTCTCCCTCTGCCATCTCAATGGCAGGCAGAACGGCAAGGCATAAAAGAGTAAATTTATCATTAGAATTTGCAACAATTTGCGAAAAAATTCTTTTGATGATTAACATCAACTCTTGTTCTGAGGCACCATTCTGCGCCGCAAAAACCAGCTCTTCTGCCAGCATCAAATGTCTATTGTCCATCACCTACTCCTACCATTCATGTAGGAGTAGCTATTTTCATAAATCCATCAAGAGCTATGAGCAGACAAAATAGAAAATCGAATCATAATATCTTAATATGATACATTTTTGCCACTTAATCTACCATGCCCCTACATTTTCCATACTTACCCAAGGCTCTTCAGGCGAACGAGGCTCACCTCTTTGCAGAAGCTCAATAGAAATACCATCTGGAGAGCGTACAAACGCCATACGTCCGTCTCTAGGGGGTCTATTGATCACAACACCATGTTGCTGCAGCCGCGCGCAAATAGCGTAAATATCATCCACCTCATAAGCCAAATGACCAAAATTACGACCACCTGTGTACTCTTCAGGATCCCAATTGTAGGTAAGCTCTATTACAGGCGCGCGATCTCGTTTTGCAGCTTCAACATCTTGGGATGCTGCGAAAACACCAATGTAAAACGGCCACCTTCATGATCTACCCGACGCACCTCTTCTAACCCTAGTTTATTCCCAAAAAATCTAACGCGGCGTCAAGATCCGCAACCCTTATCATCGTGTGGAGATATCGCATGGTTCTAACCTTTCTTTTCACAAAACAAATGACTTCTTCTTAATCCTAAATTTCTGTTGCATACAGATCACCACGCCACATTGTCAGGCGAAACAGTGACGCTCTCTCTTTGAGGTAAACCAAGCATGCAAAGTTACCCAAGATGATAATTCCATCCTTGCCAATTTCATCATGCGCAAGGCCACAAACATATTAATGTCTGCCAATGTAAACCGATCAGCCACAACAAATTCCCTCCCCTGCATATGCCGCTCAAACAGATCAAGCGATTTCATAGCATTACGGCGTGATAAATCTGCATAAGCCTCTATTTGTTCTTGAAGAACATTCATTTTAGGATGGCTATGCCTAAAGGTTTGGGCAATAGGATTTAACAATTGTAATTCGGTCAAGCGCGACCACATACCTATCAGCGCTTTTTCTTCAGGATTTGATCCAAGTAGATTTGGCTGAGGAACAACCTCATCAAAATAGCGGCAAATAGCTTCAACCTCAGTTATAGACTGACCATTATCGAGAATAAGAACAGGCACCAATCCAAAAGGTGATAATTTTCTAAAATCCTCTGCATCATGGGCACGTTCCATCAGCGTTACCTCTTCACGATCAATGACGATTTCTTTCTCTGCAAGAAAAAAATCCAATCGTTGTGGGTTTGGAGCTCCTTGAGTGGTGTATAATTTCATTGTTTCCTCAACTTTGTTACCATGCGTCTTTTAAGGCTGACGCGTCTCTCCAAATCATATGTCTTCGTCCGCAAATGGTCCATGAGAACTTTACGATCACTAAGATCTGGATCCAATTGCGGATCAATAAGATCACCAATTTGTATATAGACACGCTTACCTATGCGTCGTTTCACCTCACGAAAAATTAAGGCTAACCTCATCGATTGACTAAGGTGACTTGCAAGTTGGAAGAGGCGTGAATTCTGACCTTCAAAAAAAACTGGTAGAACAACAGCATTGCTCTCTAATATCATCTTAGCCGTAAACGGCTTCCATTCGTCATCAACCGCACGATCAATGACCTTTGGGGAGGTTGAAATACCACCTGCGGGGAAAATGATGACACAACCATTATCACGCAAATGCTGCAAGGCACGCTTTCGTGTATCAAGATTAATCTTGAGCGCCTCACGTGTTTGGTCAAAGTCAACGGGAAGAAAATATTGCTGTATTTCAGGAGCACGAACCAAAACTGCATTTACAAGCAGCCGAAAATCATTACGAACAGAATGAAGCAATTTGCAAATAATCAATCCATCCAAAACACCAAATGGATGGTTGGCCACCACCACCAGAGGACGATCGGAAGGAAGTGTTGAGAGCTTATGATGATCATAAACAAGCTCTAGTCGCAGCAGACGTACGGCTGCATCCCAAAAACTCTCTCCCTCGATAGGATTTTGTTTGTTGGCGTAATACAGTTTTCTTAGTCGGCGTTGGCCAGACAAATTTTCCACCAAACGCACCAAGCGCCGCTTCCAAGCGCCTTCTATACCATAGGCATATGAAAAGCGCTCATAATCGTCGGCAGCTCTCTTCTGGGCTTCTGGAACTGCTTTATGCACTGTCATGCAATACACCGGACAGATCTTGAATCATAGAAATTCTTGTCCCCACCACTTTGCTTGCAAGAGCACAATCAACACCGGAACTTACCAAATGATCAGATGGCGCTAAGACAGAGAAAGCATGCTGATGAAACCATTGCGGGGACCTGGCGGATGCGATGTGTGACGCACCATTTTCATGCAAACAAGAGAGAAAATATGCTGCAATATGGGCTGCCATGCCTTCCATGATGACCGGTATACGTTGATACCTTGCTGCTGCCATAGCCCCCATCAATGCGGGAATATCTCGTCCCACTTGATGACAAAGGATATCCTCGACATCGTCAGCGGAAAACGGAGTGCCCATTGAGATTTTTTGCCATAATGGAACCAGGTATCTTTCTGCACCAAAACTTTTGCTGGTTAAAGCCAGAAGATCTGCACCAAGCGCAGAAGTTTCCATTCCATACGCAAAAGTAGCTGCGGCCATTTTAGATCCCAGTCCACCCTTGGTAGGGTCAAATGGCATAGAAGGCGCTAACTCAAACAAAGATAATCCTGCACCAACATTTGTAGCTGCATAACTTGCAAGGCCTCCAGCGCGATTGTGAAGGTCGATATATTGTGAAGCTTTTTCGACAACATCTTCATCTCCTACAGTTGCAGTGACCATCACAACAATCGTAGGCCGTTCAGGTACTGCCGCTTGAGACCATGATTGATACCATATAGCTTGTCGTTGAGCTTCATGATCGGTTTCCACCATAGCAGAAATAGCTGTCAAAGACCTCTTCAGCTCAGATGCTTTATCTTCATCTGCTGGCGGCATATCGGCGATGAGTTGAAAAATATCTTTAAATGGGTTGACTTCGTTCATAATGGGCGCACACCTAACTGTTCGGTTTAAACGATTGCTTAACAATGATTCTGGTAAAAAATCCACGCCATGGTTGATAGTCCCTGTAAAAAAAAATGTCAGCTCAACCAAGCAAGGTCACATTGCATATCTTGCAAGCGCTCATTGAAAGAGATTGCATCATGGTCCCAAATGAGCGATGAGTACAAACATCAAATTGTTAGTGAGCTGCCGCAGCGTAACATTGCAAATTGACAGAAATATTGGACAATAACCTGTAAATACGGTATTTTTATGAATATTTTTGATGAATTACCCTCGAATAGTCGCGCATATGAAGAGCATGCACTCATTGCAAAAACTGGCTTCCGAGAATATGATGCGCGATGGTTGCTGGGATCGCAAATCAATCTAAACGGATTTGTATTGTTAGGCGAAGCTCTTGGAACACAGCTGCCTCTTCTTGACGCACCAAAAGAAATAATTGTTGGCCATGACTTCCGATCATACTCTCAGGCAGTTAAAAATGCCCTCATCATTGGCTTAATGAATACGGGCTGTCGCGTGCATGACATAGGACTATGCACATCTCCGATGGCTTATTTTGCGCAATTCCACCTTGATGTCCAATCTGTTGCGATGGTCACAGCATCTCACAATGAAAACGGCTGGACAGGCGTAAAAATTGGTACCAAGCGGCCATTGACCCATGGACCAGAGGAAATGTCACAACTGAAGGACATAACCTTACAGAAAAAAATGGATCCCATAGGGGGTGGGAGTCTGGTCCGTCATCATCATATAGCTGACGCCTATTTGGAAGATCTTTTATCCATGGGTAGGGTCACAAAAAAACTTAAGGTTGTGTGCGCAGCTGGCAATGGTACCGCTGGAGCGTTTGCCCCTAAACTATTTCAAGATCTTGGGTGTGAAGTCATTGAAGAAACATGTGAGCTTGACCATAGTTTCCCAAATTATAACCCTAACCCCGAAGATATGGTAATGCTCCACGCTTTGAGTGAGAAGGTACGCGCACATGGTGCGGATGTTGGTTTCGCATTTGACGGTGATGGGGACCGTTGTGGCGTCGTAGATAACGAAGGCGAAGAAATTTTTGCCGATAAGATGGGGGTAATAATGGCTCGTGAATTTGCCCGTCATCACACCGCTCCGTTATTCGTTGTCGATGTAAAGTCCACAAGTCTGTTTAACACAGATGATATGTTACGAAACTTGGGAGCACGCACGGAATATTGGAAAACAGGCCACTCCTACATGAAACGCCATGTCAACGAGCGCGGGGCTTTAGCGGGCTTTGAAAAATCAGGTCATTATTTTCTAAATCCTCCGCTTGGGAGAGGCTATGATGATGGATTACTAACCGCCGTTCATATCTGTCATATGCTTTGCGCTCAATTTCCTCAGTCACTTGCAGATCTGCGGCGTTCCCTTCCTATGACGTGGTCTAGTCCTACAATGTCGCCCTATTGCGCCGATGAAAAAAAATATGCCGTTGTTGAACAAATCGCTGATGGCTTTGAAGAAGATGCAGCAGCAGGCTTGTTGGTGAATGGACTAAAAATTAAGGATATCAATAGGGTAAATGGAATACGTATTACACTTGAAGACGGCACTTGGGGACTTGTACGCGCCTCATCAAACAAGCCAAACTTAGTTGTGGTGGTCGAAAGCCCTGTTTCGGAAGAACGCATGAAGGGCATTTTTAAAGTTATAGATCAAAGACTTGAATGCATAGATGACGTCGGCGCTTATGATCAAAAAATAGAGCTTGACTAGCGTGTTGGTGATGCAGGAAGTCAAAAAGATGGTGAGAACTTCTTGTACCTGGCTAAATCGTTAATCCCAACCTGATCACATTCACAATCGTCAGGACGGCGAAGGCACGTCTCAAGAGATCCAGTGACATAAGATGGTTCAGTTTTACCCCGAGTGGCGCTAGCCATAGCGTTACAGGCACGATAAGCGCAAAGCCAAGCCATGAAATGTATCCTGTGGAAGGTCCAGCTATTTGTGCCTCATGCACAATACCAGAATACATAAACCCACATACCCCAGGAATTGAAGTACAAAGGCCTAAAACAGCTGCCGTGCCAATAGCACGTCGCAGTTCAACACCAAACAATGTTATCGTAGGCACACCAAGTCCACCAACACCTAGTCCCATCATAACAGAGAAAAAACCCACCAAGGAACCACTGAGAGGCTGTAAATAACGGCGCAATGGAATATGGACACCAGACCAATCTTTACGGCCAAATGCCATATTGAACGCAATAATAGGACCTAAAAACAAGAACAAGAACCGAAACAACTCTCGACTGCCTTGACTACCAAGCGCCGTTCCGCACAACGCACCTATGATAATGAAGGGTGCCCAATCTCGGGCGACTTGCCAGGAAAATGAGCCTTTCTTGTAATGGGCATGAGCTGAACGCACGGACGTCACCACAACCGTTGCAAGTGAAGTTCCAACGGCCGTACGTATCGCCTCTTCTACGGGAACGCCAAGAAGCATCATCATGTCGGTCAAACCTGGGACAAGAATGATTCCACCTCCAATACCGAACAAGCCAGCAGCCAAACCAGCCACGACAGCCGATCCCAACACCACCAAAATTGCCAAAACAAAAACAATGAGATCCACCTCAAACATGCAATGACTCCTGATGATCAAGAAAATTTTTAAAGGCAGTATAAGAATAGTTTGCTGACGATGCTGACAATAATTGCCGCCACCGACGCGCTCCCGGAACATTGTGGTATAAACCATGCATGTGACGCAAGACTTGATGAGCACGACCCCCAATTTTGATATGTCGATCTATGTAGCCAAGCATCTGATATACTATTTGTGAGCGATCAACGCCCCTATCAGCCAAACCAAATGGATTGTGATACGCCATTCTTCCTATCATTACCCGATCGAAATGTTGCAAATGCACAGCAGCCTCCCCAAGAGAGGAAATCCCGCCGTTGATTTCAATACATAACCGTGGTCCATAATGATCTTTCATGCCAGCAGGTAACGCGTAATCGAGTGGGGGAATATTTCTATTTTCCTTGGGCGAGAGCCCATTCAACCAAGCTTTACGCGCATGAACAACAACATGCTGACAACCTGCAGATGTTACTGTCTCCAGAAAGTGCGGAAAGGTTTGCATAACATTTTGTTCATCCACACCAAGTCTACACTTGATCGATACAGGCAGCGATATGCCCTCGGAGATCTGGGTAAATATCTGCGCAACCAGCTCGGGCTGCCGCATCAACACAGCCCCAAAACATCCCGATTGCACCCTATCACTTGGACATCCTACATTTATATTGACCCCAGCATAGCCAAATTTTTCTGCCCACTTAGCTGCGTGAGCCATGGACGTAGGATCACTGCCACCAATTTGCAGAATGCAGTCATCATCGAGATCGCTCTTGGCTAACAAGATTTCTCGGTCGCCATGAATGATAGCTTGGTCAACAATCATCTCGGAATAAGTTGTCAGATGAGGATTTAACAATTTCATAAAATGACGGTAATGACGGTCACTCCAATCTATCATAGGGGCTGTAGAAATCTTATGAAATATATGTGCTGCATGATCATGTAATGGTACAACACCAACGTTTTTATTCATGCTCCACCCTCGGTTGTTCCCATCAAATATTCACATACTCTGGTTTGATACAAGCCTGTTTTATAGACGGATCGACCCGTTTATGACATTTGACGTAAGGATTTGGCAAAACGAACTGATGGGATAGTACAAACATGTCAAAAACCATTGTGATTCTTGGTGCAGGCGTTGCAGGGCTAACACACGCGGTTGAATTGGCAAAAAACAATGCTCAGGTCCATCTGGTTGATCCATATATGCACCCTGGTGCCCATCAATGTTCGTGGTGGGCAGGCGGTATGTTGGCACCTTATTGTGAATCAGCCACGGCTGAACCCATGATTGCCAACCTTGGCGAGGAGGCTGCTGCATGGTGGCAATCGTTTCCTGGATTGGTTCAACAGCGAGGGAGTTTGGTCGTCGCCACATCACGTGACCAACAGCAATTGGTGCAATTTGCACGCAGAACAACCAACCATAGCTGGTTAAAACAAGAAGAACTGGCATCCTATGAACCTGACCTTGCGGCACATTTCCCAAAAGCATTGTTTTATAAAGATGAAGCTCATCTTGATCCACGGGCTGCTCTGAACGCATTATGGAATGAAATTCGGAAGCACAATATTGGTATTTCGAAAGACATCCCCTCTATATCCTATGATTACCTCGTTGATTGTCGTGGCCTTGCCGCACAAGACGAGCTACCTCAACTGCGCGGCGTGCGTGGTGAAATGCTGATGCTATTTAGCAAGGACATCAATTATCAGCGTCCTATTCGTTTTCTACACCCTCGTTATCCGTTGTACATTGTTCCAAGGGGAAAGGGTGTATTTATGCTTGGCGCGACGCAAATTGAGAGCCAACATCGAGGTCCCATCACAGTGCGATCAGCGGTAGAACTTCTCAACGCAGCTTACAGTCTGCATCCCGGCTTTGCTGAGGCAGAAATTATTGAAATGGGTGCAGATGCGCGCCCAGCATTTTTTGACAATCTTCCTCGTATTATTTCGAAAAACAACAAAATCTACGTTAATGGGCTATTTCGTCACGGTTTCTTGCTCGCACCAGCATTGGCATGTAGAACGACAGCGCTTATCTTAGAGGGTAAGGAGCCTGCCTTGTCATGAAAAATATCACCGTAAATGGTACTGAACACCAAACAGAGGAGAGAGATCTAGAAGCGCTTGTTCTCTCTCTTGGATTGGACAAAACAACAGTCGCAACAGCTGTGAATGGGCAATTTGTATCACGAGCACAACGTAGCACCCGATTGATTGAAACGGGTGACCGCATTGAAATTCTCAGCCCTCAGCAGGGAGGATGATATGCCTACATTTTATGGACAAGAGATCTTATCACCACTGATGCTTGGTACAGCGCAATACCCATCACCCCACATTTTAGAACAAGCCTTTTTTCGCTCAAAGGCAGGCGTTGCTACGGTATCATTACGTCGGGAGAATGCAGGAGGATCTCCCTTTTGGGACATCATTAAAAAGCTGAATGTCTCGATTTTACCCAATACAGCAGGTTGTTACTCTGTCCACGAAGCGGTCACGACCGCCCATATGGCAAGAGAACTTTTCGCAACAGACTGGATCAAACTTGAGGTTATTGGACATCCCGACACCTTACAACCAGATCCCTTTGGCCTTCTTGAAGCGGCAAAAATATTATTGTCTGAAGGGTTCAAGGTGTTTCCTTATACGACTGAAGACGGCATTTTAGGGGGTAAATTGCTTGAGGCAGGATGTGAAGTACTCATGCCATGGGGGGCACCTATTGGGACGGGGCTCGGTTTGAACAACCCTTATGGCCTACGCACCCTTAGGAAGCAATTTCCAGACATTCCAATGGTGATTGATGCAGGGTTAGGCCTGCCATCACATGCCACCCAAGCGATGGAAATGGGATTCGATGCTGTTTTGCTCAACACAGCCGTTGCGCAAGCCGGTGATCCTGCTGGTATGGCTGAGGCATTTTCGTTGGCGCTTCAAGCAGGTATACTAGGACGTCAATCTGATCCTATGGAAAGCCGCGATATGGCAAGTCCATCCACTCCTCTATTAGGATTGGCTGAGCTATCATGACAATGGATCCATTTTATCCTATTTTTGATGATGTTCATTGGTTGGAACGGGCACTCCCGCTTGGCGTCACATTCGTCCAAATGCGGATTAAGGACAAAGATAGCGCAACAACAAAATCAATGCTCCAAGATGCCCTAAAAATTTGTACAAAATATGAGGCCATATTGGTCGTGAATGATTACTGGGAAACCGCGATTGAAATTGGCGCTAATTGGTGTCATTTGGGCCAGGAAGATCTTGATACCGCAGATATACCAGGGCTTAGAAAGGCAAACATAAATCTAGGCATATCTACTCATGATGAAACGGAGCTTCAGCGGGCATTGGCTTTGGAACCACAATATGTTGCGCTAGGACCTATTTGGCCAACCATTCTCAAAAAGATGAAATGGGCACCTCAAGGTGTGAAGAAAATTTCCAAATGGAAGTCCTATGTTGGAAACATACCATTGGTTGCCATTGGCGGCATGACACCTGAACGAGCACTTGAAGCAAGGCAAGCCGGGGCGGACATCATATCGGTTGTAACGGTTATAACCATGCATGAGCAGCCAGAAAAACGCATCCAAGAATGGAGAGCCCAATTATCATGAACCGATATGAGCGACAAATCGCGGTAACGGAATTTGGAATTGATGGTCAGTGTCAACTGCGTGAAGCTCATGTGTTGGTTGTTGGCGCTGGAGGATTGGCCGCACCAGTCCTTCAATATTTAGGTGGTGCTGGCCTAGGACGCTTGCAGATTGCAGACCCAGATGAAATCCAACTTTCCAACTTACATCGACAGACACTTTTCGATATAGGTGATATTGGTCAGAACAAAGCCATACAAGCCTCACTATTTGTTACAAAACGTAATCCTGATGTACGCGTCGAGGCTATAACATCAGCAATCACACCTCATAATGTCCAGAATATTGTAAAAGATGTAGATTTGGTTATTGACTGCGCCGATGCATTTGCAGTGAGCTACTTCCTCTCAGATATTTGCTTACAAAAGAGCATACCTTTGATTTCTGCATCCGTAGTGGGTACCCAGGATATGTGGGATGTTTTTGCGGATCAGCACCTTCATTAAGGGCTGTTTTCCCACAAGTCCCCCTCAATTGACGACCTGTGCTGAATCTGGGGTACTAGGCCCGGTGGTTGGGGTTTTGGGCAGTTTACAAGCGCAGTTGGCATTACAAATTCTCTCGGCCCTCTCCCCCTCACCCATGGGAACCTTGATACGTTATGATGGTCTCAAACAGCATTTTGCAACATTTGCATTCCATGATGCTCCTGAACCTGAAGATATTTGGCCTTTTATCGCGCAGGAAGATTTTACCGCCCAAGATATAATTGTCGATTTGAGAGAACCTGAAGAAGGTCCCCTGGTGCATAAACAAGCTTTAAGACTCAACTTGGACCAACTTAAAAATCATGTTGCTGAGGCAGACAGCTCTTCTAGGATCGTTTTATGTTGCCGTTCAGGACTACGCGCATGGCAGGCTGGCTTGCAAATTGAGCCTCTCTTCAAAGGCCATCTTTGCCTACATGCGACAGGCTAAGGCAAAATTTCAACGGCATCACCAATATGCACATGTCCTTGTTGGTCAACCTGTGCAGTCACTCCCCCTCTCCAATTCAAAAGCTTTTGCTCTAACCCTAAGCGAACCTCTTCCATACGCATGCATGGGTCGCATTCGCCTGTAATTTCCAATATAAGGCTTCCCAAGCGCAATTTAACCCCAACGGTCTGTGGATTTAGAATGCCACGGACAAGGATATTGGCGCGTCGATACCACCAGTGTGGTTTTTCCTCAAAGTCAGCAATTGCCTCTTCCCATTGATCAGCAAAAAGAACGGATACCTGGCGAGGCCTTTTTTTTTGATAGTAATCTCCTTGAAGACCTTTTTCGACCGTACCCAAGATGGACTCCCGCAAAGAAATCTCTCCATGCCTCTTTGGACGAACCAATAGCCCTTCTACGACCCCCATGTTTTTGCTCCCCTCATATACAACACCCTTTTAAAACACCCGTTTTGGATATTCTGGGATATCCAACACCACGCAATCAATCTTCCGCACGATAATCACCGATTTGGCGAACAAACACATCTACAACTGGTATACAAATGCGATTTATAGCCTCTTCCATACATAAATTTTGCCATCCGTGGCGGCTCAAAAATTGTGCAAGTAGCATGTCTTGCGGTTGGCGCAGCAAAAACTCATGTGCTTTTTCGCCCACCACAGATGATAACTGTTCTAAGTCTGCAAGAATAAAATGTGCATGGCGTATCACCGATAGGTCATCCAGTGCGAGGCAGGCATGTTCTTCACACCAATCCAGAAGAGCTGGGATCGTGGCACCATATTCGTGAAAATCCTCAAGCGATGACAAAAGAACTGCATGTTGCAGGATAAACTCTATATCAATCATTCCTCCCGTGCGGTATTTGATATCAAATACACCTCTTGGATGTCGCTCTTTCCATAATTTTTTCCTCATCTGTAAGACATCATCTGTTATATTAAGTCGCTTTTGTGCGTGGAGATGAGCTTTTTTAATAAGTGCCATGATACGCGTTTGTAGATCATGCTGAGCATAGACAACGCGCGCCCGGAGCAAGGCCATAAGTTCCCAAGTCCAAGATTCTTCAAGATGGTAATGCGAAAACCTCGATAAAGAGGTGCTCAAAGGACCAGAATTACCCGAAGGCCTAAGCCTAAGATCCACATCATAAAGCTCCCCAGAAGCGGTAGGAACACTCAGAGCAGCAATAAGACGTTGCCCTAGCTTGGTATAATAAGCACCTCCAGGTAGTTTGCGCCCATCATCGGAAAGAACTTGGTCCTGATCTCCATAAACAAAAACCAAATCAAGGTCAGATTGAGCGGTCATTTCCATGCTGCCATATTTTCCTAGGGAAATAACTGCAAACCCCGCGACATGCTGGCCATGTTGCGCAGCGATGTAATGTTCAACATGAGGAAAGATGCTGGACATAACAACATCTGCCAAAATGCTGTAAAACATCCCGGCCTGTTGCGAAGACAAGCAGCCTTCCAGAATTTGTAATTGAATACGGAATTGTTCATCCCTGCAAAAATCTCGCACAATATCCAACACCTGGTCAAAATGCTGTGCCAAATCTAATCGCCCCTTCAATCTCTCGCTTAACACTGCGAACGTTGGTTCAATTGTGAAAAAACCAGGATCCAGAATACTTTCTAAAACAGCTGGCTTTTCTATCAACGTGGACACGGTTTTGGGTGCAGCAGCCATAATGCGCATCAACATATTGAGAACTTGCGGTTCATGGTTAAACAAAGAGAAAATCTGGACCCCAGAGGGAAGCCCTCGCAAAAACCGATCAAACCGACCCAACACAACATCAGGTTCATCCTGGCGTGCACATAATTCAATGATCACTGGCGCGAGGTCTGTGAGCAGTGCCCGCGCTTTGGCTGTCCTGGTGGCCCCCATACGCCCATGATGCCATTGTTTTACCAGCATCATGACCCGATCTGGCTCCTGATACCCTAGTTTCTCTAACGTCGCCAAGGTATTAGGATCATGATCAGGGCCTGTAAAAGAAAGACTGCCCTGTGAAGAAGCCAGATGATGACCAGAGAATAAATCTGAGAAATGCCCATGCACAAGTTGGAACAATGTCAGCATTTCTGCGCGCGCCTGGTCCTCATGAGTGAAGCCTGCCAATTTACAAAAAGTCTGGAAAGCATCTGCATCTTTTGGGACCCGATGGGTCTGCCGATCATCAACATATTGAACCCGATGTTCCCAGCTTCGCAAGGATTCGTAACTATCTATCAATTGCTTACAAACAAGTGCTTCAATAAAACCTTCGTCACGCAAGGCCAAGAGCGCATCTTTGGTGCGACGTGCGCGTAGAGATGGCATGCGTCCACCTGCCAACAATTGCTGCGTTTGAGCAAAAAATTCTATTTCACGAATACCTCCAACACCTAGTTTAAGGTCATGATCTTCCACTAAGATATCATGTAAATTATAGTGTGCCTGAATTTGTCTTTTTATGGATTTCACGTCTTCTACAGCATATGCATCCATGGAGCGGCGCCATACAAAGGGATTTAAGCGGGTAAGAAACTGATGCCCGGCCGTTACATCGGCTGCTGCGGGACGAGCCCTGATAAATGCTGCACGCTCCCAATTTTGTCCTAATGTTTCATAATATTGCTCAGCTGCATCTGTTGAAATCACAACAGCTGTTGCCCCTGGGTCAGGCAGGAGACGCAAATCTACACGGTAAGCGAAGCCCTCGGCTGTAAGCTCTGACAACAAACGTGTTGTCTCTTGAACCAACTTGATAAGAAAGCGCTGAAAATCAGGGAACTCAGAAACCAAATCAGCCCGATAAGGATCGTAAAAGACGATGAGGTCAACATCGGAGGAAAAATTTAATTCTTCCGCGCCTAATTTACCCATAGCCAAAACAATAAGACCCGAAGAAGATAAATCTAGAAACTGTTCAGGCAGGCGTTTTCTATCTATCAAATTTTTTGATTGTGTTTTGAGAGCCGTATCAATTGTTGCATCAGCAAAAGAACTTAAATGTTGTGCTGATTGCAAAATACCCTCTAACCCATACAACTCTGCGATTGCTGTGCAAGCATAGTAACCGTGCCGATAGCACCTTATGT
This sequence comes from Alphaproteobacteria bacterium, assembly GCA_038131935.1. GTDB lineage: Bacteria > Pseudomonadota > Alphaproteobacteria > UBA8317 > UBA8317 > UBA8317. The sequence goes on along the minus strand of JAYPQH010000010.1, from coordinate 57,923 downwards.
GGCGACCTAACGTTTTGAAATCCAAATCCTGGTCTTGTAAAGCGATCAACGCATCATAATATTGGTGTCTAAATAAGAGTGGATCTTCTCGTCCTTCATACACATCTGCCAGGGATGGAACGAGTCTCTCTGCCCTTTTCATGAATGGCAAATGAGATAAATCTCTTAGGCTCAATTTGCATTTCATTGAGATCCTCTTCATCATTCCACGATGCATCTGTCTTTCACGCCAAATCTATCGGTGAACCCCAATATGCCCTTGCTATCCATCCTTTTCAAGAAATTGCGCAAGCCGTTGCTTTTCTTCTTCACTCAAGCGAATGGTAACCTTTTTTTGCCCCTTAAAGAAATGTCGCACCAGGTAAATTCCAATCGCCAAGAGTAAAATAGGTGATAGCCAAAGAAGCCATGTCGCGGGCTTGAGTGGAGGAGACAAAAGAACAAAATCACCATAGCGCTCGACGACAAAGTTTATGACTTCTTGGTTCGAGTCACCTGCAACAAGACGTTCACGAACCAATATCCTGAGATCTTTCGCCAAACCAGCATCAGAATCATCTATTGATTGGTTTTGACATACCAAACAACGCAATCCTTTAGAAATTTCGCGCGCACGATTTTCTAACTTTTGATCTTGAAGTTGTTCCGAAGGGGTTACTGCTAAAGCGGGCTGCAGCCAAAACGTCAAAAGAAGTATGACAACATACTTCATGCTTCTACCAGCCTTTTTGTCGATTGAGTGACATGCCTACGATAACGCAATCCAAAAATAGATAACATACCGCCTACCGCCATAACAAAGCAGCCAAACCAAATATAGTCCACCCCAGGGTTATAGTAGGCACGCAACGCCCATTTACCATTTTCTTGTCGCGCACCTAGGGCAAGATACAAATCACCCATTCCATCAAACCGGATAGCGGCCTCTGTGGTTTGCATACCTTTCACGTTGTAAAGCCGTTTTTCGGGAAATAAATCGGCTACATTTTTACCATCTTTTGTGACGATGACGCGCCCCCTCAGAAACTCATAATTTGGACCTTGGCCTTTACCAACCCCATCAAAACTAAGTGTATAACCTCCAATGGAGAGCTGATCTTTGGGCCCCATAGCAATGATTTTTTCACTAGAAAAACACGAAATACCCACAATACCTGCAACCATAACACCGAGTCCAAAGTGAGCTACAGCAGCCCCGTATTGACCCAACGGCAACCCTATCAATCTGCGCACAAATACTTTCACTGGTACTTGGCCAAGTCCCGCACGTGACAGTGGTTCCATGATGGCACCCACCATCAACCAAACTGCCAATGCAATTCCGGCATAAGCTATCCAATCAGCTCCACCTTGAGCGATAAAAACCCCTAACGCCGTGATCAATGCCAAGGCCAGAGCACCAAATAATTGCCGGCTCACACGCTGTATATTTGCCTTTTTCCAGGACGAAAGCGGTCCCAACGGCAAAAGCATCAATAAGGGCACCATAAGCGGTACAAAGGTTAAATTGAAAAAAGGCGCACCTACCGAGACCTTGTACCCAAAAGCTTCTGTAAACAATGGAAATAACGTGCCAAGCAGAACAACCAACATCCCCACAACAAGAAGAAGATTGTTGACCACCAATAAGCCCTCACGACTTAATGCTTCGAATGCCACATCACTTCGCAAGTTTGGAGCTCTCCATGCATACAACAGCAGTGCCCCGCCCACGGTGATGGCGAGTAATATCAAAATAAATACCCCACGCGTTGGGTCAGTTGCGAAGCTATGAACGGATGTAAGGACACCTGATCTTACCAAGAATGTCCCTAACAAACTTGTGGCAAAAGTTAACATGGCCAACAAAATCGTCCATGTCTTGAGGGTTGCGCGCTTTTCCACAACAAGTGCTGAATGCAGCAAAGCTGTTCCAAGTAACCATGGCAAAAAACTAGCGTTTTCTACGGGGTCCCAAAACCACCATCCACCCCATCCCAACTCGTAATAGGCCCACCAACTACCGAGCGCGATGCCCAACGTAAGAGATACCCACGCCACCAAAGTCCAAGGTCGAACCCATCTACCCCATGCAGGATCAACACGTCCCTCCATCAATGCGGCGACAGAAAATGAAAACGCGACGGAAAACCCAACATACCCAAGATACAAAAAGGGAGGGTGGAACGCCAAACCAGGATCCTGTAGAAGGGGATTCAAGTCTTGTCCATCAATAGGAGCAGGTATGAGACGCAAGAATGGATTGGATGTCCCCAAAATATAGAACAAAAAGGAGACAGCAATCATTCCTTGCACCGCCAAGACACGAGCTTGAAATGTTTTGGGGATTCGACCGCCAAAGATACTCACCAAAGCACTAAAAAATGTTAAAATGAGTATCCAGAGCAGCATAGAACCTTCATGATTTCCCCAAACACCAGAAATTTTATAAAGCATAGGTTTAAGGGAGTGAGAATGCTCTGCGACCAAACGCACAGAAAAATCGGATGTAACAAATGTCACTGTTAAGGATAAAAACGCAGCGGCAACGAGTAAAAAAGCAACAATAGCTGTTGGTTGGGCAATAGCTATCATTTGCAAATGACCGCGTGATACCCCCACAAAGGAACAATAGACTGAATGCACGAAACCCAAAGTGCAACAATCAGCGCTACATGTCCTAATTCCGCGGTCATGGTTTGTTACCTTTCCATGTTCCTGCAGCTTTCAATGAATCCGCAACTTCCTTGGGCATATATGTCTCATCATGTTTCGCAAGAACTTCAGCAGCAACAAGAACACCATTATCCATGTAGCCTTCTACAACGACACCTTGTCCCTCACGGAATAAGTCAGGTAGCAGCCCACGAAACCTAGTTTGGACATCTTCCACCTGGTCTGTGATAACAAACTCTACCTGTTCATTCTCAATATAGCGAACAGAGCCTTCCTGTACCAATCCACCAATGCGTATGCGCTGGTCAGGTTTCATCGTCTTTGCTTGCAATTCTGTAGGTGTAACGAAAAAGACAAGGCTTTCCTCAACAGCGGAAAGAACAAGGGAAACGGTCACCACCAGCACGGCGCCGCACAAAGATATAATGGCAATGCGTTTTTGTTTTTTTGTCATGAATACTAGCTATGATCTTCTTCAAGGAGCATCAAGTGCAAATGCCCCTACACTCTTGCGAAAAAGCGTCTCAACCTTAGCCTCATATTAAAAATGCTGCATTGCAAAATAATTTTGCAGGTGCGATATTAACAATGCAATTTTGTCATTTGTCTTGGAGATCCTAGCTATGTTTGCCCTCACCCCCATCATGACATTTCATCCCGATGGTATTTCCTGCTTATACACTCTTTTTGGCCAACCTATAACGGGTTGGAAATGGAATAAAAACAGTCCTTACCAGGTACATTTTTCAACCATCATTAAAAATCATAACATTGATGGAAATGGATCCGATATCAAAACAGAAGCGGTACCGGTGGTTGCTGTGGATTTGGATTCTAGTATCTCAGATGATCTTGAAACCCAAAACATAACGCAACAAATGGAATCCATTGAGCAACAACCCGATCGTATTTTTGAAAATACAGACATAGAAACCCAAATGGAGCTTCAGCATACACAAGAAAGTCAAGTAAAACAGGCATTTTCCATTAGTGATATTGTTGGAATAGGGCCAAAAATAGAGGAAAAATTACAAGCCTGTGGGATCACCACAATCGAACAACTTGCTGCATTAACAAAAGAGGATATCATCCTATTGGAGCATCAGTTAGGTAACATACAAAATCGTATTGAACGTGGTGACTGGATTGCCCAAGCTAAGGCTTTATTGGCGCAAAAAGCCTGATATTGCCGTTGGTTGCAACTGCTTTATTGTGATCGAAATCTGCGCATATCTGTTTCAATGCGCTGAACCATAGAGGCAAATCCATTCGCACGTTGTGCAGACAACTGACTTTGCAATTCTAGTCTTTCAAAAGCTTTAAAGATGGCATCACGGGTGATGTCATCTGATGAACGGTCTTGGATGAAAGATAGGAGAAGATAGATAAGGCCCTTCACAATCAGTGCATCTGAATCAGCTTGCCAAGTCACATGACCATCCTGAAGGGAAGGAATCATCCACACTTGTGATGCACAGCCTCGAACCTTGAACTCGTCTCTTTTGAGGTGCTCTTCAAGTGGTTCCAATTGAGCACCTAGCTCCATGACGTAACCGTAACGCTCTTCCCAACTATCCAAGTATGAAAAAGTCTCCACGATTTCATCGAAGCTTATCAATCTTTGATCTGACATGATCTGCTCAACTGTTCCATTGGTAACAATTGCACACATGTCCTGTCATGGCAGCAAAAGCAAGTGTGACATTTCATCTTAAATCTTGTGAAGCATCAATGGAATTCATTCACGGCTCCATGCAAGATAGAAATATCACTCTATGCTTGGTGAGATCTCAGCCCTTCTCACAATCAACACAGACCTTATCGAGGAGGCTTTGCCAAAAAGTACAAAAATCTGCCATAGCACTAGCTCCTCAACCAGTGATGAGAAAAATATGAACCAGCTTCTCTTACCGCGCAAACAACGCGATCAAAATTTGCCAGCTCCGGTGCAAGCAAGACGCACCTTCGCCATCATATCTCACCCTGACGCTGGTAAAACAACACTTACGGAAAAGCTATTAATGTTTGGTGGAGCGATCCAGCAAGCGGGTGAAGTTCGAGCACGTGGTGAGCGCCGTCGCGCCCGCTCTGATTGGATGAAAATCGAACAAGATCGAGGAATATCTGTAACAGCCTCAGCCATGGCATTTACTCATGATGGTTGCATTATCAATCTTTTAGATACCCCTGGCCACGAAGACTTTTCTGAAGACACCTACCGCACTTTGACCGCCGTAGACTCTGCAGTGATGGTGATAGATGCTGCAAAAGGTATCGAAGCGCAAACCTTAAAGCTATTCGAAGTTTGCCGACTACGCGACATACCCATCATAATATTTGTTAACAAAATGGATAGAGAAGCACGTGATCCATTTGAAATCATTGATGAAATTCAAGAGAGACTAGCTTTAGACGTTGCGCCTGTGACATGGCCTGTTGGAGGCGGCCAACGCTTTGCTGGTGCTGTTGACTTAGAGACCGGTTCTTTTGTGCCCATGGACAGGGAGGCAAGAGAACGACGCATGGATATGCGGCGCATAGAAAGCCTACAAGATCCCCAGGCAAAATCCTTGGTCCCAGATGATGTGATAGAAGAGACGTTAGAACATATGGAGATGGCTCGTGAACTGCTGCCCCGCCTTGATATCCAAAGCTATCTCGAAGGGCACCTCACACCAGTATTTTTTGGTTCAGCGCTTATGTCTTTTGGTGTTGAGGATCTTCTTCGCGCGTTGGTTGACCTTGCACCAGAGCCTGGAAGTTTTGGAACATATGAACGCATGGTTAGTGCTGCGGAACAAAAAGTAGGCGGCGTTGTGTTCAAAATCCAAGCTAATATGGATCCTAAGCATCGTGATCGAATTGCGTTTGTGCGCTTAACATCGGGCCATTTTCGTAGAGGCATGAAACTGTTTCATGTCCGCTCTGGAAAGCCCATAACCGTGTCAGCCCCTATGCTGTTTCTCGCAGAAGACAGAACAACTGCTGATGAAGCCTATGCTGGAGACATTATAGGTATTCCCAACCATGGAACCTTACGTATTGGTGACATGCTCACGGAGGGAGAAATATTGCATGCCACCAACATACCTAGCTTTGCCCCAGAAATCATGCAATTGGCACGTGTTGACGATCCTTTGCGGGCAAAACATTTGGCGCGCGCTCTGCAAGAATTTGCCGAGGAGGGCGCGGCAAGTATTTTTCGCCTGGAACTAGGCGGCCAACATGTCGTTGGTGTCGTGGGTATGCTCCAGTTTGACGTGCTGCGTGATAGGTTGGAGCGCGAGTATAAAATTCCCGTTCGGTTTGAACCAACAAGTCAGGTGCTTGCCCGTTGGATCGAATACGAAGATAGCTCAGAATTTGAAAAATTTTGTGCAAAATATCGAGCAGGACTGGGACGCGACCATAATGACGACCCAGTATTTCTTGCCAAATCTTCCTGGGAATTGGGTAAAGCTGAACAAGACTGGCCCAGCATAACCTTTCGAAAGACAAAAGAGCAAACGGTGATGAATTAATGGCCCAACCTCCCCTTATATCCTTAAGTGATGTTGGTGTAATCCGTGGCACGGGGCCGATTTTTTCCCATGCGGATCTTCATGTTTACCCTCGCGATAAAATTGCCATCGTTGGTCCAAATGGCTCAGGTAAATCAAGCTTAATGGGATGCTTATCGGGTCATATACCAGCTGATCAGGGAGAGGTTTTTATCAAACCGGGACTCACAACGTCAGTTTTAGAACAGAACATCTTAGACAAACAATCGGCCACGCTACTTGAAACACTGCAAGTCGGACTCGACGACAGTGAATTTGGTCGGTTGAATGCAATGCTAAATAATCTTGGACTCACGGGCGAGGAACAAGTTACAGATTGTTCTGGAGGGCAAATTCGACGTGCGCAACTTGCCTTATGTTTATCCCGCAATGCAGATATTCTGCTGCTAGACGAGCCCACAAACCATCTTGATCTGGTTGCCATTACATGGCTCGAAGCCCACCTAAAAAGTAGAAAGGAAACGCTTGTACTCATTTCGCATGACCGACAATTTCTAGAAAAACTCTCTGAACGCCTTTTTTGGGTAGATAGGGGTGATATTCGTGTTCGAGATGTGGGTTATAGCCAATTCCTTGATGTGCAAGAGGAGCAATTCAAACAGGAAGAAGAACAAGCTAGACTCCGAAAACGTAAGCTTCGTGCTGAGGAAGATTGGATGCGTTATGGAGTTACTGCGCGAAGGAAGCGAAATGTAAGAAGACTTGAAGCCTACCACGCATTAAAAAGTGAAGTTCGCCAAGATCGTAGGCAAGATATTTTACCAGAGCTTCTTGTGGGCGGCGAATTACATACGGGTCAAAAAGTATGCAGTATGCATAATGTTCATAAAAAATTGGGAGATACACTCCTTATTGAACAATTAGATCTTGAGATAAAACGTGGTGAAAGGCTGGCGATTGTGGGCCCCAATGGTGTTGGGAAAACAACTCTATTGAAACTGATTACCGGGGATGTGGCACCAGATAATGGAACGATCAAACTTGGTGCCAATGTCGTACCTGTACTTGTAGATCAAATGCGTGAAGGTTTGCGTTTAGACTTTACAGTTCATGATAATGTAACCGGCGGCGCGGAATTTGTTGATGTAGCAGGTGAACGTCTTCATTACCAACGTTATTTGCAAGGCTTTGGCCTACGTCCAAACAGACATCATCTGCGTGTAGAAGCACTTTCAGGCGGAGAACGGGCAAGAGTTCTGTTGGCCAAAAGACTCCTCAATCCATCAGGCTTCTTGCTATTAGATGAACCCACGAATGACCTTGATATTGAGACAATCGAACGACTGGAAGATTTGATTGAGCAAATGGGACTTACGGTTGTTTTTGTCAGCCACGATAGAAAATTTGTCGATCATTTGGCCACAGGTTTAGTGGTTTTCAAAGGCCAAGGGAAATGGCAACGTGAAGCTGGTAGTGATATGCAGAGGCACTTTTTACAACCCTCAGATGACACAGCACCCAAAAGCCAACGTACAAAACCGACCGCAGAAAAAAACCACATTCCTGCACCCACAAAAAGCAAAATGTCATACAAAGACCAAAGAGAATTAGATTTGTTGCCTGAGCAAATTGAAAATCTGGCCAACAGGATCACACAAATAGAAAAGCAGCTGTCAGACCCTACACTTTTTCAAGAAAATCCAAATAAATTTGAAGCCCTCAGCCATGATTTGGCACAATCCCAGCGCCAACTCCAGGTAAGTGAGGAGCGCTGGTTAGAACTAGAAACGATGAAAGAAGAATTGGAGCAATCCGCATGAATATAATTATTGACGCTCATTTGGAAAACGAAGCTGAGTGGATTGAAACTGCGAAAACCCTCTGGACGCAAGGCAAGGTCTTGCATACCAGCGAGGTAGGTCCTGACGCGGGCGCTGATTTCCTTTTACTCGTTGATGGGACAACCATGGATCATCAGCATAGACATATAAGCCATGCCATTCTGTCCTGTTGGGCTGGCGTAGACCGAATAATCAAAAATGCCCAATTACCTGCATGTCCTATTTTACGCGCGACAGATGAAGGTTTGGCGCTTGGAATGAGGGATTATATCATTGGAAGTATTCTTCTTCATGTTCTTAAATTTCCGAAATATTTGACTGACCAGAAAAACAAAGAATGGAGGCCCGAAAGCCCACGATTACTTCACGGCATGAAGGCAACTGTTCTTGGTTACGGACAGCTTGGAAGCTATGTCGCACGAACACTTCTTTCTCTTGGCGTAGAGGTGAATGCTGTCGCGTCTCAATCACGGACCGACGAGCTGGGGATAGACATTTTTGCCACCACAGATTGTCACCATGCCGTTCAAAGTCGTGATATCCTCATTAATTTGTTACCTTTAACCGAACAAACAAAAAATATTGTAAACAAAGATTTGCTAAGCAACCTTCAACCAGATGCTATCATCATTAACAGTGGCCGCGGGCCTTCAATCGCAACACAAGATCTTTTGGAATGGCTGAACCGTCATCCCTCAGCTCGGGCCACCTTGGATGTCTTCGATACCGAACCCCTTCCCCATGACGATGCAACCTGGAACCATAAGCAAATTGTGGTTACCCCACATATCGCGAGTATATCACGTCCTGAATGGACTCTTCCCGACCTTTTTCAACGTGCAAAAGATTTTGTTGAGGGCAAAGAAATAGTAGGATTGGTGCATCGCAACAAAGGTTATTAAGAAATAAAGTTGTCAAATTTATCAGACACAACTACATGAGTAGTTGTGGTGGTAATGCGGTGAAAATGCGGAAAGTCAAATCATGGTGAAGACAGTTTTGCAGACAATCGCAGCCTTAGGCCTTTTGGCGGGTAGTGCAGCTATTTTTAAATTGCTATTAGCAACCCAGGCCATTCCACAACCTGAACCTCCAATGGAAAAATATTGGATGGTGGAAACCATGCAGCTGGAGCGTGCAACAATCCAGCCCTCGATAACCTCTTATGGTACAGTGCAATCCAACCGCGAGATTGAAATTCGTTCCCCTGTCGCCGGCCAGATTTTGAACGTTGGGGGCAATCTGTTTAATGGGAGTTTGCTTAAAAAAGACGAACTCATTGTGGAAGTTGATCCTTTTCAATTCCAGAACAATCTTGAGAATGCTCGTGCGAAACTTCTTGAAACCAGAGCCCAAATTCAAGAAGTACTCGCCGACATCGAAGGTGAGCGTGCACAGATCGTTTCGCTCAAAGAAGAAAAAGAGCTCGTCCAGCGTACCTTTGATCGCGCATTGGCCCTACAAGAACGTGGTACGCAATCGCAGTCTGCATTGGACAAAACAAAACTTGATCTTACCCGTGCTGAACGAACAATCATTCAGAAAAATCAAGTTGTTCGAAGATTAGAAGCCAGCGTAGATAAGTTAGAAGCCATTGCAGACCAGCGAAAAGCAGCCTTGGAACGCGCGGAACGCGACTTGCAGGATACAAAAATTTTCGCACCAAACACAGGCTATGTAACGAATGTTCGAGCAGCTGTCGGATTGGAAGTAAGCCCAAATGAAAAAATGGCTGTTTTACGGCCATTAGATAGCATGGAGATACGTTTTGAGCTCTCCGAAGCCGATCTTGGAATCATTCTGGGCTATGGTACACAACAAATTTTGCCCGTTGGTTCACCCATAAAAGTGATTTGGCGCATTGGTACTAAGGCAACTGAGTTTTTTGCAGAATTATCACGCGTTGAAGGTTTGTATGATGCGAGCACAGCATCGGTGGGATTATATGCGACCATTAAGCCTGATGTTGTAAAGGCATTGCCTGCGCCACTTCGGCCTGGTGCTTTTGTGGAAGTGCATATGCCGGGACCAATCTTAGAAGACGTTTTTGTTATTCCGCAAAGAGCACTTGGACCAGATAAAGACATTTTTGAAATTTCCAAAGATGGCCGAATAACCTCTAAAAAGGTTAACTATCTATTTTCACAAAATGGCCAAGCTATTGTGGCTGGTTCATTAACTGAGGGGACAGAAATTGTTACATCACGCTTCCCCGAACTTGGTTCTGGGGCCCTGGTTAAGGCCGTACAACCATGAAGGCTAGGTCACAAGGCATCCTTGCCTTATTTACCAATCACCCTACAGCAGCCAACTTACTCATGATTTTGATGGTTCTGGTGGGTTTGGCATCACTAACCAAGCTTAACCGTCAATTCTTTCCTGATTTTGGCATCGATGTCATTCAAGTCTCCGTAGCTTGGCCTGGCGCGTCTGCTGAAGATGTGGATAGCAATTTGGTAGCCGCAATAGAACCTGAAGTACGGTTTCTTGATGGTGTCGATGATATTCGGTCTGTCGCGTTTGAAGGCGCTGCGGTTGTAGCACTAGAGTATGATCCTGGAAGTGATATGCAGTCAGCCCTCTCCACTGTTGAGTCAGCCATCTCTGGGATCACCACCTTTCCTGATGAAGCCGAAGAGCCAGTCATCAAAAGGATCATGCGTTATGATCTTATTTCCCGCCTGGTTATATCGGGCCCATATTCAGAGGCTTCATTGAAGGTCATCGCCAAACAGATGCGGGATGACCTTTTAAACATGGGCATTGATAAAATTGATATTCGCGGCATTAGAGATGAAGAAATATGGGTGGAAATTGATCCTGCCCGCCTAAGGCAGTTGGATATGACCTTGGGAGAAATTGCTCAGGCTATTGGCGGTCGCAATCAAGATTTGCCATCAGGAAAGGTTGGAGATGGACAAATTCGTATACGAACCATGGGGCAAGTGGAACAAGCGCAGGCCCTGGAGGACTTAATTATTAAAGCAAATCCCTCCGGTGTTCATATCCGTTTGAGAGATATTGCGTCTGTCCGAGAAGCCTTTAACAAAGATCAAGCGACATTGTTGCGCAAAGGTCAACGCGCAGTTGAACTATCCATTCAACGCTCCTTGAATGCTGATGCGCTAGAATTGGCGAAAATTATTGATAACTATCTAAAAGACACCCTTCCAACATTACCCAGCCAATTAAATGTGGAGCGATATGGGATACAGTCCGAGCCCATTAAGGAACGCATATCATTGCTCCTCGAAAATGGATTGTCAGGACTTGTTCTGGTTGTTGCCATTCTATTTGTTTTTCTTAATTCTAGGATTGCTTTTTGGGTCGCTGTTGGCATTCCCATCGCCGTATTAACCTCCATGAGCATCATGTTTCTAACAGGCCAAAGCATAAACATGATAAGCCTATTCGGCATGATTATGGCGATTGGAATTGTGGTCGATGATGCCATTGTTGTTGGGGAACATGCAGACCACCTCTCAAGGCAAGGTTACCAACCCGAACAAGCTGCTTTGATGGGTGCCACAAGGATGGCCGCACCGGTTGCATCTGCAACCTTAACGACTATTTCTGCTTTTCTTCCTCTTCTTCTTATTGGAGGGATCATCGGAGATATTATCAGAGCCATTCCTATGGTGGTTGTTGCTATTCTCCTAGCCAGTTTGTTGGAATGCTTTTTCATTCTACCACATCATTTAAAACTCGCCTTATCATCACAATCGGCAGCGAAAACTTCCTCATTCAGACGACGTTTTGATCATATGTTTGAATGGTTGAAAAATCGACTCTTTCGCTCTTTCGTAAGACGGGCCGTTGCATGGCGCTACGTCACCGTGGCAACAGCCTTCTCTTTTTTGATTATTTCCTTCGGCATGGTCGCTGGGGGGCGTGTTGGGTTTGTGTTTTTTGAGGACCCTGAACCAGATAACATTTCTGCAAGCTTGGAAATGGTTGCAGGCACATCCAGAGAGAAAACCCAAGAGACAATTTTAAAAGTTGAAGACGCCCTTTACAAGACGGTTGAAGAATTGGGCGGGTCAAAGCTTGTCATTATGTCGATCACAGCCGTGGGGACAAGTTTTGCCCCTAATTCCACATCTGCAGCCACAGAAACCCTCGCAGGGGTACGCGTGGAACTTAGCCCCACGGATACTCGAGATGTACGTACCCAACAAATTATCAACGCATGGCGAAATAACATACCAGAACTAGCTGCTGTAAAGTCCCTATCTGTCCAAGCTCAACGGGGTGGCCCACCTGGTAAGGATGTTGACATAAGATTAACTGGAAACGATCTTCAAGCTTTAAAAAATGCCTCAGAGTTTATCAAAACGCAATTAGAGCGGTTTGTAGGGGTGAGCAATATTGAAGATAATCTTCCTTATGGAAAGCCAGAGGAATTGGTATCCTTAAACGATCGAGGTAATGCACTAGGGTTGCAACTAAAGACCGTGGGACAGCAACTGCGTCATGCTCTTGAAGGCGCTGTGGCGCAACGTTTCGCCCGAGGCGACGAGGAGGTGACCGTCAAAGTGCGGTATCCAGAAGAATCCACAGGTATTTCAATTCTAGAAACTATTCATATTACCACCACGAATGGCCAAGATGTGAGAATATTAGACATCGTAGAACGCAAATTTTCCAATGGGTTTGCACAAATTCAAAGGGTGGACGGCAAACGTGAGGTGGCTGTTACTGCTGAATTAGACAAAAGCACAATCACAACCAGTGAGATTATGGAGGCTCTGCAGCGGACAGGCCCCACTGGACTATCTGTCCTCGAACAAATGCAACGGGATTATCTTGTAGACTATCAATTTCGGGGTAAATCAGAAGAACAAGCAGAAACTTTCGGGGATATGAAACTAGGTGGCATTCTTGGTTTGTCGCTCATCTACATCACACTTGCATGGATTTTTGGCTCCTTTATTTTACCACTTGCAATCCTTCTAACTATCCCTCTTGGTCTTATTGGCGCTATTTGGGGACATTATATTCAAGATTTTAATATTACTATTTTGTCACTTATCGCGATGTTTGGACTGTCTGGAATTGTCATAAATGACTCGATTGTCCTGATCACCACAATAAGCCAAAAAATGCGAACAGCAGCCCCCATGGATGCAATTATAGAAGGAACATGTGAGCGCCTACGTGCTGTACTCCTCACCTCTCTCACCACCATCGGAGGACTTACACCACTGCTTTTTGAAACCTCACGCCAAGCAAGTTTTCTTATTCCTATGGCAACAACCATTGTCTTTGGCCTTGCTGTATCTACATTCCTCATCTTACTGGTGGTTCCTTCTTTGGTAGCCATTCTGAATGACATTCTAAAACTCACCACAGATCAAAAAATGATCAAAGCGAGCGAAACTCTATGAATAACGAAAATCTGCAAAAAGCTTTGGAATCCTTACCTACGAAGGTAACTTACGAAATCTGGACAAAGAGGGACTGATCGCCGGGATTGAAACCCAAGGGAACCATATCCAAATTTCACTTTTATTAGGGAACAATCCAAATAGCGCCCAACGCCATCTCGGCTTAGCATTGTGCCAGCATATTCAAACAGAGACCAAAGCGCAGTCCGTCACCCCCATATTTGTATCTAGCCATTCCTCAACAAAGCCAGATAGGCCCACAAGTCAGGCTACAACAGACAAGCAAGCTAGTGCCCCTTCATCTCGCGAAAAAATTAATACAGGCGCAAAACACGTCATATTGGTAGCTTCGGGAAAAGGTGGCGTTGGAAAATCAACTGTTGCCGTCAACTTAGCCGCATCCTTTTCTCAGCTTGGTATGAGTACCGCACTTCTCGATGCCGATATATATGGACCATCCCTACCCGTTATGCTTGGCCATTGTGACAAACCTGAGAGCCAAGACGGGAAAATACATCCCATAGAAATCCATGGTCTAAAAACCATGTCCATTGGTTATTTGATTGCACCTGGTAAACCAGTGGTATGGCGAGGTCCCATGGTCATGGGTGCGTTGGAGCAAATGCTCAAAGATGTGAAGTGGGACAATCCTGATGTCATGGTTATTGACCTCCCACCGGGCACGGGGGATGCTCAACTCACCCTAGCACAGAGGGTTCATGTAGATGGGGCCGTTATCGTCTCTACACCCCAGGATTTGGCATTGGCAGATGTAAAGCGTGGTATTGCAATGTTTCGACAGGTTCAGATTCCTGTACATGGCGTTATTGAAAATATGGCGTACTATCTCTGCCCATGTTGCTCAACACGTAGCTATCCATTTGGGCAAGATGGGGTTAAAAAAATGGCTGCTGAATTGTCTGTTGATTATCTTGGAGGCTTGCCTCTGCATTCAGACATTCGCGCAGCTGGTGATTCAGGTACGCCTTTGGTACTTCAAAAGGATGCAAGACAAGATGTGAAAGATGCATTTTCATCCCTCGCTAGAACGCTTATGAAAGCCGTTTGATAGATGTACTTCTGGGTACCTGCTATTTTTATCATTATGTTGATTATTGTAATTTCTATTTAATTGGGTTGGGGCAAAGGATTGCGCGAAAGCCAACTGATGACTAAATATATGAAGTTACACGTGATGGGATTAGATTTATGTTGTTAAGAAACGCTCGCTTTCGGATTGGAGACGTTGTTCGTCACCGCAGATACCCTTTTCGGGGCGTCATCGTTGATGTTGATCCCGAATTTGCAAATACAGAAGAATGGTGGCAAGCAATCCCTGAGGAAGTTCGCCCATCACGACATCAGCCGTTCTATCATTTACTTGCAGAAAATGAACAGACAGCCTACGCAGCCTACGTATCAGAGCAGAACCTTGTTCCTGACGCTGACGCAGGGCCAGTTAACCATCCAGATGTAGATGACTACTTTGATGGTTTCGACGAGGGACGATATCACTTTCGCCTAGATGATATGAACTGATTGGCAATTGGCTTAAGATTTTCCATAGCCAGAAGTAGCTCAGCTAAAATACCTGGCTCATCAAAAGCGTGCCCTGCACCTTCTACGGGTATATAGTTTGCTTCTGGCCAGCGTTTCGCCAGCTGCCAAGCATTATCTATGGGTGTTACAACGTCTTGCCGCCCATGGATAATATAAGCTGGTATATGACGAATATGACCAACATCCCGAAGCAATTGATCATCATCGCGAAACCAACCACCATGCACGAAATAATGACATTCAATACGTGCAAAGGCTAATGCGAATTGATCCTCCATGAAATCATGGGCTCTTTGCTCATTTGGCATCATAGAAAGCAGCGCACCCTCCCAGCGGCTCCAAGCACGTGCAGCACGCAATGCCTCCTCTTGATCGCTTCCTGTAAGCCGCCTGTAAAATGCTGACATCAAATCACCGCGTTCATGCTTCGGAATCACAGAACAATAACGCTCAAATTCCTCTGGGTATAAGAAGCTCGCACCTTGTTGGTACAGCCAAAGCAACTCCTGACGACGCAACAAAAATATGCCACGCAACACAAGCGCCAAAACATTTTCAGAATGAGATTGCGCATAAGCCAGCCCCAATGTTGATCCCCAAGAACCACCAAAAACAATCCAGGAATCAATATGTAATGTTTCGCGCAAACGCTCTAAGTCACCAACAAGATGCCATGTTGTGTTATGCTGAAGGCAGGCATGAGGCAGAGATTTTCCGCATCCACGTTGATCCATCATAATGATCCGATAAAATTGGGGATCAAACAATTGCCTGTTGATAGGATCACATCCTCCTCCAGGACCACCATGAACAAAAATCACAGGAATGCCATCAGGATTTCCAGATTGCTCAAAATAAACTTGGTGACCGTCACCAACCTCGAGATAGTCGTGTTGGTAAGGCTCTATTGGGGCAAACAAACTTAGACTTGTCATTTCTGTATAATTCCCTCAATTCTCCTGTTACACAAAAACATATCTGCAAAAATTTTTATACCCAGGATTTTACATGACATTTCTTGTAAGAAATTATCAGGATTATCATCATGGTGACAAAGGTCACGGCGTCGTCATTGGAAATTTTGATGGGTTGCATGAAGGCCATCAAATCCTTCTTAAAACATGTTCAACGATATGCACCCAACGTAATCTTAAACCCATTCTATTAACTTTTGAGCCTCATCCTCGCACATATTTTCAGAGGATCGCACATGTATCCTCTGAAAATTTTCGGTTAACAACCCTTAGAGATAAAATTGCACTGCTCGATCAATTTTGCATAGATACGATCCTTGCCCAAAGATTTTCGCGTCACTTTGCAGGATTAAGCGCACAAAAATTTATGGACGACGTACTTTTGAAGTCCCTGAATGCACAAACCGTTATCATCGGTTATGACTTTCATTTTGGCCAAAAACGCCAAGGCGACCCAGATATGTTAAAATATTATCTTGAACCAAAAGGTGTTGATGTTGTTGTGATAGAAAGACAAACACTGGAAGGTGGTGAGGAACATGCATCATCACGTATCCGCGAGTATTTACGTGATGGTGAAACCCACAAAGCCACCAGAATGCTGACGCGTCCATTTCAAATGTCTGGACATGTTTCGCCTGGTCGAAAATTGGCACGACAATTAGGTTTTCCAACCGCAAATGTGCATACATCCAATTACTTGTTACCCAAGTTGGGCGTTTATGCAGGCCATGCAATAATAGACGAAGAGTTGATTCCTGCAGTAGCTAATATTGGCGTTAAACCTACAGTTACAGATGATGAGCCAAGCCCTTTGTTAGAAGTCCATTTGTTTCGCGATGTTGGTGATATTTACGCAAAGAGGTTAACCTTTAGGTTTGAGGAATTTATACGGCCAGAAAAAAAATTTGATGGATTGGATGCTCTCGCTGCACAAATACAAGCGGACAAACAATCGGCAATGGCTTATTTTGAGCGTTAAATAAGACTTTCTTCACGGAAAAAAAATGTTTAATGCTTTGAAGAAATAAATGGGGCAGATATCATTATGGCAGAGTCTTCGAAAATAGAGCATTACCGAACCATATTCATATCTGACGTTCACTTGGGAACGCGGGGATGCAAGGCTGAATTACTTCTTGATTTTTTCAAATATCATGAATCAGAAAATTTGTATCTGGTAGGAGATATTGTTGATGGCTGGAGACTAAAAAAAAGCTGGTACTGGCCACAAGCACATAATGATGTGGTCCAAAAAATCCTGCGTAAGGCGCGCAAAGGCACAAGGGTAATTTTTATTCCTGGCAATCATGATGAATTTGCACGTGATTACATAGGAACACATTTTGGCGGAATTGAATTACGTCTTGATGATGAATTCGAGTCTGCCAATGGGAAAAAATACCTTATCATTCATGGAGATGCCTTTGATGGTGTCATCAGACACGCCAAATGGTTGGCGCATCTTGGGGATTGGGCCTATTCCGCTGCATTAGGCGCAAATACCATCCTAGCATTCGTCCGCCGCAAACTGGGTTTCAGCTATTGGTCCTTATCAGCGTATCTTAAAAGCAAAGTGAAAAACGCTGTGAAATTTGTTGATGACTTTGAAGGTGCTGTTGCCAATGAGGCCAAAAGACGGGGCTTACAAGGCTGTATAGCGGGACATATACACAAAGCTGCCATCAAAGATGTTGATGGCATAACATACATGAATGATGGAGATTGGGTGGAAAGCTGCACAGCACTGGTCGAAACATTTGATGGTCAGTTCAAAATCATCGACTGGAGTCACCGTCTAGGATCATCAAAAACATCCAATTCACCAAAGTCGATCAGCGCAGCAGCTTAACGCAAACACATGGAAAAAAAAACAAAACGCACAATTCTTTTGGCTACTGATGCTTGGGAACCTCAAGTAAACGGGGTGGTGCGGACATTACGAACATTAATCGATCTATCTGCGACCAGAGATATCGAGATTCGGGTGGTGTCACCCCAAGGTCATACATCATTTCCATGTCCAACCTACCCAGAAATTCGGCTTGCGTTGTGGCCAGTCCAAACAATCAATGATATGATCTCATCCCCTGATTTGGATCATATACATATTGCGACTGAAGGACCTGTTGGCCTGTGGACACGCATGACGTGCTTGGCACGTGGTTATCGGTTCACCAGCTCTTTTCACACACGGTTCCCTGAATACCTTGCCAAGAGACTACCAGTTCCGGAACGTGCCACCTACAAATTTCTTAAATGGTTTCATCAAGAGAGTGCGGCAGTTTTAACCCCGACATTGTCCATCATTAATGAACTTGAGGAACATGGTTTTGAAAATTGCGTTTTATGGACGCGAGGTGTTGATACTTCAATTTTTAAGCCTGATGGCCCCAAACTACCAAGAACGGATAGCAAGCCTGTGTTCTTATATGTTGGTCGCATAGCTGTTGAAAAAAATGTTGAAGCCTTTCTCTCCATGAAGGTGGAAGGTCATAAGATCGTCGTAGGTGATGGACCAGCTCGTGCCGAACTTTCTTCCACTTATCCTGACGTCTCCTTTGTGGGCTATAAATCTGGAGAGGAACTTGCGACGTATTATCGTTCTGCTGATGTTTTTGTATTTCCCTCACGAACAGATACATTTGGACTGGTCATGTTAGAAGCCATGGCATGCGGAACGCCTGTGGCAGCCTATCCAGTTGCAGGTCCCATTGATGTTGTGACGTCAAATAAGGCAGGTGTTTTGCATGAGGATCTAAGCCAGGCTGCACGTTTAGCTTGCGACTTACAACGTGAAGATGCATTGGCTCATGCTCGGAACTTTAGTTGGGACCGTTGCTTAGATATCTGGCTAGAGCAAGCCGTTCCTATTAGGAAACCTTTATAAGAGCGCGCCCTTTGATATCGCCATGCAAAAGAGCCTGTGCGACTTCACCAGCTTGCTCCAACTCAAACCTATTTCCCGCAATGATATCCAATTTTTTTGAGCAAAAATGCTGCTCGATCAATTCCCAGGCAGCCAAGCGCCTGCTTTTATCTATCATAACGGAATCAACACCTGCCAACGTGACACCGCGCAAAATAAAAGGCATCACAGAAGTTGGAAGATCTGCCCCTTGGGCAAGTCCACATGCAGCGACACAACCATCTCGGGACGTACCCGCGAGAATATGAGCGAGTATCTTTGACCCAACCGTGTCAATGGCACCCATCCATTGCTCTTTTTCTAGTGGACGGAATTTTTCTCCAAATTGATCTCTAGACCTAACTTCAGCTGCCCCAAGTGACTTAAGATAAGGCTCCTCATTGGCCCGACCTGTTATGGCTACGGCATGAAAGCCAAGTGCTGATAGAAACATAAGTGCAAACGAACCTACCCCGCCTGCCGCACCAGTAACCATAATGGGGCCATCTTCGGGCTTAAGACCATGAGAAAGCAAACGCTGCACACATAACATTGCCGTATAACCGGCTGTTCCTATCTGCATAGATTGCGCAGCCGAAATAGCCTTGGGCAAAGGCACCGTCATGTGTGATTGCACAACGGCTTTGTCTGCCAGACATCCCCAACGGGTCTCACCAAGTCCCCATCCATTTATCACAACATGGCTACCTTCTGGGATATCAGCAGAGTACTGTTGATGACCGTACCGACACCATCAATCCCTGGTACCATCGGGAATTGGCGAACAACAGGAGACTTACCAGAAAAGGCAAGCCCATCTTTATAATTAATTGTTGAGTATTCCACAGATAGGGTTATCTCGCCGTCGGGTAGGCCCTTGTCATCAATAGCTCCAAAGTGAGATTTCTGCCCTTCATCATCTTTCGTCAATAACCAGCCATGCATATTATACGTCCTCAATGATGCTTATTTACAAATTCCAATATGAGGTCTGCAGCATCATCTGCATAAAAATCAAGAAAGAAGTGATTAGCACCTTCAATCATTTCAAATTCAACATCATTGTCTATTGGCTGGAAAACAACTTCAAGATTTGGAACAATTGTGTCTTCACTTCCCGCAATCACAAGTGATGGAATTTTCAATTCAGATACGAGTTTGTGCGTATCATATAGACCATCGTCGAGGTAGCTACCGGCCAGGGCTCTAATGGTAGGAACACCGGTTGGGCAATATAAAAAACCTTTTGCATCGGCAAGAGTCTCACCTTCCCCTTGCTTGTCTTTGTTCTCGATGTCCTTCCAAAAAGCGTCTGTTTCTAAAGATATCATCTTTTCAAACGTTTCTCGCCCATTCTCAAAAGATTGTTGGTGCGCTGGTGCCAACAGAACGATACCTTTGACGACCACATCATTCTTCAAAGCTCGCAGGACCTGATTTCCGCCTCGGCTATGCCCTAGTAGAAAGATATTTTTATGTCCCTGTTCCTTTGCCCAAGAAACCCAGCTCTTGATCTCAAATGCCGCTTCTCGATGATCGACGCGATGAACATTACGTTCACAATTATAAGTTTCCTTGCGCTGCGATATTCCAAGCGTTTGGGTGATAGATAATACTGACAACCCGCGATCAAACAAAGCTCGGTGAAGAGCCGTGATTGTCTCAGTATCTTTGTGCATAAATGTACCATGGTTTATCAGAAATAGAGGTTCTGACACATCTTGTGCATCATAATTGGCTAGACCAACAACTTTTCCTAAATCTAGAGCCACTTCTTTGGTGTGCCCAACTGTGGAAACCAGCAAAGCAACAACGAATAAAGCTTGTCCAATAGCCTTCATCACCCACCCCTTTGCGCCTCCAACAAAGTTGGAGACGCGTATTTTTAAAATCTTAATAGTTTTAGTCTTGTGATTCGGGAGTCACATCAATAATTCGTGCACGACCAGTGATCTCGACATTTTCTTTACAGTTTCGCATGCAAGGATCTGTCTGTTTCCAAAGTGCAGTTTCAGATCTATCGTCTTGGAAAAACCATCTTCATTGGGCATCTTCACTGTATTAAAGTTTTCTTTTGATAGGACAAATTCGTCATCAACAATGTCATTCATATACAACAGATAGGCTGTGATCCCATACACTTGATCGGGTTCTAAGGATTGGGCATTACCGAACGGCATAGCACGGTAAATGTAATCATAGACAGTTGAAAGATAAGGCCAATACGAACCAATCGTTTTTTCAGGATGCTGAGATGCTAAGGTTCCACGGCCACCTGATAACACAGGCCAACGGTCAACACCCTCGCCAAAATCTCCATGGCAAGACGCACATTGTTCAATGAATACCTCTTCACCTTCAAGCACCGAACCTGAGCCTTCTGGCAACCCCTGGCCATCTGGACGGATATCAATATCCCATCCCGCAATTTCTTCTGGTGTGGCCAAGCGACCTAGTCCCAAAGCACCAGCGTGAACAGTACCAGCTAGAGATAACACCACACAAATGGTTTTTATTTTAAGAAATTTCAACATTTTCCACCTCTCCATTGCTGCGTACATGCCAGGTTTGTATGCCATTGTTGTGATAGATTGAGTTTTCACCACGGATTTTGCGCAGAGCATCTTTTGTAGGTTGTACATAACCTGTAGAATCCATAGCTCTGGATTGAAGCAACAGAGGTGAACCGTCCCAATTAAAATCAAAGTAAAAACGAACGCAGGCCATAGATTGCCTCGGGCCTTCTATCCGAGCATGGTACCAATTTTTTCCGCCATCTAAGGTGACGTCAACGCGATCTACTGTACCAGCACCCGACCATGCCAGCCCTGTCAGTACATTAGGCCCTTTTGACAGCATTGGTGCCTGTGGACTTGGAGATGTAATAACGGATTTTGCATCCATAACCCAGGTAAAGCGGCGGGCCTTACCATTTTCCATGAGGTCAGTGTATTTTGATGTTTCCTCTCTATGATGCCAAGCTTGATCACCAACTTCTATACGACGCAACCATTTGACCCACATATTTCCTTCCCATCCAGGGACCACGAGCCGAACGGGATACCCCTGCTCTTCTCGTAACGCTTCGCCATTCATGGTGAACGCGATCAAACAATCATCAAGAGCTTTTTCCAAAGGTATGGAGCGCGTCATTCCAGCAGAGTCCGCACCCTCAGGTAGAATCCAACGTGCATTTGTTTTTACACCAGCTTCTTCCAAAACATGCTTAAGCAGAACGCCTGAATATTCCATATTGTGAATCATACCATGGGTATACTGACAACCGTTTAGCTGAGCACCACGCCATTCCATTCCTGAATTTGCTGCACATTCCAAGAAGTATGTCCTCGTTACACGAGGAAACCGCTTCAAGTCATTCAATGTAAAAATTAATGGCTTGTCTACAAGGCCATTAATCATCAAACGATATTCTTCAGGATTTACACTTGGCGCTCCACCATGATGTCGTTCAAAAGCAACACCGGAAGGGGTTATTGTCCCATCAAGAGCATATAGTGGTGTAAAGTTGATTGATGATTCCCTCGATGCGGTCAACCATTCCACCGAACGACGCACAACATCCGCCTCATATGTTGAGGGCATACCATAAGGATTGTCATCTACACTGGCACCCAGATAACGGCTCCAATCTGCAACATTAGGCGGTAAGTTTTCCGGATTTGCCTCGGCAAATGCCTTACCACCGGATACCACGGCACCGGCTGTCACAGCTGCACCGGTCAAGAACTGTCGACGTGTTGTTGTCATGTTCACCCCTTTTCGTTATTATCACACTTTTTTACTGTATTTTTTCTTTGGATTCTCAGCCAATTAGCATCCAGCTCCTCTTAAGTACCGACTAACTTGACTTGATCACGTGGCTGGACATTTACTGATTTTTTGGCACGCAAATAATCACAAACCACATCCCAAATAGCTGGCCCTTCAGTGCCTTCATTGACACTTGCCCATCCAGCAACTGTGTAGTCCTTGGAAGCTTCAATAGGAGAACCGGTAGATAGAAGTTGCATGTTTGTAATGCGCTGACCAAAAGGTTTATTGGGATTAATCGCGTAACCCATTCCACCAACACGCACCATATCTCCACCTTGCTGATAATACGGATCCTCATTGAACAAGTTATCAGCAACATCTTCGAGAACGTCTTTCAGCATTTGTCCAGACATCTTATTTCTATAAGCTGCAGGATACGTAATAGATGTCATGTTATGAACATCATCAACAGTTATTGGTTGACCAGGCAACAAAGATGCTCCCCAACGAAAACCAGGTGACAGCGCAATCTCTGCGTCCCTTTGTTCCAAAAGAGCATCACAGATCAAATCGTCAAACGTACCGTTAAAGTTACCACGCCTATATAAAGTACTCTCGGTTGTCGCCAATTTTTCACTTATAACATCTTGGAATGGCGCACGTATCTCTTGAACAAGCTTGGTCATTTCACGATCAGGTGCAATGACATCTGACAAGATAGGAATCAACCTGAAACTATAGTCCTTCACTTCTCCATTACGCACATCTAAATCAAGTCTAGATAAAAACTTTCCATGCGATCCTGAAGCAATTAACAACGTCTTCCCAACGGGTAATGCCTCGGGAACAGCATCATGGGTATGCCCAGAAAGCAATACATCAATTCCCTTTACCCTAGATGCTAATTTTCGGTCTGTATCGAACCCATTATGTGAGACAAGCACAACCAATTCTGCACCCGAAGACCTAGCTTTTTCAACATTCTTTGCAACTTCTTCCTCGCGGATGCCAAAAGACCAGTTTGGGATAAAATGTCTTGGATTGGCTACGGGCGTGTAAGGAAACGCTTGACCAATCACTGCAATTTTTACCCCACCTCTTTCAAAGTATTGAATGGCTTCAAAAACGGGCTCATCCCACTCTGTATCACGAACGTTGCCTACCAAGAATGGAAAGTTTAAATTTTCAACGAGCTCTTCTACCCGCTCTGTCCCATAGGTAAATTCCCAGTGAGCTGTCATCGCATCACAGCCTAGCTTATTCATGGCCTTCACCATATCCATACCCTTGGTTTGGTATGAGGTGTAAGATCCTTGCCAGGTGTCACCCCCATCTAAAAGGAGCGTATTATTAGGACGCTGAGCACGAACGGCATTAACCACAGTTGCCATGCGATCAATACCACCAACACGGCCATATTCCGAGGCCATTTCGGCAAAATCTAAATAGGTAAGGGCATAAGCATCTAGTGAATTTCTTGGAATGTTATAATGGGTAAGAAATTCGCGCCCTGTGATGTGAGGCACAAGGCCATGAACATTTCCTATACCCAAATTCACGGATGGCTCTCGAAAATAGACGGGAACCAACTGAGCGTGGATGTCGGTTAAATGCATTAATGTGACGTTTCCCTTGCTTTCGAAATCAAGCAAATCATTTTGGGATATTTTTTGGGTAGCAGCGAGAGCACCTAACGGTGTTTGTGCACCCATAATTGCAGCTGTTGCAGCTGTGACTTGCATGAATTCTCTGCGCGAGAACATATTATACCCCCGAAACTATGATACAAATGTTATTAGAGTTCACCCTTGGGCCAAGAACGACGTGACCCAAGGCTTAAAAGCTACTCAGTTGCGCACTGAAGGCGTTTCTAAAGGCAAACCTTGTCCCCGATATGACATGTAAGCTTCAAGTGCTGTAAATTCTTCACCTTGAGGCTTAAATGGGTTTGCGCGAATATTTTTCATACATCCCTTAAATCTGCGATGTACATTGCCAACACCACTCCACTTGAATCTGTATGTTGGAAATCCATTGATTTGGCCCTGGCTTAACATGTCGGCACGAATGTAATTACCATAGTAATCTTCATGGCAATTGGCGCATGACAAATCCAACTGTCCATACCTTGTGTAGTAAATTTCTTCACCTTTCTTTCGCACAGCTTCCATTTCAGGCGCCATGTCAGGCTTCATTGGCATCCCACGTGATTGATTTTTTACAAATATGGTCATTCCCAACATGTTCTGGTCTTTGAGCCACTTCCAAGGCTTGGCTTGCATCTGCTCTTCTCGACAAATATTTATTTGCCGCTCAACCGTTATGGGCATATTCCGTTGTTTGTTCCATTTCGGCATTGAAGCGCCAACACCCTTCATGCTCACGGCCGCATCCCCATGACATGAAGCGCATGACTTTCCAGCCGCGCCATCGACAGTGTTCCAAAGCTCAGCACCACGATCTAACAATAAAAAAGCAGGATTTTCAAAATCATCATCTTGGACGCGTTTTGTCTCGTCCGTCCTGAACTCATAACCAGACAAAATTTCACTCAAAGGATGCCCTTCAGGAGCTGGGAGCGATTTACGCTCTGATGCAACCCCTGACGTACTAACTGCTAAGCCAAGCATCAGCGCCATTGCAGTTGTTTTCAATTTGACCATAGTTACCCCCTGTATTCTGAGCGCTTTTTTGCACTTTCTAATATTTTTCAAAGAATTGTGGCGATGATACTCACCGCCACAAAATACCATCCTCAAGCTATCTTGAGGTTTGATTTTTTCTCGTAAACACTGCCGTCGTCATCTGTCCATTTAAACAAAAACTCACCTTCACCAGGAACCTTCATGGTGAATTGCAAATATGGGTTGGCAGAAACAGCCGGTAGGATATCGCAACTAAAAACGGAAGCTCCGTTGAATGTACATTCGAATTTATTGATAATTTTACGTGGAATTACATTTCCACTTTTGTCCTTACGCTGACCAGTTTCCATTTTGTGGCTAATCAAAGTTTTGATCGTAACCACCTCACCAACACTTGCACTGCGGGGCGCTTTCACACGAGGCTTACTTGCCATAATACCGTTCTCCTTGATTTATGATGGAAATCAACCGCCACAGCCACCAATGGTAACTTTTACAGTTGTTGCTGTTTTGTAAACTTCACCTTTAGATGTCTTTGCTATCGCCAGAACATCCTGTGTCTTGCCTAACCGCATTCGGGTTGTTGCGCTGGCCTCACCACTCAATGGGGTGAAGTGAAATGTCACAACACCAGGAGTTGGATTTCCAGTTGCGAGCACGAGAACGCTTGAGACATAATCGCCATCATCCATGGGGCTATCCACGGATACGGTCAAAGGTACGGTATTGCCGTTTTCAGCAATCTCCGGCATCTCCAAAGAGATTTTACCTTCAACACCATCTTTACCACCTGTGAACTCAGCAAGGGCTTTATCCACCAGTGATTGGTTAGCTTGCGCCCATGAAATTGGTAGCATGGCCACAGTAGCCAGCCCTGCCCCCGCCATGAGTGTTTCTCGACGTGAGAAATTCGCCATCGACGATCTCCTTTTTCTTGTTTGTTTCCTAAAAATTATTTTAACGTGCGCAGGTAAGCAACAACATCCTCAACCTGCTGCGCATTCAAAATAGGCTTACCCTCAAACTTCTTTGCCACCCGATTCAACCCTTCGGTTCTATAAAAAGCTGGCATGATTGTTTGATCACCAAAAAACTGCTTTGGAATTCACCACAATAGCCCGTAACTGAGCTTCGGTATACCGATCACCCACACCGTCCATGACAGGACCAACCTCGCCATGGAATTGTTCTGATTTCATGTCTGAATTTGCATGACATGCCAAGCAATTTCCAAGCTTTCGCCCTTTAAACGCCAGAGCGCCTTTGGCTGAATCGCCAGCTACACCTGTCAAGGAAGTTGCTATTTCACCATCAACAATTTTTACGTCATTTGCCGAGATCTCAGCAAAGGCTGCCCCCATCCCTATCAGGGTTGCCAGCGTAAAGGCTGCAAACCGCATCATCTCACCCCTCTTGTTTTTTATTTTTTTGTTCTAATTTATGCCGATCGGATCAACATAATAAAAGTGTAGTTTATTTCACATCAAGTGTAAACGTAAAAGTTACTCACAGATGAGAACATCAGTAGTCCATTAGTTGATAACCTCTGAGAGCAAAAAAAACCGCTAAAAATTCAACTGATCATAACGTGACATCCTTTGAAGATGTTTTCCAAGCCTCAGCAATCAAGAACAAAACTGTATCACTATCTCTATGGAACCTAGTACAGATACAAAATAAAAAATGTATATTAACCCAATGTTCCCATGGCGGGAAAATATTCCAAAAGCAGATATGAAATTTCTGACATGGTTCCAGTCATCAAAAGGATTCCCGTAACCACAAGCATGGCCCCCATGCATTTCTCCACTATTCCAAGATGCTTTCGAAAACGAGCCATAAATCCCATAAATGGATGCGCGAATGCTGCCGCTAGCAAGAACGGTATGCCTATACCAAGTGCGTAGCATAGCAACAAGAACATACCATGGAAAATGGTTTCTTCTCCAGCCGCAAGAAACAGAATCGATGCTAAGACAGGACCAACACATGGTGTCCACCCAAACGCAAACGCCAAACCGATAACATAAGCACCCAAGAACCCTGGGGGTTTTCGT
This sequence comes from Alphaproteobacteria bacterium, assembly GCA_038131935.1. Classification (GTDB taxonomy): domain Bacteria; phylum Pseudomonadota; class Alphaproteobacteria; order UBA8317; family UBA8317; genus UBA8317. Next base: position 30,622 of record JAYPQH010000010.1, on the reverse strand, counting down.
TCCAAATGCACGCGTGCTTCTCGGTAGAATAGAGCCACACGAAACGCACCAAGAAAGTGCAGCCCGAATAGAATGATAATGCCACCGCCAACCATAGCGAGAACATCAAAATTCTGCTGCATGATTCGCCCAATTGCACTGGCGCCAGCGCCCAAAAGTGTAAATACCGTTGCAAACCCTAAAACAAAAGCTAGCGCGGATAACATAACCCTTGTTGTGGGGCGGTTTTCTGTCTCACTTGTCAATTCTTCAAGTGAGACACCCGCAAGAAAAGTGAGATAAGGTGGAACCAAAGGCAAAACACATGGAGACAAGAATGAGACGATTCCAGCAACGAATGCCCCTCCAAATCCGATTTCAAAACCCATATTTTTTACACCTCTTCACTGTATTTTTTATACTAAGTATTTCATATCCAATTTGGGCCGAAGAACAATCCCCAAAAAGTTACCTTTTGATGATTGAAGACAAAAGTTGTCCCTATTGTGAGTTATGGAGAGAGGAAATTGGCCCTGGTTATGGCATGACGATCGAAGGCAAGATCGCACCTATTAAAATAATTCATATGACGGATACCATGCCGACTGGAATCGATCCACAAAAACCGCTTCACTACACACCAACATTCGTGCTTATGGTAGATGACAAAGAGGCCTCGCGCCTTTTGGGTTACCCTGGTGCTGACTTCTTCTATCCACATATCCAACAGATGCTAAAATCTGCTGGTTTGCTTCCTTCTCAACCATAATATCAAAACGCCATCATCCAATCCGAGAGAAACATGAAAACAGTCATTGAATATTTTAACATTAATTCACCTTGGAGCTTCATGGGTCATCATAGGCTTCTATCCGTTCTAGAGAATTTTTCCTTCACCTTAGAATTAAGACCTGTGAACGCAGCACAAGTTTTCTCACAAACTGGCGGAGTGCCCGTGCCCCAACGTCATCCTGCACGGCAGAAATACCGCCTTTCAGAGCTTAAGCGCTGGGATCAAAGACTTAAATTGAACTTAAATATTGAGCCTGCATTCTTTCCAAGTTCGGATATACTTGCACATAGTTGCATACTTCGCATGCCAACCGCTGCCAAAAAACTTGAAGCCGCCCACAAGATAGGACAGGCGTTATGGTGTCACGAAGCAAACATTGCTGACCCACAAACCATGTCGGAAATCATGTCGACATGCGAACCCAATTTCACCTTACCCGATGAAGAAGAACAAACTCAGTTTGCAAGCATTATCGAGGAATATGGTCATGACGCTGTTAGCCAAGGCGTCTTTGGCATGCCGACTTTTTTGATTGATGGTGAATTATTTTGGGGACAAGATCGTCTTGATTTCGTCTTTGAAAAACTCTCAGCAGAATGACATATTTGTATTCAACCTGAAGTTATATGTCCTTTCACACGAGAATATTGCCCAGTAAACTGTAACTATTTTGGATTTTTTTTGGGAATGGCATATAGCTCCAATCTATGGTCAACAAGCTTGTAACCAAGCTTGTCGGCAATAGCTTCTTGCAAAGCTTCAATTTCCTCTGATACGAACTCAACAACATCTCCCGTTGTAACATCAATGAGGTGATCGTGATGTTCACCAACTTTGTCCTCATACAATGTTCTACCATCTTTGAGCAGATGCTTTTCTAGCATATCAGCATCCTCGAGTAGCTTTACGGTGCGATAAACAGTTGGCAGAGAGACACGGCTGTCACGCATTTTGGCCCTATCTAAAATGACCTCAATGGAAGGGTGATCATCCGAATCCATCAACACTTCAGCAATGACCCGTCTTTGATTGGTCATTCGCAAATCACTCTTAAGGCATATCTCTTCTAATTTTTTGACAAGATCCATACCTCAACCCTTTATTACTGCTTCAGCGCCCAATGTCGAAACCAACCTCATCCACTAGCCGCGCTGCATCTGGCACCAAATTCGCTATGTTTTCCAAGCTTGACTCAGAAGCTGTCCATGCTGGAATACCGTCAAATATAGCAGGATTATCCACACCATCAACAACGGGGAATTCATGATTTGTCTGTGCATAAATTTTTTGCGCTTGAGCAGATAGTAAAAATTGTATGAACTCTTGCGCAATATTTTTTTTGCTAGACGCCTTCAAAACACCAATCCCAGAAATATCAACATGGACACCGCCGTTCATATCTTTAGCAAATACCAAGGATACGGCCTCCGCCCATGGCTTTTGCTTTTTGCTGTTCAACATAGCTCCATAATAATAGGCATTTCCAATTGAGATATCGCAAATATTTTCATAAATAGCCTGAACTTGAGCACGATCATTTCCTTGCGGAGTCCTTGCCAACTGATTTTTCAACTGTTGCAAGAAGTTTTCAACCTCTACGCGCCCGCGGCGATCAATCATTCCAGCCAGCCAACTTAAATTGTAGGCATGCTTTAATGGCCTGGTACAAAATCTACCAACAAATTCTGGTTTGAGCAGGTCATCAAAAACCATCGATCCACGCGCGGTCAGACGTTTGCTGACATAAAAGATTCTTGGACGCAGAGATAATGGCACCCAAACACCATCTGGATCGCCAACACCAGCAACAATATCTTGCACATTTTCACCCGCAGACATGAGTATTCCCGCAGCCTTAGCACGCTCAAGCTCTGCAACAGATGTTGTTAAAATAACATCCGCAGCAGTATTTTCGCCTTCAAGAATTGCACGCTCCACGAGGCCCTTTTTTGCGAAGAGAAGATTAACACGATGGCCAAATTCACGTTCAAACGCCTTTACGATCGGCGCAAGCAACTCAGGCTGACGATATGAATACACATTAAGCGAACCCGCAAAGCCACTTGTTTGCAAGCATAAAAATATAATCGAAGCTAGAGAAGCTATTTTCATTATGTACAATTCCCACGCTAAAGAACACAGGAATTGGACTTACTCTTTGTTGATAACGATTGTCAATTGCATCATTCGAATAATTTGACGTTATCAACTTTAGAACGCAGTTGTATTTTTCTGCTCATACAAGCTGCTGCTGTTGAAGGCTCACACGCCACAATACCATTGAATAACACTGACCCAATATCACCGCATTTTGTCTCGGGAAGGTCAAACAATCTTACCCTTGTTTTTTGGGCACTTAGAGGGGCAAGTGGGACAACATATTGCCGCAATACAACGTCCTGCGTATCAAACAAGACCAAGTATACGTCGAGTTGCTCTACATTTTCGCCATATCCCTCTGTAACCCTCATATAGACACGACATGCATTATTATCTGTGGCTTCTGAGTCTAGCTTGTTCAATTCAAGCACCAACCCACCCGCTTTCTGTTCATGACTCGCAGCTGGCGCTTCACTTGCTCCCGCAAAAGACAAAATCATACCCGCTATCATTGCGAGCATTGTAGGATTTGCCATTGTGGTCTCCCCCTCAATCGTTCACGATGATGATATGTGAACCTTATTGTGGCGCAAAGCGCAATCAAATTTCACTCAAAATCTGATTTTTCTGGGTTGTTTTCACCGAAGAGTGTTTTTTTTGCATGATCATCACTTTGCTCATACTTGCTAGACCGTTGAACCCAAATAAAAGCGGCCAAACCCAAACCCCCAAGCAGGATCAATAACGGTATGATCAGCTGCCCTGTAACCACGCTCAATCTCCATTTCTGTTCGCAAGCAAGAAATATTGATTGTTAGCAATCAAAGTTACCACCTAATACGGGGATAATTGTCGCGCCCTTTGAAGATTTGATGTAACATTGTCGACACCATGAACACCTCTATAGACACCTCAGATATACGCGCTGGAATTCATTATTTTGACAATGAGGTAACCAAGATGTAACGGCAGCGTTAGGTTTGAACGCAATAAAATTGCAAAGGTTACAGGTTGTGTCAAAAGAGCGAGCTATTAATCTGCCGCGCCCGTTACTAGCGCATCTTGGTTTGGCATGGTGTTTGTTTGTTGCATTCCAATTAGATTGGTTACGCCCACCCCTGTTGCCATTTCTTATTTTTAACACCGATATTTTCATTGCTGTGCTGAAACAAGAGCTTGCCCCTTGGTACCTAACAGCTCTTGTTGGGTATGGTTACATGCACGCAAGTTTCATCCACATAACGCTAAATAGCGTGTGGCTGGCTGCAGTCGGAACCCCCGTTTTAGAACAGCTAGGTTGGTTCCGTTTGACCATCCTCATGTGGCTTGGCAGTGGTGCAGGAGCTGCGGCATTTGCATTTAACAACATGTATACAAGCCCAAACCTTGTTGGACTTTCTGCTGCAGTCTCAGCTTTATTTGGGGCCTTTGTTCGCCTCCCAACGCCCGGTAGAATATCGCCTCTGCCCTTACTCGACACCAAAGTGACAAGGTTTTCTATTGGATTCCTTTTGTTACATGTTGTCCTCGCTGTTATTATACCACCTGGTTTTGAAAATGTTGCTTGGGACGCACATATCGCTGGATTCCTCATTGGACTTTTGCTCGTGCCAATATTTTTGAAACGACCTTAGTATCCAAAACTATCTCAGCGGGCATATTGTGCCAAAGGGCCTCCCTATCGTATTCATGGCGAAACGATGACGAAAATCCTTGAAAGGAATAGCATTTGCCAAAAGCCATTTTGCCTATGCAAGACTTGAGAGATGGTGGCTTTTTGTCATCCTCACAAGCGATTGAAACAGATCAATATCAACCAGCCTCTGTAGACCTAAGGTTAGCACGGCGCGCCTATCGCGTCCCAGCGTCTTTCTTACCAGGTCATGGACATTCCGTTGAGGAGCGCTTGGTAAAACTTGCCATGCATGAGTTTGATCTTGATGAGGGTGCTGTTTTGGAAAGGGGATGTGTATATATCCTTGAACTTGAGGAAACATTGAATTTACCACGCCATATTTCAGGCCGTACAAACCCAAAAAGTTCTACAGGAAGACTGGATTTGTTTGCACGCGTCATCACCGACGAAGGGGTCGCTTTTGACCAAATCCCAGCAGGTTATTGTGGGAAATTATATGTTGAACTAGCACCCAGAACATTTTCTATAAGGGTACATGTAGGAACAAGACTGGTGCAATTAAGGCTTACTGATCATGATGTTGACCAAATTGTTACAGCCGCCCAGGTCCCTATGAATTTCTCTGTTGACGTTGCAGGCTTTGATGCCGCGACCCTTGGATTAGGCACGTCACTACCCCCAATCTTAGGTTTCAAAGCACGAAAACATGCCGGCCTCATCGATTTTGATAAGCCTAATCATTATGATGTGTTAGATTTCTGGGAACCTGTTTTTGCGCGCAAAAATTTAGGCCTTATTCTAGATCCGGATGAATTTTATATTCTAGCAACGGCAGAAGAGATGTCTATCCCTCCCGATCAGGCTGCGGAAATGGTGGCGTATGACACAAATGTTGGGGAACTGCGCGTCCATTATGCTGGCTTCTTTGATCCAGGCTTCGGAGTTGTTGAAAACAATCAAACGGGATCAAGGGGCGTTTTAGAAGTACGAACCCACGAAGTGCCTTTTCTTATTGAAGCTGAACAAGTGATAGGTTCCTTGGTATTTGAAACACTCAAATCTCTACCAGATCAACTATATGGCTCGTCCTTGCACTCAAATTACCAAGGTCAAACCCTCAAACTTGCCAAGCAGTTTCGATCACTCACAACCTTGTCTTAAAAGACAAGGTTGTGAGGCTTCTCACTACATTTGCTACATCATTATATGATACCAGCAGCCCTAATCGAGAGATCGCTTTTTGCCCTGCAGAATATGCCAAAAACACTGATGGATTTTTATAAAAACTTATGAAAAATTTTCGATAGACTCTTGAATGATACGCTTTGCTTCATCAGGTCCACCCCAGCCGCCAAGCTTCACCCATTTTCCTTTCTCTAGGTCCTTATAACGCTCGAAGAAATGTTTGATTTGATCGCGAAAAATTTCTGGGAAGTCTTCATAAGTCTGAATTTCTGAAAAGTATGGATCGAGCTTGGTTACCGGCACACCAATAATTTTCTCATCCCCACCGCTTTCATCTTCCATGTGAAGAACCCCCACAGGGCGACAACGTATAACACAACCTGGAACAACATCTGCCCTTGTGACAACAAGAAAATCGAGCGGATCCCCATCTGCAGCCAACGTATTGGGTACAAAACCATAATCAGCAGGGTAAAACATGGCGGCGGTCATGAAACGATCAACCATAACAGCACCAGAATCCTTATCAATTTCATATTTCACAGGCTGTCCACCTTTGGGGATTTCCACAATAACATTCACTTCATCTGGGGCTTTGTCACCAACCGGTATTTTTGACATATCCATTTTATGCTCCATTAATTTTATTGAAAAACGATCGCTCTTTTCCAGCTCTGTACCGCTGTTTAAGCCGTCATGCCAGCCAATGGCAACAGCAGGTTACGTGTAGCCTCCAACGGATCATTTGCATGAATAATTGGTCGACCCACAACAATATGACTTGCTCCCGCCTGAATAGCATCGCGCGGCGTTGCAACTCTTTTTTGATCATTTTGATCCGCCCCGTGGGGACGTACACCTGGTGTTACAATATAAAAAGATGGGCCAAGAAGCTCCCTTAACCGTTTGGCCTCTGCAGGACTAGCAATGACACCATCCGCACCTGCTTGAACAGCCAACTGAGCACGCTTTTCAACCAGTAGCTCGACAGGCATTGGCGCAAATTGGCAAGCGTCGATATCCACAGCATCCAATGATGTTAAAATAGTCACAGCCAATATCGAAAACTTTCCTTGGCCACGCGCCCTTCCTTCAAAAGCCGCACGCACGACATGAGGATCTCCATGTACAGTGAGCATATCAATAGGTAATTGACATAGTCCCTCCACCGAACGACTTACTGTTGCCCCAATATCAAACAACTTCAAATCAAGAAATATTTTGTGACCATATTGATGAGCAATATCTACAGCCTCGTGAAGACCATAGCCCAAATGTCCCAAACCAATTTTTACCATACCGACTTCACCCTGCAACAAACGACAAAGCTGACGTAATTCGTCCAAAGAGGGAACATCTAAAGCTACAATCAAATGATCTTTTGTATCTCGCATATATTGAATCCTCGGGTAAATTCTTTCTCGACTGGTGGACCATTTTCCTGTTGACAGGCAAGCCATTCAACAAGAGTTTCCGCTTAAAGTAGAATTTCATACCATTATATTTTTAAGGTTACATTCATGCTTATTCGCATCATACTTGTCTTTTTTACGATTTCATTACCAACCCTATTGCAAGCCCAAAACCAACCACAGAGCAATCAATATGAACGCCTTCGTACATTGATAGCCCAAACCAACGACATAGGTCTCACAAGTTCAGCCGTCCGTGGCTTCAATAAAAAGCTTCTTTCTCTCGCCCCTGATATTTTGGCTCAAGACTTTATGATAAGGTCAGCAAAAATCGCAGCGCAAGAACCTTCATTTCATGCGTATATCCAAAATTATAATTTTTCGAGCTATCTAGTTTGGTCTCTTGAGAGGGATCAAAGTTCGGTTATGAGGTTGCCAGGCGCTCAAGACGCTCTGTTAAAAACAGTCAAACAAAACCTAATCGAAACAGATTATTCCGATGCCCTTGCTCAATATCTTGATGAATATTTGCGGGGACATAAGATATCATTCCCCACCTTTGCGCAAAACATACCAAGACCTAGAAAACGCCTTTTAACCAAACAAGCCGCGGACACGAACAAAGAATTGTTTTTTAGAAAAGGATCTCCCAACAAACCCTCTGCAGCGGAACGGATCATACTACTTGCGACCATGTATCATCTTGGTGAGGAAGCATTTTCCGAGGGCACGCGACATCGTTGGTCTCAAGCCCAAGATATTCAGTTGTGCAACCAACTTGCATTAGATAATCTATCACAATGCCTTGCTGCATCTTATGACTTGGGAGAAGAAGTTTTCTGCACATCCACACATGGGATCCGTGAGTTAAATAGATGTTTCAGATGGTTAGGGAGGAAATAATTACATGCCACTATATGAATTGAACGGACATCGTCCGTCTATCGCCGACAAAACACGAATTTATATTGCACCTGGCACCCACATCATTGGGCGCGTATCCCTTGGGCTCGATGTGAATGTTTGGTTTGGCAGCCAAATTCGCGGCGACAATGAGCCCATCACCATTGGCGATGGGTCAAATGTTCAAGAAAACTGTATTTTTCATACAGACCCCGGATGCCCATTGATCATTGGACAAAATGTTACTGTTGGACATGGTGTAATCTTGCATGGCTGCATCATTGAAGATGGTAGCCTTATTGGCATGGGTGCGACAGTACTCAACAGGGCCGTCATTGGGAAGGAATCTCTGGTAGGAGCAGGTGCCCTTGTCACAGAAGGAAAGAGTTTTCCACCGAGATCCTTGATTGTTGGCAGCCCAGCAAGGGCCGTGAGAACCCTCACTGATGAAGATGTTGCACGAATCCAAAATCAGCAACAAACTATCAAGAGCGCGGGAAAAATTTTGCAGAAAATTTACGTGAGATTACAGACCATTAAAATCTGTTGGCTCGCTTCATTTTGGTTCGTGGTAGGCTTTCTATCTTCTGCCACGGGCCAAACCTATCATGGCATTGATGTCATGGAAGGCTCATCCTTGCAAATCCCAAAAGCCTTACCGGGAAAAGTTGACTTTTACATAAACGGCTTTGCACCTTTCAGCGTTGATATGGTCCAACAAAGTCGGGATGTGTTTATTGGAGAGAACATCACCAGTAGATATCAAAAACTACGCATAAAAATGCAACCTGCTCCACTTGGATGGCGGGTTTTTCTAGAAGCATTCGCACGTGACAAAGATGGCGTTTTCCGGAGTGTTAAAGCCATAGACACCGCGCTGGGATTTGTGCGTAGTGACATTCCCAAACCAGAAAGGCCCCAATATATTCATCCCGCTCCGACACCCCTGAACAACATCTTGGAACACTCGCATTTCTGCAATCTTATCCTTTTTGGCCATCAAGTTCAGTGAAATATGCCCTGAGCATACTAGATCCTCAACAATTGCATATCCTGACACTTTTTCCTTTGATTGTGTCGGACATAACGCAACGGGTATGCCCTTCTACATTTCAGGATATCGGGGTTAAAAAATTTTTAAAACGCGTCAATGAAGCCTGTGACAGTCTTCAACCAATCATCAATCAGGTTGTGGAGACAGCACCATCGCTCTGGTACAAAAAATTGCAATTAGAGACAGCATTTGCGCAACGAGTCATTAGCTGCGCCAATGCGCTCAGCCCCCAATCTTCTTGTCAAGATATCATGCCACAATTTGCCGAATTTGCTGCTAGCATTTTACCCCTCAAAAGGGTACTGAACAATCTTAATTCTTACAAGGTTCCTAGGTAGCAAACGACTACCTTTAACATGAAAGCTTATCCATGAAGCGCCCCGAGACCAAAGCGGCCCTCTATATGTTGGGGGCTGCTATCTGTTTTGCCCTCCTTGACGGTACAGCAAAGATCCTTGTGGACCCAAGCTCACCTTTGGGTAGTGAGGTTCCCGCCATGCAAGTGGTCTGGATACGCTTTATGAGCCATGCCATGCTTTTGGCTATTTTTTTAACTGTTACAAACACATGGCATTATGCCAAAAGCCAGCACCCTTTTTTACAGCTTTTTCGCAGCCTTCTCATGGCCATCACAACTTTTCTTAACTTTACGGCCGTTGCCTATCTCCAACTTGACCAAACCATGGCTATATTTTTTGCCACACCCTTTATCGTAGCATTGTTAGCAGGACCAATCTTAGGCGAATGGATTGGTTGGTACAGGTTCTATGCAATTTCTGTGGGTTTTGTTGGGGTATTGATTGTAACCTCACCTTGGCAAACCGAGATGCATTGGGCCATATTTTTAGCCATTGGAGCAGCTGTTTGCCTATCCTTTTTTAACATTTCGACAAGATGGCTTGCAGCAAAAGAAGGCGTTAATACAACGTTTTTGTATACCGTGTGTAGTGGCATTATTGTTTTTGCACCGTTTGCGTGGCATGCGTGGGACTGGTCCCACTCAATAGTAACATGGTGCTTGTTGGCCATAACTGGCTTGTTTGGCGGTGTCGGGCATTATTTCTTTACAGTTGCCCATGGTTTGGCTCCGGCACCTAAAATTGCACCATACATGTATGCCCAGATACTTTTCATGATCCTTTTTGGCTATATCTTTTTTACTGATGTCCCAGAAATAAACACCATTGTTGGAGCAACTATTATTATTGCAAGCGGCATCTATCTGTTTCATCGAGAATTGGTGCGGGCACGGGAGAGCCAAACGGAGAGAGTCTTGTGAAGAAACTCAGTCAAACACTATTAGCCGTCTCTTTAGACTTTTTACCTCTTGTTTTGTTTTTTCTTACAAATAAATTTTTTGGCATTATCACCGGTACACTTGTCTATTTAATATCAACATGTCTCGCCACAATCATTTCACTCATGACACAAAAGCGACTGCCATTGTTTGCACTCGTTGCAGGCAGCATGGTGGTTGGACTGGGTCTTTTGACAGTGTTTCTTAACAATCCCTTATTTATAAAAATTCAACCAACGATAACCAACCTAATCTTTGGAGCTGGTCTTCTTTTCAGTGCTTGGAAAAATCTTCAAGTCATGAAAAAATTCTTTTCTCACATGTTTGTATTAACAAGAGATGTTTGGCGCAATTTAGAATGGCGATGGGGAATATTTTTTATCTTTCTTGCTCTCATCAACGAGGTTGCCCGAACACAGTTGGATAATGATGGTTGGCTCGCGGTAAAGCTATTTGTGGTTGCACCAGCTACGTGCATTTTTGCATTTATCAACCTGTCTTACATTCGCAAATCATCTAACCAGTAACGAGGTTCGTGAGGCAAATATCGAACCCATGCACGCCGCGCACGGCAGTCTGGTATGCGCAAATGCCTTCGGTAACGTCCTATACTCATCTGTGTGAGACAAAATCCTTCTTTTTGTAGTGCGTACGCCAATTGATGGTCGCTCAATGGGTGTTGTTCATGTATAATTTTATTCTTTAGAAAATGAATAAGCTGATCTGATGAAAGCTCATCTCCTTGTTCATTTCGCGCCAATGAACGCATAATAAGGTTACGCAACCGAATATTTCGTCCATTAAATGACAGCACCAGATAGTCGCAAAGACGCGAAACTGTAGACAAAGACACATCAGCAAGGCTTGCCAATGTCTGCATACTCAAAACACGGCGATTATTGGCAGAGCTTTGTAAAAATTCTTTTTGTAAACGCGCAGCATGGTAAGAAACTTCACGTATATTTTTCTTGCGCTGATGCACCAATTCTATGAGGCGACGGGCCTTTAATAATAACTGTTTTGCTTCTTGTGCATTACCTTGAAAAAAATGCGCCTGATCTTTGAGTGTTTCATCCAATGAAACCATATCACTCCAATCGTCTCTTATCGTGATTTTTACAGGGTCTAAAGATGAAATAGTGACTTCCTGTGATGTTACCCCAATCTCCTGAGGCTCTATTTGCAGTGGTCCGCCATGGCGAACCAATAATTGCAGCGCGTTACGACAATCTTCTACACCCTCATGCAGTTCAATAGAAACATGGCGAAGACCTTTTGCAAGCAAGACGTCCCAATACATCGTTAATTTGTAACATAAGTCTGTTTTACGAAACCCTGCTGCGAGAAGCTGAAGTTGATACTGGTTGGCAACGCTAAGTGCGAACACACCCGCAGGCTCAAAACGCTGCAATTTTTCAATGACTTTTTTAACAAAACCCTCTGGAAACCCACGAGCCACCACCATCGGCAGTGCATTTTTTTCAAGCCGCCCTGTGCTATCAAGCTCTTCAAGCAAAAGATGTGCGCATGATCGCTCATGCGCATCTGAAAGATTCTCGTCAATTTGTTTGGCGAGTTGCACCCAAAAACTGTCTTCATGCTTTTGAAATTCTGAATAGGGATATACCGCATGCGTTGGCTTCCAATTAAGAAAGGGATTCATCTCTGCTTCTTTATGCAAATAATGAAAAAGAGCATCTGGTGACATTTGAAAAATTGAAGCGCGCTCAATGATTTGTGCTTTTGCCCAATTTTTAACACGTGCCTTTTGCGCCGGTTGAAGCGAAGTGGTTAGTGTCTTTGCCATAGGCTAAATCCATATTCTATGTGATACAAAATACCTCACCACCCATCCATAGTTTTATGACTCTAGTGCTGCCAACAGCAAACGGAGAAAACGATGCCCTGGTCTTGTTAGCCTTTTTTCATCATTGGCTAATACGGTCATGGTGCAACTACCAATTTCTTTTTCATCAAGAGCCACTCGTTTGTATCCAGATATTTGATAGGGCTCCTTTCCACCATCCAATACCATGAAACAGCCACTAACTGGAAACGAACTATGGGCCAAGTACTCAGCAATATTAGGCCCTGAATAGGATATCTTAATATCAATATGAGACCTTTCACACCCAGCAACCACACGTTGCGCCGTCTCTGACTCGAGAGGTGGCATGGCCACTCTAATACCGTTCAATTCATACATCCTCATGATACCTGACTTTGAAATAGGAACCCCATTAGGAATAAATGATTGTATTGGCGTGTTTTTTGCACCCAGAACTGTAAGACCTCTATGTAGATTTGGATTTACGCACAAAGCCATATCCAGATCCCCGTTACGTAATGATTGAAACATACTGATGGGATCAAGCACAAACAATTCAATCTCAACATTTTGGTAGTCTTCTTGAAATAATGTTATTAACGGTAAGATTGGTTGAAGCATAATATCCTTGCTGACTGCAAAATTTATCTTCCCAATTTGCAACCCACGAACATTGGCAATTTCATTGCGGAGCAATTTATAACCAGATAATTGGTCAAGAGCGTATGCAAAAAACATTTCGCCTTCCGGGGTCAAACGAACACCATGCGTCAATCTTTCAAATATTTTTATATCGATATCTTGTTCTAACGTTTGGATATGCCGATTGAGTGCAGAAGGAGAAATTGCAAGATTATCAGCAGCTCCTCTTATTGAACCTGTTTCAACAATGCTTTTTAAGTATCGAAAACTCTGTAAATGCCTCATTTGTCCCCTGCCGGTGCAATTCATGCACCATCTATGTGATAAATATGCGGCAGACAGCAACACCCAAGATACCTAACTAATGATTACGGCCCGTACTCAAACGGGGCGGAAGGAGTACCCCCCTTCTCAAACCAACCTGTAATCGAAAGTTAAGTCATGAAAAAAATTGCTTTAATTACCGCACTTACACTAACAACAAGCTTATCTGCAGCACTGGCAGATATAAAGGTAGGCGTTCTACATTCGCTCTCCGGAACCATGGCCATATCGGAGACCACACTCAAAGATACGATGCTGATGCTGATTGAAGAGCAGAACGCCAAAGGTGGACTTTTGGGTGAGAAAATTGTTCCTGTCGTTGTTGACCCTGCATCAGACTGGCCCTTGTTCGCAGAAAAAACGCGCGAGTAGCTAACGGTTCAAAATGTTGATGTAATTTTTGGCGCTTGGACATCGGTTTCCAGAAAGTCTGCATTACCTGTGCTTGAAGAGCTGAATGGCTTGATGTTTTATCCTGTCCAATACGAGGGAGAAGAATCTTCAAAAAATGTCTTTTACACGGGTGCTGCGCCTAACCAACAAGCCATCCCCGCCACGGACTATTTCCTTGAGGAACTTGGGGTCGAGAAGTTTGCATTGTTGGGAACCGATTATGTTTATCCCAGAACCACGAACAAGATTCTTGAACAGTATCTAAAAGACAAGGGGATTCCTGCTAGCGATATTTTTGTGAATTACACGCCATTTGGTCATAACGATTGGTCAAAAATTGTTGCTGATGTTGTAGCCTTGGGCGCAGATGGAAAAAAAGTTGGTGTCATATCAACCATCAATGGCGATGCCAATATCGGCTTCTACAAGGAATTAGCAGCAGCAGGTGTTTCGGCAGATGATATACCCGTCGTCGCTTTTTCTGTGGGTGAAGAAGAATTGTCAGGCCTTGATACAAGCAACCTCGTTGGCCATTTGGCGGCATGGAATTATTTTCAGTCATCAAAAAATGAAGCCAATGCCTCATTTGTAAAGAAATGGAAGGCAAAAATGGGGGCTAACCGGGTTACCAATGACCCTATGGAAGCTCACTATATCGGGTTTAACATGTGGGTTAATGCCGTTGAAAAAGCCGGCACAACTGACGTCGACGCTGTTCGCAAGGCCATGTATGGTCAAACATTTCCCAACCTTACAGGTGGCACCGCCGAAATGCTGCCCAACCACCACCTAAAAAAACCAGTCCTTATTGGCGAGATCCAGTCAGACGGGCAATTTGATATTATCAGTCAAACAGCCGAAGTTCCAGGTGATGCTTGGACAGACTATCTCCCCGAGTCAGCTGAGTTGGTTTCCGATTGGCAATCATTGGGTTGCGGTATGTACAACACAAAGACCAAAACCTGCATCCAACTTACTTCGAACTACTAAGTTATTTTTTCCAGCAGCAGCTCATGCTGCTGGATTCTCCCCCAGCATTTTTATTTTTATGAGTTTTCCATGCAATTATTTGTATTGATAATGGCCTTATTGCCAGTTTTGTTGACAGATATATCCTTGGCCAATCAAAAATCTGCTCAGCTTGTTTTACAAAAATTTGAAAAGTTGGTGGTAAGATCATCCAGTCGAACTGTGGATTCCGTGCTTGATGCACTGGTTTCTGAAAATGCCCCAGAAACCGCAGAGGTATTGGCAAAATGGGAAGCTAAAGAATTATATTTTTTGCAAACAGACAAGCGGTTTTATTTTATTGATAACAGGACAACTACAAACAACGACAAAATCCAGTTGGTGCTATTCGATGGTTCTTATGGACCATTACTTTCGACCGACAAAGCACTTAAACAATTGAAGCCAAACAGTGGCGTTCGCAAAAAGATCCGACAGGAGCTTGTACGTTTTCAGCTGCAAGATACAACCCCTTCTGTTCGAGCCCTCGCGTTAACTCAGCTGGAACGCAATGCTACTCAAGAGCATCTGGAGCCTTTGCAAGAGGCACTTGCATCAGAGACGGAGCCAAACCTACGGGCACGCATGGAGCGTTTACAAAGACGATTGCTTATCAGCTTTGGACAAGACAGTTCGACACGCGTCACCAATATTGAATTTCTATCATCAGACATATCTGTTGATGTTCGCCAAACCTTAAATCCCTTAATTGAGACAGAGCTCTTTATCTTAAATGCATCAGAGAGTCTGGACGGGAAAAATATCAAAAAACAGCTTATCGTTGGCCAAGATATCAGCGTTGAAGACGCTTATGCTATTTTGGTGGACAAAGGGTTTGAACCCCGTTTGATGGGAAAGGAAGAACGAAATAAAATTTTGATTGATAATATCAAGGACGGTAAAGTAGCCGATATTCCTGTCTCCTTGTTAAACCAACAAAATATGCGAGATAGGGCCTATACAAATTTGGTCGCTGCGGGTTTAGCCCCCAATGAATTTACTACCCAGCAGCTACGGCAAAACTTTTTACAGCATATAAATTTTTCGAGATATATATTGAAAAGATAGTGCAGTTACTTCTGCTGCAGAAGCAGCCCTTAAAGATATTAATCAGAAAGTTGGTTTTTATAAGGCTTTTGACCTACTGCTTGATTCCTTATCTCTAGCCTCAATTTATTTTTTGGCAGCCATTGGTCTTGCTATCACCTTTGGGGTTATGGGCATCATCAACATGGCCCATGGCGAATTTATTATGATTGGTGCGTACACTGGCTATGTTGTCCAGCAGATCATCCCCGATTACACGATCGCACTTCTTGTGGCTATTCCTCTGGCCTTCTGTATTACATTCTGTGCCGGTGTTCTCCTAGAACGCAGCGTCATAAGACATCTCCGCCAAAGGCCACTTGAAACATTACTTGCAACTTTTGGTATATCAATCGCTCTTCAACAGTTGGCTAAAAATATTTTTGGTACCCAAGCCAGGCCTTTAACCGCACCAGATTGGTTGGATGGTGCACTGATTGTAAATGATGTTGTGTCAATTTCACTGATAAGAATAGCTATTTTCTTTCTTGCACTGCTGTTCTTAGCCATTCTCATTTATGTACTAAAACGCACGAGGTTTGGACTAGAAGTCCGTGCCGTGACACAAAATGCACGGATGGCATCATCCGTCGGCATCAACCCTGAAAAGGTAAATATGCTAACCTTTGGTCTTGGCTCTGGCATTGCTGGAATAGCAGGAATTGCCATTGGTTTGTTTGCTCAGGTAACATCGAAATTGGTTCTGCATACATCGTACAAAGTTTCATGACTGTTGTTGTTGGTGGTGTGGGCAATATCTGGGGCACCATGGCAGGTGCTGGTATGATTGGTGGCGTGCAGAAAGCCATCGAGTGGCTCTACCCTTCCAACACATTGGCAGCACAAACATACATGATCATTTTCATCATTATTTTTATTCAGTTCAGACCCAAAGGCATTATCGCCCTCAAAGGTCGTGCGGCAGAGGATTGAGTTATGAACAACAAGCCTATCTTGTCCCATCCTTCGGTCTTTTTGATGATTGCTGGATTGTCGTTGGTAACGCTCATTGTTACCATCCTTTCCGAGAGCCTCGGGGTAGGATTTTTTTCAGCGAGCTTTATCAAAACCTTGGGAAAAACACTCTGTTTGTGCATAGCAGCCATCGCTCTCGATTTGGTATGGGGTTATTGCGGAATCCTATCACTTGGACATTTTGCTTTCTTTGGACTTGGTGGCTACATGATTGGCATGTGGTTAATGTTCGAGCGCACAGAAAATTTGGTTATAGAATCTCTTCATAACAACCCACTTCCCCCAACAGATCAAGAAATTCAACAGGCTATCGGCACTCAAATTTTTGGGGTGGTAGGCGAGGTCAGATATTCCTGTGATTTGGTATTTTGCTGACAGCTTCACCGTCCAACTCTTATTAATTGTCCTCATCCCGGGTCTTCTTGCCTTAATTTTTGGCTGGCTCGCTTTTCGATCACGCGTAACAGGGGTTTACCTTTCTATTCTTACTCAAGCCATGACGCTCGCTCTGTCATTATATTTATTCCAAAATGATAGTGGGTTACGAGGTAATAACGGCCTATCTGGCCTGCAAAATATCCCTGGCTTCGAGGATATTCCCCAAGCTGACATATCAATCTCTTTCTTTTTGATCTCTGCATTAAGCTTGGCACTTACCTACATTCTATCTTTATGGTTCGTCTCAGGAAAATTTGGAAATGCCATACGCGCCATTCGAGATAATGAGAGTAGATTGCGTTATCTTGGATATAAAGTTGAGAATTACAAACTGATAGTTTTTGTGTTCTCTGCTGTAATAACCGCCATTGCTGGGGCACTCTACTACCCTCAAGCGGGCATTATAAATCCTGCAGAAATGGCACCTATTGCATCAATTTATCTCGTTGTTTGGGTTGCTATTGGTGGCCGCGGAAGGCTTTATGGTGCTGTTATTGGAGCAACATTTGTTTCATTATTGTCCAGTTGGTTTACAGGCGGACAGGCACCAAGCCTCAATTTAGGTTTTTACGTTGTTGAGTGGGTAGATTGGTGGCTGGTCTTATTAGGCTTTGGTTTCGTTATCGTTACCCTATACGCGCCCAAAGGTCTTGGTGGGTTAATAGATCGCTTTTTCATCCGGAGGCAGTCATGACGAGAACAGAAACTTTATTACAACTAGACGCCGTATCTGTATCGTTTGACGGTTTCCGAGCCATCAACGCCCTGTCCTTTGTAATAGGCAATCGTGAACTAAGGGCTGTCATTGGCCCAAATGGCGCAGGAAAGACCACCATGATGGACATCATCACGGGCAAAACCAGGCCAGATGAGGGAATGGTGAGGTTTGGTGCCCGTGGTATCGATCTTACGAAACTTTCTGAAGATGTTATCGCCCGATCAGGTATAGGACGAAAATTTCAAAGACCCACGGTTTTCGAGCAGCAGTCTGTTTTTGAAAACCTTCTTCTTGCGTTTAAAAACAATCGTTCTGGTTTTGCAGTCCTCTTCTCTCAGCAAAAATCTAAAGACACCCAAAAAATACATGACTTGGCAGAACAGGTTGGCCTCGAACAACACTTACATCGGATAGCAGGAGAACTTTCACATGGTCAGAAACAATGGCTTGAAATAGGCATGCTACTCGCTCAGGATCCCGAATTGCTTTTGGTCGATGAACCCGCAGCAGGTATGACAACAGAAGAGCGAGAGCGAACCACCGATATTCTAAAACATGCTGCCAAATCACGCTCCATTGTGGTGGTCGAGCACGATATGGAATTTGTGCGTCGCCTCAATTGTCGCGTCACCGTTCTGCATGAAGGATCTGTCCTTTCAGAGGGGTCAATAGATCATGTCATCCATGATGAAAAAGTTATTGAAGTCTATTTAGGGAGATAAATATGATCGATTGTCAGGACATAACCCTTCATTATGGACAGAGCCAAATTCTGCACGGCGTGGGGTTGAAGGCCCCAAAAGGAAAAATAACCTGTCTCATGGGTGTGAATGGAGTTGGAAAGACATCCCTTCTTAAGGTTTTATCAGGAACACACAGTCATACCGCAGGTCGATATCATTTTAACGGCCAAGATATTCTTCCCCGCACACCATCCTATTTTCTGGCACGCAAAGGTGTTGGCTATGTACCACAAGGACGTGACATATTTCCACTACTCACCGTTCGTGAAAATCTGGAGAGTGGCTTCTCTTGTTTGGAAAAAAAACACCGAATGATTGAAGATGAGATTTTTGAACTTTTTCCCGTATTAAAAGAAATGGAGTCCCGACGTGGGGGTGACCTTTCAGGAGGGCAACAACAGCAACTGGCTATTGCCAGAGCGTTGATCACGCGACCTAAGGCGCTACTTTTGGATGAGCCGACTGAGGGAATTCAGCCAAACATTATTCAACAAATAGGCCGTGTGATTGGATATCTGCGCGACCAGGGGCAAATGGCCATTCTTCTTGTCGAACAATATTTTGATTTTGCGTACCGTCTTGCAGATCATATTTATGTCATGGAACGGGGTGAAATCATCCTTCAAGGGGCAAAATGCTCCCTGTCAAAAAATGCTGTTCGTTCCAAGTTGGCCGTGTAGAGGCAGGGCCTGATGTTCGTCACAAGAAATATTTCCCCCAAAGAAAAGTTACAACGCGCAGATGGCGCCATTCAAAGTCGTTTCTTTTCAAAAGATAGCCACACCCACATCTCTGATTTGTTTCAAAAAGGGTGTCTAAAAATGATGCTGCCTAAGTCAGACAAGCCATCAATAGATGCGATTTTGCTTAACACTGCGGGAGGAATTGCAGGTGGTGATAAACTATCTGTTCATGTAGGCTTAGAACCAATGGCTCATGTTTCTCTATCCACTCAAACAGCGGAACGTATTTATCGCTCGGATGAGGAATTTGGACAAAGTCAGTATTACTTTGACCTTGCAGAGATGGCTTCTTTCTTTTGGCTTGCGCAAGAAACTATTTTATTTAACCAAGCCAAATTAAAACGGCAGTTTGAAATACATATGTCGTCAACCTCAACATTCCTCATGATAGAACCATTAGTCTTAGGCAGAATGGCCATGGGGGAAGTGATTGATGAAGCACTCCTTCATGATCGTTGGCGCCTTTATAGAGATGGCCAGCTGTGTTTTGCAGAAAATTTCGGTGTCACAGATATTACAAAACAGCGAGGGGCAGCAAGCTTGGGCACGGCAAATGCTTTTGCAAATATCTTGTTCGTGTCGCCCAACGCAGAAAGTTTAGGATGCCAAATTGAAGAAACCTTAACCACCGAAAAAATATTTGCTGGTTACAGCCTGTTCGATGACATGATCGTGGTTCGTTTGGTCGCAAATGACAGCTATGACATGCGCAAAACCTTGTTGCGATTGATCCCCATTTTTACCCAATCCCCACCTCCCCCTGTATGGCTTATGTGAGGCAATATGAAACTGACAAACCGTGAAAAAGAAAAACTTTTTATTAGTCTTGCCGCAATCGTAGCGCGCAACAGACTCGAGCGAGGCGTAAAACTTAATTATCCCGAAGCCATAGCTTTGATCAGTGATTTTGTTCTTGAAGGTGCCAGAGATGGCAAAACAGTCGCTGAATTGATGCAACTTGGCGGGAAGGTCATCACGGCTGAGCAATGCATGGCGGGTATTCCTGATATGATTGAAGATGTTCAAATTGAAGCAACATTTCCAGACGGCACGAAGCTCGTCACTGTCCATCATCCCATACGCCCTACATCAGAGAAAGGATAACATGATGAAATATATTGCTATTTTATTTTTCCTACCGGTTTTCGCCTATGCACATCAGGGCCAGCACCCTCATCCCCATGGCATTGATACGCTCTTTTTATTGGTCATCATCTCCATGATTTTTGGTTATTTGATTTACAGGATGAAAAAATGAAACCCGGTGAAATAATGGTAAGCTCTAAAGGCGATATCAACCTCAATGCGGGATTGGAAAGCATGAACATGCTTGTCGCCAACAAAGGTGATCGTCCAATCCAAGTAGGAAGTCATTATCACTTCGCTGAGACGAATGAAGCCCTGTCTTTTGACCGCACCATGGCCCGCGGCATGCGCCTAGATATTCCCTCGGGTACGGCTGTCCGATTTGAGCCGGGACAAACAAAAGAGGTGACGCTGATACCGTATCAGGGTTCTCGGCGAGTCTATGGATTTCGCAAGCATATTATGGGAGCACTTTGATGCCAAGATTGATCTCTAGAGAAGCTTACGCAGCTATGTATGGTCCAACAACAGGTGACCGGGTGAGACTTGCTGATACAGACCTTGTTATCGAAGTAGAACGGGATTTTACGACCTATGGTGAAGAGGCAAAGTTTGGTGGTGGCAAAGTGTTGCGCGATGGGATGGGACAATCTCAACATACTCGTTCTGAAGGGGCTATGGACACAGTTATCACCAATGCACTTATTGTTGACGTGAGTGGGATTTACAAAGCGGATATTGGGCTAAAAAACGGGAATATAGCTGCAATAGGTAAAGCTGGAAATCCTGATACACAACCGCATGTTGATGTCATTGTTGGACCGGGAACAGAGGTCATTGCGGGTGAAGGGAAAATCATTACAGCTGGTGGTTTTGATAGTCACATACATTGGATATGCCCACAGCAAATTGATGAAGCTCTGCATTCGGGCATCACCACGATGCTTGGTGGAGGAACCGGCCCAGCACATGGAAGCCTTGCCACAACATGCACACCAGGACCATGGCATATTGGTCAAATGTTATCATCATTCGATGACATACCTATGAATATCGCATTGGCAGGCAAAGGAAATGCCTCACGGCCGGATCCCCTACAAGAACAAGTACTGGCAGGGGTTGCCGCATTAAAATTGCATGAAGACTGGGGAACAACACCAGCAGCCATCGACAATTGCCTTAATGTGGCTGAAGAACATGATATCCAAGTCATGATTCATACAGATACACTTAACGAGAGTGGATTTGTTGAAGATACACTCGCCGCCATAGCAGGACGGAGCATTCATGCCTTCCACACAGAAGGAGCTGGAGGTGGGCATGCACCTGACATCATCAAAGTTTGTGGAGCCGCTCACGTCATTCCATCATCTACCAATCCCACACGACCTTACACGCGAAACACCCTCGAAGAACATTTGGATATGTTGATGGTATGCCATCACTTAGACCGCAGCATCCCAGAAGATATAGCGTTTGCCGAGAGTCGAATAAGAAAGGAAACGATTGCCGCTGAAGATATCCTTCATGATCTGGGAGCGTTTTCAATTATTGCGTCGGACTCTCAAGCCATGGGGCGTGTGGGTGAAGTCATCATCAGAACATGGCAAACTGCACATAAAATGAAAGTACAACGTGGCAGGCTTCCTGAAGAAATTGGAAACAACGACAATCTAAGGGTTAAACGTTACCTGGCTAAATACACCATCAACCCTGCCATCGCCCATGGAATGGCTCACCATATTGGCTCCATTGAGGTAGGGAAAAGAGCTGATATTGTGATATGGGATCCTGCATTTTTTGGCGTAAAACCGGAGATGGTTCTGCTGGGTGGTATGATTGCTGCAGCTCAAATGGGCGATCCTAATGCCTCCATTCCAACACCACAACCTGTCTATACAAGACCCATGTTTGGGGCTCACAGGCACCCTGCAAACCGTAACGCCATCACTTTTGTTTCAAAAGCGAGTATTGAAGCTGGCGTTAAAGAAACATTAGGTTTGTCAAAACAAGTCTTGGCAGTAGAAAACATCCGGCAGCAAGGTAAGGACTCCATGTTGTTGAATAATTATCGCCCCTTCATTGAAGTGGACCCCGAAACATATGAGGTCCGCGCTGATGGAATATTACTCACTTGCGAGCCTGCGGAGGAACTACCCATGGCACAACGATATTTCTTATACTGACATGCTTATTCGTGCCATAAAAATAGCGCCAGGTAATTCCGAACATATGGGAACAGTGACCCTGGATTATGATGGACGCTTTCAACGCAGGCGCGTTATGCGCTCTAATGAGGGTATGTCTTTTCTGCTTGACCTTGAAAAAACAACGCATATTCAGCCAGGTGATAGCCTCGTTTTGGAAGATGGCCGAAGATTACTGGTAATCGCAGCTGAAGAAAAATTGCTCAAGGTGGTTGCCCATGACAGCCAGCATCTTGCCAAACTTGCTTGGCATATCGGCAATCGCCACCTGCCATGTTCTGTAAAGGACGGTCATTTGTTGATCAGACATGATCATGTCATCGCCGAGATGCTAAAATTACTCGGTGGTGAAGTTGAAGAGGTATCCGCACCGTTTGACCCGGAAGGAGGTGCATATGGCCATGGACGAACTCATGATCACAAACACAGCCACTGACATGCCCCTACATCAAATTCTGGCAATGTTTTCAGGAACATTTCCAACGGGTGCATTTGCCTTTAGCCATGGGATTGAGCAGGCCATCAAAGATCATTTGATTGCTGACTGCGATACGTTCAAACAATACCTTCATAACCTTGTTGAGCAAGGTAGTAGTTGGAACGATTTGCTTCTTTTGCGCGCGAGTTACTTTGGACAAGACACAAAAGACCTCGCCGTGGCACTGGCTTCATCTCAATCAAGAAGAAAAGAGACGGAAGATCAAGGTTTCGCATTCGCCCATAACATCAATAAAATCTATGGAATTCACGTCACTTAGCCCGTTACCCGTTGTTGTTGGACATATATCAAGCGTTTGAATCTTGATATCGACCGGGTAAGTTCGGCCTATCTTCACAGTATCATAAGCAATTGGATCTCAATTGGCATAAGACTTGTTCCAATTGGTCAAACCGATGGACAAATTATACTCCACTCTCTTTTTTCCTGTAATGGAACAACTGGTTCAACGGTCAAAACAAGCGGACCTTGACCAACTCACAAGCTGTGGATTGCTCTCAGAAATTTGCGCAATGAGACATCATTCAGCCAAAACAAGGATTTGTATAACATGAATGGACCACTTCGCGTTGGAATCGGCGGGCCTGTTGGAGCAGGTAAGACTTCATTAACAGAAGCCCTCTGTCGTGCACTTCATCCTCATATTAATATGGCAGTTATCACAAATGATATATATACCCGTGAAGATGCCGACTATTTGATGCGTGTCCAAGCCCTACCCCGTGACCGAATCCGCGGTGTAGAAACGGGAGGATGTCCTCATACCGCAATCAGGGAAGACGCTTCCATTAATTTAGCTGCGGTGCATGACTTACAAACAACACATAAGGATCTAGAATTGATTCTGATTGAAAGTGGTGGCGACAATTTAGCAGCCACCTTTAGCCCAGAACTGGCAGACATGACTATTTATGTGATTTCTGTATGCATGGGTGAAGAAATCCCGAGAAAGGGTGGCCTAGGCATTACAAAATCAGATATTTTGGTCATAAATAAAACAGACCTAGCACCTTTTGTAGATGTCAATTTGGATGTTATGCTGTCAGATGCAAACCGACAGAGGCCCCAAGGACATATTGTTCCCACAAATTTGAAAAACTCATCCGGAACACAAGATATTATCGAACTTCTTACAAAAATCGGTGGTATACGCAGCGTTTGATAGAATGATCTGAGGGTAGGTAATTTTGACAGATCATGGAAATTTACCAAGTAGGTAATCGTCAACCTTTGAGTCTTCCAGCACAACGCGATGAGACATGGTAAAGCCGCAAAGAACATCTACAAAAGATCTCCATTTGTAGGATCATAATGTCTTGAGCAGCGGTTCAAACGAGCTTTTTAAAAAGTTCAATATCTTGATAGGGGAAGTGGTGGCAATTGAATCAAAAAGGAAGAAAAAACAAACTCTTTTAATCATGAAAAGAAATAAACTTATTGGAGGGTATGGTGGGCCCGGAGGGACTCGAACCCCCAACCAGACCGTTATGAGCGGTCGGCTCTAACCAATTGAGCTACAGGCCCCAAGCCTCTCTCTTAACAAAGTTATTTAAGTATTTTCAAAGGAAACTTCGCATTTTTCTTGAGCGGCTAGGATGTTTTAGTTTTCGCAAGGCTTTTGCTTCGATTTGCCGAATGCGTTCTCTGGTCACAGAGAACTGTTGCCCCACCTCTTCAAGCGTATGATCTGTGTTCATACCAATTCCAAAACGCATTCTTAGAACACGCTCTTCCCTTGGCGTTAATGATGCCAAGACACGTGTTGTGGTATCGCGTAAATTCGCTTGGACCGCTGAATCAACAGGTAACACAGCATTTTTATCTTCGATAAAGTCACCGAGACTTGAATCATCCTCATCCCCAATAGGTGTCTCTAAAGATACGGGCTCCTTCGCAATTTTCATTACCTTACGCACTTTCTCAAGTGGCATCTGCAATTTTTCTGAGAGTTCCTCAGGTGTAGGCTCTCTTCCAATTTCATGAAGCATTTGTCGGGACGTACGAACCAACTTATTGATGGTCTCAATCATATGAACAGGGATGCGAATGGTCCTTGCTTGATCTGCGATGGAGCGCGTAATGGCCTGTCGAATCCACCATGTTGCATAGGTAGAAAATTTGTAGCCACGCCTGTACTCAAACTTATCAACAGCCTTCATGAGGCCAATATTTCCCTCTTGGATCAAATCCAAAAATTGCAATCCACGGTTTGTATATTTTTTAGCGATAGAAATGACCAACCGAAGATTGGCTTCAACCATTTCTTCCTTCGCTTGCCGAGCTTCGCGCTCTCCTCTTTGCACCACAGAAACCATCTGCCTGAATTCAGCTATCTGCAAGCCACATTTTTGCCCCACACGACCGACCAAATCACGCAAGCTCTCAACTTGCTCGCCTTCTTTCTCAACAAAGCGCTTCCATTTTGCATTGATCTCACAAACGCGATCACACCAATCTGGTTCAAGTTCTGAACCAACATAATTATCAAGAAACGACTTGCGATCAACTTTGTGCTTTTCCGCCAATCGCATCAACTGGCCTTCAGCAGAGGTCAATTCACGATTTAAGGAGTAGAGCTGGTGTATTAAAGACTCAATACGTTGGTTATTCAAATGCAACGAATTCACCAAATCAACAACTTCAGAGCGAAGTCTCTGGTAATCGGTCTCAGCCTTTTTTTCAAAATCTTGATTGCTTAACGCTGCTTCAATTCTGTTCTGCTGAATTTTTCGCAGCTCAACATAATCTGACGCAATTTTCTCAAACGTCTCTAAGATTGATGGCTTAAGAGCTTCTTCCATGGCAGATAATGACAGGTTTCCTTCGTCAGCATCATCACCATTATCTTCATCAAAGTCCTCATCTGACTCCAATTCATCGTTTTCTTCAACCTCCGGCTCCATGCCATCACCAGACTTTCCGAAGGTTGCATCAAGATCTATAATCTCTCTGAGTAGAACTTTTCCCTCGTTCAACTCATCTCGCCAAACAGTAATGGCTTCAAATGTTAGTGGAGATTCGCATAGACCTCCAATCATCGCATTGCGGCCAGCCTCAATACGCTTCGCAATTGCAATTTCACCTTCACGAGACAGCAACTCAACTGTACCCATTTCACGCAAATACATTCGCACAGGGTCATCGGTACGGTCATAGCCGCCTTCTTTGCCTTTTCCTTTGGTCGTGACAACAGCTTCCTCGGCCTCTGACTCTTCAGCCTCTTCCTCATTTTCTACAACATTGATGCCCATTGCAGACATCGTGGTCATCACATCTTCGATTTGTTCAGAGGATACCTCATTGGAAGGCAAGACCGCATTGATTTCGTCATAAGTCACATAGCCACGTTCTTTTGCCTTCGCGAGAAGCTTTTTCACTTTCGCTTGTGACATATCCAGCGAAACGCTATCGGATTCCCCGGCTTTGGCATCTTTATTTTCTTGTGTATCTTCGCTCATCACAACCCCGAGCTAACTAATGTTCCGTCGCATATTTATGCCATCGGACGATCTTCACCGTCCAACAATGCCATATCGGCACGCACATGTTTTATCTTTTCGAGTATGTCCTCAGATGGCGCTTTCGTAAATTCAGCACGCAGTTCCTCCAAGCGCTTTGACAACGCGTGCTTACGCTGCCTTGTCGCGATAACATTCCAATGGGCATGCACATCTACTGGTTCCAACGTCTCTATACCCGATATCAGGCCTTTTGCCGATGCTTGAGCTGTTTGAACAGCATGATTATGCCCCAAACCTTTCAGATGCCCCGCAAGCGCTCCTCCGTCAAGGGGGTCGTCAAAGTTTACAGCCATCAACCAACTCAATATTTCATTTTTCAACCGTTGAGCACCCTCAGTAAATATGGGCAGCTCTGCTATATCCTCCTCAAACCCCTGGAAGCAATCAGGTCTCAATATAAGCATTCCCATCAAACAATCCTCGCGACCAATGATCACGGGGGAGGCTTTCGCTTTTTGGGGTTCTCCACATATTTGCCTGCTGGTTGATTTACAGGAAGAAGATCATGACTCAACCGTTCATGGAAAAATTTGGCATAATCATTTCGCAAGCTTTTGGGAATGCTTTGCACCCTTTGGCGCAATCTATGTCGAAGCCCCGCTATTGCCTCAGGCGTTTCCAATGCTTCTTTTTGCAGTTCTAAATCCCAGAGGAAAGATGCGAGTGATTGAGCGTTTTCTATGAGTGCTGCAAAAGCTGATGATCCATTTTCTCGCAAAAAATCGTCGGGATCTTGTCCTGAAGGAAGAAACAAGAAAGGATAATGTTCTATCAACACCAATTGAGGGAATTGCTGTTCACCACCGCTCAGCAGCGGCTTGACCTGCTCGATCACCGTCAAGGCATATAATGGGTTTTGGAACCAATTTCCAAAGCGCTTGCAAATGCTCATCACCGATAGCTGTACCCATGGGAGCAACAACCCGAGGGAACCCGGCGCGATGCAATGCTACACAGTCCATGTGTAACCTTCAACAACCAAAATTGGCATTTTTTCTCGTGCTACAGAACGTGCGCGATGTAAATTATACAGGACATTTTTTTTATGGAAAATGGGGGTCTCTATGGAGTTAATATATTTGGGTCCCTCTCCCGAAATCAATCGACCACCAAAAGCCACAACACGACCACGAAAATCATGTATGGGAAACATTACCCTATCACGGAAACGATCATAATACCCGTCGCCATGCTTACGTTGCGCGATTAACCCAGCCTTTTCCGCAACTTCTAATGATATAGCTTTACCCACAAGATACTCTACCAGAGCGCGACCAGAAGAAGGCGCGTATCCAATGGAAAAATGAGCTGCTACATCTGGATCTAAACCACGTGAGCGAACCAAATAAATTCTAGCATGTTTCGCAGCTGATCCTTTTAACTCAGCTTGAAAAAACTGCATTGCCAGTTCACATGCTTTATAGAGATCATCAAAACGAGGACCTTTTTGCATGACCTGCTCAGGCATAGCCATACCTGCTTTTTCCGCCAAACTTGAAACTGCATCAACGAAACTTAATTGATCGTGATCTGTAAGGTAAGAGATGACATCGCCCTTTTGTTGGCAACCAAAACAATAATACCGCCCAAGCGTTTCATCTATTTTAAAACTTGGGGATTTTTCACTATGAAATGGACAACATGCCCAATACTCACCCTTTGCTGTATTTGATTTGCGTGTATCCCATTGAACATCGCGACCGATGATCTCCTTGATAGAAACATGCTGTCTTAGCCGGTCTAAAAATCTCTATCAAATGCAACCTCATTCATGGCGCAAGATTTTCTGAAATCCATTGGCCATTTTCTAAAACCCAATGAAACCGATGATGATGAGGTGAATTCAATTGTAGAACATCCCAACGGTAGGGCGAAAATCCCAATATACAAATATTTTTTTCTCCATATTGACGTTCAAAAGCTTGCTTTTCACCAGGTTCCAACAAGCTCCCAGGCGGCTTTATACCTATGTAATCTTCCAAACGTTGGCTTGCCTGATGTTGCCATGATTTCAATTGAGGATGATGCGAAATTTTTTCAAGAACGCCGTATCCGACCAATTGCAATTGCTTATGTGGATCATAGCCGTGCAAACAAGCTTTTGGACAATGAAGCAGTTGTTGTACCTTTTTGCTTCTAACATCGGTAAAAAAAATAAATTGTTCTTCAAAATATCACGAAGTACCACCGTTCGAGCACATGGCTGATCACCTTCTGTGGTCACCAATGTTGGGGTGCGCATAAAACCATTTTTCTTACGATAAAAACTTATAAGCTGCTGCATAAAAAATCGATGGTCTGTTGCAAGCTGCGTGGTGTAGCTCTCCAATTATCATTTCCTTTGCACCACCCCATGTACCATAGCTTCAACATAGGGTATTTATTCGAACATGGTTAGATACATTCTTTACGTCGTCAGCATCTCCCTCATACTCGTAAGTATGTACATTATTTATTGGGGAATTCAAAAATATCTTTGGGATGAAATTACTCTGTTCGTTCTCATCATTGGCGGCGCTATTAGCGGCGGCATACCTTTCATTGCAGGCATAATCCTTTTTGAATTTTTAAGAGAATTAGACCGGCAAAGACGTTAGCCCTCTCCCTTCACGAAAAGAATACAACTTTTGGTTAGGTTTTATAGGGTCAATAATTACCCTTGCTGGAGAAGGGTACGGATTGTTGGAGAAACAGAGCCAAAATCAATCTGTCCTGCGTGACGCTCCTTCAACAAAGCCCATGACGCGCCCCATATCCTTTAAACATGTTGCATTTGCATCTGCGATAGCATTTGAGATAGCCGCCTTTAATTCCTCTTCTGTAAGAGGGGCTGGCATATATCCCCGTATGATTTCCATTTCAGCCCGTTCTGACGCCGCCATTTCAGGACGCCCACCCTCGTCATAGACCTTTGCTGATTCCTCCCGTTGCTTAACCATTTTTGTAAGGACAGCAAGAATTTCATCTTCATTTATACCATCCTCTTGGCCATCTCCTCGGGCAGAAATGTCCTTCTCTTTCACCGCAGCGATGATCAGCCGGAGTGTCGCTAGGCGCTGTTTGTCTCCAGACCGCATAGCCGCCTTCATATCTTCTGTAAATTGAGTCCTCATACCCATGGATATTGCCTCATTCAAAACAAATACACCACTATTTTGGTGATAAACGCGCCCTATACGCACAAAAATTCGTTATCTGCAAGGTAGGAATGTTTTTCATTCAACCCATAAATGATGATGTAACTGCACATGGCAGTAAGGTTCCTCACAAGTATTTTTATAGAATAAATAGAATTCTCTGCGTAAATTTAAATTTTTAGTGGGCTAACAACTTATCTTACCCTTCCCAACCGAAGCCTATTGTATGCACCTCCCAGTAAATTTGAAATCTATTTGCGGTTTCAATAGTAGCAACAAAAAAGAATTTGGTATCAATATAATCATCAGCTTGCCATTGTTGTTACTGGTGCGATACATGCTCCACTGAAGTGATCCAACGCGCGAAGAAAGGTTTAGCCCATGAGTATGGAAACAGATCAAAAAGCCGCATTACTTCTTGAGGACGGTACATTGATCAATGGCTATGGGTTAGGCCTTCAAAATGTTGTGGTCGGTGAAATTTGCTTTAACACCGCCATGACGGGCTACCAAAACGTTAACCGATCCATCATATTCAGGCCAAATCATTACGTTCACGAACCCACATATCGGGAATGTTGGCACAAACGATGAGGACCATGAGCAAAAAACGGCTCACGCGAACGGATTTGTCATCAGAGAGACTTTCATAACGACATCAAATTGGAGAGCAAAACAAGATCTAGATAGTTGGGCGCGAAGCCAAAATCTTGTTGGCATTTCAGGTGTAGATACCCGCAGAGTTGCAGGACTTATTCGAGATAAAGGCGCCATGAAGGCCGCGCTTATAAATCCTGCCACTCAAGAAAACATTCAAAAGGCCCATCAAGAATTGGATGAGTTTCCAGGATTGGAAGGTCTTGGTTGGCCAGTAAGGTTTCAACAGCACAAAAATATGAGTGGAATGAGGCTTGT
>JAYPQH010000009.1:0-31462 GCA_038131935.1 Alphaproteobacteria bacterium | reverse complement strand
AAAACCTTCAAGGTTATGGGCAAATCAGCACAATTATTACAAGGGCACGTCGTCACGCCGCTAAAGGCTCATATCATCTTGAAGCGTCTGTCATGGAAACCATGCTACGTGATGTCATACTCATTTTACCTGGATATGCGCATGATACAACACAAATGCCTTCCCTTATAGATTGGGGGGTTAAGCATTGGGGTTCACATTTTTATGTCGGTATTGGAACATGTGGGCATGGTAATGACCAACAACGTATGGCCACTGAAGCATATGGCACGTACGCGTGCTGTTGGTTTGATTGCTTGTAACCACACAATTATGCATACCAAAGAACGTCAACCAATTGCTGATTTTTTGCAGGCTATACAAAAAGGCTGTTGCTTGCATGAACTCGGTCAAAATCGTCAACGCCTTGGTCAAAAGAGATTGTTAGCAGGATATGAGCGGGCCCGCCTATTTGCCTCTTACCCCGATGCTTTAGCCCAAGGACGTGAACTAGCAAATAAGCTTCAATTTGATTTATCTGAACTAGAATATCATTACCCTAATCCTGTTGGGTCATTGAAGCATGGTACACAAGAAGAACTTGTGCGGCGCGTAGAGAACGCCTTAGGACGTAGCGAGGCAAACCGCACGCGTTTGGCTAAGCTTGTAGAGCATGAATTGGGCATAGTTGAGCAATTGGGGTTTGCACCTTACTTTCTTACGGTTCATGATATTGTACAATTTGCACGCGATAAGGGTATTTTGTGCCAAGGACGCGGGTCAGCTGCAAACTCTGTTATTTGCTTTCTTTTGGGCATCACTGCTGTTGATCCAGAGAAGATTGATGTTTTGTTTGAGCGTTTTGTATCACCTGAACGCAAAGAGCCTCCAGATATCGATGTTGATTTTGAGCATGAGCGTCGCGAAGAAGTCATCCAACATATTTATAATCATTATGGACGTGATCATGCAGCACTTGCGGCCACGGTTGTGCATTACCGAGCCCGTCGTGCCATTCGGGAAGTAGGTCGTGTGATGGGGTTTTCAGAGGATATGGTTGCAAAACTTGCCTCTCAAAGCTGGGGTTGGCGTGCAGAATGGGATGCGCGAGATGCACTCAAAGATATAGGGTTTGATATAGAAGACCCTCAAATGAAAAAGTTTGTGGCATTGGTTAATAGCCTGATTGGGTTTCCACGACATCTATCTCAGCATGTTGGTGGCTTTGTGATTACCCATAACCCGATCAGCGAAATGGTCCCCGTTGAAAATGCCGCGATGGAAAACAGAACTGTCATACAGTGGGATAAAGATGATTTGGATTATTTGGGAATTTTAAAAATCGATATTCTTTCATTGGGGATGCTAAGCTGCATCAGACGTGGCTTTACATTGCTGCAGCATTATTATGGTTTGCAATATGACCTTGCATCCATACCAAGAGAAGATCCCAAAGTTTATGATATGCTTGGCGAAGGGGATAGCTTAGGGGTTTTCCAAGTGGAAAGCCGTGCCCAAATGGCTTTTTTGCCACGTATGAAACCAAAATGTTTTTACGATTTGGTCATTGAAGTCGCCATTGTAAGACCAGGTCCAATACAAGGAGACATGGTTCACCCTTATCTACGCCGGCGTAACGGTGAAGAGCCAATTGTATATGCTTCAAGAGAACTTCAGGACATATTAGGAAAGACATTAGGTGTTCCTTTGTTTCAAGAACAAGCCATGCGCATTGCTGTTGTTGCAGCAGGTTTTACACCTGGTGAAGCAGATCAATTACGCCGCGCTATGGCAACATTTCGTAAAGTAGGAACCATTTCTTATTTTCAAGAGCGCATGGTAAAAGGCATGGTAGCACGTGGTTATGATGCGGACTTTGCCTGGCGTTGTTTTCGCCAAATCGAAGGTTTTGGAGAATATGGGTTTCCAGAAAGTCATGCCGCAAGCTTTGCTCTTCTTGTTTATGCATCTGCATGGCTTAAAGCTAGATATCCTGATGTTTTTTGTGCGTCATTGTTGAATGCGCAACCACTTGGTTTTTATGCGCCTGCTCAAATTGTTGCTGATGCAAAACGTCATGGTGTGGAGGTAAGGCCTGTATGTGTAAATGCATCTCATTGGGATTGTACGTTAGAGCCTGATCCCCAAAATAGCTATCATGCTGTAAGGTTAGGGTTGCGCCATGTTCGAGGTTTGGCCATGGAAGATGCCATGCGGCTGGTACAAGCCCGTGGAAATGGATACCAATCATTGCATGATGTTTGGCAGCGCGCGAACCTTAGTCAATCTATAATGACTCAGCTATCAGCAGCAGATTGTTTTCATTCCTTTGGGCTAGAACGTCGTGATGCACAATGGGGGGTACTGGCCCTTCCTACAAAACGTTTGCCTTTATTGGATCACATTCAAGATGATGAAACATCAGCAGTGACATTTCTTCCACCAGAACGTGAAGGCGAAAAAGTTATGTCAGACTACAGACATAATGGTTTAAGCTTACGTGCTCATCCTTTAGAACTGCTCAGACCCCAACTTAAAGGCTATGAACATAGTAAAAGTTTGTCGCATATACATAAAAATTCTCAAGTTTGTTTGGCTGGACTCGCACTTATTCGACAAAGGCCAGGCACGGCTAAAGGTGTAACTTTTATTACACTTGAAGATGAGTATGGCATTGTGAATATCGTGGTTAAGCCGTCTATTTATGCACGATATCGGCAAGTCGTTGTTCATGCACGACTTATGGTTATCCATGGACTTTTAGAGCGTCGTGATGGGGTGATGCATGTTGTTGCCCATCGTTTGCAGGATCGTTCTTCATGGCTGGACAGCTTAGATAGATCAGATTTGATTGGCCTCTCTCATTCCCCGCGAACTCAATCACTTCACCCTCGAGATCAGTGGAAAACTATCTTCCCAAGCCGTGATTTTCATTGATAACTGCCTATATCCTCATAAACGTGATATCAGTGAAAATCTGATGTCGCTACTCAGCGCTTATAGTGGGATAGATTGAGCATGCACACGCGACGTCGTTTTTTATTGACAGCATCAGCTTCATTGTTGGCACCGCAAAGCTCTTGGGCGCTGCCTCATCGCTGGCTCTTTGATGTCAAGCGTAATGGGTCATTGATTGGAGAACATCAAATTATCACAACGGGGACAGATGAAAAATTTCAAGCGCATACCCATATTGAATTTAGAGTAGGGTTCGGTCCTGTAACCTTTATCGCTATGATCATGATATAAAGGAAATTTGGAACAAAGGTCGTTTGCAACAACTGATTGCGTCCACCAACAGAAATGGACGAAAAACAGATCTGAATTTCACCTTGGAAGATAACAACTTCAAAGGAACTGTGAATGGTCAAACCACCACACGTCCTTACATATTACCAACGGCTTATTGGAACATGGCGTTGCCAGGGTCTCAACAACTCCTGGAAACACAGGATGGAAAAGTCTTTCAAGTAAACTGGACAAAGCGGCCGGCTAGTATTGTTCATCAAGGCGCGGTAGAAGCTGCAACGATTTGGACTTCTACGGGTGATCTAAAAATAACATTAACAACCACGCCAACCTATGGGTGGTCAGGCATGTCATTTCTATTTAAAGATGCTGAGTTTGTTTATGAGCCTCGTCAATTAGGCAGATACTTCGCGCTCTAAATCTCTAAAAAAGCATGTTTTTGATCCTGTATGGCAAGCTGGACCCGTTTGCTTAACTTTGAGTAGAATTGTGTCTCCATCGCAATCAAGTGATGCGGAAACAAGTTCCTGTATGTGCCCCGACGTATCACCTTTGCGCCATAATTCCTGCCGTGATCGAGACCAATAAACTGCTCTTTTCTCTTCGAGGCTTCTTAAAATGGATTCTTCATTCATCCATGCCAACATCAAAACATCACCGGTGACGACATCTTGTGCGATAGCAGGAACAAGTCCCGCATCATTAAAATTTATCTTATCCAACATTTTTTGATTCCCAGAAATTTCGTGTCCAATGACCTAAAAACAGTCCTGCTATCATTGGTAGAAAAAACAATATGATTGATGGGATGAATGAACCCAACCCTGCAATAGCAGGCCCGGGGCAAATGCCTGCTAGTCCCCACCCAATACCAAAAATAGCCGACCCAATGACCAAAGCTCCATCAATTTTCTGTTTTTTAGGCCAGGAAAATGTGATGTCAAACCAAGGCCTTTGCGTGCCTTGCGCCCATCTTGAACCCAAAAAAGAGACAATTAATCCCCCACCCATAACCAAAACAAGGCTAGGATCCCAGAGACCAAAGATGTTTAAGAAGCCAAGAACTTTAGAAGGATCTGTCATGCCTGACACCAACAGACCCGCGCCGAAGAGAGCACCAGATAAGATAGGAATAATGAACGTCATGAATTTATACCTGTTCCAAGCAGTGCTACTGTAAGCATAGCGGTCACCATAAACGTCACCACAGCAACGAGAGATCTTTTTGATAATCGTGCCAGGCCACAGATACCATGCCCAGATGTGCAACCAGAGCCCAATTGCGCTCCAAAACCAACCAACAATCCTCCACAAATAATGCGCCATATTTCATCCACTGGCGTTATGTTCGAAGGAATGATGTTTGTTTGCATAAGAATTAATGGCGTGATGAAAACACTTGCTATAAAAATTCGTCTCCATCCAGCTCTTTCGACAAATGCTGAGAGGAGGATGCCACTGGCACCTAAGACGCGTCCTTGGCCCAACAAAAGCAGTGATGCAGCCAAACCTATCAACATGCCACCGATAAGTGATGGTCCAGGTGTGAATGATAACCAATCAATATTCATAACAACACATTCTTTAACCTTACAAAAATGAAAATCTGACATACATCACGG
This sequence comes from Alphaproteobacteria bacterium, assembly GCA_038131935.1. Lineage (GTDB taxonomy): Bacteria > Pseudomonadota > Alphaproteobacteria > UBA8317 > UBA8317 > UBA8317. The sequence goes on along the minus strand of JAYPQH010000009.1, from coordinate 26,612 downwards.
TGGACGAAGTTTACAACCGATAGCTATGACGACTAACAAAAGAAAAAATGAAAAGGAATAAAGAATATGGCGGTATGGCCAGATAGTCACCCTGAAGTAAAATTTGGAAAAACTGGAATCCTTTTGATTAATTTAGGTACCCCAAAAGGTACAGATTACTGGAACATGCGCGCCTATCTCCGCCAATTTTTATCTGACACCCGTGTTATAGAGGTCCCAAGGGTAATTTGGTTGCCAATTTTATATCTGATTATCTTGACCTTTAGGCCATCAAAATCAGGCCGAGCATATGCCAAAATTTGGGGTAAAAACAACGAATCCCCTTGCTTACCTACACTAGGTCTCAAGCCGAAAAACTTTCTGAACGCTTTGCTTCAGAGCAAGTTATCGTGGATTTTGCGATGAGATATGGAGATCCAGCGATTGGTGATGTTTTGCAAAATATGAAGGATCAAGGTGTAGACCGGCTTCTGATTTTTCCACTGTATCCTCAGTATTCTGCGTCAACCACGGCTACCGTCATGGATGAAATATTCCGTAAGCTTATGAAAATGAGGTGGCAACCATCTCTTAGGACAGTACCACCTTTTCATGATGATGAAGCATATATTGATGCACTTGCACGATCGGTGGACAAATATCTTAACGACCAGGACTTTAAGCCTGATGTCATTGTATCGAGTTTTCATGGATTGCCTGTGAGTTATTTCGAAAAAGGTGATCCCTACCACTGCCATTGTCAGAAAACTGGTCGTTTGTTGCGGGAGCGTTTAGGCAGGGACACAGAAAGCTTCCAAGTAACCTTTCAATCACGGTTTGGTCCGCAGGAATGGCTTCAACCCTACACAGATAAAGTTGTCACCAAATTAGGTGTTGAACAAAAATCTGTCGCTGTTGTTACCCCTGGTTTTGTGTCAGATTGTGTTGAGACTTTGGAGGAAATAGCCATTGGTGTTCATGAAGAATACGAAGATGCCGGCGGCACATCATTCAAAACAATCCCATGTTTGAATAGCTCAATTGAGTCTATTGATATGCTGGAACAGATTTCTCGTCGTGAACTTTCGGGATGGCTTTAAAGGAGCGCGATCATGCCGAAGGTGGTATGGATTACGGGGGCATCACAAGGCTTAGGAGCCGCACTAGCGGTTTTATATGCACAGAAAAATTTTAACGTTGTTCTTACGGCAAGAAATGAGGACAAACTTGTGCAGGTGAAGTCAAGGCTGGTTGGTGATGGTCACTTGGTTTGTCCAGGAGATGTCACCGACGAAGAAGCCATGCGTGATATTTTATCAAAGATTAACGCAACATACCAACGTCTTGACGTTGCTATTCTGAATGCTGGCACGCATAACCCTTTGTTACCCGAAAATTACAATCATGCAGTTTTTCAACAATTGGTTGATATCAACATTATGGGCGTGGTTAACAGTTTGCTTCCCACAATTGATGTTATGAAAACATATCAAACGGGTCAAATTGCTGTGGTATCTTCTGTAGCGGGTTACATTGGGTTACCGACAGCCTCTGCATATGGATTAACCAAGGCTGGTCTTATCAATATGTGTGAAACCATGCATGTTGAGTTGCGTTCCTATGGCATTGACCTACGTTTGGTCAGCCCTGGTTTTGTTCGTACGCCTCTTACAGATAAAAATGATTTTCCAATGCCATTTCTTTTGGAGCCAGAAGATGCTGCACAACGTATTTATAGAGGTCTTCAGAAAAATACTTTTGAAATATCTTTTCCGTGGCAGTTGGTTTGGGCGTTGCGCTTGTTACGTGCCCTTCCCTACGGTTTATCATTGCGGCTCACAAGCCTTTTTCAGCCAAAAAGTTGAGATGGGTAAATAGATGAACCAAGAAGATCTTATAATGGAATTTGCTGATCGGTTAGAGCGTCCTCTTCAAGATGAGAATATAGAATGGCTGGTTGGTCATTGTGCTAAGGATGTCATATTTCTTGACCCTTTTAACGAACTTTCTGGCCCAACTGGTTACCGTGCTATGCTCAATGACGTTAGAGAACGTTGTCGTGAATTCCAGTTTACATGGTGCCATACACAAACATCCAATGACGTACTTATGGGGCGTTGGAAGATGACCTTTATCCCTGCAAAAAGTAATAAAACATGGGTTATTCGCGGTATGTCTGAGTTAACGTTCAATGATGGTCTGCTTTGCCGACATGAGGACCACTGGGACCCTGGTTCACAGATATTTGTTCACGTACCTTGGATTGGTCGGTTGTGGCGTTTTGTATATCGCCGTTTGGAAATCAACCAAGGATAGATTGTCTTACCCTGTTCGCGTCATAATTTTTGTAAACAGCCGTGCCAAGGATGGTTTGGGTACATCATGCTAACAGGTGCTTGAGATATAATACTGCAGATTTGCCCTTGATCTTGTGAAGATAAGATATCTCTTTTGGTGGCGTTTGCACCTAACAGATCTAAAAGCATCCATGGATTTATATCATCAGGCTTTTGGTATTTGAGTTCATAGTCATCCAATCCACCCATTTCCCGTATCATTTCAAGGGCGTCATCAAATCCACCCACATTGTCAATGAGTTTGTAACGAAGCGCTGCTTTGTTTGTGTAAATCTTTGCACCCATCTCATCGCGAATAGTATTTTCATCCATGTTTCGGTGAAGTGCCATATGTTCAACAAAATCTTGATAATACTCATTTACGCCATTTTGAAGATGGGCAATTTCTTCATCAGTAGGACGACGAAATGGATTACCTAATTCTTTTCCTTTGCCTGCATGAATCACATGAACTGAAATGCCATTCTTGGTTGTAATGCCGCCACCCAGTAATCCATTGTTAAGTGATATAGGCTGGTCATAATAAACCAGTTGAGGGCCTAATACGCCTATTGAGCCAATTAATGAGCCTGGCGCAGAAACAATTTTAGATGCCGTTGCGGTTGCATAAACCGCTGCACTTGCAGAAAGCGTTGATATGTGGGCGACCACGGGGTTTCCTGTTTTATCTCTGTATTGTTTGATCGCTGAAGAAATATCTACTGCAGGCTCAATCAAACCACCTGGAGATGATACACGAAGCAAAATACCTTTGATGTTTTTATTTTCTGCTGCTGTGTTTATACCCTTCGCAACCGCTCGACCTATGGTTACCCCTGGTGGGGTATAAGATAAATCATCTGGACCAAATGGGTTTGTTGCAATGATAGGGCCGGTTATATCGATAACGGCAATGATGTTGGAGGGAGCCTCTTCCTCATCTATGGAGATTTCCGCATCTTCCTGGATATCAAAATAGCTTTTAATCAAAAATTCTCCGCCGGTTTCAACAGCCAGCGTTGCAAACATCAATACGCATATGACCGATAACATAATGGCAATAGGCAGGCCGATTATAATTGTAATCAATTGGATAATAATAGATTTTAAGAATTGTAACATGGTAAGGCTCGGGTTACGGTTTCACGATGTTGGTGCAAATGAATTGGATGAATGTATGCCTTTATCATTGAAGTTCGGTATTTGGCTAATAGGTTTTATGGCTTTGGTATCCTGTGCCTCAAAAAATGTGCCTTCCAATCCAGATGATGCTTGCGATATTTTTGAAGAACATGAAGATTGGTATGATGCTATGGCGTCCACCCGTGCAAAATATGGCATACCAATATCGGCACAGCTTGCGATCATCCGTCAGGAAAGTTCATTTCGTCATCAAGCGCGCCCGCCTAAAACTTATTTTTTATTTATTCCCACCGGACGTGTCAGTTCTGCTTATGGTTATGCACAGGCCTTGGATGGAACATGGAAGGATTACCAAAAAGCAACGGGCAACCGGGGTGCTGATCGCGATGATATGGATGATGCATCTGACTTTATTGGTTGGTACACAAGAAAAACAGCGAGGCTTCATAATATTGATATGCGGGATGTTCGCTCACATTATATTGCCTACTATGTTGGGCATGCAGGATATGGTCGTGGGAAGTGGAAAAACAACGCATGGCTGAAAAACACTGCGAACAAAGTCCAGAATCAAGCTGACCGATATTACCGCCAATTGTTGCAGTGTGAAAACCAGTTTCGTTGATGTTGGTCTCGCACATGTATTTCATTGACATCCCTCTTTCGCTGAGAAGAGGAATTCTTTGACGCCTTTTACATCAACCTGAAACATTATTGTGCTAAAGTTCCTTGAGTATGCTTGGTTTGATTTTTTCTTCAACAATTACCTCAGCATATGTCCCCTGACTCAACATCGGCTCCTATATCATTTTGTGCATTACTCTGTTGGTTTGAGGGTTTATGACAAAAGATTTGTTGGCCGTGAAAATTATGTTTTTAACTGGATTACGCCCTCTCGAATTGGCCCATGGCGTGGAATTGTTATGGTTACATTCTTGGGTTGGGATTCGTATCAATGGTATTAAGGTTGATGACGAAAAGGGACAACCTTGGCGCGTCATCTGGTATCCTGTCATGGTTTTGCCCATGGCTTCTACTCAATCCCAAGTCTCTTTGTCTTTATACAAACAGCGAAAAATATTACGTACATATTATGGCCTCAAGCCCTATGATTTAAGAAGGAATTTTGCACGTTATCTGAAGATGACCGGCTGGAAAGCCTCATCAATTGCAATGGCACTAGGACATAGCGGTGTTTGCAGCCTTCGTTTTTATGTTTGGGGGCAAGCATTTCCTATTGGTGCAGATCCTATCCATGTTCATGCCCCCTATGTTGTAAAACAACACCGTCGCACAAAGCGAAACCATCAGTATTTCCGTCCAAATTTTGGTGGTTGAACCAAAACCAAAAATAACGGAATTGAATTGTTTTTGAACACGCAATGATTTTTGTTTATATCAGATTCATGAGACCTCATTATTTGATCATTTTGTTTTTATTGTTCATCTCAGGCGGCGCTGTCGTTTTGGGTTTAGGGTCACTTGTTCGCGATGGATTTGAACGCGCAGTTGAAAGTGCGTCCTATAGAGGACAGGCCGTCTACACTATTGAATACAAGGCTGTGTCACGTGAGGGCTTGGTAGATTTGCGTGTTGAGGGATTAGAATTGCGGTCGCGCAACGGCGCTGTTGTTTCCATCCCCTCAGTGATTCTAAAGCCAAACCTGGCTGCTGGTCATGTTACGATGGAGTTTGAGCCGATATCTATTCTTTTACCCAATGGTGAAACCTTAGATATGGGAAAAACAAATGCAAAATTGTTCTTTACGCTCAACGAATTTTATCAAGGATTGTTAGGTATTCGTGAAGTCTATCCATATAGAAGTGAGGTAACTGTTGCGCAATCAACCGGATTTGTTCGTTTTAAACAAGCCGATCTTGTGATGAAAAATATAGAGGAATTGGCTGGTACCTTCAGGGATGTTGAGTCTTCCTTTTTGTCTGCCAAGCGTTTGACCTTTCATGGGTTTCCTATCAATCAACTTCCCTCTCTTGTTTCACGTGATCCTAACGCACGTTTATCAAGCCTTGTGGACGTCAAATCTATTGAAGCTGAAAATCTCTATATATCACTAGAAAACAGGGGTGTGAGATCTGAATTCATGTCACTCAACACTGTACGCGATGAGGATACGGCCTCTGAGCTTATGATGAAGAATGTCGAATATGTTGATGTACACACAGATACGCCAAAACTCTATGCAGCAAAAAATATCAACGCGACCATCGATCTGCATACGTTGGAAAATAAAACATTTGGCATCCGAAAAGTCACGGTCATACAACCTGAATTTCGACAAGGGACACAAGACCAGTTTCAAATTTTGGGGACGAAACTTTTTGCAGAGGTGCAGCCACATGGCGGTATGAAGATCAACCTTATGCAACCTTTGCTTCGTGGCGGGCAAAAATCATCAGAGTTTGTCTTATCCTTATTGGGCTTTGAGGGGTCAAAGGGTTTTGTCTCATTGGAATGGGATAGATTTCCAATGCCCACCAAAATCAAAAGCGCGTTTTCTAACAATGTTTTCAAGGGAGAGCTTTCGCTTACCCAAAAGGCAGATCTCGTCAAATCAATTCATCTGGTGATGGAGCGGACACCTTTGCAGGATATCATTAGAGAAGTTTTGAAAAAAACAATAGGTGAAGAACGGTTGAATAAAGAAGTTGCGGACATGGTCTCACAAATATTTGCAATTCCTAATCAACAAAGATTGGTGCAAACATTCGCATCCTTTTTTTCGAATGGTGAGCCTATTAGCCTAAATTTCGCCTAATTGAGGTATTCCTTATCTCAGACGTTGGACCTTTTGCAAAAGGGTAAACGTGTACCGGTTATATGGGCGGAACAAAGCAGTGTTCATAAATAACGAAAGGATTTAGAAATATGCGTATTTCTCAGAAAGCAAGTTTAAGTATACTTCTGGCGTTGACCTTATCCTCTTGTCAGTCCTTGCAATCAGAAGCAACAAACCAATCAACAGGAGCGCTCTTGGGCGGTATTGCAGGTGGTTTGCTTGGTGCTCAGGTAGGCGAAGGCAAAGGGCGTGTTGCTGCGGCGGCGATTGGTGCTGCTATTGGTGCACTGGCTGGAAGTGCTGTTGGTGCCAAACTTGATGAGCGCTCGACAGGATTGGCCTCTAATGCTGTAAAAACGTCTTACACAGCACCTTTAGGAACGCAAATTACATGGTCCAATCCTAACAATAGCGCAGCCAGCACGTGGTACCGTGGTTCCCATCCGGGATGGGAAAGATGCATCAGGCGCCTATTGTCGGGAATTCCAGCAAACCATTATTGTAGGCCAGGAAAAACAGAGTGCTTATGGAACCGCCTGCCGTCAGCCAGATGGTCAATGGAAGATTATTTGATCATCATCTTGCACGATATCTGAACCATGGTCATAGGCGCGCGGGTATTTTTTTATGTAAAGAGCGTGTCCTTTGTATAAGAAATACCAAGCGTGTAACCTTTTCAGAAAAAAGGTTGCTCAAAAGCTCTCCATGGACCTGTTGAGCCGCTGTGATTCTGTGTCCGCCATCATGGATAACCAATGTTCCTTTTTTGCTGATTGAGGCCAAAATTGGTTCTGAATTGTTGTAGCCATTTGATCTTATGGATTCGCGAACCCTATAGAGTCTAGGACTTTCACAGCGTTCAGCATTCATAATTATGAGGTTCTTAAGTGATTCGACATCGATTTCGGCCAACGCATAACCATCGATAAATTTTAACTTTCGAAAATCCCGCTTATTTCGGACAAACTTAGGCTTGTACATAATCCCTACTATTCATTAGAGAAGTCTTAGAATAATGTTTCGGTGGTAAAATGAAGATCAACCACAACTATACAAGTAATGGTAAAGTCTGGTCTATCCCCACAAGGCTATTCCACCTGTTTTTTGCGGCTTCGGTCTTACTTTGCTGGCTCACGGGTGAAGGCATTATTGTTGTAAGTACACAAATTCATATGTGGCTTGGAGGGCTTAGTCTATCTCTCGTTCTTTTTCGAATCATATGGGGGGTGTGTGCGGGTGATTATGCGCATTTTCAACATATGCTACGAAGTATGATGAAATTAAAATATGTTTTACCCCTAACCCTTAGAAATACAGTGCCATCCAGCTATCCAGGTCATTCTCCAACAGGGTCAATATCTGTATTGGCAATGTTGGTATTGGTATTGCTGCAGTCTGTTTCAGGTCTGATGACTTCTGATGGTATATTTACTGATGGACCACTCGTGAAATTTGTATCTTCAACTTGGGTAGATTGGTCAGGATTTCTGCACCATCGTGTACAATATTTGCTACTTTTGATGATGATTATCCATCCTGCTGCAGTTTTTTATTATCAATTTCGAAAAAAACAGAACATTATCCAAGCATTATGGCATGGGAGAAAAAACATAAATGCGGAGAGTACTCAGGAAAGGCCACTGACAGCTTTTATTATAATGGTTATAACGCTGTCAGTTTCCGTAATTATTTTCACCTTGTGATGTATAAACCTTCACTTTGCACGATATGCTTTGTGACATGCTTTACAACTTTGCCCTACATTTTGGACTTGTTGCGCGAAATCTGCTGGGGATTTGGCGCCACTCGTCGCAAGAGATAAGGCTTTGGTTGCTACCAAATACGTATCTATAGCTTTCTGAAATCCTTCACGGTCATCCCATATCTCTAATTTTGCGTTGCTGCCTGTGACCATGTCAGAGTCGTCGGTGAAACCCTCCAAAATCATGCCGCCTGCCATATGAAGTCGTTGGCCAAGAATAGAAGCCTCCTCGGCATTAAACTCATCTTGGTTTTTCATCATGCGAACCAAGTGGCCAATATTCCATTTCATGGTCTGAAAGACAGATTGTCTATATTCTGCAGCATCCTCTGGTTTTATGTCAGCATGTGCCATATGGCTCGCGCTATACATTGTTGTGAAAAGCATCGTAGCTGTAATTGTCACCAAAATTTTTACCATGTCTGATCCCTCAAAAATTACGTCTTATCTTGATATGGTGTTGGGTGGTCATCAAGAAAAGAGCGGCGTTCGTCTTCTTTCTCATCATCAATAGGTAAATGGCTGGCCTCACCATCTATGCCGTTCACGACATAATTTCCCTGTAACCACCGATGCAAGTCAATTTCTTGACAACGTTTGGAACAAAAGGGGTGAAACATCTCTTTTGCATTATGTTTGCATATTGGGCATACTGAGGATCTACTCATAAGCATACTCCATAAGTTTAATGGATGGCACCAAGACCCCGAAGACAGCGTGCAAGGACAGAAATTGGCAATCCAACTATATTGAAGTGACAACCTTGTATATCCTTTACCAATAAAGCACCCCTGCCCTGTATTGCATAGCCTCCAGCTTTACCTTCCCACTCGTTGCTATCAAGGTAATGGTTTATCTCTTTATCATGTAGCCTAAAAAAACGCACAGAAGACATGATAACTTTTCGCACCTGAGCACCAGAAGGCGCCAACACACAAACCCCCGTGTAGACACGATGGCGTCCTCCTGAAAGTAACCGCAAAAAATGTTCAGCTTCAAGCCGATCTCTTGGCTTTTCAAGTATGCGGCGACCCTTACATACAACCGTGTCAGCCCCGATAATAAAATGATCTGGGTAACGCTGGAATATGGCCTCAGCTTTTTCAAATGCGAGGCGATCCGCATAGCCTTTGGCGGTTTCATTCTTTTGAGGGACTTCTTCTATTTCTGCTGGAATAACAATAAAGTCATTTGTGATAAAGCCGAGAAGTTCCTGGCGGCGCGGTGAAGCACTCGCGAGAATGATGGGTGTTTGCATTATTTATGACGGAAAGTGATACGACCCTTGGTGAGGTCATAAGGAGTCATTTCGACTTGTACTTTATCACCTGCGAGCACACGGATGCGGTTTTTTCGCATCTTACCTGCAGTATGGGCCACGATTTCGTGTCCATTTTCTAGTTCCACTTTGAAGGTTGCATTCGGTAAAAGTTCGCGAACAACACCAGGGAATTCAAGCATCTCTTCTTTTGGCATTCATATTCCTATTAAATATCTAACATGCATTGGTATGCGACGTTTCTTATCCAGTGACAAGACCATTCCATCAAAACCTCGATGTTGCGGCTGGAAACCGCGCTTGAAGCCTTTTCAGGAGATGGTCACGAACACTTCGATACGCATCAAGACGACGCTCACGTGATCCTTCATACACTGTTGGATCCTCAGTTGGCCAGTATTCAATATCTAGTGCCGTGTAATGCGTTAATTCAATAGCTTGATGATGGGCTTCAGGGGTTAAGGTAATCACCAAATCGAACATATTTGGGTCAATGTCTTGAAACGTTTTAGGTGCGTAGTCGTGCAATGGCGCGCCAATCTCTGAGAGTGTCTCCATCATCATTGGATCTATAACCCCATGGTGAACACCACAAGCGTCTAGGAATACGGTCTTTCTATAAAGTTGCCGTGCCAGCCCTAAGAGCATTGGTGATCGAACGGAATTATGGTTGCAACAAAATAAAATTGCTCCCGGTAATTGTTCGCCCCTAGGTCCAAACATCATGCGCTCTTCATATGTAAGGCACAAATCAATGTAAAAAGTCGACGGGCTGTATCATGATTTAAGGTGATTTTCCCCTTAAGGCGTTCGCGCAAAAGATCTGAACCTTCATTATGCATCCCTCTGCGCCCCATATCGATGGCTTCAATATGTTGCGGTGGCGCATGCCTTATTGCGTCATAATAACTCTCACAAAGTAAAAAATAATCTTTGATTATGGTTTTAAATGGGGCCATCGATAGTATAAATTGGTAAACACGGTCAGGCGCGTCAGCATGATGACGAACAGCCAAAACCAGCTTTCGATCTCTTGTTGAGATATCCAATGCGTAGGGTCCGCGATCAACCCCAACGATCTCAAAATAATTTTCTTCCAACAAATCCAAGATGGCAACTTTTCGTTCATGTTCCACTTCTTGAGACACATAGCCGATTGAATCTTCATCAAGTGAGATATCAATAAGATGACGATGATCCTCGGCAATCATTTGTTTACCCCTTGTGTTTACAGCCAAGACGCATACGAACAGATGCCGCATGGGCACCTAAGCCCTCGGCATCAGCAAGTCTTGCTGCTACTGGACCTAAGATAGCAAGCGAATCGTCTGTACAATGGAGTTTTGTGGTTCGCTTCATGAAATCAAATACCGACAAGCCCGAGGAAAATTGGGCACTGCGTGATGTTGGCAGCACATGATTAGGCCCACCAACGTAATCGCCAACAGCCTCTGGTGTTTTGCTACCCATAAATATGGCCCCTGCATGTCTAACGGTTTGCGCAACTTCATCAGGGTTTTTAATTGCCAGCTCTAAATGTTCAGGAGCGATCATGTTGATAACATCACCAAAAGCGGTTCTTGGTGCCAAAATAACCCCTCCGTTGGTGCGCCAGCTTTCTCCCGCTATTTCCGCTCTGGGAAGTGTTCTCAGATGATGCTCAACCGATTTTATAACATCCTGAGCGTAGTCTTCATTATCTGTTAAAAGTATGGATTGAGCATCTTCATCATGTTCTGCTTGGGCAAGTAAATCCATGGCTGCAATATTTGGATCTAACGACTGATCTGCAACAACCAAGACTTCAGACGGACCAGCAATCATATCGATACCTACATTCCCAAACAATTGCCGTTTTGCTTCTGCAACATAGGCATTGCCAGGGCCAGTGATCACATGAACGGGCATTATACTCTGTGTGCCCAACGCCAAAGCAGCAATAGCCTGCGCACCGCCAATAGGATAGATTTCCTCGATCCCACACAAATGCGCCGCAGCCAATACGGTGTTATTAGGTAATCCTTGAGGCGTTGGTACAGTCATAGCTAGACGTTTCACACCTGCAACCTGAGCAGCGACAGCATTCATGAGTACGGAGCTTGGGTAGGCTGCTTGACCACCGGGAACGTACAAACCTGCCGCATCTACGGGCGTCCATTGCATGGCATAATACCCACCTGCCCCATCTGCTGCTGACATATTTTGAGGAAGTTGCAATTCATGAAAACGCCTTATTCGCTCTGCAGCAAACCGAAGGTCATCCATCAACTGGGTGGGCGTTTCACGAACAGCTCGCTCGACAATATCCTGGCTTAAACGCATGGAGTTTTGTTCTAGCAAGTGCCCATCAAATTTTGATGTTAATGAAATAACTGCCTCATCGCCATTTTTTTGCACCTCTTCGATGATACGGGCAACATTTTCGCGGATATCAGAAGACAATTCTCGTTTGCGCCCAATAAGAGACAAAACGCACTGTGAAAAATTCTTCTGATCGAAACGTAATATTTCAGGCATAAAAAATCCATTATGTTGGTAATTTGAAATTGGTTAATAGGTCTCATCATCATGGCTGGGCAAGGCCTTAGCCTGCCAGGGTTCGTCATGATCACTTAACTCCATATATATAGACTTCATATCAATTTTAAGATCCGCGCCACCTGCGAATTGTAACAACAACTGTCGATCATCATGTTGCAACTTAATATGAAGCAACACAAAAAAATCACCAGCATTTCTTTGGTCAAAATATCGCCCTTGAACAGAACCCACATGAAAAATACGGATCAAAAAGTTTTGACGCAGGGCGTTGGAAGGTCCTTGAACAAGGCGAGAACCAGACAGCAATAATTGTTGAGACTGGGGCAAATGCCGAATGTCATTGGCACGTATGATCGCATCTTGAAGTGTGCTAGAGAGCGCTAAAATATCATCAGGGTCGATAATGTAGACACGCTTTGGCATGACTAAGAATCCTTAATTCGTTCAATTTTTGCCCCACAAGCAGACAGCTTTTCTTCGAGTTTTTCATACCCGCGGTCAAGATGATAGACGCGTTTCACAATGGTTGTTCCCTCCGCTGCAAGGGCTGCCATTACAAGGGATACAGACGCCCTTAAGTCAGTTGCCATCACGGGTGCACCTTTTAACTGAGCTTGTCCTCTTACACGTGCATGTGGGCCCTTTAACGTTACATTTGCCCCCATACGGATCAGTTCAGGAACATGCATGAAACGATTTTCAAAAATATTTTCAGTCAACAGAGCATCCCCTGGACATTGTGCCAGGACTGCCATCATTTGAGCCTGTAAATCTGTTGGGAAACCGGGATATGGTTGTGTGTCCACATCCACTGGTGTGAGTGGGCCGCAAGTCTCCGCATCTACGATGATTTGGTTCTCCTGAAGTGAGAGATTAACCCCCATTCTTTCAAGTTTTTCTATGAGTGCTGTTAGATGTTCCGCACGGGCACCGTGAATGGAAACGATACCACGGGTAGCGACGGCTGATAAGATAAATGTACCTGCTTCTATGCGATCTGAAACGACGCTATGCGTGGTGCCTTTTAAGTTATCAACACCCTCAATGATGATTTGGTCAGTGCCATCACCTGTAATGATTGCCCCCATGCTGCGCAAACATTGCGCCAAATCTATGATTTCTGGTTCTCGAGCTGCATTGATTAATGTTGTTTTTCCTTTTGCAAGGGTGGCCGCCATCATGGCATTTTCGGTGGCACCCACTGAAACCTTAGGAAAAACTATTTTAGAACCTGTGAGTCCATTTGAAACTGAGGCCTCAACATAACCATCTCTAAGTTCAATATGAGCACCTAACTTTTCCATAGCGCTAAGATGCAAATCTACAGGGCGCGTGCCAATAGCACATCCACCAGGCAATGACACCTTAGCGCGACCATGACGGGTTAAGAGAGGACCTAGGACGAGTATGCTTGCACGCATTTTTCTGACATGGTCATAAGGTGCTTCAGCCGTTTTTAAATGATGACAGCGCATGGTCATCAGATCATCATGGTGGGATATCTCCACCCCCATATCATGAAGAAGCCTTTGCATCGTCTGGATGTCAGCAAGATGTGGTACGTTAGAAAGTTGCAAGGATTGATCTGACAAAAGGCTGCAGCACATGAGAGGAAGAGCGGCGTTTTTTGAACCTGATACATGAATAGACCCCTTTAAAGGTCCATTCCCCTCAATTTTTAGTGCATCCATCTGTGCCTTCCTCATTATTGGGCAAATTTTCTTGCCTATATCGTTGCTGCTGTTTGCGCCGCTTAAGATTTTCACGCAAGGCTTGCTGCAATCGAGCTTCCCGAGGATTCGGTTTTTCGTTTGACATGGTTTCCTCGACAACTGAAATGTGTACAATAATGGTTAACTACCATCGAGGAGTCATACGTGAAAAGGTACCACAAAATTCACCATTACCGCACAGAAAACCCATATGCATTTGTGTTGATCAAGCATGTGGTGATTTTTTGCGTAGGCGTTGGAGCAATTTTCATTATGGGGCTTATCCTCTTTTTAATGCCTTACATTGCTTTCATTGGATTGTTGGTATTTTTGGTGAAGTCATTCATGAATGATTGGTCAAAAATTCATCAAAAAAACCGAGACAACGAGGTTATTGATGTTGAATTGGATCGTTGACCTTGTGTGATTGGGTTTCCCGCTGACCAAAGATGGCGGATCCAACGCGTACGTAATTGCTTCCTTGGGCGATGGCAATTTTGTAATCCCCGCTCATACCCATGGAACATGATTCCAAGCCTTCATCATCGGCTAGCTGTCTTGCCCACGCAAAATATGGTGCTGGTTCTTGGTCAATAGGTGGAATAACCATGATTCCGCGCAGTTGACCTTTGTAATCAGATCTTGCCATCGCAACCAATTCAGAAAACTTAACTGGTAAACATCCCGCTTTTTGCGTTTCTTCACCTATATTTACTTGAATGAAAATATCAGGAAATTTTTCTTCTTCTTGTGTAATTCGACATAGCCTATCGAGTAAGTCAGGCTTATCAATGGTCTCAATGACATCAACCAATTGGATAGCCTTGCGAACTTTGTTGGACTGCAAAGGGCCAATCAGATGCAATTGTATATCACTATATAACGACCTTAAATATGGCCATTTTTCCTCGACTTCCTGGATCCTATTTTCACCAAAAATCCGATGGCCGTGGGCTAGTAATGGTTGAATACAATCTGCGGAAAATGTTTTAGATACCGCCACCAGAGAAATGTCGGTTGCTTGCCGGTTAGACAATGCAGCAGCATGTTTGATATCACTAACAACAGATTGATAATTCTCAATAATCATTGGTTTGTTATCCCCTGGCATCAATCTTGGTGAATTGATGAAACTCACGATGAAGTTTGTATCGTTGAAACGCAGTTTCTTTGCAGTAAAATGCATCCACTTGACCAACTGATGTTTGAACTTGGTCCATGAAGTTCAACATGTCTTCATATTCTCCAAATACACGCCCCCAACCCTTTGGCATGGTCTTTTGTTCTGGATACCATTGGCATCCCTGCGCTTTAAGTTGGTCTTTAAACGAGATGGGTGTTTGTGTGAGCAAGAGGAAAAAGGTTGGTTTTCGCGCCGTTTTCAAAAGATGATCAAGTATGGTGCGATTATCTTCTTCTAACGTTGTCGCCAAAAGTTGAATACATGCTTCTACATCATTTAATGCCCGATGGGCGTCATGATAAAAGCCATATTGCATGAGGATATAATCCAAAGACTTACTTTTGATACCCCAATCATCCCAAGGCACATCCTTCATGCTACATGCCCATGCCATATCTTTGGTTTGCGGCAAGAGACGTTCAATAAAGGGCCGATCAAAAGACGCATTATGGGCTAAGATAAGTTTAGATCCATCTGCAATTTTGTTCATTGCTATCTCATCCAACTGCTTATCTTTGAGGTCATCATTTGTGATGCCAGTGATTCGTTCTACGTCCGCGGACAACGGCTCCAGTGGGTCCTGAAATCCTTGATAACTATCACCCAAACCAACCAACTTATCTTCTCGATCAAAATGAAATTGCTGCATACCAATTTCAATTACTTTGTCTTTTTCACGATCGAGGCCTGTTGTCTCAACATCGATAAACAGGGCAGTTTTTTCCCCACCTACAGACGCAGGAAGGGTCATACCAGCCATATCAACCTTCTTAAGTATTTTATAGCGATTGGTAGCCAATAAACTTGCCACCCAAATAGCTTCATTTTTATTCAAGATCATAGGTTTTAGGGTCCATATTCAAGCGTAAAGCAACTTCACAACAAGCTCGCTTTTCAACGTAGCTCATTACTTTTTTTGACAATCCAACTGCAATACATACACGCAAAATTACGTCTTTTTCTTCATGGGAAAAAGATTGAGACAAACAAACATCTGTTGCTTGTGCTATATTCACACCATGATGACGATATGCTTCAAGATATTGCTCCATATATTTTGTAAACTGACCCTGCGCGATAATGTTTCCTGAGATGTGCTCACGCATCTTTTGTATGAGACGTTCACGTTCATGTGCTTGAAGAACCCCGTCGGCAAAGGCAACCTTTAAACCTGCTACCACCGACGCTTCAATGACTTCTTTGCGCATCTTTGCCCCTTTTGTGCCATAATCTTATGTGTTCTGGAACTATATCTAGTACAAGAAGGGTGAAAGTGCGATGTTTTATAAATTTGTGGCCTCCGTAGGTTTGGTATTCTGTTCTCTACATTCCTTTGAGGTTTGTTATGCAGCTGATCTGAAAGTGCAAAATCCGCATGGACGTGTCACAGAACGCAATATTGGTGCGGGTTTCATGGAAATTATCAATGAAAGCAAAGTTCCCGTTGACATTATTTCTGGACAGGCCAAGGACGTTGGTGCTGTTGAACTTCATACCCATGTACATGATAATGGCATCATGCGGATGCGACGTGTGGAAAAGCTCACCATACCAGCCCAAGGCACCCTGAGGTTAGAACGCGGGGGAAAACATATTATGTTTTTTGATGTTGGGGATCGGCCCCGTGACATGAAGCAAATAGAGTTGAAACTTCAAACCAGCGATGGCAACGAAATTGATGTAATAGTACCCATCAAGACCAATTTCTATCAAAAGCACAACACACATAAATAGATTACATTACGGTAATCTATTCGTTGTAAGGTTAAAGCGTAGTGATGAGGCGTTGTTCCGTGTCATCACACGGCTTGCATGCGTTTTGCCGCAAATTTGAACGGAATAAGCATCATTGCGGCAAAGAGAAATTTAAACAACAAGTCACCGAATGCCAACTGCCCCCAATTGTCCAAAACCCCAATAAAGGCAATGCCAAAGAATAGATATGTGTCAACGATAGAACCCAAAATCGATGAACATAAAGGCGCTTGCCACCAGGTTCTATGGCGAAGCCAATTGAAAACAGTAATATCAAGCAACTGCGCTGTTAAAAATGCGGTTCCTGACGCAATGGCAATTCTTGGGGTCGCAAGCCAAATAGACAACACAACAGCCAACACAAAGCCAATATAGACAACATATCGCGCATGTTTGGCTCCATATGATCTATTGGTAAGATCTGTTAACAAAAATGCTAAGGGATATGTCAGGGCACCAAATGTCAAGGTAATCTCTAAGTACAGGTAGGTTTATAGGGAACTGCACCAAGTAATTGGATAAACATATAATCACCATCATGAGAAAAACATGTGTAACAAAATGTTTACTTATAGACATATGAACAACTTTCTTGCTGAAAACAGATAGACATTTCCACCGTCAAAAATGGATCGTCTGTGTGCGGGGGAAATGGAACAGATTTTGATATGCTGTCAACTATAGCTTTATCAAGGCCTTCATGACCCGTACTCTGAGTGATCTGAAAAGAGTCCACCAATCCATCTGGTTGAATGGTGATAACAAGAGACCCCACGCCGCCAATTCCAAGCCTTTTTAGCCGCCGGGGATAGATAATGTTTTGTTTAACGAGGCTTATAATTGAGCTTCTGTAGACCAAATTATTTTGTTGTTTCTCCAATGCGTCCGTAGAATTTGATGTATCTGTCTTGGTTACACTTTTCTGTAAAGGCAACCGTGAAATATTTGTTGGACGCGGCTTAGGTCGGCTCAAAAGATCATATGGGTTGTCATTAATAAGATCTATTGATTTGATTTCTTGAACTTTTTGGACAATGTCCTCAACTGGATTTACCATCTTTATTGGTATGGGTGTGATGGTAGGATGACTTGGAGGGAGGTCGTCAATAAATACCGGCATGTTTGCTTGAATAGGAGAAGGTATCTGTCCATCCAATGTTGGAGTTTCAGTATGGTATACCTCTGATTGTATTGAGATATTTTCGTTCTCGCTTGATGGTGATGTATGTTCAGGGAATGAAGGTTGCAAGATGTTTTGGTCGTTATTGATGGTATTGATGTTTTTCGTTTGGATAATGTCTGACCATTCATACAAATTCATTTCAGTAAACCGTTGATATTTCTCGTTTGTTTTGTCCAAAAGGCTTTGGTTTGTCTCCGTTGTGGGATTGGATAGGTTTGACGGTTCTGAAGTGGAAAAAAATAACCCAGCAGCTCCAGCTACCAATAAAAAAGCCAACAACCAGTCACTCTTTTTTGCGATGGACACCATTTATGACGTGCCCCAGTAGGCGAGATGTATCTTCTCCACCCCAATTTGTTTCAAGAGATCAGTAAATGCTAAAAAAGATATCATATCAGCATCTTTATCGAGCCAAATCACAATCTCACTTGCGCTGTCCACTTTGATGGAATTGATGATGGTCGCATTATCTTTGTTGCTTGCCCACCCAAATGCATCAAGTCCTTGATAGATGGCTCTATCACGCGTTCCGACTGCTAGGTCGTTAAACCCTTCAGGCCGACCTGTTCCCATAACGACAACAAACATCAACAACAGCAACCCTACGTTAATCATGGCCAGAAGATAACCCTGTTGAAGTTTAACGAATGAAGCCATATTCAACCTCGGCACTTTCTAAAATATCGATGACGTCTCTCATACTTTGCCAAGTCACACCGTCGCGAGCCCTCAAAAGAACAATATCCCTATTGTCATGCTGGGTGAGCCAATTTGATAAGTCATGATTGTTAAGCCTTTCACCCATAAACATCAAAAACTCATCATGTATATCGAGTACTTTAATTTTGTTTTGACGCTCTTGCTTGATGGCTAAACCATGTAGCGGGATGCTTGTCACAGAGGGTTTTTGCAGTGACAACGCCAGTAGGAAAAAAATCAGTAGGATGAACACAAGATCCACCATACTTGTCAAAACAAGGCTTCGCCCTGCCCTCATGAGTTTTCTCCCATCGTAGATGGAGGGTAATGCCGTTCTAAAGAAGTTTCAAAAAATGCTGCAGCCAAAGATGCGGGAACTGCTACAATTAGGCCCATGGCGGTTGTCAACAAAGCTTCCCAAATGCCCGTCGCCATATCTGACGGTTGTGCCATGCCTGTTTGCGAAGCCACAACTTGGAACACCTCTATCATACCCAAAACAGTTCCTAATAAGCCCAGCATTGGCGCTATTTGTGCAATAATTTCTATCGCTCTTACGGTTTTTCTTAAAGTAAACAAATCAAGAGGTGAGAGTTTTTGATCTTGAGATAAATGACGCCACACCCCTGCACGGGCAAATCTTATAACAGTTACCAATATCAGTCCCATCAAGAGTGCACAGAACCCAAACAAAATTTGTAAAACAAATGATTGAGTAGCCTGTGCTTGCAACAATTCAGTAATCATCAAAATCTATATCCATAAGCAACACTTTCGTCTTAACCCCAAAAGAACATATTGACCCTTTTGAGAAACCTCTTGATATTCATAATTACTTATAGGTTTGGCTTAACGCCAATGAAAAGGGAATCCGGTTCGTATCCGGAACTGCCCCCGCAACTGTGACTAGTGAGTGACGGCTCATTTTATAACCACTGGGAAACCGGGAAGGTTGAGCTGAAACATAGACCTAGAAGTCAGGAGACCTGCCTATGGGCTTCACCCACATCTTCGCGGGGTGCGAAAGATGGCGGCAGAAACCGCAGCGGTGATTTGTTATAGATCGCAGCTGTGGCTTGCCTTTTGGTCATGCTCAGCTTTTTGGGAAAAGGATGATGCGCATGGCTAAATGGTGCTACGCGTTCGCGTGCTGTTTGTTTATAGTTCCAGATGGACAGGCACAGCAAACCACAAATATGATATCAAAAGATCAAATTGACATTATTGTTTCAGGTTCCCTTTCGCCCATTGGTTCTGATCAATTGTCTCGTCGGGTAACTGCACGAACAGAGGAAGAAATCATTGATTTTTCTCCGCAAGATATCCTCGAATTAAGTCATGGTATTCCTGGTGTTTAAGCGACAAGGAATGGTGGGCCAGGGTCGCGTGGAAGCCTTAGAATTCGAGGTGCTGAAGGGTATTACATGAAGGCAACCCTCGATGGCATAGATTTGTCAGACGTTACCGCGCCCCAAACCGAACCATTGCTGAACTTTTTACCCGTTATGGGAATGTCACGGGTAGAGGTATTGCGAGGTTCATCTGGGCCACTATACGGCGCAAATGCAGTTTCAGGTGTGGTGAATGCAAAATTTTTGATGCTGGACAACAAGCAAAAAGTAGCCAGGTGGGATTGCTTCGTGTTCGGCAAAATGGCGATTTGGACGGGTATACAAAATTTCAAACATCCGATGAAACATAGATTTTTGGTCTTTATGTATCCGGGGTGAAATTCAAAATAGGTCCTCAATTGCACAAGACCAAGAGAAAGACGCGTCTTCCCAAAATTTATAGCGACCTCTCTACAACATGAATTTTCACCTGGCGCTACACTAGAATTTGTGGCGCAATATGGAGAAACAGAGACTGAGTATGACTCAAAATTTGAGCTTAACGTGCCAGAGGCTGATATCATTGGCCAGCATGTCGAAAGTAAAGCCTACCGTTTATCAGCTGATATGCCATTGTTGGAAACTGATGCTTGGTTGCTATCAGGTGTATTTTCGTTTCAGCAACGCCTATCAGACCGCGTAGAGCAATATTCATCAGGAAGTTATGTCTTCGATGGTACAAGATATTTTTATGACGCAAGAGATGATTATCTCGGTGATAGACGACATGGTGATGCGCGCTTCATTCTTGATTATGACTTGGGGGTTGTGAGTTTTGGTGGAGCATATACGGACGAACGTCTAAAGTTACAGACATCAGAAGGCTATCTTAGTGAAGGCATAGATAGTTGGGGATTGTATGCCGATCCATTTGAAACCTTTTGACAAAGTAGCACACACACAGGATTACGTTGGGAAAACCACGCCTATGAAGACAACTTTTTAACATTTGCATTCGGGTCGCGATTGGAATTAACGAATTGGTTGTCTGTTCAAGGAAATGTTGAGACAGGCTACCGAGCGCCCTCTTTATATGAACTATATCGTCCGTCACTAAACAGTCCAGACAACGCTGTCGTGGGTGCAAGTGGATTGTCAGCAGAGAAATCAAGATCCTTTGATATGGGTTTTGAAGTGATGCTTGATGATGTCACGGTGGGTTTGCAGCTATTTAAACGTGATATTAAAAACAAAATATTTTTTGATGATGATCTTTACGTAGCATCGGGTTATCAAGATACCCGTTACGTTCAACCACAGGGAACAAGCACAGCTTATGGGCTTGAATGGTTCACAACTTGGGCCTTAGATCCTTTGCATATCCATGCTGATTACACCTACACCTTATCTCGAAATAATGATGTCAATGGAAAACAAAAGATTGCCAATGGCGTTCCCCGTCATGCGGGACAACTAGGGTTCTATTTTAAAGAAGGGTCATGGAATGCAGGGTTAAGATCACGGTTTCATATGAGTACAAGGTTTGACACATCCAGTGAAATTTATGGTTTGTTTGATCCTCACCCTATGCTTGATGATTTTTTTGTCGTGGATATTCACGCACGCTATCAAGTGAGCAAAAACATAACTATACATGCTGATATCAACAATCTTTTTGATGATCGGTACACCCTCTCTGATGACTTTGTTGGCAATCAAACACTCCATTATCTTCAGCCAGGTTTGGGTGTATTCACAGGTGTTTCGTTTGCGTTCTGACACCGTGCGACATGTGCTAAAAGCATAGCAGTTTTATCTTGTCTGTTTGCATCTGATGCAACGGCCAAACTTGCATCTTTGAGTTTTTGCGCTGATCAATGGTTGCTTTATTATGATCACCAAGAAGATATGGCAGGCTTTGGTTACACCTCATCAGATGACAACCTTTCACCCATGGCAGAAAAGGCCCGCCAGTTTCCCGTTTTACACGCCAATGTTGAGGACATTTTTGGCACAAAACGTGACAAAGCTTATTTTGATCAATATGTGCCGGCCTTTGTCACGCATATTTTCAAAGAGATCACATAAAAACAGTGCGATTGAATGAGACAGGAAACCCAATATTTTGGGCAAGCAATCTGGAAAAGTTAATGTCTTTGGCCTGTCTTTTCCCGTGAATGCGCCCAAACAAGCTCAAAAGGCCCTCGAAACGGTCAAGGGGCTTTTCCAATCTCAAAGCGTTCTTATCATTGCTCCTCGTGGTTATGCCCTAGGAACAGACCACCCAGCCATGCAATGGTTAACTTGGGCGGGGTTGACGTCATGGAAACAACATAATGGATGGAGTTATAAGGTCGAGAGAGAAGAATTGCTGCATAACCCTCCGGATATCATTATTTTAGAAAAAGTCGGAAACGCACTTGATCTGTCAGGCCAGATGATACGTGACATGGAATTATCTCAAGGCTTGCATAAAAATAGCTTGGTGCTCGGTGCACAATCAAAATATTGGAATTGCCCAGGGCCTTGGACTATTCAATGGCTACAAGATCTAAGACAGGCCATAAAATGAAGCAAATATTACCTATGAAATTTCTTCTTCTCTTATTGGTGGCCATGTTTCTTTTTTCGCTTACTCAAGGGGCTTTGGGTCCAGAGTTGTTTGTTCAAGCGCTTTTAGGGGATCCATGGGCCTGGCCTATTTTTATTGAAATTAGGTTTCCAAGACCATGTGCGGCCATTTTATTGGGTGCAGGACTAGGAATGGCCGGTGCTGCCATGCAAGGTTTTACCCGCAATCCTCTAGCTGATCATTCTTTGTTAGGTGTGTCTTCTACAGCAGCTTTATGTTGTGTGATTGGGTTTTATTGGGTGGGCTGGTCCTCAGGTTGGTTATTGTTTCTGACAGCTTTATTTGGTTCCATATTGGCAATAGGAGTCATTTATAGTCTTGTACGTTACCAGCAATTAAACAGCACTGTTCTTATCCTTTCTGGGGTTGCATTAAATGCGCTTGCCGCAGCTTTGATATCACTGTTTTTAAACCTAGCCCCCTCACCTTTCGCCGCTTTTGAGGTCATGCGCTGGCTTCTTGGAAGTGTGGCCAATGTGAAGCTTGAAGATATGGTTTGGTTTTTCCCAAGTACCTTGGTTGGATTATGGCTTATAAGTTATCAAGGAAAACATCTTGACCGCTTAAGTTTAGGTATAGATGAAGCGCAATCACTGGGAACATCCTTTGTCAAAGTTGGTTTTTTTTTAATTATTGGGTCCAGCTTGATTGTGGCCTCAAGTGTCGCTGTGGCAGGTGTTGTAGGGTTTGTTGGAATCATTGTGCCACACCTTCTTAGATTGTATCTTTGGTGCTTTACCATCAAAACTTACTGTGGCCAAGTGCTGTGGGCGGGGCATTGTTGACGTTGTTTGCAGACCAATTGGTGCTGCATTTATCGGGTGGAATCCCGTTGCAATTGGGTGTGGTCACAGGGCTACTGGGAGCCCCTATCTTTCTTCATGTTGCATTACGTGGGGCGAAGCAATGGCAGTAATATCCACAAAAATGCTGATGAGTGCTCATCCTCAGTCCCCTCCCATTGGACCTTTGGATTTGAACATAGACATCGGTGAATTGATGGTTATTGTCGGGCCAAATGGTGCAGGAAAATCAACACTTCTTAAAACATTAGCAGGATTATTGCCCCCCCACTCAGGAGATATAAAACGTTTCGTGCAAACAACTTACCTCTCAAATCCAATCAAATTCACTGGCCTCTATCTGTTCGGGAAGTATTGCAACTATCAGGTATGGATTTGGAGACAGCTCAGTTTGCAGCCATGATTACCAACTTAGGTATCGATCATATTCTTGATAAATATACGAACGAAATTTCATATGGACAGTTGGCACGTGTTCGACTGTGTCGTTCATTGATCAGTCCAGGCTTGGTGCATTTTTTAGATGAACCCTTTGCTGCACTTGATCCACCAGATCGATCGGAAATATTTTCAAGTCTGCGCAAAACTATGCGATCAAGGTCACAGCAATCGTTATGACATCTCATGACTTGGAATTATGTTATATGTTTGCAAACAGTTTTCTCGGGGTTAACAGGGATAATGCTCTTAAAGCATCACCAAAATGGATGCAGATTTCCTCTTGGGTTTTTTCATCAAAGGGTTTGGTCCATAAGGTCCAAGAGCAGATCATGTTAAAATGGGAACAGCGTGGATGATACAAGAGAATCTAGATCTCATTTACACAACATGTTCCAACAAAAAAAGGATGCCAAACGCATAGCAAAACAATTGGTTTCAGAAAAATTAGCGTTCTGCGTGAATATTATCCCAGGTGGTATATCTATATATCAAGATGGTGATGAGCTTGTTGAAGCTGAAGAATATTACCTCTTCATTAAAGCAATGGATGGCAAAGTTATGGACATTATGACCCAATTACCATCTATTCATCCTTATCAAGATCCAGCGGTTGTTTGCATTAAAGCATCTACCACCGAGGGTTTTTTTAAGTTTCTAAAGGACAACAAATGAGCACAATGGCGTGGGGTTTGTTTGTTGCACTCAGTCTTATTTGGGGTGCTTCCTTTGCATGTATAGAAATAGGATTGGAAACTTATGATCCGCTGACATTAGCATGGTTACGGGTTAGTGTCGCCGCTTTATGCCTCATGCCATTTTGGTACTTTTTCACCAAACTACCAAGTCCATTAATGATCATGGGCATGATGCTTTTAGGTCTTGGTAATAATGTTATTCCATTTGGTTTGATTGCTTATGGTCAAACAGGGCTAACCTCATCTTTTGCATCATTGCTGAATGCAACTGTTCCTTTATTTGGCATCATTTATGCCCATTTTTTAACAAAAAGATGAACCGTTCCATAAGAGAAAACTGATTGGTATTTTGATTGGATTTCTAGGACTTCTGTTGGCACTTTGGGAAAATATTACCATAAAAAGTACCAGCATCATTTATGCACTGGCTGTTTTGTTGGCGGCTAATAGTTATGCTGTGTCAACCGTTTTGGCCAAGCGCTTGCCGACTGGATTTTTAAATATTGCATTTTTCAAGTATTGGGCAGCAAGTTTCATATTAACCTTTTTGCATTTCAGGATTAGGAATATGGTATCTCTATAGGGAGTCAGGGTTTTTGGGCTATTGTTGTTCTTGGATCAGTGGGAACAGCTCTGGCTTATGTGCTTTTTCATGATTTTAACCCTGTCAGGTGCCGTCAATTTGATGCTTGTTACCCTCATGGTGCCGGCGGTTGCCCTGGTTATTGGCATAACCTTATTAGGAGAAGATGTCTCCTTATATCAGTTTTCGGGGCTTTTTACGAATATCCTAGGGCTCTTAATCATTGATGGAAAAATATTGCCTAGGAAATTACTTCTACCGATGAGAAAGTGCTGATAGCCATTGTGATGGTAAGGCTTTGGCCAATCGAACAGCTATTTTGTTCAATTTTCCTGGGATACATATGGCTTCATTCTTGATGACCGCATTAATGGCGTCACGTGCTACAACACGTGCATCACCAATCAAAAATGAAGGCGCCTTCAAAAAGTTCTGTTGGCATTGTGCACGTTCAAAAAATGACGTTTTCGTTATACCTGGACATAAGGCTGTGACATGCACAGAACTTGATTTCAATTCTTCTCTTAAGGCTAAGGAAAATGAAATCACCGCAGCTTTGGAGGCAAAATAACTTGCCATATCTGGTCCGGGAATAAACCCAGCAACAGATGCTACATTGATGATATATCCATGTCGATTATCCTGCATGGTTTTACCAAACGCATGACACAAATGCTGAACGGCATCGATGTTCAAACTACATATATTCTGATGTGTGTGCAATCCAACCTCAAGAAACGGACCCAGCATCCCAACACCAGCATTGTTGGCAAGAAAATGGATTGATCTCCCTTGAAAATTCAGCTATCAAACCTTTGTCGTTCTGCCAGTTTTGACAAGTCACAGGACATAATATTCCGCAGAATATCCTTGCTATGAAGGAGCTGAATGGCCTTAGCCAATTTGCCTTCACCAGATGCGATACAAACAACATGGTAACCACGAGCACCAAGCTCCAATGCGAGCTCAAGCCCAATACCGCTGCTAGCTCCGGTTACAAGTGCGTTTTTTCTCAAGTAATCCTCCTCACCAACTGAGATGAGGAAGGTAAGCCATTAACCCTCTGCGTCGAGCAATAGTCCCTTAGGTAAACTTGCTAATTTCCAACCAGATGTTTCAAGATGCAAAGCCAAACGATCCATCCAATCAGGCTCAAGATTACAAAAAGAGCAGATCATATCGCGGTCCTTACGGAAAGCGACGCCCAGCAATCCAATCACGCGCATACTCTCTCTCATCCAAATCACGGCCCTTGCACGCATCTTCTAACGTTGCACGCATCACGGCCCACCAAAGTTGCTGCTCGGCAGTATGGAGAATTGCGCGTTGATGCAAATCAGGGTCAAATGCACTCATCAGGAGTTCACCTTTCGTTATTCAAAAAAATGTAAGTAAGCACAAAACATTACTTGACAAGTGTTTGTAAAACCTTGCGCAACGTTTCGCACCCAAAATAATGGGATTTGTTATAACACCGTCCTATTGATGCAACAACAACTTTTTTTAAAATTTTGTGACAAGAATTGCCGCGCCTGTGGATAACCTCATCAAAGCTTGTATAATCAACATAATATCGAAAAAAATTTACCTAAATTACCTTAACAAATTGTAAATTTATCCACAGTTCAAATCTTTGAATATATGCAATTGCCAGAGCAAAATAAGTGCACTCATTGCGTATTCTGTCTATCATCGTTGTTTGATTCATCAAGTTATTTGATTCGAGCAGATATGTTCGATCTTGCGCTTATCCATCT
>JAYPQH010000008.1:0-17811 GCA_038131935.1 Alphaproteobacteria bacterium | reverse complement strand
GTCTTCTAAGACATCGCTGAGGGCAGCATCATCAAGCTCAGAAAGGAAAATATAACCATCATCCAAACCTGTTGCGGGATCCAAAAGATCTACATGATACCCTGTGTAACCCTCAAGATCGGCATTTTCGATGGCATAAGAGAATGGTCCTACAGAAAATCCCCCTGCAGCTTGTGCAGACAGTAGCAAAGACGCATTCACCAAAGGCGTATCAGTTTCTGATGTTTCGCGCACAAAAACGCGATCGGCAAAAGATAGCGATTCAAGAGAATGTCCGGTGAGGGTAGCAAGCCCCGTGGCATTCTGACTTTCATCTGCCCCATGGCCCCAACTCAGAGGGCTGTAGATGATGTGATATCAACACATAGTAAGTACTTGCTTCTAATGTTGCTGCAAAAATCGCAAAATCTTCCGCTCCAGACGTATGATCTGTGAACACAAGTCTGCTATCTTGCACATCCACATCCAGGAGAATTTCGTCACTACCACCACTATTGATCGTTCCAAGATCATTGAAAAGGTCTAGCAAATCCTGAACCGTTGCGCTGCCGCCAAGGTTTTCCACACCTGTTGCAGCTAGAGCTATTTCCGTATCATCCAGCTGGATAAGTTTTGAGTAGGCGCCATCAAGATCAATTTCTAACACACGGCCATCAGACAGCTGGATGCGCATATCTGCTTCTTCAGCAAGCAAACCGGCACCTATCAAACCTATGCCTGAATTTATATCTGTGAGTAATGTCAATCCATCCACAGGATCTACATTGGCGCTATTGGCAAGCGCAAAAGCCACCCGTTAGGTTAAATGCAACATTTCCTTCAAGCGAAAGCTCCCCAGCTCCAGAACAGATGCACCCGCCAAATTGTCTGGGAGCAACCCCTCTAGAGCAAACTGTTCTTCAATATCGAAACTCGTTTGGTATGGGAAAGTCCATTCTAAAGCATCTTGAGCATCATTCCATGTTAGGTTGATATCAATAGAGCCTGGCGAACCTAAATCTTCAGTCTTTGCTCAAGCGCTCAAGTCATTTGCTGAACAGATATTTGAATTCCATCGAAGGTCCAGTTTCCAAATTCATCTCGAAACCCATCCACAAAAAGCTCAAGTTCTTCTTGAAGATCCATCAATTGCGCCATGGAGTCCTCAAGGAAAGGAAGGTCCCACTGCTCAAGTGTTGTGGGCAACAATTGCACGAGTTCAACCAAATAGGCGCCTATTTCTGCAACAGACATGTCGGCGAACTTTGAAAATCAAAAGCTGCACCGTCTATGGTCAGATCTGGTAATGAGAGCAAAAATGTCTCGGGGTCAAAGATATTATCGGCTTCTATAACAAGCTCTAGCGCCTCACCAAATTGATCAAAACCTGCCACATCTAACGAAAAAGGAATGGCAACCTCAAAATCCTGCACCAATGATGCGAGATCCGAAGGTTGAATATCAAAAAGCTGATCATAGCTGAGAGAACTCAATGCCCCAAGCTCAACAAAACCATCAACATTTCGATCAAATCAATTTAACCCTGCCTGCAAACCAACGGCGTGTCTGAATACCAGTCATAAACGCCATAGCTTGCAAAAACATCTTCAACGATCTGATCAACATTCAAGTCGATCCCAAAATCATCGATATCAAACAATATTGCTTGATCTATGCTTCCAGCTGCCTGCGCAAGATCAACACCAACCCATATCCCTTACCAAAGGCTGTTTCAAAATCAACAGCGAGTTCCACCTAATGGAAGCCATTCAACGAAGATAAATCCAACATATAGTCTGAAGAGGACGTTGGTTTTGGAAACATCAATATCGAACCAAGCTACCTGTCGTCCTATAATAGAATTATCTAGACTATAGGTAACATCATGGACGTCAAATTCTCCAAATCCTGATATGGCTGTTGAAAGATAACCGGCAACATCATCAAAGCTACTATCCGTATTAACGGAAATGTTTGCCACAGCATTGGCAATTCCCTCATGAAAATCAACTGCATATCCACTTAATGTCGCAAGAGGTTGGGATAAAGCTGAGAGTTCCAAATCCAAATGGAGATACTCTTGCGCGTCGTCAAGTCTTTGCGCCAGCACATGAAACCCGGTGGATAATGCCCCAAATTGGGCAGAGGAAATTGTATTAGAACCAGACATAAAACGTCCCTCCCACAATGCGCTTATGCTTTGTTTTTATTTATTATTACCCCAACTATACATGCTTGAAAAAAAATATGAAGTTATAAATCAACGAGTTATGAAACAACGCATACAAAATTACGTTTATTGCGAGGAAACATTACATTCAAAGGATCGCGGACAGCCTTAGATCTTTGGAGCATTATATTTTGGAATCCAACAACCCTGGTCATTTAATCCATCTCATCTTCTCATACGTAGCCTATGCTACGCAAAACAAACAGCTACGACCGCCATGTTCATGCCAAACATTGGCCAAACATTGGCCAAACCTCGGTAAATGCAGCTATGGTTTGCCCAACATTCTTGAATCTAACTAAAGATACCTTCTAAAAATCGACATATCATCAATTTTTGGAAAAACTGATCAGGTCTTGTTGTCGTTTTTGGGATTGTCTCAGCCTATGTCGCAAGCGTGATGCTACACGCTGGCGCTGTGATTGACAGAAGCGAACCAAGTGAGAGGTAAACCAAGGCTGATCAAGATAACGCAAAAATATGCGTGCAGTTCCCAAACCTTTCGTCCAAAGATCGTCCTCTGGACAAACGAAAGGTACAACCTCACCTACTTGTCCTTGCCGCCCAGCGCGGCCAAACAACTGCCAGTCTATCCGCGCTGCCTCATGGGGCTCAAACATCAAGACACATAATCCCCCCAGCTGCAAACCTGCTGAGGAAATTTTTATATCGGTACCACGGCCTGCCATATTCGTGGCCACACAAATAGACCCCTTCTGACCAGCCTGAGCAACGATAGCATCCTCTGCCTCATAGGTTTTGGCATTGAGCAAAGAATGCACCAAGCCTTCTTCCCAAAGGCGTTGAGAGACCCACTCTGAATCT
This sequence comes from Alphaproteobacteria bacterium, assembly GCA_038131935.1. Taxonomy (GTDB): domain Bacteria; phylum Pseudomonadota; class Alphaproteobacteria; order UBA8317; family UBA8317; genus UBA8317. Next base: position 14,777 of record JAYPQH010000008.1, on the reverse strand, counting down.
GCAACTCTACGCGTTCCCACCAATATCGGCTGTCCCAATGCATGGCGCCTTTTAATTTCATCTATCAATCTATCTATTTTCTCACGCTTTGTTTGACAAAAGATCCAAGGATGAATGTTGAGTTTACTAGGCAGACGAGACGGAATTGTTACCCTCTGCAATCGGAAAATACGCCACAATTCTCCCCCTGTTTGTTGCAAGGTTCCACTAGCGCCACATAGGAAATGATAAGATCGGAAGAAATCCTGAAAACTCATGGCATCTTCAGTCTTGCTCGGATCAGTTATGTCTAACCCCTGTTGCGCCTCAATAGCCTGCTGCAATCCATAGGACCAACTGCGACCTGGCATTTGTCGTCCCGTAGACTCATCGACAATAATAACTTTACCATCTTCAACAACAAAATGCTCATCTTTTTTAAAATGATCACGCGCCATCAAGGCTTGATGAAACAACTCCTCAGCACGCACTTGAAATCGCCATATGCCTGGTAACTGCACTTTGCATTTTTCAACCAAATCATAGCCAGCCTCTGTCATGTGAATACCAACTGGGTCATGAATCATGCGATAATGGACATGCTCAACAAATTGAGAAACAAGTGCTTGCGCTTTTTTTACACTTTGAACCAACAAAGGATTAGGATGGGGCGCTGAGATAATGAGAGGGGTTGTCGCTTCATCAATGAGAATACTGTCTGCTTCGTCAACAATCGCAGTATGCAGACCACGCATAAGCAAAACATCAGGATTTACAATATCGTTAATTGCCATATTTAGGGACGTCAGGTGACCGCCTAGTCTGATTTTTTCCAGTAAGTAATCTGCCAACACTTGCTTAGCCGTAACGTAGGTTACATCACAGCGATAAGCCTCAAATTTATCTTGTGGTTTCGCATCAACGGCTATTGCGCCTGCACGAAGTCCAAGGGCGTTGTAAAATGGCTGAAGATCACGCGCGTCACGCCAAGCAAGATACTCATTCGCTGTAAATATATGGCAAGGATTTCCCGTCCAGCCCATCACCCCTGCAGCCAAACCAATCGTAAGCGTTTTACCCTCTCCCGGTGCCAATTGGACCAGACGCCCAGATAAAAGATGTAAAGCACCTGATAATTGAACATCATAAGCAGCCATGCCCAAACGTCTCCGCATCCAACTGGTCGTGACTGCAATGGCCTGCTCTTGAAAATGTTTTTGATGGATATGCGTACGAGCACGCTGTGCGACCTGCTGGGTTTGCACAGTCAAGTCTGCATCATCCAATCGGTCATAAATAAACAAATGATCCCGAACGGATGCAATACGTTGACGCATCCCCAACACACTCCATTTGGTTTTAAGCAGTGAATAAAATCCAGAAATTTCATCTTCAAGAAGAAGTCGCTCAGCATGCTGCATTCGAGGAGGCACAAAACGTGTCATGGCTGTTATAGTTGGTAGCGTCGCTGAAGTGTCTGAGAAATATCCCGCACCCATCTACTGATCAATGGCTTGGGCTCTAGAGCTATGCGCGCGGTGGCCAATAAACCCTCCTGTAACCGCACCCCTTCAAGCTTTTTCAAGGGTGCTTGTAGTTCAAAAAAAGGTTCAATGGCGCGCTCCACCCCTTCGGCATCACGTTGAACCGCAATGTCGCCACCACCAGGTATACTCATGGCTGGCGAAGGAAGAATAAATCGTTGAAAGGGTATCAAGCTCACATTTTCTGGATAAAAGACGATACCTGGTTTGGCATGCAACCGCACCTCTACATCAAGATCACGACCATCAAACAATGTTGATACATCATCCTGTGTCACCACCGTTGACAGGCGAAACTCTCTTTCGTCAATGATGGTGGCCAGCTCCTCACCACGGGCAATGAAGCTTCCCACACGTGAGCCAAGAGATGGCGCAGAAAAAATGCCTGATTGAGGCGCACGAACAATGAGGCTATTTTGTTGCCGTAGTAAATCTGCCTTACGCTCAAGAAGGGCTTGGGTTTGTTGAAGTATAGGACCAGGGTCAATATCCCGGTTTCTCCTCGCTGCGCGTAATCTCCAATTAAATTCTTCGAGTTGATAATCAATGCGTGCAATATTTTGATCAAGATCTGTATTGCTCATCTCTACAAGAATGTCCCCCTGTGAGACCCAATCACCATGGCGCACATGAACATTCTCAATACGGCCACGAGCAATAGTATATAAAGTTTGTTTGCTCACGGATTGCACAACACCTGGCGCCTCTAAAGCATCAGGAATGGGAATAAACCCTAAGCCACCTACCAAGCTTATAAAAATACCCAAACACACAGAAATGGCACGCATTTGATTGGGACGGGTTAAAGGGTTGCGGAGGAGATGTCTTAAAAGCTTAAACAGTGGCATCACCACCCAAACCATCAAGAGCATACCAATCATCATGGCTCCAAAACCTAGCCACAAATCAGCAAGAACTTGAGTAATAAAAACCATGACCACCATACGGTAGGCAAAACTTAAAACACCATACAGCGCAAAGATTTTCTGTTCATTAGGGTGATCACTCGGAGGGGTCGCACCTACAGTGCCAAGCGCATAACGATCGGCCCAGTACAACCATTGTTGTGAAGATTTTTGGTAGAGGTTTGGTAAGTTTAATGCATCTGAGAGCATAAAATAAGCATCAAAACGCAAGAGTGGGTTACCATTGAATATAACGGCTGAAATTGATCCAGCCACCATCACATTAAAAAGAAATCCACTGAGAATACCTGGTCCTACATAGTACCAGGCAATACATGCCACACTGGCAAAGAATATTTCCGTATACATGCCTGCAACACCTACATGAATTCGATGTTTTTGTTGCCGCATCGACCATGATGAACTTGCATCAACATAAGGTAGCGGTGTGAAAACAATAAACATCAATCCAAGTGTGTAGACATGACCTCCATATCGTTTACAAACGATAGCATGCGCCATTTCATGGAACAACTTCATGATAAAAATGGCTGCGTAGAGTAACGGTAAATTTTCCCATGAAATTAAGCCTGCGGCTTGGGCAGATACCCGCCCCCAATCATCAAGAAGTAAGCCCAAGGCAAATAGTGCTGGAAATAGCCAAACTGCAAAGCCCACCCAACCAAATATTGGCCCCAACACATGGCGCCAACGATCAAGGAAGGCATCTGGGTTCCAAACGGGTATTTTAAAGTAAATAAAAGCCATTAAATGGCTTAAGAACTCACGCTCTCGACCCTTGGCAAAACGGGCAAATATCGCTTCGCTGTCAGCTTCTGAGCGAAAAAAAAGAAGGTTGTTATGATGGAGCTGCGCAAGTAGCTGCATAACCTCTTGTTGGGAGGGTACCTCTTCAGGGGCTTCTTCAACAGCTTGCATCCAAATTTCATCAACCGTTTGGTCTGGCCTTAAACGCAACAGAAAACTATAGGCTTGGGGGGTTACCCGAAAATATTTGTCACCACCTCTGTCATGCAAAACATACCAAATATGATTTCTGTAGCGTTGCTTATGAACTTCAACTGTTGGCAGCAATCCCAATTGTAAGGGAGCTACCTTGAACCAATTTTCAACGAAAGTTGAGCTCATCTGTCTACCACCAGAAAAACAAACGTAAGCGATCAATAATTCTATGCGAGAAAATCCACCATGCAGCCTTATCACCTGCATCAAGCTTTACCACACCCGACATACCGGGACGCCACCAAGGTTGCGCTCCTTCTTGGAAGCGAAGATCTAAGTCAAAACCGTTACCACGCTGTTCAGCAAAACTCGCCTCTGGAAAAATAAGGTCTAAAGTTACAGGGTGCGTAAGGTGTGGAAGGCTTACAAACGCAAATTCCCCTGACATCTTGTTGTCTAAAAATACCACATCATGCTCTAGGATCGTTGCCCGGACAAACAGACTGTCTAACGCCGCAATACGAAATAATTTGTCACCCAACTCAACTGGTGATGACAATAATTCTGTGCGATCACCTTCGACCACAACACCGTCAAATGGTGCTTTAAGCTGTGATTGCGAAAGATATGCTATAAGACGCTCTCTACGGGCTTGGGTCTGGCCAATTTTAGCTTCATTGATATTAACTTCTACCAATTCGCGTCGGGCACGGGCAGCATCACGTTCTGCTTGAAAGCGTAAAAGCTCTGCATCTACTTCCGACAACTGCAGCAAAAGATCCTGCGTATCCAGGGTAACAATGACATCACCTTTTTTTACAAAATCGCCACTATCAACCAGAATTTTATCAAGAAAACCATCATAAGGTGCCGTTACGACTTGCGATGTACGCGCCAACAATCGTCCTTCACCTTCAACCCGATGCGGCAACTTCACCAGAACGAGGGCTAGCACCAAAACAACAACCAAAATGCCAACCGCTTTAGAGATCCAATGCTGTTGTCCCAATAAAAATTTAAACAACTGGGCAAGAGCAGCAGCCATTCGTCCCACAATACCGCGTCTTTTTGGTGTAGACGCCTCAGCTGCGGTAAAACAGTCAACGCAATATATCGTACAATAGGCTCCAACTGAGTCAGAAGAGGCTGATCAAAAGAGACAAGAACAACCACAACTTCATCTTGGCTTTCATTATCCACGACCGGCACAGTGAGAATTTCACGACTTCCAAGTACGCGCTGGAGCTGTTGATGGGCCCGTACCGCAAATGGCTGCGTGCGACCGTCACCATAGAGAATACTTATTCCCTGATCAGAAGCCTCCTCCATTGCGACTTCAAGAGATTTGATAAGCTCGGTTTTATGTTGAAATTTTTCAAAGTGACTCACAACTTCTAAACGGAGATAGTCCCCACGGCGCCACCCAACTGCTGCCAACTCGACTTGGTGAAATTTGTTGACCAGCCCATTCACCCAACTTGTAGCTGCAACACGAAAATTTTTTCCTGCGTGAATATGAGCTAGCAACCTTAACCAATCGGGGTCTTTCTGAATAGTTGCTAAGGAGAGTTGATCTGCTTCTTGACCTTCTTGTAACCAGTGCGAAGGCACATCACCTATCAATTGCGCCCGCACCATGACCTCAGAGAGTCGCTGCTGGGCCTCTGGGGAAAGTTCCACGCATAACACAACATGTTCAAGTGGGGCCAACGACACGTAGGCACGACGCGACGAAACACCTGTAACAAGTTCAGCAAGCGCAAAACTTTGACGACATGCCTTCTCCAAATGCGGGCGCTCTTCAGCATCACTTAGGGGTTGCTCTTGGATGAAGTTAATACCCTCACGGACATACCATTGCCCATCATCAAATCGAAACACACGCGGCAAACTCGATTGGGTCAACGCGCAAAAGACGCGCAAATATTCTTGCCAATAGTCTGATGCTGTCCACAAATCGTTGGTCAGCCTAATCAGACGTAATTCCCTCACACGCGCAAAAAGCGCAACAACGTCACTGGCCATGGGGCAAACTGACGATACCTTGCGTACCGGCAAGGAACGCTGCATCGCTGTTGTTGAGCAAAAAATGCACCTCAACAAGTCCACTGCTCGCATCAGCAACAGGAGAAACATAGGTCACAAGCCCCTCACGCGTTTGGCCTTGCTCACCGCGGACTAAGAGCATCATGCCACGCTCTACCCGGCGCCAGACAGAGGTCGCTTCGATATTCGCACGCAACTCCAATTGGCTTGTGTCAACAACTTCAGCAATAGGATCCCCTGCGCTGATCCATTCACCTTCATCACGGGTAATCTGTGTGACCGTACCCGCCATAGGTGATGTCAATGTCTGTTGCTCGTAATCAAGCACAGCCATGTCATACTCAATGCGCGTTCTCTCTGAATCTGACTCTAATTGGCCTAGTCTTGCTTGAAGACTTGTAACATCAAGACGAAGACGTCTGAGCTCATCTAAGCTTACCACTTGCGCTTCTGCATAGAGTTTCTCAGCGGATACCAACTGGGCCTTCGCTGTCTTCAATTGTTCTGTCACCGAAGAAATTTCAAACCGATCCGCACGCACTTTGTCACGACGTGACACTTCAAGGGCTTTTGCACGATCATCCAGCTGAACCAAAACATCCCCCTTCGCGACCAAACTACCTGGTTCAACGGGAACCCGCTTTACCAAACCGCTTTGCGAGAAGGACAGCACCCTCTCATCATGAGGGTACAGAACACCTGTAGCTTCCTGCCCGATGGCAAAAAAAGGGATCATCCATATGAGCAAACCGCGCAGCATTGCTTTATGAATTACCTAGCAAGGTACCATCGACCAGGCGAAGTGAAACAAGCGTTAATTGATAACTTACATGTTTATCTTCAACATTCTCGCGTGCACGCATAAGACTTGCTTCTATATCACTCAACTCAACAACTGATGTTCTTCCTGCCTGAAAGGACTGATAGTACTTTTCATACCGACTTTGGCTCAAAGTCAAATTGTCGCGGGCCAACTGCCACTGATCATAAGCTTGCTGAGCCTCTGCAAGCCTTTGCTTTAAATCAGTGGTCAGCCTTCGAGCAATTTGCCGCATATCCAATTCAGCTTGCTGTTTACGTAATTCGGCAGCTTGGCGCACAGCATCTGCTTGTCTATTACCTTGTAAAGGCATTTCAAGAGTTAAACCAACATAAATACTCCGGTCAGAGGAGGTGACTGTATCTTTAACCCCTGCACGAATTGAACTTTCAGATCCTCTTTTGTTTACACCAGCAATGAGATCTAACTTCGGTAGCAGCGCATCTTCAGCGCGAATGATACGGGCATCTTCAGCCTTCAATTGTGCTTGAGCACGCAAATACCCGGGCCAGTTCTGAAGGATACCCTGAGCATAAGCATCGAGATCATGAACCAAAGGTGGAGCAGTTCGACTTGGCAAGTCTGCAATTTTTATCTGAATATCCTCATCTTGCTCATCCAACATCAGCCGTAATTCGTGATGTACAACTTCGCGTTGAGCACGCGAAGAAACAAGCCGACTTTGACGCTCTAAAACCAAAGCCTCGGCATCAATAATATCGACAGCAGATAACTTACCCTCCGCCGCCAAAAGCTTCGCTCTAGAGAGGATAGTTCGGGCATTGTCGCGTGCATCAGCATGCAATTTTATTTGCGCATCAGCACGATAAAGCTCCCAAAAACTTCTCAAACCCTCCGCGACTGTTCGTAAAATTTTTGATTCCACTTGGTGCTCTGCAGCCTGAACGGTGGCTTCCGCTTCGTCAACGGCAGCCTGCTCAGACCGCGCGCTCATCCCGCGCAAAAGAGGTTGGCGAAAGGAAAGTCCAATGACAGCATTAACCTCTGTATCCATTTGACCGCCTGAATATTGCTCAACATCTGTACTGCGCATGTTGGTACCATCAACAGACATGGTTACTTCTGTACCAGTGGTAAATTTCTTTTTGAAACCAATTTCTGCCGAAACCACTTGTTGATCCAATCGGCGACTTGTGGTGAAAGCCGTGAGAGGCTTCTTGTAATCATCATCAGAAAATTGCGCTGTTCCATAAGCGGTTACATCAAATGCTGCCAATGCAGCAGGTACCGCTTGCTGCTTAATGTTGGCCTCCAATTGCTCTCGAACAATTGAAGGATGCGCATTTTTGATCCGGGTAACCACTTCAGCCTCAGACAGTTCTAAAGTCGAACCTGTAGCGAGACCGGCGGAAAAGAATAAGCCTGAAATAATGGTGAGCTTTGTGGTTACCCAATACATGGTCAACTCCGTTAATGGACAATCGCTTGTTCTTGAACATCTGATGCAGCAAGGCTTTGAACACCCTTTTGCAACATGGCCAATCTCTCGATTTGCGCAAGTGATGTAAGATGTGCGTAGATCGCTGGAAGATAACGACGATTTTTTATGTCTAGGAATGTTGCGTCAGACATATTGTTTAAACGCTCTTCATTCACAACATAACAACCCGTGATGTTTTTCAACTTGTCATCTGCAACAACACGCATGTTCAATGGCGTGAACAAATTGTTTTCTTTTAAAAATGAACAAAAATTGTTCGTAAACATTTCCATTTGCTGAAGCTCAGATAGATACTTCTTCACATTTTCAATAACTTCAGTTGGCTCGCCATTTTCATCAAACAATGGGCTTCCATCCTCGGAGCCCAAAACACTCGCATCTTCGTCTAGACAGACAGTGTATTGGTCACCTTCACCAGCTTTTGCCAAAGCAAAAGGATATCGACGAATAATCGCAGGAACATATGATGCTTGCCATTTTCCCTCTTCATCAATGAACAAATTCTTACCCACTTCGAGACCAATCATTGCGACAGGACGAAAATTATTCTCTGCATCTTCTAAGAAAACAATTGGATATACAGCAGCCGCACGGACAAATTCATGCACCATCACTGATGCAATATGAAAGTCCTTTGAAAATGAAAAATTCTCAATAGGTTTTACTTTTAAATTTTTATGGGCTTCCCGTGTTACTGGGGCTAGTTTTTTGAACATGATGTGGTTTTCTCCTTTTCATTATCACCATTAACTACGCGTCATCTCTATGACATGAACACTTTATTATCACAACTTTAGCTCTGGCAAATCTCCCTCAGAAACGTAGAAATCAACTTGTCCAGAAACTGTGTATCCACCCGCAGCATAGCTATTCAAACTCTGCACAAACGGCATCACAACTGAATGTGAAAGCCTTGCATCCTTGGAAGTTTCGACAGTCCCAAGATAGGGAACTTCTACACCATTAGGATCTTGGCTTTGCGGCTTTGGAGGCGCGAACGCATCACGCAACGATATATCTGCTTCATTTTGACCCAACAATTCCTCAGTGAGTATTTCAAGCAACTTTTCATCATCTTTGTCATCTGCGCTTTCATCAAAGCGTCCATCAAGATGGCTTTGCAATGAGGTAACCAATGCATCCAAACGCGCTGCGTTGAAAATGGATAGGGTCCGGAAATCCATTGATCCACCCATAATCAACAATTCTTGATCTGGTTTGACAGAACCGAGTGCAAAAACTTGTTTCACAATGGCTTCAGAAGTATCAACAAACCATTCCTCACCTAAATACTCCATTTGGAATAAGTGCGCGTGAGGCTCAAATCCAAGCATATCCTTCACATCAAAACGAACCAACTTTTCCTTCAATGCTGAAAATTGTGCTGCGAGAGAGCCCTCTAAATCACGTACAACATGACCAGCAGCCTTAACCTCTGCCTTCAAAGCTACAACATGAGGCGCATTTTCCGCATTATTCGTCATGATGGTGTTGTCACCAGCATCTAAAATAACCGTACCATTCTCCACGGTAATTTGATGCAGAACCATATCCTCACCAGTCCCAGTGATCCCAACTAATGAGCCGTGTGAGACAAGTTGCCCTGCATTCTGTTGGACCCCGCCTTGTGTAGTCAGGGTGATATCATCGCCAACTACAATATTGCCTAACAATACCATAGACTGATCAGCATGTATCTTAAGGGTGCCCAGTACATTTAGATCCGTGATGCGTAAATGATCTGCATCTTGGACGAAGATTTCCTCGGCTTGTCCTGACAGGCTGTCCACATGCAAAATCTTGGGGGATTGTTCGGTGCCAAAGCCGTGAGTTACATCTAAATTAAGCTCGCTGGCACGTAGTTCATACACGGATCCGGGCACCAACCAATCGGTTGCTGTAAGGGTCAATATACCTGCGACGTCCACAAGCCCTGACAAAAGAATACTATCTGAGGACAGCCCAAAATTCCCCGTCGACTTCAAACCTTCTAGCTCCAAACGACCCGCCGCATGTAGCTGACCACCTGCAACATTCATTTTTAATGTGCGTGTATCGACCATAAGATCCACATGGGCCGCATTAACTTCTAGGCTCTCTGCAACGATGAGACCGTCAGGCGCCATGTTCATGTCTGCATCAGAATTTACATATATATCAGATGCTTCCAAATGCCCAAGCTGGGTACCTTCTTGAACAAGAAGCCATGCCCCTTGTTGTACACCAATGCCTACGCTTGCAGCCTCCAAGGCAAAGAATTTGGCTGATGATCCAACATTTTCTGCAGATATCTGAGCATGTTGCCCTATTGTCATGGTCTCATCTGACCCCATAGACAATCGCCCTGCAACTTCGAGTTCCGCATTATTGTCTACAACCATCGACGTCACCGTCAAATCATCAATGGCATAAAGATGAACATCACCGGTTGATTGAAGATCCAAAGCATCAACTTGTAGCCCTAGAAGTTGACCTGTGGAACCAATGCTCTCAGCACTCAACACAAGCAGAGCCGAACGAACCATGGTTTCGTCATGGGCCAAAATACGATCATCACTAGAGAAAACAAATTGTTCGGAAGCTGTGACATTGCCAAGGTAGACATCACCCTCTTGGCGAATCCAAGCTTGCTGCAACTCTGCTTCAAGTTGCTCAACAGCCATTTGGAATGCACGATTTTCAGTACCGACGATGTTTGCATCAATGGAAAGATTGCGTCCCATAACCTTCTGATCCACCAACGTGTTCACCGCATTTTCTGAAATCAGGCGCAAATTGGTAAAGTCTGAAACCAATCCAAGTTCAATATCTCTCCCTGCGGTGAATATGCCAGTATCCAAAGTCGCTTCCAAAATATCCATATCACGACCCGCAGCTAGCTGGAGGTCTTGAGCGGTTACCAAGGCTTGAAGTGATAAGTCTTGCCCAGCTTCCAAGAGGGCTTCATCAAATGCCGCTTGTTGACTGAGTGTTATCTGACCAGCTGCGGACCAAGATGCGTTTCCGCTGATCCTCACCATCGATCGTTATGTCTGTGCCTGCCTGTAAAAGGCTGGTCTTGGTCGAGAAACCACTTCCATCCTGTTGGTCTTCAAGTGTGATCGAACCTTTTGTTGCCTCGAGCTCTATCTGTTCCGTAACCTCAAAATTACCCTTGAGGCTCATCGTGCCGTCAGTTGTAACCAGAGACATAGTTTGTGCATTAAGGCCATACCCCATAGAGATATCACCGATTGCATGGACTTGAAGTGCACCCAAATCCATCACATTTGAGGACACAAATTCAAAGACAGAGCCTGAGTCTAAAGATAACAAATTGGCAACCTGAACATCTGCTGAATCAAGCAGAATGTTCTCCAAGGAGGCGATACGGAAGTCATCAGATCTGATCAGTGATGAGATGGTGATATTTTGACCAACCTCAACATCACCTTCACGTACAAGCATATTGTCCAAGATCACCAACCGACCCGCTATATCCGCGTCAAACATATCAGCGCGAACATCATCAAGCGACGCATCACCAGCCACATCTATCACCAAACCACCAAATGTGAAGAGTGATGCAGCTTCTAGATTCCCCAGGTTGGTTTCTAACCTTAAACCTTCTTCTGCTGTCACGCTGTCACTAAGATTTATATGACCTTCCTCTGAGCCTATATAACCTTGACCAGTAGATGTGATGATGGCTTGAGCGCGCAAGTCACCAAATGCACTAAGCTCAAAATTACCATCAACGATGATATTCTCACTAATGTTGAGTGCACCATCTGAGAGTAAGGACAGGTCTCCACTAACATTTACAAGGCCATCAAAGGTGATAGCTGTTTGTGAGGTTGCCTTCAAACTATCTGCCACCAACTGAGCGGAATTCAAAAGACTTCCGGTAGACTCAAAGGTCATGGCTGTAGCCTCAACAAGCCCATTGGAAAGGGTAATTGTTGACTGGGTTGATCCAAGATACAATTCATCCGATGCTGTCAATGAACCGCGGTATAAGAGTGCATTTTCAGATTGTAAGGATACCGTTGGAGCCACAATATTGATGGTTAAATCGATTTCATTTGCTTGGCCATCCAAAGTTATCAGCACTCACGCTGCCCTCGGTCGCTGACCATAATCCATCAACATGAACATCAAGGTGATCATCTGCGCCAAGATCTAAAACCCTGCTTATAAAGTCACCCCCAACATCAATGGTGACATTGTTTGATTGGAATTGCCCCGTCGCTCACAACGTCCGTCCAGCATGAATGATTCCATCACCATCCCCAGTCATATCAATACCGACCAAGCTTACATCACGAGCCGCCGTCAGGTTTAGGTTACCTGTTACCTCAATGGATCCAGCCCCCATCGAAAGATCATAAAGCGTTGAGGCTAGAGAGGCATCACCTCCGATGCTACCCGAGAGTGCGCTTGAAGACACCGAAGCTGCACGCCCAATCAAATCTTCAGAAATCGTGAGTGCACCCGAGAAATCTAGGCTATTGTATGCCGCAACCTCCAAACCACCTGTTTCCGCCACGAAGTTACCTGCAATGCTTGCTGTTCCTGTCTCACTTTTTTTTTTTAGGGCAATATCCCCTTGTGCGGATGAAATAGAAACACCTGCAAGATCCAAAATTTCTTCAGTGGTAAGTGTAACATGACCCTCAGCTGTGATGTCGGTTCCTGTATACAAAGATAGATCACGCGCAGAATTCAGATGTACGTCCCCAGATGATAACAATTCCGCATCCACAGTTATATCACCTTTGCGCGCATCAATATTTACGTTTTGCGCAGACAGAGTACCTAATAATTCTAAATCACCAGCATTGGATTTGCCTGAAAGATGACCCGCTATCAGTTCAAGATTTTCTAGTACAACATCACCTTGCGCTTCAAAGGAGACATTCCCACTCAAAACCTTCGTGGTTCCAAGAATATCAAGCGCATCATCCAGTGCCTTATATTGCAGACCTCTAGCACTTTGGACATTTCCTGATTGGCTGATTTGGGCACCAGTAAAGCTTGTTTGCTGCGCCGTGATATCAAGCCCAACAATACTCAAAGCATCAAGGGCTGTGATCTGAACATCCTCTAAAACATCAATGTCAGCTTGTGACAGAACCACTTCCCCGTCCGCCAACAAACTCAAATCATGCCCTTTAATCTGCGCATTAGAGATCTGGATCGGACCTTCGTCCGTTACCATGCTCACACCACCTTCTGCATCAAGGCTTCCTGCTAGCGTCAGGCTACCTATCCCAAGAACATTCATATTGATGTCTTGATCCCCTGAAATATCACCGTAAACAAGGAGGGATTGGGTAGCATTAAGGTTAATTTGCCCGGCACCATCAAGCGTCCCTAGAATATTCAAAGACGTGCAGAGATGTCACATCTCCTGTTATTGCTTGCGCTGAAGTGCTTGAAAATTCCACAAAGTCAATGGCTGACAAGGATAGTTGTGATGCAGACAATGTCATCTGGGATAAGCCTGCTATGCCACCAGATGCCTGCATGCTAGCCATACCGGTGACGTTCACGCTATCAGACAACACAATGTTGTTTGAACTACTTTGTACCGTAAGATCATCACCAACAGTTAAACCTTCGGCCAATACAACCTGACCTGCAGCTACAAAAACTTGCCTGCGCCTGATTGGAAATTGCGATGGTCATCGCTCCGCCAGCAACAACTGGATGCCCCAGAAATATCTGAATCTGTCAAGAAAGCCAAATCGTCGGCGTCTAACTTTAAATTTGGAGCAAAAACATTGCTTATAATTGCTCAATTTCCTGTCAAGATCTCTACGGATGTATCAGACGATAATTTGGCATCAGGATTTGCAAGTGAACCATTAGCGATATCGCCTTCAAAAGCTGTCAGTGTCAGGCTATCCGCCGCATGAGCGTCGCCAAATACATATATCTGGCCAGTATCAGACTGGAATAAAAGGCCTCCGGTAGCTGTTACATTTTCTTGGCTCGACAAGTCGGTGTAGGCTTGAATGTCAATATCTTCACCACCCGTAACAGCCCCAGAAAGGCTGACATAGCCATGCGTTGCGTCCAAGAAAATATCACCAGATGTTGATAGATCCCCCCGAGAAATAAGAGCTTCATGTGCTTCAATATCCATGACACCTGTCGCACGTGCATCATCCATTAGATAAATTTCATCCAGATAACTGGTGATCTCTAGCAGCCCATCAGCGCGCGCTGCGTCACCAGTACTGTAGAGCGCTCCCGCCTCGACAACCTTGTTAACGGCAACTTGCTCTCGTGCTTCCAGCCGCACAGCGATACCGGAAACAACATCTTGCGTGACAATATTCTCACCAAAGATGATGATGTTGCCGCGTCCTGCCTTGACTGAGTCCTGTAGATTTACGCTTGAACCACCATAGAGAACAACATCTCCAGCTGTACTTTGAAGTTGTGCTTGTGCAAAAAGTCCGCCCTCCATGGCCGTGAGTTGCACATTATCAACAGCGCGCAAGGTCCCAAATAAGCTCAGACCTTCTTGCGCATACATCATGACACTTGTTCAGCATCAACAGATGATAGCCCGACAATTGATCCTGCATTGGCATAAAAGCGTTCCCCAACGGAAACATCACTCATTTGCAAATACTGGCCAACGATCATACGCAATTCTTCCTGCGCTAGGACCCTACCAAATAAGGCTACAGAACCATCCACACTTATTACCAGTGGGCCACCCCGAGCTTCTAAAGTACCTATGGCGGTCAGTCCTGCGCCATCGATCAACAAAGATCCCTCTGCCGATACGTTTTCAGAGAAATTCAGGTCGCCACCCATGTCGATGGCCATGTCGGCTCCCGATGACACAACATCATTCAGTGTCAATGCCCCCAAACCAGACAAATTCAAGTCACCTGTCGTCGCCACAGCACCACGTAAAATTAAGCCATCATCGACATTCATATCGAGAGAGGTTGCTTGAATAGCCCCAAGAACCTCTGCTTCACCCTTTGCAACAACAGAAATATTATCTGTGGCCTTAAGTGATGGAGATATTAAATTCTGATATTAAGTAATGCACA
>JAYPQH010000007.1:0-20509 GCA_038131935.1 Alphaproteobacteria bacterium | reverse complement strand
TTGCTCTCATGTTCACGATGGCGGGGAGGTGAATCTTTCGATATTTTCGAGATGATCTCACCCTGAGCGTTGACCAAAATTGCGGTATTGAAATGCCGTTTTCTGACCCGCCTCAGCAATGAGCTCTGCGTAACCGAGATAAAAGCTGATACCATATTCACGCGCTTTATCAAAAAGCGGTCGGTTTCAGCGCTCGGCATCTCAGTCTCAAAATAGCTATCAATCTCGTGCTGATCGTCTATGAACCAGCGCGGGAAAAAGGTTGTCAGTGCAAGCTCAGGAAATACCACGAGCTTACATCCGCAACTATACGCTTTGTCGAGGAGTGCTATCATTCGTGCGATAACACTCGCTCTGGACTCCTCTCGAGCGATAGGACCTAGCTGGGCAACCCCAGACATAATAGGACGGGAAACCTTCTCGATCATAGCACATCGCTCCTCTCTCCTGAATAGCAAGATCCAGCATCAGACTCAGCCAGAATATCTGCCCCCCGACACAAATCCTCTGGTGCTGTAAATTCTTTGATGTTGTGACTGATCCCTTTTTGGAGGGAACAAAAATCATAGCCGAAGGAGCAGATACACGGCGAGCATTTTGTGCGTCATGCCCAGCCCCGATGGAATTCGCATTGAAGTATCCGAAAGACTTCGCAGTTTGCTCAACCCGATCAACCAGAGGGGTTCAAAGTGACTGGCTCAAAACGGGCGAGGTTTTTACTGCTTACTTTTAGCTTTTCTTTTGAACAGATAGAATCGATGAAATCGGTTAGACTTCGATTCTGCCAGTTGCAGCAGTTTTTCGTCAGTATTTCGAAGATCCACTGTAATGCGTGCGAAGTTAGGGACAACATTCACCAGGTTAGGTTTAATTTCGATAAAACCTACTGTCCCTACCTGATTTCCACCCATTTTAATCGCCAGCTCTCTAACATGGTTGGCAACGGACATAAGCAAACCCAGCATCTTTTTCGCAACCGCATCGTTAGGGTGTAGTACCCGCGTGGTTGGACACGCCTTCAAAGGTATACTCGGTCAAAGAGATCCTTGTACCTCCTCGACAACGCCAATCTGTACCTGCTCTTCGTCCAGAACCGGGCCCTGTTCTATATGCAGTTCCAGAAATGCGTGTACGCTTGGCGTCGAGATCTTGCTTGTTCCTGCATAGCCAATTTCATTCAGACACTCTCGTACAGTTTTACCATCTATTCCTACAGTATCTAGGGCCTCAGCCAGCGGCATTCCGCCAACATAAACGAGGCTACCCATCATATCTGGAGAGAAGCGTGCGCCCTCCTCATTGGTAAACACAGCGACAGCAATGGGGTGACGCGTTTTAATATCAAGCTCGTTTAAACATTCCACAACCTCGAGTCCTGCAAGTACTCCTAGGTTGCCATCATAGAGGCCACCAGTTCTGACGGTATCGATATGTGATCCAGTCATGACAGGTGCAGCGTTTTGATCTGCACCTTGGCGTGTCGCAATAATGTTTTCCTATTTGATCGATGCTGACAGTCATGCCTAACTGTTCCATCCAACTCACAACCAAGTCCCGACCTTCTCTATCCGCAGTTGTCAGTGCCAAACGACTAACACCGCCACCATCGAGAGAACCAACTTGACCTAGGCATTTCAATCGGTCGACCAGACGGTCGCCATTTATTTTTAGTATTGTTTGTTGGCTCATTCAGGACAAACCTCAAGAAGCAGGGCGACCTACGAGTTCGGCGTATAGCTCTGGATCAGTTGCACCCTCAGTGCCAAAAACAAGAATACGGCTACAGGACGTTAGTTTCAGTACTTTTACAAGATTTTCATCAGCACAAGCGAGTATACATCAGCCAAACCAGCGACGGCACTCACCTCCCACAATTGGTGGATTACCGGGGAATTAGCTAGATAAGCGCATGCATTCAACGGCAGACTGATCCGTAATTGCCATAAAGTGGTCTGCTGCCTTTTCCAGTATGTCCCAGGCGATTAGAGAGACTTCACCTAAAGCCAGTCCAGCCATTAGGGTATCCAGATCACCAGTTACAACGGCGGGACTGCCTTGGCGAACAGTTTTCATCATACAGGCTGCTTTGTCGGGTTCCACAACACAACAAATCGGCCGCTGAACACCGTAGTAATCCCAGAGTGTGGATGCCACTGCACCCGCTAATGCACCTACTCCTCCTTGCACGAAGACATGGGTAGGAGGGCGGCCATAGAAAGCTTCATGTTGACTAATTGCCTCGGTCACCATCACAGTGTATCAGTTAGCACATTGCGGGGAATGGTTACACAACCTTCGTAGGAGGTGTCTGAAACGACTATCCAGCCCTCGGCTTCTGAAACTCGGGCTGCTTCACGAACTGCATCGTCGTAGTTGCCTTTTACAACACGAACCTCAGCGCCATAAGCAGCTATCGCATCAATACGACCTTGGCTAACGCGTTCGTGCACATATATTACGCAACGACAGCCAAAACGCTGCGCACCCCAAGCGACTGCACGTCCATGATTGCCATCTGTTGCAGAGCATACTGTCTCTTTTGCGACCTGCTCTGCAAATTTATGATTTCGTATATCTGACAAACTGATGTTCATATCAGGAAAATGATTGGCGATCTGCTCTTTAAGAACTTGCATAACGGCATAGGCACCACCGAGTGCTTTAAAGCTTCCTAATCCGAACCGTGAGGCCTCGTCTTTATAGGCAACGCTTGTTACGTCTAAGGCAGCTGCTAGTCCACCAAGGCTCCTTAATGGTGTGGGCTCATAGCCTTTCCACGAGCAAATTTCTAAGAACGCTTCCTCTCTAGCTTTGTCTGACACAACGCTCAAGGCATTGTCAGCGCCAATTGATTCAAATGCGGCCGATGGATTTACCGCGTAATCAACGGGTATATCTAGTTGGAAGTAGGGGTAAAGTTGTTTCATGCCAACATCTAATGGTGTTAACGGGGTGTTTGAGAGCGGGAGAAAGGCATCTCCCGCCGCAGTTCTTCACTAAATTACATCGCTTTCTTTATTTCAGCCAGCATAGAATTGAGCATATCGATACCCGCCTCACCGTACTTCTCTTCAATTAGAGCACACACAGCAGGCTGTGCGACTTCAGCAAAAACTTAGCTAATTCTGCAGGGGATGCATTTACTTCCATCTTTTCAGCGAGCTTTGGTAAACCGTTCTCTGAAGCTTCGATTACGCGAGACATACCCGACCTGTTTCAACTGCAACCTCAGCAGCCCAATCAACAATATACTGCTGTTCTGGGGTCAGGCTGTCATAGAATTCTTTGTTCATTGTCAGACGTAAGGCGTTATCACATGGTTGGTAATTGAAGGTATTTCTGAACCTCATCAAATTTTGCGAAAGCGATGATTGGAATAGGGTTCATCTGTCCATCTGCTACACCTGTCTGAAGTGCAGTATAAACCTCTGCCAAGGCAGTGGAGTAGCTTGACCACCCAGTGAGTTGACCATCGCTTGGTGGGTAGGGAGCGTCATTGTACGAATACGAAGGCCGTCCATATCCGCTACGCTGGTGATCGGCTTTTTTGAGTTGGTAAACGCAAAGAAACCACCGCTATCCAATAGGCCCATAACCTTCAGACCAGTTTCTGACTCAAGACCGCTAGCAAACTTCTTACCGAAGTCACTGTGAAGATCTATCACACGATTGGATACCGCTATGTTGGGAAAAGCGAAAGGAATATCAAATACGCCTACAAGAGGATAGTGCTGTGCAATACCCCCGCGGAAGAAATTGTTGATTGCACGAGTCCATCGCGAACTTGCTGAATTACCTCGTTGTCCTTTCCCAACTGACCGTCCGGGAAAAGCTTAACTTCGATGGAGCCGCCACTGGCAGTTTCAACCAATGATTTGAAAACGGCAGTCATAGCTCCAGAGTGACTTACAAACGGGTCAGCTGGATTCAGGTGAGCCAATCGCATGGTCACATCAGCTGCCATTGTTGGGAACGAGATTGCTGCTGCTGCAACACCGCTGATGGCGAAAGTTTTGATCGAATGGAAAATAGTCATTTGGGAATCTCCTATCGTATTTGGGGGGTTTGCGGGTTTAAGGTTTACATGCCAAACATTCGCGGAATAGCGAGTGTTAAGTCTGGCCAGAATGCGATCAGAATTAGTACAAGAAGCTCTGCTAACAGGAATGGCCAAAGACTCTTCGTAATGTTCTCTACTTTTTCTTGGGTTACTGAGGCGAGAACAAATAGGCAGGCGCCAACAGGCGGCGTCATTAACGAGATATTAAGTGCCAGAATGATCATGATTCCAGCATGTACCGGGTCCATTCCAATCTTGAGTGTCAATGGTGCCAGTACCGGTGCAAGGATGATCAGGGTGGCATTGATATCCATGAACAAGCCGATGAACAGCAGTAAGATCAGGATTAGACCAATGATCACTTGAGGATTTGATGAGATCGAGAGAAATCGCCAGCAATTGCTTGTAGGTTTGATTAAACGTCATCCCACCAGCCAAGTATCGAAGCAGATGCGATAATCAAAAAGATTACTCCAGTGATGCGAGCAGTGCGCACCATCATATGAAACAGGTCACTCCAGGTAATTGACCGATAAACAACCACAGCGATAAACAGCGAGTACGCCAGCGCAACGGAAGCTGCTTCCGTTGGAGTTACCAAAGCCACCGAGTATTGACCCGAGGAATAAACACTGGAAGTATCAAAGCGAGGAATACTCATACGAAACGCAGCAATGATACCCATCAGGCTCGGACGCGTGTCGCCTTTAGGCAGATTCCAGCGCTTGCCGAAGATGGCGATAAGCGCCATACAAACGATACATATCAGCAACCCAGGCAGAATACCCGCAGCAAACAGTCCAGCAATCGAGACGCCCATAATCGATCCGTAGATCACAGCGAGTGTCGAGGGTGGGATGGTGGGTTAATAATCGAGCCTGCTGCTGTAACCGCGCAGGCAGAAGGGGCGCGAGTACCCTTTTTCACCATCGCCGGGACAAGCGTGTTCCCGAAAGCCGCGGCATCCGCCGTCGCTGCGCCTGTGATTCCAGCAAACATGACAGATGCCAACATGTTGGAATCATGCCATCCCACCACGCAACCAGCCGACCAGCGCATCAGCGAACCTTACCAGATTTGCGGTAATGCCAGACTTATTCATTACCTCACCCGCAAGGATAAAGAAGGGCATCATAAAGAAGGGAAAGAGGTCAAGTCCAGCAAATAAACGGTCTGGGACCATCTTCAAAAATTAGGTCCCATGTCCCAGATACCCACCATACCCGCAACACCCATAACAATACCTACTGGCATGCCAATCGCCATTAAACCAAAGAAAGTAATTGCAACGAGAAACATATTTCAGCTCCCCATCTGCGAGTTAGCAACGTAAACGTCCGTGGCAAATAAGTCATGGACGCTTACCATTATCAGTTGTATGCAAGCGAGACCTGCTGCAATCGGAACGCCCATAAAAGGCCAAGCTTTTGGGATCTCATTGATCATGGTGTAGCGACTAAAGCCTCGCTCAACCATTCCGATACCATAGATCAAAATGACTCCAAAGAAGACTAATGCGATTAGATCAAACAAGACTGCGTAAGCCATTTTCCGCGTCAGGGTAGGAAAGCGCTCGAAGATGATGAGTACGCCAACATGCTCACGGTGTGCGATTCCGGGAGGAAACAGCAATCAGCGCCACCCAGATCATTAGATAACGAGCCAGTTCTTCTGTGAACGTTAACTGCCAAGGAAGAATGTAGCGCGCCATGATACCCAGCCAAACATCCAAAACAAGGATAACCAGTAGCGCAACACAGAGACGCTCAACAAACCAATTAAGTCCGCGGCTAAGCCTTATTGCAGTTAGCGCAATTGGCGCGTTTTCATGATGGGTAGTACTGGGCATTCGTTACACCTATGTACATTGGCCTATGTTTCAAATTTATGAAATTGTTGTTTCATAAAGTCAATAATAATTTAACAAATATTTCATTAAAAATTTAAAACTATTGAAATGTATAAATTTTATAAAGTCTAAAGTTTGTTAAAACTGAAACATTTGTTTCATAATCACTCGCGTGATATCAATAAGCTTTGCGTTAGTCCTTTTCTGAGAAAAATATGGCACCACACCGGCCGAAGTCAGTGGAATTAAGGATCCATGAGCACTATGAGGACTTGTCTGACTCTGAAAGGAAGCTTGCAGAAACTGTGCTGCGCCTACCTGGTGATCTTGGCTCAAGAAGCGTTACGGAGTTGGCGATACTTGCCGGAGTTTCAAAAGCCTCAGGTACGCGTTTCTTTCAGAAGCTAGGTTACTCATCTTATGAGGAGGCGCGCAAACAGTCGCGTGATCGTCAAAACTGGGGCTCACCACTTTATCTTGAAAACAAGTCTTCGTCGCACCATGTCGAGCTGAAAGAATATATATCAGAAGAGGTTGAGCTACTCAAACATAGTCTTGGACAGTTGAATTATACTGAGCTTCATGATGCCGCGCTAGCCATAATAGCTGCGAAGCGTATTTGGATAGCGGGATTCAGAAATAGTCATTTCCTAGCAGCTTATTTGCGCTGGCAGATTGTCCAATTTCGAGGAGATGTTTACACCCTTCCTGCAGCAGGCGAGACAGTCGGCGAATATACCGCCGACTTTACCAAATCTGATCTGGTTATCGGCATAGGATTGCGCCGTCGACTCAGGCAGCTAACTCAGATTATGGAGCAAGCAAAAACCTGCCAAACCAAAAGGCTTCTAATTACTGATAATACAGCTCGGCGTATACCTGCTCTGGCCCACTGGTGTTTTAAAGTTGAAACGCGCAGCCCTCTGGTCTTTGATACAGCAACTGCAAGCCTCAGTTTACTACGCCTTATTGCGGTGACAGCTTTTCTATACTCTGGAAAACCAGGGCGAGCGCATATGGAGCGGGTCGAACGCCAGCACGAACTGCTGGGCGAGTTAGAGTAATTCTTAGCGACAGGGATTAAATTTAATGTTTTATCATTAGGGGCTTATATTTTTTAGCTCTCACCTATCCCACAAATTCAGTAGGTCTTTTCAAACTCGATAAAACCTTGCATTATTAATGTCTCTGATTTTCAAGCAATGATCGACATTTAGAGCTACCACCTCGAGTCTGAACTCGGGGCTATATTTTTGTTGAGACTTTTTCTTCATCTGCTCACCTGTCATGATAGGGATTACTATATCTCCGAAATCCAGACAGCTAAATTCGGTTCACCAATACAGTGCCGTTTGGCCAGTAGGTTGGAACGTTGCATTGTACCCCCATTAGCACAATTCATGTGCTGCTGAGGCGCTTTATCAATCGTTGAAATCTTATAATGAACCGCTTTTGATCGCGAAACAGATGAGCTCTATTGTTTACACAGGCACCCTATAAGTTTAATGCAATCCTTTTTTATTTTTAACTCGGCTCTATCTGACTAGCTGCGTTTCGCTGAACTTATCGAGTCGTCCACTCAGAGCAGACGAACGCGGGCTTGACCGGCTGCGCTTAAAGAGCTACGGAATTTTTAAGAATTAATTTTTGATGTTAGGTTTCCATTTATATCTGTGGTGAAAGATTATCACCGATCTGATATTTGGAAATATTTCGTCTCAGAGTGAATACTTCTTGCGAGGAAAGATTTAAAACAGCATTTGAAGAGGTCCATCGGATCACTCGATTACGTTTAGAGAGAAAAGCAGATGAGTGTTGAATCAAATCTACCGAGGTTCGCGTTGAGCGCTGTGAATCTCGCGAGCGCGAAGCTTGGTGCAATTGCCGTCGATTGCAGCGATGATTTCTTTGCTGATAAACAGAGGTTGCTCTCTGATTCAGAGCCTGAGTTCCATAAAGGTCGTTTTGATGCCAATGGTCAATACATGGATGGTTGGGAATCCCGTCGTCGCCGGAGTGGGGGATTTGATTGGTGTCTGATTCAATTGGCAGTCCCTGGAATGATCGCTGGTTTTGATATCAATACGGCACATTTCACAGGTAACTATCCGCCAGGTGCATCGATTCAAGGATCATCGAGTGTCGGTCGACCATCTGACGAACATTGGATTGACTTGTTAGATGAAGTCAGTCTTCAGGGGAATTCTCATTATTTTTTTAATGCAAAATCTCACGATCAACCAATTCGCTGGATTCGTTTAAACATTTATCCTGATGGTGGGGTTGCAAGGCTCAAAGTATATGGGCAGCCAGTTGCTGACGAGGTTATGCAGGGAGCTCAACTTGAGTTATCTGCTCTCAAGCTTGGTGGAAAAGTCGTCGCCTACTCGGATGCGCACTATGGAAATCCAGAAGTTATTCTGACTCCAGGTCGTGGTTTGAATATGGGCGATGGTTGGGAAACCGCCCGTCGCCGTGTTCCAGGCAACGAGTGGATTATTGTGAAACTGGGGATTCCTGGAATAATAGAACGCATAGAAATCGACACTGCGCACTTCAAGGGTAATTTTCCGGAGGGCTGCTCTCTGCAGGCTGCTCAAATGCCAAATCTAGGAAAGGATGCAATTGTCACCCAAGCGATGTTTTGGGATGAGGTGTTGACATACCGAGCGCTGACTGCCGACTCCGTACATACCTACAAAGTGTCCTCTCAGGATCCGGTGACACATGTGAAACTAAACGCCTATCCAGATGGTGGAATCTCACGCCTTCGCATTTTTGGGACGTCGATCTGATGCGCATAATTAAGCCTGAAGCGTTAACAAGAAAAGCGTTTGCACCTTTCGGGGACGTGATTCAAGTCGAGGGGGCAGAGCAGTTTGAGATTAATTCAGGATACACAACCCGAGTTCATAATCTCATTGATATCCAACTAGGTGGCGAAAATGCTAAAAGCGCAATTTAGCATTTTCCTAAGCAGGCCTCGTCCGCTCAAATTGGGATGCTCGAAAGCATCCTTTAGGTAACCAAGCTTTTTATCCAATCGATAATATGCGTTGGCTTGTGGTTATTGAAATGAGCCCAAACCAGAATCAGTCTGTGTACATTCTGGGCGACCGGCAAACAGGGTGTAAATTATCACAGCAATGTCTGGCACCACCCATTATTGGTCATAAAGCCTCAACAATTTGTTATCATTGATCGGGGTGGGAATGGTAAGAATTGTGACGAGGTAGTATTTGATAATGGTGAAATTGTGACGATAGATATCGATTGATCTGCACTTAATTTTTTGTATTAAACCTAATAGCTCTGACCAGAGAGCAAACATCCCTCACTCAAACATAAAGGCCTTCGTTTGGAAGAAGCCTGATTGTTGAATGGCAAGCCTTTATACAGGACATGCCTGAGTGATATAAAAAAGGGCTTTGTCTAGGCATTCGTCTAAGTGTTTACCCATGGAAGCTTTCTACGAACCCTATTTTCACGAGCTTACCAAGTTCAGTATTTTGCCAGCCAACAGACCACTCATAGGTAATCCTACCGCTAGGAGAAAGCCGCGCTTGCGAATACCTCGCGGTTGAACATGGTGGAAGGACCCATATCTCTTTTATATAGCCATCACAAAGCATAAATAAGCGCCATCTAACATGTTGTAAGTAGTACCCCTTCTAAAGAAGGGGGTACTTACGCTTACATACTTACACCATTGTATAGACTTGGTTTTTTTCCTGTGTCAGCCCCTTAAGCGTAAGCTTGCAAACTTACGCCAATCTCCTTCTTTCACGTCCTTAGCTCCAACAACTGCAAGGTAATGAGAATTTTGCATTTCTCTAAAATTTTGCGCCCACAACTGACGGCCATTCGTTGGTTTCTTTTTAATGATATACGCTTCCTTTAGCAGCTCAATAGGAACCTCATTCTTACCCAGTTCCTTTCTGAGCAACTGAAAGCACTCGAAGATTGCTCTTTTATGATCACTTTTAAAATCTGGCCCTTCATCCTTGCCTACTTCAGCAAACCCCGCACCGTCAAAAGTATCTTCTACCTGCCTGATGATCCGTGACGTAATTTGATCACCCTCTGCATCATTCCCCATATACACTTTCTCAAGTTGGAATGTACAAAGCGCCCCTCTTGCCCATCACGCTGCTTTTTTTTGTTGTCGCCTTAACGATGAGATTTTCTTCGCTTTCACTCGTGCGCTCCAACAAGATCTCTGTGTCAGTACCCCCGCGTAATGCTGAATGCCCTCTGACTGTCTTATTATCCTTAGCTTTGCCTGTATGGTGGACAAGGAGCACAGCTGCTTCTGCCTCACGCTGGATACGCTGACATTCACCAACAACCTTGCTCATAGGCTTACTGCTGTTCTCGTCTTCGCCTGCAAGGGCCTGACTCAGGGTATCAATGATGACCAGCACAGGGCGTCCGTTTCGCACAGCTCTGGCTTGCCTGATGATATCATTTGTATCAGCATCCTTCATAAGATTGATACGCTCTGTCCGATAGTAAAAATCTGTATCAGCAAAGTTCTTTTCCGCCTGGATGGCTTTCATTCTGTTCTTAAAGCCCGTCACACCCTCTTGAATGCAGTAAAGTACATTCGTCCTATTTACACGCTTACCCATCCAAACACGCCCTGCAGCAGCATGATACGCCAAATCCAATGTAAAGAAGGTTTTGCCAGTGGATGGCTGCGCATATACATACGCCATACTTTTTTGGTTAAGCACTCCTTTCACAATGTAAGGCACAGGCTCTATCCGTGGCGGTAAATCCCGCGCATTAAGGACATTCATCTGCTTGAGGTCTATATTACCGTGTTCATCCACTGGAATTCCGTTTAAGTCTGCTTCAGACGTCTGAATGACTTGATTCAAATCAGGACTGTTCATGATGATCCCCCATAAGATAATCATTCCAGTCTTTGTAGCACTTGGGTGGGAATGCAGGTTTAACAGTTAACCCATCTTTGCTTAGTCTCTTTATGGCTGCACGCACCGCTTTATGGCCTGCATCGTCATTATCACCAAATAAACATAAGGTATCTATCCCACTTATAGCTGGTAGATGATTGGCGATGTTTCCTGCGCTGATAGCCGCCCACACAGGCGTTTTAAAGATCATCATGGCTGAGAGCGCATCTTCCAGCCCTTCTGCCACACCCAGGCCTAATTCTACCTCTGTATCATCTGTTGTTCTGATAACACCGCCTTGAGTCTGATGATTACCTAACAGATGTTTATTATTACCTCTGTGCAAGGGAAACGCTTTTGAACCATCGGCCTTCATGAATATAAAATGTAGGCTCATGTAATCGTTATGCACTTTTGCATCAGTAATCCGTGAGACAATAGCTGGGCAGGCTTGGTAGGGGCTTCTTTCCAAAAAGCGAATGTCTTCACTTACTGGAATATCCACTAAACCACGCTGTGCCAAATAATGTTCACCAGCCGTTCTCTGTAGCGGAACTGATGCGTCAAAGATCTGTTGTGCATAATGGGACCAACGCTTAGCCTTTGGTTGATTAGGCATGGGTATTGTATGCACAGTTGCAGAAGTTGAAACTGTGTCACCGTGATCTTCGCTTAGGTATCTCACAACCTGGCCTATGCCGCCCAGTTTGTCTGACAACAGGCTAATCATATCACCGCCTTTGCCTGTCTCAAAGTTGTGGTAGGTGCCAGCCTTGGGCCCAGCAACACAGATACAGAGCGATCCCCGATTGCCATAACGGAGCTCATGAGTAGTTACACTACTTGGCTTGCCTAGCACATCTAGGCAGATCGCCTTTGCATTAGTTTTTGCCTTGTTCCGTAAAGCTTCTGTGATGATTGTGCTGGTCATGGTTGTTCACCTGCGATAGCGCGATGGTTTATCCATTCCTCAACATCACAACTTTTCCATGCGACGGCACGAATGCCTATTCTAATAGGGTGTGGAAAGTCGCCAGACCGCATGTACGCATAGATGGTACTACGAGCTAACCCTGTGATCTGTTCAACTTCATTACGTCTTAATAATCGTATGGGGTT
This sequence comes from Alphaproteobacteria bacterium, assembly GCA_038131935.1. GTDB lineage: Bacteria > Pseudomonadota > Alphaproteobacteria > UBA8317 > UBA8317 > UBA8317. The sequence continues at coordinate 8,562 of JAYPQH010000007.1, read as the reverse complement.
TTCCATTGATATCTCCTAGTCTTTGGTTGGATCTAGGAAGAATTTAAGGATTCAGATTATGCGCTTCATGGGTAAAAAAATAAAATTTACCCCTCTTTTTTCTTCAAAATATCATATATCGTTTCGTAGGCCAGTGAATGTTTTTCCATCAGCTCGTGAATGATTTCATCTCTTGGCCGCCCTTTGGGGCCACTACCTGTACCGGGAAAAAAATGTCCTCGCTCCGACTCATAGTAATGATGAATCATTAGGTTTCTATAGCGTTTTCGTAATTGTTCTTTTGTAAGAGGCTTGGATTCACCTGGCTTGAATTCACCCTTAAGGATTTTATCTATTTCATCTGCTAGAAAATCTCTAAAATCTCGGTGTAGTAGATGACTAACCCTGATTAGATTTGTAAGTCCCGTAACATCTCCAAACCCATAAGTCTCGAGAAGGCCTTCGATATGGCTTTTCAAATCTTCCAACTGTTCTCGATCAAATTCATTAACCACTTTTTCATCAATGAGATCATCAATCATTATGAACCTCGCACAAATTTGAGCCCAACGATCCTCTAACTGAAAAATGTGCTCAAGATTGAGAGAGATGTAAACTGAGTAAAAGCAAGCAACCTTAAAATTTTAAAAGGGTTAGCCGCTCAAATGTAGGGGTTAATGTAGGGGTTAAACAGATACAATATTTTTACTATATTGGTTTAAAATGATTTATTCATAATTTATGGCGGACAGGGAGGGATTCGAACCCTCGATACGGGATCACCGTATACACACTTTCAGGCGTGCGCCTTCGACCACTCGGCCACCTGTCCACGAAACTTGAGGATGTAAGGCTTTTGTATCTTTTTGCCAACCCTCAACTTTTGGTTATGCCGAACCGGGGTAATTGGGTTCATCTGGATAGGGGTGAGGACCATCAAAATTACCTATGGGCAACTGATGTGTATATATCACTTTTTCCTCATCCATCATGTGCAACAACAAACCTGGTGGTTCCATCGTAAACATCAACTCACCCAAGCTACGTTCTACATCGAATGCAACCTGATGACAGGTTGATGGACAAACAACGCCCAAGCCGTGCGCAAATTTTGTTTGAACATTACGATGCCAATGTCCTGCGCATACCCTAACAACATTTGGATAACCAAGTAATAAGTTTTCCAAGGCCTCACTCGATAAATTCAACCGATTTTTTCCAGCCCTCTGAGCACCATCAAAGGGTGGATGATGCATAAAAATCATCGTAGGAATTTCTGAATTTGCATCGAGTCGTTTTTGCAACCAGGCCAACCGCACATCATCAAACGCACCATATTCGTGACCAGGAACAACACTATCAAGACCGATAAGTCTGATACCCGCAACTGTTTGGTCAAATTGCAAAAACGGCGCAATATCTTGTGCGAATGGTTGATGAGGAAACTGGGCACGCAAATTTTCTCGACGATCATGATTTCCCGGCAATAGAAAATAAGGTGCTTTGGTGAGGTTCATCAGAAGATTGGATAACATTTGGTATTCTTCCACCAAACCGCAATCAGTTACGTCACCAGTGATCACAATCGCATCAATAGGAATATGAATTTTATTGATAAATGAGATGGCCTTTTCCAACATATTATTGCTGTTCACTTTTCCGTAACAAAGAACATCTTTAGGACGGACATGCAAATCTGATATTTGAAGGATGCAACCCATTTCAAACTCCTTAACAGCTTTTCGTAAGCCAAAATTTTTTGTTAACTAACGCTAAATCTTGTATGATTTCACACCCATACCGCCAAACATTTTTTGAAATTTTGTCAAATCCTACCTATTTCTCACGTTACGGCCTAAAAACTCAACCAAAGCCTCGCGCTTTGTATAAAATGACACTGGGCCGTCGGCACTTAACCTCATGTTCGCATATTTCCTCTCAAAATTTACCAATAGATGGGAGATGCTTGTGTGAAACAGTCGTTCATGACCTTGAGATGGTACACAATAAGACTCTGATCCATCTGGATTTGCTGAGAGATAGAGAGGAGGTTTACCAGGCCTTATGACTACTTTTTCTGCGTCGGTTTTGAACACATGCATCAAACAAGCCTCAGAAGGCTGGCCGAGTTCGTTTTCAAAAAAGAGATCATCCTGGCAACGATAATCGAACGCCCAACTTGCATAATCACGAAGCGGCTGCCCTGGGTCATGAATATTCTGACGCAAACTGATACCAGCCACATCAGGAGATGTAGGCAATTGAAGATAATCGGCTATCGTCGCCATGACATCAACATTCTCCGTGAACCCATGGCGTGGCCCAGGGATGCAAGGAAAGCTCTTAGGTGGCTTGACCAATAAGGGAATATGGAAAGCTGGATCAAAAAAGCCCATTTTGCCCCAAAGCCCATAATCACCCAACATTTCACCATGATCAGATGTAAAGATAATCAAGGTTTCATCATAAAGGCCTTTTTGTTTGAGATGATTGATTAGCCTTCCAATATGATGGTCAACCTCTGTCGCCAATCCCAAATACACACGGCGCATTGCGCAGACATCTTTTTCCGTTAGTGATGACATATCTATGTCAGCATCATAATATTCAGGGGATGTTGTTTGAAATTTCAGCCATGCCGCAACGAATTCATCTGTATCGTTTTGATGAGGAAGAGCTGGTGTTATATCGAAGTTTTCATACATACTATGAAAAGGTTCAGGCGCCACCAAGGGTGGATGTGGCCGTAAAAACACCCCATGGACAAACATATGTTCATCCTGACCAAATACATCTATATGCTCCATGAGCCGATCTGCGATAAATGCTGTGTCTGAGTAGGCTGCTTCATATTTGGCAGGACTATCGGGAAAAGCAGACGCTGAATATTCCTGATGGGCATATAAGTCACGAAAAGACCCCTCTCCCACCTCAACAGAGGCTTGTGACAAATGATGACGCCAAAGCCCTAACATCATTTCGGAATGATCATACAACTGATGAAACCCTGTCATCACCCCTTCATAGCTGCGTAATCTCTTATCTCCTTTTGCCACTGTTGCAGGATCAATAGATGTATCGGTGTAGCCAATCAGTTGTGGATGACCACCATGGTCCCGGACCAAAGACGCAATGTTTTCAAAGCGTTGCTCGAGCGGCGCCCCATTGTAGACAGAGCGATGCACTTGTGGGTACAGCCCTGTTAGCATGGATGTTCGAGAGGGGCCACAAGGCGCTGCCACGGCATAATGACGACGGAACTGCGCGCTGTCTTCCGCCAAGGCGTCAATATTAGGCGTTTGAATAACAGGGTGTCCCATAAATCCAAAATAGTCTCCACGCCATTGGTCAACCGACAAAAATAATACCCGCATCCAAGCTCCCCCATCTTAGAAACTCATGTTTTGTCATGATGCTGTGACAACTTTGTGACAGACATGCACCTTGTTCCATCTCATACAGCTGATTATGTGTGGGGGGTCTGTAATCATGTTTTGGAGACCGTCATGACGCTCATTGAACATCTGGAAAAAGCCAGCTCACCTCATTTTATTTTACCCGGATCGATTGTGCACGAAGATCAAGATATGGCGGTTTTTGGCATGGGTTGCTTTTGGGGGGCTGAACGCATTTTTTGGCAAACAAAAGGTGTATTGGCAACAGCAGTTGGCTATGCGGGCGGGACCTCCACAAATATAGATTATCATTTGGTATGCACAGGAACCACTGGGCATGCAGAGGTTGTCTTGGTGAATTTCGACCCAGATGTTGTATCTTTTGATAGTTTGCTAAGCATTTTCTTCGAAAATCATGATCCAACCCAAGGACACAGACAAGGTAACGACAGAGGAAGCCAATACAGATCAGCCATTATGCCCACCCAGGAACAGCAACGCAAAGAAGCTTTGAAGGCAAGAGCTGCCTACGATGACGCGTACCAACAAAAAGGGTATCCGCCCATAACAACAGACATCCTCGATGAGGGGCCTCTTATTTTGGCAGAAACCTACCACCAACAATATCTTGCAAAAAACCCACGTGGGTACTGCGGCATCGCCCCAACCGGGGTAAAGTTGTGATATCCTACGTCCGCGCAGGGGCCCTGCTGATTGCCGCCTTAGGGTTTCTATCTCTTGGCGTTGATGTTTTTATCCAAGACCTTCCCCCACTGGGTGCCCATCTCTATTTTTTGTTCCCTGACCATTTCCCTATCTGGCAACCAGCCATAGAACGCCATTTAAACCCCTGGCTGTGGAGCAGCATTATTCAACCCGTGTTGGAACGGCCCTTTTGGATGTTGCTCCTGATCATAGCCGTGCTTGTTGAAATTGTGGCGCTGGTCGTCAAAAAGCACAGGCGACAGCTTTAGCCGTCTGAGCGTAAGGCCGCAATAAACGCTTCTTGTGGGATTTCCACGCGCCCAAACTGACGCATTTTCTTCTTACCTGCTTTCTGCTTATCAAGAAGTTTTCGTTTCCGTGATGCGTCCCCGCCATAGCATTTGGCCGTAACATCTTTGCGCATCGCCCTTATGGTTTCACGCGCAATAATGCGCCCACCAAGTGCTGCTTGTATAGGGATTTGGAAAAGATGCTGAGGGATTAGGTCTTTAAGTTTTTCACACAGCGCACGACCACGGTCTTCTGCACGCGCACGATGAACGATGGTGGCCAATGCATCTACAGGCTCTGCATTTACCAGAATAGACATCCGAACAAGATCCCCGACTTCATAGCCCTTCATTTGATAATCAAAACTCGCATAACCACGGGTTGCTGACTTAAGCTTGTCATAAAAGTCAAACACAACTTCATTCAAAGGAAGGTCATAGACAACCATGGCACGACTACCCGCGTATGTTAGGTTGGTTTGGGTCCCCCGTCGGTCTTCACATAATTTTAATACAGCACCTAAGAATTCATCTGGGACAAGAATTGTTGCCGTAATCCAAGGCTCGGCAATGCTATCAATTTTCACGACATCAGGCATATCAGCAGGATTATGCAATTCTTGCTCTGAACCGTCTGTCATGGTGAGGCGATAGATAACAGAGGGCGCGGTGGTGATCAAATCAAGCCTGAATTCACGCTCAAGACGTTCACGGATGATTTCCAAATGCAGCAGTCCTAAAAAACCACACCGGAAGCCAAAGCCAAGGGCTGCAGAGGTTTCCATCTCAAACTCAAAACTTGCATCATTTAGACGAAGTTTTCCTAAAGCATCGCGCAAACTCTCAAAATCGGAAGCATCAACGGGAAACAAGCCACAGAACACAACAGGTTGTGCAGGCTTGTAACCCTCTAATGGTGCATCGCAAGGGCGCTTCTCAAGGGTAATGGTATCACCTACGCGCGTGTCGGCAACTTGCTTGATACTGGCTGTCAAAAACCCAATATCTCCAGGTCCCAATTTATCAACCATTAAGCCTTTCGGTGTCAGCACACCAACGCGATCAACTGGGTAGCTAACCTTATTCGACATAAAACGAATTCGGTCGCCTTTTTTGAGTTCTCCGTCAAAAATACGGAACAGAACAACAACACCCAAATACTCATCATACCAGCTATCAACCAGCAAAGCTTTCAGAGGCTTGTCTGCACCTTCTGTTTTTGGCGCTGGAAGTCGTTCTACAATTGCTTTTAGCACAGCATCGATGTTCAACCCCGTTTTTGCAGAAATCTCAACCGCCTCTGATGCATCGATGCCAATAACATCCTCTATTTGCTCACGAACACGCTCAGGTTCTGCTGCGGGTAGATCAACTTTATTGAGGACTGGAACAATTTCATGATTGTGATCAAGCGCTTGATAGACATTGGCAAGGGTTTGAGCTTCCACGCCTTGAGACGCATCCACCACGAGTAAGGACCCCTCACAAGCTTTGAGCGAACGGGAGACCTCATAGGCAAAATCAACATGCCCCGGGGTGTCAATGAGATTTAGGTAATAAACCTCACCGTCATCATGTTCATAGCGCAACCGAACGGTCTGGGCCTTAATGGTGATCCCACGTTCCTTCTCGATATCCATAGAATCGAGAACTTGGTTTGACATTTCTCGTTCACTCAGCCCACCACATAATTGGATCAGGCGGTCAGCCAAGGTCGACTTGCCATGGTCGATATGCGCCACAATCGAAAAATTTCTGACGCGTGATACTTCTTCCATGATACTTCAACCTCTCAAACGGACCAGTAACATTCAGATATAGTCACACCCACGTGAAGCGCAATGCCCCTCATCCGCGCAGGACCCCGCCTGTGGCTTTTTGCACCTGGCTTGCAACTTGCTGGATGATGTCTGCGATCTCTGCATCTGTGAGAGACTTCTCCGACGGCTGCAATGTTAAACGTATTGCAAGGGATTTTTGCCCCTCGAGAAGATCTCCTCCACGGAAAAGGTCAAACAACTGGACATCATGTATCAGTTTTTTGTTTGCACCACGTGCAGCATGCACAACTGATTGTGCCTCGATATGTTCGTCGACCACAAAGGCCAAATCTTTCTCTACGGCTTGCAAATCAAACCATTCCGGCTGTGGACGGCCTTTTCCCTTGGTTTTCTTAAACGGTACCGCATCGATATCGATTTCAAAAACAACCACAGGTTGGTTAAGGCCAAAATCTGCAGCCACCTTTGGATGCAATTCACCAAATTGGGCAATCTTATTCTTTGGCCCCAAAAATAATGCCCCGTAACGACCAGGATGGTAGGTATCGGGGGCCTCTCGCTTAAGAAGAAGGTTATGAACCTGCACACCCAACTGTGTGAGCAGGTGAAACAGCATGCCTTTTGCATCAAAAACATCAAAGGGTCTGCTCTCTGCATGCCAGACAGCGGGAGCTTTGTTACCCACCATAACAGCTGTAAGGTAATCTCGTTGTCCTTCAATCTCTCTAGATTGATAGACCGGACCTAATTCAAACAATCCTAAATTTCTAAAACCCCTATCATGGTTTCTTACCAAAGCTTGAACAAGATTAGGAACCAAAGAGGGCCTCATATCAGACAGCTCACTGGAAATAGGGTTATCAAGCCGCATGTTGGCTTTACCACCTCCAAAAATTTCTGCCTCTTCCTGCCTTAAAAACGACCATGTCACAGCTTCTCTCAGCCCAAGTCCCGCCGCACAATGACGTAAAAGCCTGTGGCGTCTTTGCCGGGCTGTAAGAACTGGCCTCATGGAAGCTTGAAGATTTGGCAAGGGAGTGAGTGGCAAATCATCCAAGCCAATAAGCCTTGTGATTTCTTCAACAATATCAGCTGCGCCATGGACATCAGGCCGCCAAGATGGCCTTTGTATTTGCCAAATATCCTGTTGCTCGACCACAAAGCCTAAATCTTCAAGAAGCTTTTTTTGGACTTCATGCGCAACATCCATACCCGTCAAACGCTTGAGCATTGAAGGTGAATAAGAAATAGGAGATGGAGCTTTAGGCGCATCACCCGCGCTTGCTGCAGGTCCATATACACCTCCACATAATTCCTGGATCATTGCGGTGGCAAGCATATCACCTTGCTTGGTGAAGACGGGATCAATTCCTCTTTCGAAGCGAAAGCGGGCATCTGAAAGGATATTTAGCCGCCGACCTGTTCGCGCAACCCCAACCGGGTCGAAGTAAGCCGTCTCCAATATCACATTTTTGGTATCTTCAGAGCAGCCTGTTTCCATGCCCCCCATAACCCCTGCAATCGCAACCGGACCACGATCATCTGCAATGACCAGGTCCTCCGCAGTCAAGACATAGGTTTTTTCATCGAGTGCCAACAAGCTCTCACCTTCTTGTGCGAGACGCACATGCAAGCGCCCTTTTAGTTTATCAGCATCAAAAACATGCAGTGGTCGTGCAAATGTCATCGTGAAATAATTGGTGATATCGACCAGCGTAGAAATAGGCCTTAACCCAATAGATTTTAACTTGGTTTGCAGCCATTGTGGTGATGACGGATTGTTAACATCAGAAAAACGCCGCGCGATGAAGTACGGACAACGCCACGCTGCCTCCTCCTCCAGGTCAATACCATGATCCACAACCTGTTGGTTATCTGGATGAAGCTCAGGCATTGGTAGGGGTTTCAAGGTACCAAGTCCTGCTGCAGCGAGATCCCGTGCTATTCCACGAATCCCAAGCGCATCGGGACGGTTGGGGGTAATTGCAATATCAATGACAGGATCAACTTGCCCTAATGCTTGGGCAGCATCCGCGCCCGCGGTGGCATGATCCAAGGCAATGATACCTTCATGGTCATCACTTAAACCCAGCTCACGACCAGAGCACATCATTCCTTCAGATTCAATTCCCCGAATTTTTCCCTTACCCAGCACTGCACCCGTACTTGGAATGACACATCCTGGTTGTGCCAGAATACCAATCAGTCCTGCTTGTGCATTTGGGGCACCACAAACCACTGTTTTTAATGTTGGCTGGCCTACATCTACTTTGAGCACGCGCAACCGATCAGCATCAGGATGCTGGCTGGCCTCTACCACGTGCCCCACCACGAACCCACGAAAGATATCAGCTGGGTCTTCTATCTCTTCCAGCTCAAGACCAATCTTTGTCAGGCAATCTGTAATTTCTT
>JAYPQH010000006.1:0-53622 GCA_038131935.1 Alphaproteobacteria bacterium | reverse complement strand
GACCCACAACGACAGTGCCATCCATCACGCGTGCTTCTATGTCTGAATTTGCTGCCAATTGATTAATAGCATCGGCCAAACGCTCTGCCCGCAATGCTTTCTGGAACTCTGTCCCATATCTTTATCTTGCCACCTAAGCCTTCCATTCATTTCGCACCCTGAAGCTGATCTGATCCTTGGCTCAGTCATTATCAGTTAGCTGCTCAATTTAACCAGTTTATTGTCTTGCGTGTTAATACAGAGTTGCCTCATCAATCACCGACGGCGATGGAGATGGTGAAGCTTAATTGCAGTAAGGTCGTTCCCTTTAGAGCTGCTCAACAAGCAGGATAATTTTTCACAGACACCAAAATCCTTCATCGGCGGACCTAAAAATCTGCTTGATTTTGGCACGTTAAATTCAGCAAATGACAAAATCGAAAACAAAGAACGCCATCAACGAGGTGGCCATATCCGCGAAAGTAGCCGTCAGCGCCAGCGCGCCCACAGGTGGGCATTTGGGACATTCTTCGTCGGCTGGCCTTCTTCTTCGACTGGTGGAGCTTCTTTTGCAGCCATGGCGATCCTCTAACCTTATGCCGCGTCAAATTTTGCACTGCGCGCTGAGGCGCCGGAGTTACTTGCCATCTGGTCTTGAATGTTGCGGGCGACTCACCGCGGGCAATGTGCGCAACCCTTCAACAACCATTTTCACGGTACACAACCTCATCAGAGGTATAATATTCAAGCTTCGCCACCATGGGCACCGAACAAGACGTTTGCGATGAACGCCCCCATAAAGCGTTGTCAAAAGAGCAACTACGCCATCTTGCGGGACCAATAGCTTTCAGGTCAGCCATGTCTTCCTAACATCAGAACCAAGCCGATGGGCGTACCAATCCGTACCCATTGCAGGTGCCAGATCCACCCCGGCCCTTAATCGCATTCTGGTTGGCTTCGTGACGCCTTCATGGCTTTGATTTCCTGATTAAGCTGCTTCACAAGCTTACTCATCAGCACCATCAACCAGCAATTGAAGGCCTTTACCAAAATTTATCAGGGACTTCTTGGCCTTCAAGCGCCATCATACCATCTTTCGTGCAATACCATAAGCTCGACCATACGCTCAATCAAGGCCTCTTTGGGCTTGTTAGAAGGCATAAAAGCCTTGGCCATGGCGCAAAAGCTTCCTAAGAAAAACACCCAAAGGAACACATACATAGCTGCAAAAAAGTTCCCCAAACACAATTAAAATAGAGGGGACATCGATAAAAGGACCAATACCACCACCAGAGATCATAGCTCCTACAATCATACCGATGGCACCAATAAGGCCAATTAATGAGGCGAGATCCATAACCTTTATCTCCATTTTTGCATATCATCCTATTTGGCAGTGATTTGCAGTTTCTTGTACCGAAGGGATTATGCAAGCATGATGCCAGAAAAGAGATTAAGTTCACAAATTCACAACGTTAAAGTAAATGCCATGAACAAAAGAACCCTTAGCGCTCTTCTAATAATAGCAACATTAGGACATAATGCAGCCGCTGAAGCATCGCACTTCTGCGAGAAGGTGACCTTGCCATCGACATCATCAACAACTTGAATGGCAGCGCTGTAGCTTTGGTCAAACCTTTCAAGAGCAAGACGGGAAAGCAAGCTGTGAGGGCGACATTATACACCTATCTGTCGAACAAGCACAAAAAATTGCAGAAAAAAATGTCAGAAGAACAACAAAGCAATCCATGGCGTCTACCAACCAAAGATGAACTCGAGGGTTTGGTCCGCAAAGATCAAGGGGAAGCCCAACCATCAATCGTCTTGTGTTTCCCAACAACATTTAATGGACCCTATTGACAGGACAGGCCAATTTTTGGAACAAAGAAAACTATTGGACCGTAAGTTTTCATACAGGGAATTCCTATGGTCGCTTTTTTCCTAATCAAGAGATGGCTGTAAGGTTTGTAAGAGATAGGATTAGACGGTAACGATCACACCCTTCAACACAAACGAGATGTTAGCTGTTTTCTCAAGTCAAAGTTTTCCTTGAGCCATAAAGCAAGTGACGCTCAAAGAATAAAGATCCATACAACGGCATGAATTCTGATGAGCGCTCTTAAAAAAGAGATCCATTTATCAATTTGAACCCAGGTAATGTGGACCCTATACATTACATTCTCCTTGCGCAGAAGCACGCGTTCCACCAAACACCCTATCAATCCTAAACACCAAAATTACCTCACGGAGGGCTTATGGCTGATTATTTTGAAGAATTTATAAGAAAATGCATGCGTTTTTTGTCAAAAATATCAATGCGTTTTGCTCATTGTAAGTGGGGAAAAACATAATCAAAACATATTTAAAAACAATCTGCTTGTCATATTTCTTGACAATTACTGCACCGGATGACCTGTCAAAAATCTCTACCTTAAGAAGTCTTAAAAATTTATTCTCTTTCAATATTTTACAAGCGCAAAACAAAAGGTTTTAAGACTGGCGCTCTTACGGCCCAAGCCGCGGCGTCAGTGTAAACAAAGAATGGAAACGGCCATGAATCGTTTTGTCCACAGGGCAGCGGCAATTCAGCCGCGCCGATGATGCCGCAGGCGTTGCTATTGCATCACGTCTAGAGGCTCAGGTCAGGAGTTTGAACCAAGCAATCCGAAATGCTGGCGATAAGACAGGCTCTTGCTAGCACTGCTGAAAGGTGCGATGGTTGAAATAGAGAGTATGTTGCAAAGAATGCGTGAATTGGCGGTTCAGTCGGTTTCTGACACGAACAGTGATGATGACCGTATAATCAGCAAAAGAAACAACTCAATTAAAAGCAAAAATTGACAGAATTGTCAGCACGACTCAATTCAACGGAAAGACTCTTCCACCAGAATGGAACTCAGGTGTCCTTTCGATTTGCAAATCGAGTGCATCGCGGCAGGTCAAACGATGAATTTGATCTTTGTTTCAGGTTTTGGGTATCGAACGTCGCTGGGAACAAATGGTGCAGTATCGACGCTTACAGCAGTAACAAGCGGAAGCTTCAAGGGTGTCTGAAGCAGGTGTTACGCAGGTCCAACTTGCGTCCAATGGTAACGACACTTTTCTCTTTTGACGTTGCAGCTATAACCACGGTGCGGCGGCCCAGTTGTCCCTAGCAAATGCAAAGGTGCAAAAATAACTCTGCAGCGGCAATTTCTGTTGCGACAGCCCCTGCGGGCCACTGAGAACGCAAAAATGTCGACAACGATATTCAAGCAGCTGTCGTCTGGCAATGTAAAGTAACCATTAAGAAGACAGCGCCGGCAGGCTCTGCTTGGGGTCGCTCAGGGTATTCAGCCACTGCGAATACCACGGTCAATTGTATTTCCAACGATTAATGGTGGCGCGGGCTCTGATGCATCTGCAGTTATCGGTACTGCACCTGCTAGTACAGGGACAACCTTTGAGGTTGATGGAACCAATCGCGCAGCCTACACAGCAGCAGCTGGTGCAACAGCTGGCACTGCATCTGTACAGGCAAGAGATTTGGCTGAAACGGCTTTGATCCTGACAACACGACATCAAAATCGGATTCAGCTTGATGTAGAAGGTGGTGCCGGTGCTGGTGGTTACACTGTCTCAGTAGCGGTTGATGATTCTGGTACAGTCGGTGATTTAGCATCTGCACGCTAAATGCTGTTCAGTCTGATTATAATTTCACTGCAGATGCCACAACTGGGACTTTGACGGCTACAGCGCAAGCCGTTGGTACGAAAACAGCTCTCGTGCTAACGGAAGTTGATACAGCTAGTCCACCAGCTGCCGTAAATGGCAGTTTGGCGCTTACTTTGACCAATACGGATGGGACAAATGCGACGGCTGCAACACCTGAGTCCGGCGGAAGCAATATGTATCTAGATTTATTATCTGCCGATGACTACGCTTTTAACATCGTGAATGGTGGGGTTACGACGGCAATATCATTCTCCTGCGATGGAACTTCAGCTGTCGGGATCTTGTCGCTACAACGATAGGTAATGCCCTCGGTAATACGTACACCGTTTCTCACGCGAATGGTCAAATTCGTATCATTGAAGAAGCTGGAGGAAGTTTCAGTGCTACTGGATTCACATCTACGGCAGGTGGCAAAATTGTCGCGTCAACTGACTCAGATAGTGGTGGGACTCAAGGGTTGTCTGAAGTACTCGACGACACATCATATGGCACAGCTGCAGTTGCCAGCGACTGCGGTTGGGACAGCACAAGCTACGGATATAGATATAAGCTTTACTGCAATCGATACCTACGCTTTCCGGATTTCCGATGGTGAGCGGACTGCCGTGGTTGATCCAACTAGCGTATCAGCAGTTGGCACAACAGCTTGTGTTGCAGAAATTAAAGCCGCAATTGAATATGGTTTGGCAGCTGCTGGAATGACTAGTTCTATCAGTGTCGCAGATAATGGTGATGGCTCATTAACCTTTGTTCAATCTGCAGGACGGAAGTTTCTATTACTTCGTTTAAATCCGATGCGGCTGGCTCAATGCAGGTTGCTCAGGCTCTGCAATACAACCGGCACTGCAAAGAAGTTTCTAGATGATGGTAACGCATCATCTGCAAGTGGCGTTAGTGAGGTGAATTTGGGCTCTAGCTCTCTTGCATCTGATGCTCTTGCGATTATTGACAGTGCATTAAATGATGTTTCATCTGAGCGTGCAAAGCTTGGTGCGGTAATGAACCGACTTGATCACACTATTGCAAGTCTTACTTACCGGCTATCAATACAGAAGCGTCCAAGGGCAGAATTTCTGATGCTGATTTTGCAAGTGAAACTACCAATTTAGCCAAGGCACAAATCCTTCAACAAGCATCCATGGCGATGTTAGCTCAAGCGAATGCTGCCAAGCAGAACATTCTATCCTTACTTCAAGGGGTAAAACTACCCTATAAAGACCGAATATGAAAAAGGCCCAAATATTTGGGCCTTTTTTTATGACTACAAATACAAAGGTGAAAATGCTCAATATTAATGCATACGCTAAAGGTTTGGCTAGTTTCTCTCATTTACTCATCAAACAAGTTTTGCAACTTTTTAAATGTTTCCTCTGACAATGCATAAAATTCCGTATTGGAAATAACTATGTCACTCGTTTTTTTTTGTAATTATAATTTGTTCAGCAACCATTTTTTCTAATTCATATAGTGCTGATTGGTAACTCATTTGACTCATCTTTGAAATCGAAACTCGGTCCATCCATTTTCTCTTATGCTGAAATAATACAAACAAAATTTCCAAGCGTCTGTCCTGTAAGACTAAACCTTCGCTCCTTAGTCTTGTGTAATATGTAAAATATTCATTCAAAATTTGAACTTTCTTACTGATCACAAAAATACATCCAAATTTAAGACGCAAAATTGTATTTTGCAACTAATTCTATGGTCGAATTATTCAATGGCATCATCCGACAATGATGTAGTGATAAGGCTGCCTAATGGAAAATAACTAAGTTACTAACAAAATTCTGTCATCACGCGGAGCTGTACGTGAAAAGATCGGTGGAACGGCTTTCAATGAAAAGGAAATTTTTATTATCAATTGGACAGTATTGCTTGTTCTGCTCAGAATTCATCACAATTGATACTGTTGAAAGCCTCCATTATAATCATTTAAAAAATATTTGATATTGTTCGAATATTTATTAAGATGACATAAAATAAAGAATTATAACAAACATAATTTCAGAATGTTGTTCTAGTAGAAATAATAAATTTCAATTTAAGGTAATAAGGTTAATCTTGTTGGTGAATGTTTCAAAACTCTCAATAAATCCAGCGTGAACAAAAACATTCTGTACAAACAAACTTGCAAACGGACATTATATCATTAACTCAAAGCTACCAGGCTTGTATCGGTCTTTATTCAAGCTATAAACAGAAACTATCTATAAAGATTTAAGGGTATAAGAAGGTTAGTAACGTGTGTGAAGTAAAGACAAAAATTTTGGTGGTATATCTACGTAAAATATTTAAGGAAATGTTACGGCAAGAAACATCTTACTTCTGCCTTGGGATTACGAGCATCATAAGTATCTCGTTAAGTTGTTTAAACAAAACTAAATTTAATCAATAAATAATTTCCACGGCGTGAAATAATAAAAATTAAAGTTGCTTGCGCGAAATGTGATATGATTACTGCCGCTATTTAATCAGAAGCAAGAGAATATTCCTCAGCTGCGATGGACGCACTCTGCCTAAGTCTTTCAGGAACTAAATGTGCGTAACGATTTGTGGTTGTAATTGATGCATGCCCGAGAAGATGCTGAATTTCATATATTGACACGCCTTCGTTTGCCAAAATAGAGGCAAATGAATGCCTTAAATCATGTAATCTAAAATTTTTAAGATCAGCCTTCTTTCGTATCTTCTTCCATGTCTTATCGCAGTTCACATATGGCTTTCCTGTTTTGACATTAACAAAAACATAAGGGCTCTTATCCTCGATAAGGTTGTTTTTCTGATAAGATGAAACATTCAACAACAATAACTTTTTGACAGCATCAGAAATGGGGACCCTCCGAATTTTTCCACTTTTTGTCTTTGGTATAACCCAGATGTTGTTATTAAAATCAAAGTCAATCCATTTAGCTTGTAAGGCTTCCATCTTTCGGCAACCAGTTAAAAGCAAAAATGAAATAAAGTATTTAAAAATAGGCTTATTTTCTTGGGCCAGTGCTTGAAAAAGACGCTGATGCTCCTCATTGCTTAAGTATCTGGTTATATGATTTTGCTCTGGTAGAAGTTTAATTTTTAATTTATTCCTGTTGCCAATTGGACAATGTCCAATATTTTCCGCGTGCTTCAGAATTTTTCCAAGCGAAATCAATATTCTGTTGATTGTGCTATTTGCAAGATTTTTGCTTTTAAGTTCAATAATTAATGTTTCAACATGAGCGTTATTAATGTAGGAGATCGGTGAGGTGCCTATCAATGGTCGAATATGGTTTTTGAAATAACCTTCATCCAAAAACCAACTTTTCTTTTGAACCCTTAGGTAAGGCAAGTGATGGATAGACATAAAATCATCCATGCTTATTGATTTGAAGTTCTTCGGCGATGGAATTGCATAATGAAGCGATTCGTTAGCAGACTTTATATGAACCGCCATTGATCTAGCTGTCTGTAAATTGACATACGGCCAGTAGCCTAAAGTGCGGCTATAAAACTTATCATTGCGCCGAAATCTAAGGACAAATCTTTTTGATTTGCTTGATATAATCAAACTTAAACCTTTTGTTTTTTGATCACGAACGTAAAAATTTTTACCTGAAGGGCAAATCTTTGGCGTTCTATTTTTCTATTTGTAAGCATACTTAGTTCCACAGAAAACACACACATAAGGTTTCGACAAAACGCTCAAAACTTTTAATTATTAATTATTTTTTAATTAAATTTATTTATTTTTTTATTATTTTTTAATTTAATTATAAAAAGAACCACCAATTAGTGGGCTCAAGAAATATTCTGAATTAGCCTTACAATAGAGACAAAACACTCTGCTTTGAAGCGTTAGCCTGGGCCAACATTGCAGTCGAAGCTTGCTGCAAAATTTGTGTTTTCGACAAATTTGTTGTCTCTGAAGCAAAATCTGCGTCTTGTATCCGGCCTAAACCACCCTGAAGCTGACCGACAACTTCCAGTTAAGTTCGCTACCGTACTTTCTAGTCTGTTGATGTAAGCACCAATGGCACCACGCTGCGTGTTTCAACTCAGTTATGGCGGCATCGATAGATGTCATTGAAGCTTGAGCGTTTGAATTTGAAGAAACACGCTAACCGAATTCTTTTTGTTATTGATACAGCTCCTGCTGGCTACAGAAAAAGGAGTAAGGTGTTTGTATCTAGGTTATCTTCAAGAGATTGAATGAATGATTGAGCCAAAGCAGTTAAACTTGTTGTGTCATAACCTTTTGCGACACCGTCTGTGAAGAGTCGTATGTCAACGTACTCCACCATCAACAGTGAATGTAAATTTTTCTGTGTTCGCAGCGGCGGACGCATCAGTCTCTGCAACAAGCGTAATTGTCCCAGTTGCTGTTGCTGGAAGCCGAAGCCGAAGCATCAGCAGCAGTAAGTGTACCGAATGCAACGGTCGCAGCTGACGAAGAACCACCTACACCCAAACTCGTGGCATCAATCGCTTTCATTTACAGCGGAGAGGGTATCATTTGTACCTGTTTCATTTGATGATATTTGATACGTGAACGTATTTGTTGCATCAGCAGTAGTAGAAACAGAACCATCTGCGCCATCACCGTTAAGCAAATATACGCCAGCCCAAGTTGTTGATGCTGCTATTCTGTTGATTTCGTTTGTTAATTGGGTCATTTCAGCCTGGAGTGAGGTCCGATCAGCTGATCCATTTGTGTCGTTGGATGCTTGAACTGCGATTTCACGCATGCGCTGCAGAATATTTTCCACTTCATTATGCGCACTTTCTGCGGTTGATAGCATCGCCTGTGCGTCTAGCGCATTTCTAATGGATTGATTTGTTCCCTAATTTCAGATGTTAGGCGATGCAATCCCGATGCCGGCATCATCAGCAGCACTATTTATGCGCTTTCCAGTAGAAAGTCGCTGCATTGATGTTTCCATATCCCTGTTTACGCTTGAGGCGGCAGCTTGGGCCGTAAGAGCGCCAGTATTAGTAGCAACTGTAAGAGCCATCGGTTTTCTCCTTTATCTAGCCCAGAATTTAGTCGGACAATTCAGCCCGTTTTGGTCTGAGACCTTGGGCGTCCTGATGAAGAAAACGACGAATTTCACAAATGTTTAGGTTTTCAGGGAACTTTTCTGTTTTTTTCGTGCAGACGAGAGTTTTAAAAAGGATATTTGGGGCACAAATACCTTACTGTCGTGACACTGTTGATAGCAAATCCCTCAATTCATTATCTCAATAAAATTTTGAACAAATGACTAAAACCATTTGGCATGGATCAAAGTTCTAACATACGAGTTCTCCAAATACACTTAACTTTTTGTGGATCTTAGAATGCCGCTTACTTAAATAAATGGCCATGATCTACTGACGAATTAACAGTTAACCTAAAAGTTGTCTTAATTCATCCGTTAGCAGTTAAAAGACCTCGGAGTTCCTCATGCCATCTGAAACATCAGCTGCTACATCTCTTGCCGTGGTGCGCTCTCCTGGTATGCATTCAGGTCATATGAGCCCAGGACGTGAGAAATCAGAAGATGTGGTCTTGTTGGACCGCCATCAGGTCCGAAAGCAGCTGCCAGATATCATGGGTAGCGTTTTGGCGCGTATTTGGATTGATCCGGACTTTCATGCAGAATTCATGAAAAACCCTCGTGATGCACTCAAAACCAATGGTGTATTGTTACCCGATACCATTCATATTGAATTTTCTGTATCCCATGGGGAACGACCCAAGGTTGTGGTCTATGAGCAGCAGCAAAATTCTCGATTTAAACTGAGGTTGTTTTATCTTCAGCTGATTATGCTGGCAGGAAGGTAATCATGAACAATAGAATATTGGCACTGACCGCTATGTTGCTCTCATTAAACATGTCCATGGGACAGGCAGCGGAACATCAAGTTGCAACACCCTTTTCTCAAGCCATGAAACATTTTCGTGAAGGCGCTTATTATGACGCCATCTCGATATTTCTGGCTCTGGCAGAACAAGGGGATCATGATGCTCAGTATAACGCGGCGTTTATTCTTCATGACGGCATCGGTGTACCGCAAGATTATGTTAAAGCATTGGAGCTCGCCTTATTGGCAAAACTTGGCAATGTGAAACGTGCCGATGAGCTTGCCGAAGATCTCTCAGATATTGTTCCTGAGGATCGCCTTGAGGGTATCTATGCCAATGTTTTGAAACAACTTGAAAACAAAGTAGCGGCTGGTGACATCTCTTACATCACGCAAATGGCCCATTATTATAGCGACATCCTCAACCCAGCAGACGAGGACCAAGCACTAACCTGGTGGATGTTGGCGACAGCCCTTAACATCAAGGATGCCAAAAAAACCCGCGATGAACTGGCAAGCTCCTTTGAAGTTCCTCGCCTGCTTGAGGTTCAAGCAAATGCCAAAGCCATTTTTGAGGAACAAAAATTCGCAGAAAAGTTCCTTAAACCTCATCCGAAGGATTGATATCTGTTCGAGGTTTGGTGGGCCCACCTTTGCTTGCAAAACGCTTCAAAAAGGCAACTTCGCCCTCACTCGCCCCCACTGAAGACCCAACAACTTGATGGGGTGTATTGTTCCGCATCATTTCCTGAGCGCGCTCCAGTTTTGTATCAAGGTCTGCAAGTGCCACATCACGGTCAGCAGTTTGGGCATGGAGGTTTTTAACTTTCTCTTGAATACCGTCCAACATAGCTTCTTGGGCTTGAATACGTGACATCAGGTCTGTCATGTTCTTTATCAATGACTGCTGTGACTTTAGAGCCAATCGCCTCGCTTGCATAAAGACCAGCAGCAAACCCAAAAGAACCAAGACCTGCATAATCAAGAGCAGCCCCCAAAATTCGGCGAACCATTCCATGATTCCCTCTCCTTTTCCTCATCAAAACTATTGATGTTCACTTCTGTTTTGGCGCGAATGTAAGGACATTGGCAAGCTCTTCAGAAAATGACAGCTCACGGGAAAGAAGAGGAAGCAACGCCTGCAAGCGCTCTTCATCTTCATCAGCAAGGCGTTCTTGGGAGAGCTGGGTCAACATCTGGTAAAGCTGTTCAGCCTGCTGTTTGAATCCAGAAGGGCTGTCACGCAAAGCGTGCAGCCCTTTTAAACTTTCTTCAATCTTGTCTATCAGCTCTTGATTGGTTGCGATGTCAGGTCTCCAGTGACTTTACCGCATCAAACAATTTGGTCGCGATCTTATCATAGTCAATCGGGTACTCATTGTTGGCAATAGCCGTTTTGATGCGCTCAACCGACTCAATATCAATCTGTGGAGGCATGTCTGGCATAACTGCCAAAACGTCGCGTGCCGCTGATGATAATTCTAAGTTTAAATCCGCCGCATTGGTTGCAGCAGGTGCAGGGGCATCGACACCAACCTGTGCAGCAGCCTGTGCATCCGCTTCAGAAACCCGCACCTTTGGTGCTGATGTTGCTTCTGGTATAACCAGCGTTGTTGCTGTCCCGGGTACACCCTGTATTGGATCCGCCATGTGACCAACTCCTCAAAAAATCACTTTGTCGTCCGAACCCTTAAACCAACCCATAATCCTGCAAACATAGGCTTTTAGGTATGGTTTTTTGTCCTTTCAGAGCATGTGATACAAATCCTCACAAGCTATAACGACAATTTATTTATCAAGTTTAGCGATAAGTTGAACTTTTTTTCCACCTAATGCTTTCACACGTAGTTTTACCCCAGAAGTCCGATTTTGTACAAGGAAAGTTTCACCCAATTGTGCCGGTTCCAACACAATAGCCTCTGTTTCAATCACAATACGGCTTTGGTTGTTGATCACGCGCACAACATCTCCCGGCCGAAAAATATATCTTGGCTCCAAATGGGTTGCTGCCACACCAACGCCTGCGACCACATTTCGTAACAAGGTGCGGCCAATGACTTGTTCTATTTGCGTCATGACGCCAATTGTTTGGACTTGAGGAAGCATGGCGGTTTCAACATCTGCCGAACTAAGAACCGTGCCACGAACCAAAGGCTTTGCATAAACAACTGCCGGATATGTTTCTTGAGGATTGGTGCCCATGTTGCCTATTGGGGCGCTGGGTGATGCGCTTTCTTCTTGAGCAGAGAGCAATCCTGACGTTCTGATCACGACATCCCAACCCTTATCTCCAGGACAACGCACCTGAACCGCACGCCAATTGGGTGATACAGGCTCTCCCACAAGATCTTGTTCACATGGGTAAAATGTACGTTTTTCACTCAAAAGCGCCTCAACATGAAGCTGTTTTTCTTGCGCAAGGCCTTCAACAAAGGCTTTGAGTTGCGCACCTGTGAGCGGATCAGATGATTTTGTTGGCTCGGAGAAGGCAGAAGTCCCCAAAACCATCCCAAACATCATGACACAGAAAATTAAGTGACCAAGACAGGTTTCAATTGAAGAAGTAAATCTCATCACGGACCCCACCGGACCTGCCATATCTGCCAGACCGGTCATCAGGGAGTTTTATACGCCGGCCTGCTTGCATGCTGCGCGCCTGCCCATTGGGGAACGCCTGCTGATTATCTTGGATTACCTGGTTGATCAATTGCTCAATGGGTGCATCGTGACCAAAACGATCTATCAGAATTCTGCTTAATGTATCACCAGGGCGAACGAGGTAACCTGCCTCATCACCATGGGCCCAAAGCTTTTGAGGCACTGCCATCATGACCATGATCATGCATCCAGCTATCATCACCTGTTTCATCACCAACATCCCCTTAACTTCGCACCAGCATATCATGAACCACCTGCAAAACGAACCGTTACGCCCTGTAGCTTTTCCCAGTCCGCCCCCACGAGAGGGGCGAGAACCGTATGATCATCATGCAATGCCTCCACACGCATCACACGCCAATGCTCTCCGCCTTCTGCAAATGCAAGATCCGAGGGGCGCACCCCATCCACACGACCCAAAGGTGCGATTAAACGGTCCCCTTGACGTTGTAGTATGGCTTCCAACTGCCCACATTGCGCATCAAACAAGACCCCCATAAATTGATGAGACGTCAACGCTTGAAGCTCATCGCGGACCTGTTGAGGCGTTTTTTGGCCAAATACATCAAGCCATTCCACCGGCGTCACCAAACCCAACTTTAAAGGGGTTTGCAGTCTCTTTTCGGTCACAAGACGACCATCTTCCAAGGCAAAGATTTGTGCGACCAAATCATAGGTAAATTCTTCAGAACCAGGGCCAGCGCTAAGATTTGTGGATACCAACAAACGATGTGTGGCAGGCATGGTTGCATGGCCAACTTTCCCTATAGTTGACGCGTGCTTCAGCCCCATGATCGAACGATAATCCAAATCAGCTTTTTCCGCTGACGTGGGCGCATAAGGGGCGGGGGCTGCCACCACCATGGGGGAAGCAAAAACCTCCTCCACCACTTTTTGCGCGGCATCTTGAAGAAGATCACCCAACCAATAAGGAGCTCGGGCTGGAAGGTATATGGGGTTAATATCTGCCGTCAGGCGGTATTTTCGGTTTTGGACACAGGCTTCATCTGCCTTGGTTTGCACATCGGCTTGGATTTCCAATTCAACGCGCCCATTGGCCACTTGCTCATCGACTATCTTGTAGTGAAGGATCTTTCCGCCAGGTTGAATGGCGACCTGATCTGCCAACATTTTGCCCCCATCAGAGGCCGTATAGCCATAAACATTGAGACCCGCATCTGCGGCTGCAAAAAACAGTGCTTGCTCGAGAGCAGACCGTTTCGCCATGGCCACATCATCTTGGATCACCATGGCATAACCCCTTGCGGTTACAGTTTGTGCCCATAATGGTTGCATGCCCAACAAAAATACATAGGCAAGCACCTGCACAAACAGACCAAAAGATAGATGATTATGGAGCCTTATTGGTTGCATTAAGCCCCCCGAGCAGCACTCAAAATCCGCCTAATGGAATCGCGATCTATTTCCAACACAACCTCATAGGTATCACTGCCCATTGGGTTGATGCGTACCGTTCTTGCGCCGCGAACCACACCTTTTACCTGTCCACGCAAGGAGTCATTTTGCACAACAGCGTCAATAACTGTGGTTTGCGCGCTTATCTTCATGCCATGAATTTGCTCTGTAAGGTCACGATAAGCCGACAGACGTGCTGCCCTGATCGCCATCAGACGCTTCTCCGTTTGCGAACGTGCTGGTTGCGCAGACACTGCAGCATATCCGGTCGCCGTGATGGTTGGAACTTCCACTTGGGCTGCTTGCGTGAAATCAAGTGCTGCCTCTACCGCCGCCATATCTTTGGTGGCAGGACGATCACCATTCATCATCGACAGCATTGTTTGCGGTTGACCTGAGCCACCTTGCTCCAAAAATGCTATCCCCCCACATCCTGAGAGCAATGTGAACCCTAACAGCACACAAGATTGCATGAACCGCTGGCCGAATTTTACGACTTTCTTCTCGCCGATATTTTTTGTCATGTTCGTATTACCTATACCATCACTCATGTCTTAAACTCTTAAACCTTGCATTCATGAAGGGTTTACCCTTCGTCGAGAAACAATTCCTTGCGTTCTCTCATGAACCTCGAAACCCCGCCATGACGGCATAAAACCCTTGATATTCAGTTTTTTTAACCATCATCGCAAACCATGGACGCAATCTTTTTTACCAAAACTAAAGACGGCTTGCATGAAACGTGCCAAGAAAATGGGAATGCAAACAAACAGATGATGCGCTCCACAATCCGCACAAATATTGACACCTTTATTCATATCTTAAAACATAGATGATGCAGCATGAGTGAACCGCGGCCCCCTTTGCGCAAACGGGTCAACAAATCCAAAACATAAAACAAACATATCCTCAATGGCATGATTATTGCCTCTTTTAATCCATTGAACATCTTGAGGATAGCATGGATCTCATTCTTGGCTCATCGCGATTGCAATCACTTCAATCCTGGTTAGGGGGAAGTATCCTTCCTTTGGGGATTTTGATTGTTGTGGCCATGATGGTCCTTCCCATTCCTCCCATATTGCTAGATGTTTTTTTCTCGCTGAATATCTTACTGGGCCTTTTGGTTCTCATGGTGTCACTGCACACCTTTCGCCCCTTGGACTTTTCAAGTTTTCCCACCGTACTTTTGGTGGCCACCGTGTTGCGGCTCGCACTAAATGTGGCATCAACAAGGGTTGTCCTTTCTGAGGGACATAACGGACCTGACGCCGCGGGAAAGGTGATCGAAGCCTTTGGCGCCTTTGTGATCGCGGGTAATTTCGTGGTTGGCTTATTTGTCTTCTTGATATTGGTCATCATCAACCTTGTTGTGATCACCAAAGGCGCTGGCCGTGTTTCCGAAGTATCGGCACGTTTTACCCTGGATGCCATGCCTGGCAAACAAATGGCCATTGATGCAGACCTCAATGCCGGAATTTTGACACCTGAGGAAGCCACCGAGCGTCGTGCAGAACTCAGCCGTGAAACAGACTTTCATTCCGCCATGGATGGTGCCTCTAAATTTGTAAAAGGTGATGCCATTGCGGGCATCTTAATTTTGATCATCAACGTTATCGGCGGTTTGGCTATTGGCGTCTTGCAACATGATTTACCTGTTGGCATCGCCGCTGAAAACTATGTCTTATTGTCCGTTGGTGATGGACTTGCAGCCCAAATCCCTTCTCTTCTTCTTTCTATTGCGACCGCGATTATTGTCACGAGGGTGTCCGCAAGCCATGACATGGCCAAACATATCTCTGGTGAAGTATCAATCTCTAGGGCTTGGTTTCCTGTGGCAGGTGTTTTGGGCTTGATTGGTATCATACCAGGCATGCCAAACGTACTTTTTCTCACAATGGCAGCATTTTCTGCAATCGTAGGCGTTGTTTGTAGGGTTGCCGAGCGCCGTGCAGCACTTGAGCCTGATTATACCGAAGAAGAACCCCAAGCGGATGACAGTCCAAACAAGGAGCGACTGGATATTAAGGAAGTTGCAGACAACGCGCCCATTACAGTTCTGCTCAGCTACCCCTTGTTATCCCTGGTAGATGACAGCGCAGAAGGTGGACCATTGGTCAATCGCATCACCTCTGTGCGTAAAGACGTCTCTAAATCGCTAGGCTTTGTGATCCCGAAAGTGCGGGTAACTGATGACTTGATGCTGGCCCCTAACCATTACCGCATCCGCATTGGTCAAAAAATTGTTGGGGAGGATCTTGTCTACCCTGATCGCAAGTTGGCGCTCCCTAGCGGTCGCTCTGTGCTGCAATTAGACGGCATAGAGGCAAAAGACCCATCCTTTGGCATGGAAGCTATTTGGATACGTAGCGACCAACAAGCAGAAGCGGAAGCAAATGAATATGTGGTGATTGAACCTGAATCTGTTATTGCCACCCATTTGAGTCAACTTCTTCAATCACATGCCAGTGAACTTTTGGGGCAAGATGACGTACAAGCCATCCTTGACCATCTCCCCGAAGCCGCTCCTCAATTGGTGTCTTCCGTGGTTCCCAAGATCATACCGCTTCACACATTGACCGGCGTTTTGCGCCAGCTTCTCATCGAACGTATTCCCATCTCTGACATGCGGCGCATTCTGGAAATGATTCCTGAATTGACAGGTAAAAATCTTTCCTTGGTGGAACTTGCAGAAGCCCTTCGACCGGCCCTCGTGCATTTGCTGATCCAGCAAGTCGTGCCCATTAAAGATGCATTACCCGTGGTAACCTTGGCACCAGAACTTGAGCAACTTTTGGTCAATGCCGCACGGCATGGTGACCAAGATAGTTTGATGTTGGATCCAAGTCTCGCCCAAGCCCTTCTTCAAGAAATTTCAGGGATATTGGAAGAACTTGCTTCACAGAATAAGCAAGCCCTGATTGTGGTGTCTCCAGTTCTACGGCGTAAATTGGCAAGCTTTGTCCGCCAACATCTCACCGATGTGGTGATCATCTCTGCAACAGAATTGCCCAACGCACGTAAGATTGACATCGTCGCAACCATTTCTGGGCAAGCCCAAACTGCTGGAGGGGCATGATATGACCATGAATCCGGAGACCCATAATGCTGAATGAAGTCACGATCCATGCCCCAGATTACCCCACAGCCCTTGAGCGGGTTTCCCAACAATTGGGAGATAATGCCTACATCGTTTCAACAAAGACTGTTGAGGATGGCGTTGAAATCATCGCGACGTTAACACCACCCAAACATCGACCAAGGCGTCAGAATAGGCGCCCCCGGATCGAGGCCAATTCCCAAAATCAATCAACAGCCCACCGCCTTGAAGAAATGATCAAAAGCCGGATGGCTGAACAAGCCGCCACAACAGGACAAAAACCTGAGAGCGTTGAGAACAGGCAACAAAAAGACCTCTCATCTTCTGGTCCCGCACAAAAGCCCCAACCTACAGATACCACCGCACAGGCAAACAAGTCGCCTACACAAAGCAACGCAAAACCACAGGCTCTTGATAAAACAGTGGATGGCGATATCAACCTCAAAGATATTCTCAACAACCCGCTGCAAGAATTACCTCAAGAACCAAATAACACCGATCAAGAAGCTTCAGCCATTCTACCCCAGAATGCAGCCCCAACAGCCACAGAAACCGTAACCAAAGAACATCCTGATGCGGCGAAAAGCGATGAAACCGAGACCAAATCATCTGCGGCTTCAGACAACAAACCCGCTGCCCCCAATTGGTTACATATGCAAGAGGTCCAGCGTCTTCATGCGGAATTGGTGATGGAGCGAATGTTTCAGTTTCCTGAGTTGTCAGAATACTGCCTTGATAAATCAAATGATGACATCACAGCGGCACAAGCCATGGCCCAACAAGAATTGCTCCAATATGCCCTACCCAAGGACCCAAAATGGGAACAAGCCCGGGTGAAGATCATTCTTGGTGAGCCTGGCGTGGGCAAAACCCATGTTCTTACCCAACTTGCCATCAGCACCAAAGATCGCGGCCGTAGCCCCAACATCATTCGTGCGGCAGAGCGGTCTTTGTTTGCCTCTCAACGTTTAGAAAACATAGCCCGCGTGATGGGTTGCCCCATGATCACACTGGAACCTGAACTGTTACGACGCAAGGCCATGACGTGTGAAAATCATTTGTTCATCGAAGCAGACCTTCCCACCCATCCTCAAGTTTTGGATAGCATTCATGCTCTGCATGATGCACTTGGGCCTAAGAATGTTGCCATTTTGATTTGTGTGGGGGCAGCGGGCAGACCCCATCAACTCAGCCAACATATTGAACCTTTGATAGGCTATAAACCGCATATTATCTTAACGAAGACCGACATATCACCCCTGTGCTGGAATCATCTTTCAGGGGTTGTCATGGCGCGATCCCAACTTGCTGGCATCACCTGCGGGGGGGATGTGGGAGACCCACTCATCGCGCACCGTGACACCATGATCAACAGGCTTGATGCCCAACTGGAGAAACCCTTGCCATGACGGCATTCCTAGCTTTATTATCTATTCCGTTAATTGTGCTGATTTATTTCCAAATTGGCTCTCTTAAGTGCTTATTGAGGTAAATTGGCCATGCTTTCATCGATAGCCATTTCAAGTGGAAAAGGTGGTGTCGGTAAGACCATTCTTGCCGTGAACCTCTCTTTAGAACTTGCCCGCAATTCGGGGAAAACTGTCTTGTTTGATGGTGACTTTGGGCTATCCAACGCTCATGTCCTTTTGCGTGCCGCACCTGAAAAAACACTTTATGATGTCCTTGAAGGAAGTATCTCTGCCCGTGATGCCATCCATTGGCTTCCAGGGGGATTGGGGCTCATTGGAGGTTCAAGTGGCGCGACCAACATGCTCGATGTCAATTCAGATGAGGTGCATTCTCTTATAAGGGCCGTAAACCCAGCGTTGGATGATGTATCTTATTTGGTTGTTGACACAGCTGCGGGTGCTGAAGACGAAATCCTATCCACCATGGCAGCTTGTGAACGGGTGGTGATTGTTCTTTTGGCCCAAGCCACGAGTTTTTTGGATGCTTATTCCTTGATCAAAGCTGCGCATCAAGAAAAAGGGCTAGAACATTTTAACATCGTGGTGAACATGATTGACTCTGCCCAAGCAGCAGAGGCAACATTTCGTCGGTTCGAGCAAGCCAATTCCCGTTTCATGGGTGTGAAGTTGCATTATTGTGGCTATTTGCCCCGAACAGCGGCGATACAATCATCTGTTGCCCAGCGCATTCCTTTTATGACGGAAGATCATAGCCGAGAAGAGGCCCGTGCGATCAGACATATCACACAAGCTATCTTAGATTCACCCAAGAATGAATTTGCAGGCATTCGATTTCAAAGATACCAAAGCGACGAGGCATGACCAAATCCTACCCCGAGCAAACGCCCCCGATTAACCTGGTGATCCAACAACATGAAGCCATGGTTCGGCGGGTCGCTCACCATTTGCACGGGAGGGTGAATGCCGTTGTCGAAATCGAAGATTTGATGCAAGTCGGCCTCACAGGTTTGGTTGAAGCCGCGCAGCGTTACACCCCCCAAGAAGGCGTAAGCTTTGGCAGCTATGCCGTTTTAAGGGTCCGCGGCGCAATGTTGGATTATTTACGCAGCAATTCCAACCTCTGTCGCCGCTCCATCAAAATGCAGCAAGAAACACGTGCGGCCGCAGACCGCCTCCGCAACAAGTTACAACGTGAGGCCACCCAAGAGGAAATTGCGCGAGAACTGAATTTAAATGAAATCGATTTTGCCAACTGGCAAGGTGTTTTTGCAGCGAATTTTCATAAATCTATAGATGAAGTTTATGATGAATATTCTCTTCTATTCGCCAGTGATCATGAGAGTGCTGAAACCACCATTGACCGCGCACGTGCCCGGGACATGTTGCGCGATGCCTTAGCGACATTACCAGAACGGGAAGCTTTGGTGTTACAACTTTACTATGTCGAAGAATTAAATATCTATGATATCGCGGCCATTTTGGATGTAACACCTGGGCGGGTATCTCAAATCAAATCGAACGCCTTCAAACGTTTGCAAGGTGATTTGGGGCTGGCTTTTGAGGCCATCAGTTGATGCGCGAATGGAACAAAACCCGTGTGATTTCCATGTCGGTACAGACAGCTGAGCTGCAGGTCACAGGGACCCCACGGGTCGCTACGTTGGCTACATCTGCAAGCTTGATCAGCATTGCACGGGGCACCTGCTATTTAAAAATTTCCCCAACCAGGGAACTCAAGGCCACGACAGGCAACCGAATTGAACCGATTGGACAGCTACATATTGAAGCCACAAGGCCTGTCATGCATGGCGATTTGGCCATCAACCAGAGCGATTTTCATATGCTTTATGAACATCTGCGTTACAGCCCTCCACGTCCGGCCACAATTTTTCTAGGCCTTTCTGAAGAACTTGATGTGTCCGTGGAGGGCGATCTTGCCATCACGTCTGCACAAACCATTCCCCTCCTAGATATCTCCTGGAATATTCCGCTGCAGTAAAATTAGCGCAAAAAACGATCAGCGAGGGATTTTTCTGTTTGCAGCATACGTGAATTTGCCCCAAATGATTGCTGGGCCCGCAGTAAGGTGGTCAATTCTCTGGTAACATCAGTATTCGATTGCTCTAACTGACCTGATAAAATCGTTCCCGCACCTGGTTGGCCTGCCAAACGCACCACTGGTTCACCAGAGGCGATTGATGTCTGGTAACGGCTCATCCCTACCTGTGTTAATCCTGTAACATTGGCAAAGCCCGCAAGCCCCACCTGACCGAAAACCATTGTTGGACCATTTCCATAGGCACCTGTTACCCGACCACCGCTGTCTATGCTCAAGTTCCCCAGCAATTGCCCTGACCCATCGACGGGTGGAACCTTGATGGGGTTACCTTTTGGGTCCAACAACCGTCGGCCATCTGTTGTCACAATCGAACCATCAGCACCCAACTGAAACGCACCATTTCTGGTGTAAAGGATATCTGTATCATTCTGTGGATGGGCCAACATAAAGTAACCGGAGCCATTGATCGCAAGATCAAGGCTATTACCGGTTTGCAACAAAGCACCTTGGGCGTGGATCTGTCGGTTAGACAATGCTATTGCACCTGACCCCACAGATTTCCCAGCCGATGCTGCTTGTCCATACACATCACCAAAGGTCATGTCCGTTCTTTTGAACCCCGTGGTTTTGGCATTCGCCACATTGTTGGACACCACATCAATAATATTCATGGCGACACCAATGCCTGAAAGAATTGTTGAAATCATGGGGTTTGTTCCTTTTTGTTGATCATATTGTTCAACCTCGCTTCTCAAATTCGGCTCGGTAACGTTTAATCTCATCCCAGCGCACACGAAGGGCGACGGGTAGCTCTTGAGGTCTATCAATGACCTCATCATCAGAAAGATCGATGGGGAAGTCACCACGCGCCACCCGTTCAAGCAAGAAAAACACAGCCTGGGCAGCCTTTGGATCAAGCGCCAAAATTGAGTCCGCCATAGGTTTCACATGATTGCTTTGGGCAAGATGGGTTGAGCTTAAGGTTTGTTCAGATGGACGTGCTTTAGGACGGAATGAGGAGGACTTGTTTGAGGGGTCGTACTGAGCCGTCTGGTATGAGGCATCAGAAGATTTCAACTCCTGAAAAGCACGCTGAAAATTTGCAAAATAGGCTTCATGATATTTGGCTGTTCGAGAATGGTAATAGCGCACGGCTTTGTCCCAATCTCCAGTTTGCTCATACAAGGTCTTGAGAAAACTACCTGCATAATAGACGTTGATGTCAGGCTGGAACATATCACGAAGCGATGAAAAATTGTCTCCATGCCAGCGTAGGTTAATCTGCATGCAGCCTACATCAACCTGACCAGCCCCTTTCTGTAAGGCGGCATAAACCCCATCAACGGCCTGATCCAAACTCTCATAATATGTCCCGCTACCATCAATATTGCTCGTCCAAGGCCAGGCTTGAACTTGCCCCTTTGCATCCAACCGACCAGCTTCAATATGGCTGATCGCTACCAAAATCCCTTCAGGAATCGATAGCCGCTTCTCGGTCGCTTTCGCATATTGGGTACATACATCATTTGCTCTTGCATGCGCAGGGCTTATCACCACTAACAAACCTAGGGTGATTAGAGAAGCAAATAACAGCCAGCCCATATGGAGGGAAAATCCATATGTCTTTCGTGTTTTTACGAAATGATAAGCTATCTGTTGCATCTGAACCCATGGTAGAATTTCGTCTATGATGGGCTATGCAAATGCTTTGCCATTATGACAGAAAATCAAATAATGATCTTTGTGAAACCGTACTATAGACCTGACGCGCTGCATCTTGGTTCACCAACAATGACTGTAACTCGGTAATTATTTTTTCCAGATCTGCGTCGCGCAATTTGCTGACATCTTCTGTCAACACCAATTCTCTTCGCTCAAGAATACCGTTCATCTCATCCAATTGATTGATTTGTGCACCAACTTTGGCGCGAGAGAACCCTAATGATTCTGTTGCTTGGTCTATCAACCCTAATTGCGCACCGATGGTTTGATTGGCTGAAGCTAGTTTTTGTACACCTTCGTTGGACGTAATTTCCATATAATAAGCAGGCGGATCACCAGCCGTGCTCACACCACCTATATCCACTTGCGATAGCGTAATTGCTCCATCAGAGGTCAACTGAAGATATTGTTGATCATCTGACGCTGTTGCCCGAACACCGGTTAGCCCCAATACGTCATTTATTGCATCAACTGCTACGCCCACATGGCCGTTGACCATTTCCACAGCAATATCTGCCGTGCCACGTGGGCCCGTGATGGTCATTTTCCATAGCTGTGGCTCCGCTTGTCCTTTAAACCCAACCGACATGCTCCCTGCTTCATTGGTATATTTTACAGCGAAGTCATCTCGGGCTTGCATCGATTGCAAAAAACTATCGATAGCATCAAACACAGAGATCGTACCTTGAGAAGTTTCAATTTGCTGGAACACTTCTGCACCATGCAGTCCCTGGCTCACACGCTGTGTTCCAGAAATAGCAATCGTTCGTGCGCCTGTGTCTCCATCATACTCAACAATGCCTTGATCATTGACAACAAATGCACTGTCTTTGGCAGATAAGCCACCAAACAATGCCTGTCCCCGCGCATCCTGCGCATTGGCGATACCCAGCATGGCTTCTTTGATTTGCTCAACTTCAATAGCAATGGCTTTTCGGTCAGAGGCGCTCACGGTATCAGAGGCTGCCGAAATCGCAAGTTCCTTGAGCCGAACCATCAAATTGCTACCCGATTCAAGTGCCACATCTGTCAAACTCAGCCTTTGGTTCGCAAGTTCAATATTGGCTTGATATTGCGTTACTTCACGCAGCCGCTGCTCGCCGACAGAAACCTTTACCGCATCCATGGGCGCGTCTGCAGCTTCGTTGATACGCCGTCCTGTCGCCACTTGTGCTTGTCGTTTTTGCACTTCTTTGGCGATGCTATCAAAACGGTTTAGGGCCTGCTCGGTAAATAATTTGGTGGACATACTCATAATTTACAGACTCCTCAACGTATTTGTAACAGCGTCTCAAACAGATCACGGGCCATTTGTAAAACACGCGCCGCGGCTTGAAACGCCTGTTGTTGCTGGACCAGATTCGCTGCTTCTTCGTCTAGATTAACCCCTGACACAGCATCAACTGCCTGATCTGCCGCATCTTTGCGCGCTTGGGCGGAGGTATTTGCGAAGGTAGTAGCCTCCAAGGAGCCTCCCACCGATGAAATGATATCCCGAAACCCATCGGGCAATCCACGCCGCCCCTCGACACTGACCGCCAATTGCGCCATCGCTTCCAAATTCCGCCCATCAAGGTCGGCACGCTGATTTAAGGAGATATCGAACAGATCACCTGTCTGCGCTTGTCCCCCTATGGAAATTTCGAGACCATGCATCTGTGCAGGTCTATCAGCCGCCAATGTCCGCGTTGCCAAGCTTTGTCCCGTAGCCTCATCGATCAACTCATAACGTCCAGCAGCACCAGCGACTGCCTCCAACACCAGTGATGATGGTGCGTTTTCGGGTGCCAAGGCTGGAGGTGGCCCAAATGAGGCTCCAATTTTGTTGTTGCCCGTACCAGTGACCAGCACAATCAATTCCTCATCAGGCAAACCATGCAATGACAACCGTTCACTGACCAAATGATGCTCAGAAGTCACACGCGATTGCACTGTGTTCCCGTCTAGATGTTGGAACTCCAGCCCTCCAGGACGAACAAAGACCTCTTCACGTGTGGTTTTTATCCCCATCGCAGCAGCACCCACAGCATCATTTACAATACGCAGCGGGCCTTCATCTTTATCAGCCTGCAGGCGAATGCGTTGCTGTGCTGTTCCTGCGTTTATAACCTCAGCTGTTACCTTTGGGTTATCCGATGTAACCACCACACCATTGGTACTGTCATCTCGTGATACCGTGATGGTGATGGCCTCACCATCCAATTCCACGTCAAATGTTTCGCTTGTCCCATTATCTATAGTAAAAGCCCGTCCAATGAGTGATTGGGATGTACCGCTATCAAACCCAAATGCTGCAATATCACCGGATACGGGAATGATGGGTTCACCTGAAAGGGAGCCATCTTTCGTAGAAATGCTCCATGTCTGCGCATTCCGATCAGAAGGCATATCGACAACAAATCTTCCCGCATCAACGCCAATAATCTCAGCAGGTTCACCCAATGGCCCCATGCGTAAACTGTAGCTTTCCCCCCCTTGGGTGAAGGTCATGATTGTGCCTTCTGACGGCATAGAATTTACCGCTTGCCCTTGCAGGCGTATGGCTGGGGCTTGTGATCGCAAAGATTGTACCATCTGCTCAGCGATATCGTCAGCATTGTTAACACCCGCACTTGTGCGCGACACAGGTGCAAACCAATCTCTATCCAAAACAATGTTATAACTTCCCGAGGGCGCCTGGGCACGCACACCTACTGATCCCGTGGTTCCAAGATCTGTCTCAGGATCAAAGATAAATTCTGCACGCAAACGGTCCCCTGAGGATGCACGCTCTAGTTGCACCAAGGGGCTATCAAGGGGATCTGCAGAAGCATCCACATGACCGCCAAGATCAGACGAGACATTGATTGCTGACGTTGATGTTATGGATATAACACCATGGAAGCGATGATTTTGGTTTGATGAAAGATCTTTTTCAGCCAAGACTTCAAAATCAGCGCCCAAAGATTTTGCATGCAAACCCAGCCCTTCCAAACCAGACAACATGACATCACGTCCTGATGCATCTTCCAGGATCAAGGTTTGGCTTCCTTCGGTAAGATGGGCACTCACACCCGTTGCAATGGAATATTCATTAATACGCTTGGCCAACTCATCCAAACCTGAAGCGCCTGTAACCACCGCTTCTATGGAAACAGATGTACCACCGGGGGTAGAGAGTTCAAAAGAAACAGGGCCCGTAGATGCTGGATCAGTGAGTGATATGGCCACCTTTGTCTGTGCGGACGCATGAATACCATGGGCGGCCATTTCTTGGTTGATTGCAACAGCTGCATCCTTTGCAGAGAGGCCGCCAAGCACAGAAACCTCAGAGGTTAACCCAAGTTGGGGGACATCAATGGTCAAATTTTGTGCCACCGTACTGGGCGATGGGTTCACCCCAGAAGTAATAACGCCATTACCCGAAGAAATCCCATCTGCAGATGAAACAATTGAAAAATTGGCCCGAAACGTACCAGCATCAACATAACGGTTAATATCTAACCCGCGGTAACCAACACCTTGGGCTGCGTTTAAATAGTCAGCACGATACTCTGCTTCTGAGAAAAAGCCATTATCTGTTGTCAGAAATTGTTGAATTTCTGTTGGTGACAATGATGAACCTGCAATATGCCGCCCCTCGCGGGTAAAAACTTGTATCTGGCTGGCATCTACAGCCGCACGTTCCACGGCCTGCACATCATTAACCGAGGGATTGGTTGCGCTCATGCTAGGCTGAGAAAATTCTCCCTTTGCTGCCACAATTGACAAACTTACCCCATCACCTGCGGCATGCATACCCAAATCAGCGAGACTAACCCAATTGCCAGCCTGATCCCTTCCTTGAAGAACGCCTTGATTGAGCAAGTCTGGGATGTCCTTACCCTCATAAACTTGCAAGATGTTCAATCCATCCGTCGTGCCACCATTGTTTGCTACCAGCGTGTTGAAGGCTGGAATATCCCGAACCACATCGAACTGTCCTACCCCATCTTGAGCATCAGGGTCAGGGAATTTATTGAGATCAAATTCGTAGTTTAAACCTTCGTAATTGAAGGAAAAGGTTTCTAGATCTCTCATGTTGGTTGCTGTCATCAGCACATTAGGCTGTGTTGCAAAACTTGCCAATTCAACAGAGCCAGCACCTTGTGGGATGATGCCCACAAACCCAGGGTTACGGAAGGTCGAAGCCGTCACCCCACTAAGTGAATTGGGTAAACGGTCAGACAGCAAGGGAAGACCTGACAACCCTTGTTCGGCCATGGCCACCGAAATCACGGCTCCTCCCAGGTTTGAGGCACGCGCAGTGCCCAAAACGGAAGAAGCCGCCGCGATAGATTCTGGATCAACCAACAAAAATTCTAACCGCTGCGCATCACCCTTCATTCGAGAAAACTCGATGACATCACCTTCTTGCGCCTTCCCATCAATCCGAACCACGCCGGCGTTGGTTTCGATGACCCCATGCCCCTGACCTAGCAGCTGTCCAGATTGATCACGCACCAGCCATTGGGACGTCCCTGTATCAAACTGTGCAACCAAGGAACTGATGCTATCAACACCACCAGGCTCCGGTGTAAAATCTACGGACAGACGGTCATCGGCTTGTGGCGGCATATTGGCAACAAATGCTGCTGATGCGAACATGGCCCCGCCAGGTCGGCCATTTAAATCCACCCCTTGGGCATGAATCTTATTGGTTTGCGCCACCAAATCACGTGCCAATTGATCCAACCTTGTGAGGGCTTGGCCTGTTACAGCATAACTATCGATGGCACCACGCAAAAGACCACTATCCGCACTTGAGGTTACGTTGCGTCCAGCACCTGTAACAACATCCAACTGATCTTCGCGACGGGTCATAAATAGATTTTGAGATTCGACGCCAGATACCAAAAGAGGACCAGAACCATTAATACCCAACCGTACATTTGCTTCCTGACGGCTTCCAAAATCTACCGAAATACCAACCTCTTCCGCCAACAGACCAAGCAAGCGGTCACGCTCATCCATCAAAGCGAGTGAAGGTGTGCTGTACGAACCTGAGCGCAGCTGTTCGTTCACCTTCGCCACAGCTGACGTCAATGCGTTTACCCGATCAGTCGCGGCCACTGTCATATCATAGGTATCATCAGCCAAAACCGCTACGGATTCCGTATTGATCGCAAAGGCTTGGGTAAGGCTTGTGGCTTGGCTCAGCAACAAATTACGGGCAGATAAATCATCTGGGGATGCAGCAACATCTGTCATCGCAGAAAAAAATGCCCCCATGGCAACGGTCAAATCGCCATCCGCAGGCAGAAGCGTATTTTCAAGAACACGCAATTGTTCCAACATGGTTTCCGTAGAGGCAAATCCTGCTGTGGCATTCATGGCGCGGTTTTGTAATGATTGATCAAAACCTCGACGGATCTCGCTCACGCGAACGCCCAATCCCTGCTGTTGGGTTTTGGCATTGAGTTCACTTTGAGACCCTGAAACCTCCGCCAAAACGGCTTCGCGACGGCGGTACCCTTCCGTGCTCGCATTGGCAATATTCTGACCTGTTTGGTTCAATGCCTCTCGATGGGCATTAACCGCACTTTTGGCGATATCCAGGATACCGGCCATCAACGATCTCCTGAAGCTTGAACATGATGCCGAAACTGCGCAACCAGAGCTTCTGCAATACCAAAGGATCCTTGGTCCGCCGCACTGATCGCATATTCTCGATCAAGTAAACTGTAAAACGTATCTGTGGCTTTATTTCCCATAGGATCCTCAGCAAGCTTACTGGCACGTCCTGCAGCGAACATTTTTTCTACCAGCAACGCTTCAAATTGCTCCGCCACAGCCTCTAATTCTTTAACGGCTCGATCAGGATTTTTGTTATCCTCAGGCCTCGCCAAAAGGACATTTTTTTGCATGATATCAAGCGGAAATTTGTCCATCATATCACAATCAGCTCAGCGCGTAGCGCACCAGCCACCTTCAAGGCTTCCAAAATAGCCACCAAGTCACTTGGTGTCGCACCGATTTCATTGATAGCCTGGACGATTTCGTCCAAAGCAATATCACGGGTAAACATAAATGCACGGGCAGGCTGTTCGGATACATCTATGGTGCTTTCAGGCACCAAAACAGGATCTGGGGCCACCGAAATAATATTGCCAGCATCATCAAACATCATCCCCGCATCACCACCAGCACCCCCGCCTGTATCGGCTGTTTGTCGCTCTGTGACCCGTAAGGTGAGGCTTCCATGTGCAACCGCGGCACTGCTCACCCGCACGCTGCCCCCAATCACAATGGTGCCTGTGCGGGAATTCACCACCACTTTTGCAGCTGGGCGCCCTGGATCAACCTCAATATCTTGAATGAGGCTTGCAAAGGATACCTTTTGGGCAGGATCAGATGGTGCACGGACCCTGATCGAGGTTCCATCCATGGCTACGGCCACATCTTTACCCAAAAGTTTATTGATGGCTCGGGCCACATTATCAGACATGGTAAAATCACCCATATGCAGGTTAAGAACCATGTAATCATTGGTTAAAAAGGGACTATCCACCATTCGCTCAACCGTTGCCCCTTGGGGAACACGACCAACGGTTGGCACATTAACGGTGAGTGATGAACCATCTTCTGCCGTAATCCCCAAGCCACCGACCGCCAGGTTGCCTTGAGCTACGGCATATGTCTCACCATCTGCCCCCAGCAAGGGCGTCATCAGCAGCGTTCCCCCGCGCAAGGATTCCGCGGCACCCATTGCAGAGACCACCACATCAATGGTTTGGCCAGGTTTTACGAAAGGAGGAAGCTCGGATGTTACCATCACTGCAGCCACATTATCACCATTGAGGCTTGCAGGATCTACACTCAATCCAAAACGCGAGAGCATGGATTCCAAAGATTGTAACGTGACACCCAAATTGCCATCACCAGATCCACTCAACCCCACAACCAGTCCATAACCTACCAATTGATTGCTGCGGACCCCTGCAAGACTAGCCAAATCCTTGATACGCTCGGCGAGAACAGGCGTTGCACCTAAAGTTAGCACGAAGCAAACCCACAAAGCTTGAGATACCAAGCCTTTAGGGATTTTCATGAAGGATCTGGCCCACCTCATAATGGCGACAAGGTATCTAACGCCTTAGATACCCAGCCTTTCTTACCAACATCCGCCACGTCACCTGCACCCACATAGATAATATCCGCATTGGCCAGGCGGTTAGAATTGACTTTATTGTTTGATGAAATGTCTTTAGGTCGCACAATACCCGCCACCCGAACATATTCATCACCATTGTTTAAGGTAAGTTTTTTCTGCCCACGAACCTCCAAGTTACCATTGGCAAAACGGCGCACCACCATCACTGAGATTTCACCAACCAGGGAATTTGATTGCTCGGATTCTCCAACACCTTCAAATGTATTGGTTACAGAGCCTGAGAGGGCACCATTATCTTTTCCCAAACTCAGACTTGGAATACCAAGATTGAGTGCACCGGTTTTATCTGACACCACGGACTGGCTCTTTAGTGCCCGGTTATTTTCCATCAGCATGACCGTCAAAATATCACCAACTTGTGATGCTTTGTTGTCATTGGCAAAAAGCCCACCACGCATATTGGCCTTAAAGATGGCACCTGTGGCAGGTTGCTGCGTTGTGACGGGCGCAACCACAGGTGGGTCTACCGGCTTATAAGATTGGGCAGCTTGCTTTTCTGTGTAGCTCGCACAAGATGCCAAAAAAAGCACCACTCCACATAAAGGATATATCGCAAGGCGCATCAGTTTACCCCATCATGTTAGAGATTGTTGTTGATGTAGCGAAGCATCTCATCAACAGATGAAATCGTCTTAGAACTTACCTCATAAGCACGTTGTGTTTCGATCATTTCAACCAACTGCTGAACGACGTTAACGTTGGAATTTTCTAGAGATCCTTGCACCAACTTCCCAAAACCAGCACTCAATGGTGCCCCTTCAATTGGCTGTCCGCTGGCATCTGTAGGCACGAGGAAGTTTTCACCAATGGGCTGCAACCCACGTGGGTTGGCAAATTTTGCCAACAAAAGACTGCCGGCCTGAACACTGTTACCCTCAGCGTCCAAATAGGTCACGTTGCCATCCGCCGACACGTTGATACTCATGGCCGATTCTGCAATCACAACGCCCCCATCAACCTGATAACCACTCGCGGTCACAAGGTTGCCATTGGCATCACGAGAAAACGCACCATCACGTGTGTAGGCATAACGATTATCAGGTAGTTGCACCTTGAAAAAACCATCCCCTTCAATAGCCAAATCAAGGGAGTTATCTGTGTTGATCAAAGGACCTTGGGTGAATAATTTTTGGGTGTTTACAACACGAACGCCCGTACCTACCGACAAACCTGAGGAGAGATTACTGGAATCAGATGTCTCTTCACCACCATTGCGCTGCACCTGATAAAGCAGGCTCTCAAAATTTACACGATCACGCTTAAAACCCGCAGTGTTCACGTTGGCGAGGTTGTTGGCAATCACCTGCATTCGGGTTTGCTGTGCATTAATTCCTGTTTTTGCAACATGCATTGCGCTGGTTGACATTGTCCGAACTCCTCGAAAACATAAGATTTGATCACGTTTGTGCGCAAATCTCTTGGTTACATCTTATTGTCTAAAGGAGCTTTGCAAGGGCTATGCCAAATAGTTTTTCAGATCAGGGAAGACCCATGATTTCTGTGGAACTTTCGTCATTCTGCTTTGACGTTTCCATCAATTTGGTCACCATCTCCACCCTACGCTGTGTTTCAAGGAGACCACCAATTCCTCAACAGTGGAAACGTTACTGGCTTCTAGGTAGCCTTGCGCGATCTTTGCCTTTTGATCGGCCGCTGGTAACTCTGCACCTCCTACCGGCCGGATCAAGCCATCTGTTGATTTTCCTAATCGCGTATCCCCCGCCAGCGTTGTGCCAATAATACCGACATTGATCCGTTGACCAGGTGCACCATCTTGCGGCTCAATAAATATCTCGCCAAGTTCGTTTACCACAAATGTACGAAAAGGTGGGATATTGATCGGTGACAAACTGTCATCAAGAACTTGATGTCCAGATCCATCAACCAAAAACCCAGCCCCATTGACGCTAAAATCACCACGACGTGACAGAGCCTCTGGTGCATTTTCTGGTTTGATGAAAAAATATCCCGCGCCTTCAATGGAAATATCCATATTGTCCCCGGTGGGGTTCAGCTTCCCTGGTTGATCGGAGAAGCTGTTATCTGTGCTAACACGGCTATATACCCTGGTGGTGAACTGATCTAAGGCCTGCAGAAAGCTACTTTCACGGCTTGCTGGCAGATCACGACGGTAACCAGGAACAGAGATGTTGGCCAAATTCTGCGCATTGATATGCTTATCTGTTTCCAACACTTTTATCGCATTGAGTGCTACATGATTTAACTTCATGTTTTTACCCCCTGGTTACCTTACCCAAGCCCCTTAAGACCGAATATTGATAATGGTCTGCGTCAACTGCGTTGATGTTTCAATCGCTTTTGATGACGCTTGGAAGTTCCGTTGGGCCGTGATCAAATTCACCAGTTCTTCGGTGATGTCGACATTTGAACGTTCCAACGAACCAGATTGAATAGAACCAAAGCCTTCTGCACCCGCCTCACCAAATGTTGGTGTACCCGATGTTGCTGTTTCAACGAAGGTTGCATTACCAATCTGCTTCAAACCATTCTGGTTGTTGAAGTTGGCCAGCACAATTTTCCCAAGCGGTTTGTTTTCACCATTGGTATAGTTGGCGCGCAACAAACCGGTGGCATCAATATCCAAACCATCAAGTCGACCAGATGTGAAACCATCTTGTTCAATGTTCCGGACTGAGAATGGCTGGGCGAGCTGTGTGGATTGACTGTAATCGACATCCAAGGAAATGGAGAAGCCTGCTGCCTGTTGTTCATAATGAACCCTATTCAACGGGCTGACCAACTGACCGGTTTTGTCAAATGTCAATTCACCCTCATCCAAATAAAGCGGGTAATAATCTGTCACCAGCGATTCTGGTGGGGTTTCCACAATTTCACCAGCTGCGTTCACATAAAGAGGTACCCCAGCATCATTGGTGGCTTGGACAAGGTTCACAATTTCGGGAACCGTACCCACACCCAATGGAACATCATCCAAACCAAGACGTGCGGATCCTTTGACCTTGATTGTTGAGGTGTCACCCGTTG
Source organism: Alphaproteobacteria bacterium (assembly GCA_038131935.1). Taxonomy (GTDB): domain Bacteria; phylum Pseudomonadota; class Alphaproteobacteria; order UBA8317; family UBA8317; genus UBA8317. Next base: position 21,526 of record JAYPQH010000006.1, on the reverse strand, counting down.
TCCCCGTGGTGAACACGAAATTGTTGGTCTCAGGGCGGTATTGAACCTGTACGCCACCAACAACTTCACCTGTATCACCATCAATAATCTGGTTGATACGTGTTTGAAGCTGCTCAGCTAAGGTTGATCCCACATAATTCCCTGGTGGGATTTCAATAACACCAGAAATACCATTAACAGAAACGTTGAAAATATTGGCACCACCTGCTGAAGACAAATTGAAGATCTCATCCAATGGCTCGGTTGCTGAAGCACCAATCGCCTGTGCAGGCTGGGATGCTTTACCACGAGGACCTTCGAAGATCACATCATTCTTACTTGCACCAACCCCCATCAAGGAGTTATCGCCCAAGCCCATAGCACGGGTTGCGGTATCAAAGGAGTCGTTGACCACGGAACCATCCTCGGTGGAAATTGCATAGCGCCCAACTTGGATATTTGAGGCAGATTGGTCACTCTCAACGCCTAAGGCACCATTGGCGTCAATATTTTCACCCGTGGTACCACTGGAGAATGTAAAGCTCTTGGTATCAGAGTTGTATTCAACCTCTACACCGAAGCGTTTCGCATTGATTTGCAATTCTGGACCATCCGCCACAAATGGACGTGCGCTGATAACCGCGGTACTTCCAATCGCGACCTGTTCTGCAGCATCCGCACTTGGGATACCCAGATTGTTTGTGGCATCTGCTGATTCAGCCCCAAACACTTTGAACGCTCTATAGTTGGCTCCAGCTGGGCCCAATACTGTGTGATTGATACCAAATTGGAAGCGCTGGTTTGCAGCATCATAAGAAATATCAATGGGTGGATCCAAATCATCAACCCAACTCGTGGTTTGGGAGTACCCCACAAATTGGAATTCCACTTGCGCATTACCTGCAGCACCACTTGCCGTGCTTTTAAAGCCTGGCACACCTTGCTCATTCAGCGCAGAAGCGATCTTTGAGGCTATGGTTAAGTCATTATCCGTATCATCTATAGATACAAAAACCTGTACCCCTGCGACAGACACAGATATGCTCTGTGGTGTTGCAGCACCCACACCCGCCAATGTAATGACGTTCCTATCGCCACTTGCCGCACCAAATGTGAACGTTCCTGCAACATCAGCTGGTGCTGTCACCGATACATTAGAAGGCACCAAACGGGCTATAGTTGTATTTGCTGGGTCAACTTCAGCCACAAAACCGTCAATGCTTCTTTCGGTAAGTGCTGCATTGATCGCCGTCACTGCCTTTGTTGCAACAGCAGCGGGATTATCTCCCCAGCCACTGTGAAAGACACCTCAATGCCATTAATGACCATGGCGATATTTTCGCTGTAGGTTGCAGCTTCTGCGGAGATGTCACCGGCAAAAGTGATTTCTCCATTTGTTACCGTTGGTTGAACCACATTGGTATCAGCACTTGAAATGGAAACGGCTTCAAAACCCAATTCTGTGAGTGCATTGTCGGCGCTTGAATAGCTCAAACTTTCAAAACCATCAAAAACACTCAAATTAACACCCGTTGAATCAAGCAACTCATGGGCCCGTCCTGAATGGACAGCCGATTGCGTTTCACGCAACACGATTTTTTTCGAATTGTAGCTGTTTACAGCACCGTCTGGACGTAAATCTGCACCCTCGAAATAGGCTTCTACAGAATCTGACTCATTATACAAAATAGCCATGTTGGTAGGTGCATCGACAGGCAGCTGGTCTTGCAAGGTGAAGTTGGAGTCAGGGAAACCAAGTCCTGTTGTGGCAATCCGCAAGGTATTACCAACAGTCTCTAAGACCCTCAATTCACGACCATTTAACAAACTATTCTGCGAACCAAAATTACCTGCCAAACGCACCACACTATCGGGTGCGAATGTTTCCGCAGGCGGGTTTGAACCAAAATCAATGGTTAAAATATTGTTCGCGGAGTCATAAACAATTTTGCTGCCATCTGATGTACCCTGTGTTTGAGATAGCGGATGGAAGTCTTTGTAAACGGTCAATTCTGGAGATTGACCATAATAAGAGTAAGCAAGATGCAAATCTTCTTTTACAACCCCTGTGTCACCATTGTAACTATGTTGAAATTTTACGACCTCTGTCTCCTCGAACACGGCGGTCATGGCCGAGCCTTTAACCTTGGCGAAGAAACTGTCTTCCACGCCTAACTGGTTTCCATCCTTGACCACATATGCATCCATGGCTTCATTGAGACGAACCTGTGCATGAGCCAAGAACTCTTCTCTGGTAAAATCAGGAGATGAGCCGCTTACATCAACACCTAATTGCTCAGACACAAATGTAGGCTGCAAAAGATCGACAGAAATGGGCGTCGCAAGAGAATTCAACGTGCCATCAGCTGGGTTTAATGTAAACAAATCCACCGTTAAGATGTCATCGACGTTGGAACGAACCTGTAGCTTCTTATCATCCCCATAAGCTTCATTAATCGCGCGCTCCACCTCGGCAGCAAGTGCTTGGGCATATATTTACCAGGACGCAAGTCAATACTTACAGGAACGTCACCATCATCCACATTCACCAAAAGGAAGTCCTTGCCCCAATAAATAGAGCTTGATGAATTCCCAGCTTCTCTCGTAGCATTAAATTTCACGGGATCATTTGTGATTTCGATCAGCTTGTTGCCTTCCTCACCGAAATCAAACCCACTTTGTGAGCCTGTCAATCGAGCTGGCTGGGATGGAATTTTATCATTCAGATCGTCTAAGCGGTAAAGTGGCGAACCTTTTCCTTCAAGGAAGAAGTTATCATCTGGGATTTGATCCCTTGTTGTTTGATTGCCAAAACGGTCAATAAACAATTGGCGGCCATTATCGTCAACTGATGCCACCAGGTCAGGCTGGATAACCGTTTCATCGATCACCAAACGGGTATCATATTTGTTGGTCGGATCATCGGCAGTTGCCGCTTGGGTTTTGATAAAATACACCGTCGCAATGGTTGGGTTACCCAAATCATCGAAGATCGTCAGCGAGGTTGAGTTGGTGAAGGTTGAAGGATCATTTGGACTGAACTGATAACCTTCTGCAAATTTGGGGTTATCAAGGATCACAGGCGCATCAGCAGGAAGGTTAACCGCAAGGTCAATATTCGCTGTCGCTTGAGGATCACCAGATGTGATCGGCAATTGCAAAGGAACCGCATCACCTATGGATTTAGATGTTACGGATCCGTCATCGTTCACAGGATATGTCAAAAGAAACTGACCTGTGGAATCGACCACGTTACGGTTGTTATCAACGTTGAATGAACCATTCCGCGTGTAGACAACTTGAGAAGATGTGAGCGAGGGCTTGAGCGCAAAGAAACCCTGCCCCGAAATAGCCAAGTCAAGCGCGTTCAATGATGAGGCAATGTTACCTTGGGTAAACTGCTGTTTCACACCTTTCAAAATCGAACCAGAACCAATTGATGAAGAAGAATTCTGCAATGGTGATGTTGCGAAGATATCACCAAATTCTGCGCGGCTTCTTTTAAAACCCGTTGTCCCGACGTTTGCGATGTTGTTTGATGTCGCCGAAATATCGGCCTGGGCACCATTCAATCCTGTCAATGCTGTATAAAACGACATGTTGCATCTCCTTGTTTTTTACCGCTCGAGGGCGGTTAAGCCATGCACTTAAATTTTGAACCTCTTGACCTCATCCACGCGGACAAGACCGTTATCCCGAACATCCAGGCGGATAGCACCATCTTCAGCGCCGATTTCCGCCCCCATCACCTTCGCAAACAGCGCTGGTGAAAAACTCTCTGGGCCATTGCCAGAATCGACAATCGCCTCAACCAAAATGGATTTTGAACCATCACGATAAAGATCAGGGGTATCCAACCACGAAAACCCAACAAGCCCTGCGGCCTGGCCACCCAATTCTTGGGTTTCCAGCAACTCTCCAGACTCAGCATCCAAAAACTTTAAGGTTACCGCGAGCGCTGTTTGTGGAAGCTCCAACGCTCCATGAAGTTCACCATCCGCATTCACGCGCCCCACATTCCCAGGAACCAAGACGTCATGCCCCATGAGATTTGTCGCCATGGCAACACGGAACTGCTCGATTTGTGAGGCAATATCGCTCAACCCGGTGCTCATACGGTTGATACCGTCAACCGTTGAGAACTGGGCCATTTGTGCGATGAAATCACCATTTTCCATGGGTGTGAATGGATCTTGATTTTGCAATTGCGCCGTCATCAAACGCAAGAACTCTTCTTGACCCAATTCATTTGACGTGGCCCGATCAGCCTCCGCTTTTGTCTTGATGCCCAACTTATCAAACAGAGCATTTTGCGCATCTTGAACCTTGTTTATATCACTCATTGGGTGTCTCCCGCTTGTCTTTTCGTCATACCCATCACTTGCCCATATCCACCGTACGCAACATGAGCGTTCGGATGGTTGAAACCACTTTCAAATTGTTCTGATACTGCCGACTGGCTTCCATCATCTCCACCAGCTCTTCCTGCACATTGACCGCAGATTCATACACAAAGCCTTCTTCATCCGCCAAAGGATGGTCAGGCTCATGAATTCGCTTAGGATCACGCTGCAAAGCCACGACGGCCGCAACTTCAACGCCAGCCAACCCTGTATTTCCAACCCTGTCAGACATCACGGCCTCAAACACTGGTTTCAGAGGCTGATAGGCCTCTGCTTTGCTGCCCACCTTCGCACCTGCATTCGCAAGGTTACTTGCGATGGTATTAAGCCGCACCTGTTGTGCCCCTAAGGACCTACCTGCAATCTGGAAAATATTATCAACACCGGTCATCTTCATTCTCCACGGATCGCGGTCATCAGACCACTGATTCTTTTGTTCAGCATTGACAAGGTCGCTTGATAGCGGACCACATTCTCCGAAAACTGCATTTGCTCAACACCTAATTCTACCGTGTTGCCATCCATGGATGGCTGCAAAGGCTGACGATAGCCAACATCAGCATCGAATCCACCTGTGAGGGGAAGATGTCTCGGCTGACGCATGCCAGCATCCAAGGGCGTGCGCAAACGCTTTTCTAATGCTTCTTGAAAATTGATATCACGGGCTTTGTAATGTGGGGTTGCTGCATTCGCGATGTTTGACCCCAAAATAAGGTTACGCTTTTCACGCAAAGACAGAACCTCTGCTTGTAAAGAAAGATAATCTCTTATCGTTTCTGTTGCCATGTCACCTTTTCCGTTGCAGTCAATGTAAAATCAGCCCAAGATTGATTGGGTATGGAATGACACTTGCAAGGATGATGCCAAACAAATTCCACAAATGATGTGAGGTGGTAAATTGACAACCGATGATGATGACGTGATCACACAACGACGTGATATTATACTCTCCCAGCTTGATGGAAAGCCCCTTGATGTTGTCCTCAAAGCTTTGCGGCAAACTTTTTCTTCGAGCACAGACGGTGTTTTGAGATTAGCAGTTCTCGCCGCACGGTTGCGGGTTTTGCGCCAACGTATACATCACCTTCGCGATCAAGCGAGTGTGATGGGGAAAGAAGTGATGCGTGGGCTTGTTCCCCAAGAAGAGCCAGCACAAGCTGAGGGTGAGGACGTAAATGGTCAAGAACCATCAGCTGATGAGGAAGCTGCTGCACAGGCAGACCAAACAAATGAAGCTGTTGATCAAATATACCTAAGACTTGAGATTATCGAAGATTGCATTCTCCATGGGGTAAAGATTCCCAAAGGAATGATGATTGAAGTGTCTGAGCATGATGCCCGTAGGCTCATCGAGGAAGGCAAAGCCACAGAAACCGATGAGATAGATCCTTCCACCGAGCAGGAAGATGAAGCTGAGGATAGGGAGCCTGCTGAAGATAGTGACGCAACAGATGGTGAAGAAGGTGATGAGGAGCAAGATGATGACACAAACGAAAAAGTGGTTTCCTAGTCTTACCCTTATCACTTTACTTATGGGACTTTCTGGCTGTGATATCCTGAGTCGTTTTTTTGAAGAGACCTACTTATGTGAAACCCCTGATGCGATTGCGCATCGGATAAGCTTCAATGAAGAATTTGTAGGCGGGAAGCTTCATATTGAGAGCAAAGAGGGCGACCTCACCGTTGTCATTGACAGCTTAACCGATGATGAATTGGCGGCCAACACCCCTTGGGGCCGTTTAATCATTGATCGCCAGACTGGAAAAGTAGGCTTTATAAAAGCGGCAACCTACACCTCTACCAATTGCCGAAAAGCATTATTGCAAATGTAGCAGCCATCAGAACCCTGATGCAGCCATATACGATTACGGCATGCAAGTTGCATCAACAGCCATGAGAATGCGTAAGAAACATCAAGCAACATAGGAAAAACGAGACATTTCATACTGATGGGAGAACATGAGCCAAATCTCTCAAACCATGTGCGTAAAAGATAGAACATCAAAGCCTCACAAAAACTGTGAAATCAATAAAAGTGCTTCTTTTTCGCGTCAATTGGCAAGCGTTTTGGCTAAATATTTTGGTATCTGGACGTTACCAAAAAAGGAAAGTCATTAGGATCAGCACATGAGCACCACAACCGGTACAGATATTATTTCGCAACTGAATAAGAACAGTGGCAGTGGCTTAGACATTTCTGGGTTGGTCACATCTTTGGTTACGGCAGAAACAAGCACAGAGCGTAGTCAGCTTGAAAAAAGCCTCGAGGATATTGATGTGACCGTTTCCTCCCTCGGCACACTCAAATCTCGGATCAATAGCCTTGATAGCAACCTCACCACCATCAAAAGCAGCACCGCACGCAGTGTAAGCAGCAACAATAGCGCCATTTCTATGTCGGTCACCAATGAATCCATCGCGAAAGACATTGATGTATCTATGACCGTCAATCAACTGGCTTCAGGACAAACATTACAGTTTGATTTTGGCAACATGCTGGCAAGCGATAGTGTCGGGCCTGCATCGATTGTGATCGAAACAGGTACGTGGACAGACAACGGAGACAGCACGTACAGTTTCACGGACAAAGATGCGAGCAGCAATGCCCAGATCACCCTTGCAAGCGGCAGTGATTCGCTTGAGGAACTCGTGGAAGCCATAGACAATATAGATGGTTTGTCCGCACGCCTCATTGATACAGGTAATGGCTTGAGCATGTTGGTAAAGACCAGCAGCGGTGCCGACAATGCGATCAAAATTTCCACCACACCAACAAATGGTGGAGATGCGATTGCAGATTTTCAATTTGAGGCTGATACAAACGCCAGTGATTGGGCGGACCACCAAGCTCAGGCTGCCCAAAATGCTGAATTAACCGTGGACAATGTCGATGTAACCCGCACAACCAATAGGTTTACAGATTTGTTTCCGGGCCATGAAATCACGCTGAACACCGCACCAGGGGCCAACACCCCCATCACGGTTACATCACAAACCGACAATGATGACATGAAAACCCGCATGAATGCTTTTCTAGAAGAGCTAAACAGCATCAAAACTTTCCTAAAAACAGAGACGGCACGCGGCCTAAACGGTGCAGCTGATGGCCAACTTGCTGGGGATACTGCAGCGCGATCCATTGAAACCCAATTACGCAATCTGACCACAACAGCAATCGCAGGGTTTGGGGCCGATGACATTTATCTTGCAGAACTTGGTGTGCGCACCGAGCGAGATGGCAGCTTGAGTTTGGATGAGGATAGATTTGACAGTGTTCTTGCAAGCAATCCAGAAAAAATTGATGCTGTTTTCAGCTCTCTACAATCCGCTGACATGTCAGAAATTGGCGTTCAGCTAACAACCGGTGCTGAAGCAACAGCTGGTCAATATGCCTTCGTTTTTGATGCAAGCAATGAAACCGCCACCTTAGGTGGTGAGAGTTTAACCAAAGTGACCAATGCAGATGGCTCACTAAGCTTCAGATCTAGCGGCAGTCTAACCGATGGGTTGGTGATCTCTGTTCCTGCAGCCCAAACAGGTTCTGATTTCACCACCCAAGTAAATCATGGGACGAGTTTTATCGACCGTTTGCAAACCTATCTTTCTGAAGTCTTGGCCAGTTCTGGCGTCCTTCAAGAGCGCACAAATATTCTGAACGAACAACGTGATGATACCAATGACCGCCTTGCTGATCTTGAAGAAAAAGTTACAGCACTAACCGAGCGCTATAAAACCCAGTTTGGAGCCATGGAGTCTGCAGTCAGCAGCCTCAAACGCACAGGCGAATATTTGCAAACCATGATGGATAGCTGGAATAAAAAAGATTAGTGGGCCATCATTTGAAGGCCATCCATGATGAGGAGATGTAACCATGGCCGTGGTGCATACAAAAGGTGAACCAATCCTCCACGCTGCAGGCCGCGCAGGTATCTATATGTTTGTCGGCATGCTGGTTGGGTTTTTCGCCGCCTTCGTTGCCATTGTTTTTGTTGATACCGTGAGCATGCTAAGTACATTTTGGCTGGTAAGTGACCATGCCAAGTTGGTCTCAGGATTATCACCCACAGTGCTGATCTTCCTGACCATATTGGTTCCCTCCATGGCTGGTCTACTGGTGGGTTTGATGATGACCTATCTCTCTCCAACCCATAAGCCACATGGTCCACCAGACGTAATAAAAGCGGTACAATTGGGGTTGCCCCTACCTCCATTGCGCGCAGGGATCACATCATCTTTAGCAGCGCTTGTGTCCCTTGCTGGTGGAGCATCTGTTGGCCAGTATGCGCCGATGGTTTTTATAGGAGGCATGGTCGGACATTTGGGAAGTCGTATCGGGTTACAGCTCCCAAACTTCACCATGGTCACCATAGGTTGTGGCGTTGCGGCGGCCATTTCAGCAGCCTTCAATGCACCCATCGCTGGGTTAATTTTTGCCCATGAGGTTATCCTGCGTCACTATTCAATCCAAGCTTTTGCCCCCATCACCATTGCCAGCACATGTGGCTATGTTCTCTCAGCCGTTATTTTAGATCGCCCACCTTTGTTGGTGGTCAAAACAGGGCTTGTCGCAAACAGTTGGGAATTTCCACTTTTTGCTGTTCTGGGCGGATGTGCAGCACTTGCGGCATTTATGTTGATCAAAGCTATTGGCTTTGCGCAAAAAAATGCTGGCAAAATCTCATGGCCTCTGCCCATGAAAACCGCCTCAGCGGGATTGGTTGTTGGATGCATCGCCTTATGGTTTCCAGAAATCACAGGTGTAGGACAACTCAGCCTACGACTTGCAACCGTCGAGGGTGCATTCACGGGCACTGATTTTCTGATTTTAATGGTTGGAAAAATTTGTTTGACAGCTTTCTGTCTAGGCATGGGGTTTGTCGGTGGTGTGTTCAGCCCCTCTTTGGTCGCAGGTAGCGCTCTGGGGGGCTTGTTTTGGTGCATTCTCACCGGGGTCATAGATGGTGGCTTTGCCCCTATGAGCTTTTATGTGGTGGCTGGCATGATGGCTTTAACTGCACCCGTGGTGGGTGCTCCGCTAACGGCGATCATTATTGTTTTCGAACTTACAAGAAATTATGAACTCACGATCGCTGCGATGTTGGCCGTGGTGTTCTCCACCCCCCTTTGCTACCGTCTTGCAGGGCGTTCGTTTTTTGATTTGGCACTATTAAATAATGGCATAGATCTCGCAAATGGGCGAGATCAGGCACGTATGGCGATCACATACGTGCATGAACATTTAACGCTGGATGCGCCTGTTGTTCAACGCACACAGACCACCACGGACGTTAAGCATATCATGGCCCAAAGTGATTGGTCTGAACTGTTTGTCACCGAGGAAGATGGCACATTTTATGGAAAGCTTACAGCAAGGCAAATCTTAACAACCCACGAAGAGCAGCTTCCCATACCATTAGAGGATAATAATCTTATGTTCACGAAAACCACATCTATTCGAGATGCGATGTTGTTACTCGAAGGCTTCGTAGGTGATGCGGTTCCCGTGGTTGATGAAACAAATCAAAAATTTTTGGGGGTGGTAACCGAAGCTGATATCATCCAAGCTTATTTAAAGATTGTGCAGCAATTAAGGGATGAAGAACATGCTGTGTTGTAGAACCCTTCTGTTTGCCATAGCGGCCATTGGTCTTTTTTTGGCCCCGGGTTCCTGGGCTCAGGACAAATTCGAGGCAGAATGTGATGGCCAAACGCAATGGCGCGCGTTTCCAAAAGATGGAGACATATTTTCAGGAAACTGTAGGCGTTGGTATCTGCCTCAATATGAAGCAAGAATATTCTGCAAGAATGAGCCAGAACGATGCGCAGCTGCTCATGTACAATATGTTGTCATGGTGATGGATACCGACATGATAGGCCCCCTACCCTTGGCTGGACCCGAGCATTTTTTTAATACTGAAGCCTATCCAGGCAAAAGAGTCCTCGTGCGCGGGGCTCGCTACATACCAGAATGGATATTGATGGCGGCAGGCGTACCGCATAGTCAAATTTATGCAGCTTTAAGTTCAACCCGTGGACTTGATTATGTCCAGAAAGTCCTGACAAGCCTAAAAGACAACATTGTTTGGGTTGATGACTTTGATCAAGCCCATGAAGCACTTCTCAACAAAAGTGCCCGCTTTGGTATGTTACGTGTATCAGATTTGCAGAAAAACAATCGCAATGGAGCGTTAGATATGTTTGATGCAGGTACATTGCGCGAAACCATGCGTTGGGTCGCTCAAAATCCTTCATCTTTGCGCGGTCAAATGTCAAATAAAACGGAAGCTAATGTTGCGTTAAAAGGTTTTGGTATGGATCAAAAATGGTATCACCACACCACAGCCCATAGAAAACCTTTACAGGAAATCTGGGAAAAACACTCTTCAAAGTGATCGATCTAATCCTTAAGGGTCCGCGCATAACCCCTCAAACCACGTTGCTGTTGTGAGGTTGATTTGCGCATTTTTTCCATATGGGTGGTGATTTGGCGGGTGCAGATTTGAACCCGAGCAGAAATATTTACATATCTTTCTTGTGTTTGCGCATCAGGGGTACCAAAGGCAAGTTCTTGAGCCGACAGTGCCAAAGTCTCTAAGCGCGCAGCCGAATCAAAAGAGATTTCTCCTCGAGAAATCTCTTCTTCTAAATTGGCCATGGCCAATTCAAGTTGTGATAGATTGTCTTCTATACCCGTTTCATTCCTGGCCGATGGCATTCCATGCATCCAGAATTTCGGACATAGCACGGTGCGGAACAGATAAATCCACCTTTTCACGACGACCATAAGCCAACAATTGCTGCCTTGTGAATTCGTAGATGCGGAAAAGGTTCAACGCGATATCCCCACCTTTATCAAAATCCAAACTGTCTTGAAGAATATAAAGCGCTGTAAAAGAGCGTGCCAAATGTCGGTTCCGAACTTCGTGTGACAAATCAACTTCCGTGTTCAAAATACTCAGTGACCGCAAGAATTCTGTGAGGGTGATGGATACAAGATTATGCGCATCCCCAAGATCATGCTCCTCGCGTTGCTGTGTGCGCATATATGCTGCGTGTGGCCCTTGGAATGTCATGGGGGAACTCCTCATCGTAATAACTCCGTAAGCTTTGTAACGACAGGGAAACAAAATCATTTAGCTTTAAGACATCAATTCAACAGAAAAATCTATATACCTCAATCTCTATTTTCATGAACAAAGCAACAAACAGCGACGATCTTTTACAGCATTACCTCTTCATCCCCATTGGCGAAGAGCAATTTGCTTGTTAAACATAACTCTAAAGCAATAGTTACTAATGGAAAAGTGGATTTATGACAGCCATTCGTTATGCACCAGATTGGGTAGTCGCCATATTATGCGCAGAAGTTGCCCGCCGCTATGTGGGTGACGAACTTCCCATTGAAGCTTTTGCTAACAAATTCGCTCAAGTTGCCCAAAAACATTATGATGATTGTACCGGTGAGAAGTTTTCAGCGACTGCTGAGGATATCTTGCGATCTATCGCTGAGATAGAAGATGTTGACATCAATTATGTTTGCGAAGGGTTTATCCATAATATGGCGTCTTTTGATGCCAATGGAGCAACACGAAAAATCAAAACCTTATTTAGCTCGGCCTACAAACCAGCTGAGCGAGAGACCGAGGTGGCACAAATTGTCAAAATGTTTCGTGCCTATCTATTTCGTTTGCGCAATGACCCCGCACTCAAAAAACCAGAAGGTTGGAGTCTTGATAAAGTGCCAGACATTGCTTGGCTTGCCCCGACCATCACCCAAGAAGTGACTTTTATGGATGCATTTGGCGGTACTTTCTAGCAAAATCACGCCAACCACGTCATAAATAGCAAATGACGTCGCATTTTAGAGCTAGGAGATGTTATGGAATTTAAAGTGCATTGGATTGTCGATGGTATCGCGGTATGTGAAGCGGAGACCGCTGAACAAGCTGAACAAATGGTGCAACAACGCCTTCAACAATGGGTGATGACTGACCCCAGCCTGATAGAAGAGCTTGGCGCTAAAGCTATTCAAGGCAAAGCCTATATCCCAGGTTCTGCAGAAGCAAAAGCTGATCTTGGCGAAGAGGAATGATGGCAACCAATGTACCAAGCCAACTTATCGAACCAGGATGCAGGATTCTTCTCAAAGGACGTGAAGATTGGGGCCTTGGCTTGGTTCAGTCTATTGTTGGGGAGAAAGTAACTGCAAATTTTGAAGATGCGGGCAAACAAGTTATTCTTTTGAGTGCCGCAGATGTTTCGGTTGTTACTCCGGCAAAATTTTGAACAAGATGTCGACGCGACCATCGGCATGCACGCGCCGCAGTTCCTGTTGGCCATCTGCTTTTCGCACCAAAATATCAACGTGACGCCGATGGCTGGCCATATTGACGATTTCTTCATCGAGGGGCAAAGCCAATTCCACATTATTCCAAGGGTTAGATACGCTACTGTCTGAACCTGTCGTAATCTTCCACACGAGGAGCCCAACCAAAATGAATATTCCAGCAACCATTAACACGCCCATGCCCATAACCAAATTGCGCAAGCCTACCAGTTGTGGCGGAAGTTCATCTAATGGCTCATCCTGGTGTTGATCTGACATGAATGAAGATACCGTTACTATTATTGACATCGTAGCACCCGAAGACGGCCGGATCGACCAAGTCTTAGGAAACGCAGAGAACACCCCTAGCCGCACACGCATTAAGGAATTGCTCCTTGAGGGTGCAGTTACGCTTAATGGTATCGTGGTGACAAGCCCCTCACGAAAAATCATGGCAGGTGACAGACTGGTGATGCATGTACCTGCCCCACAGGATGCCACACCCAAGCCTCAAGACCTTCAGCTTGACATCCTATATGAGGATGAGGACCTTTTGGTGGTAAACAAACCAGCTGGTATGGCTGTTCACCCCGCACCAGGAACCCCAGATGGTACGTTGGTAAATGGATTGCTTCATGCTTGTGGCGATAGCTTATCTGGTATTGGTGGGGTAAGGCGTCCTGGCATTGTTCATCGCATCGATAAAGACACCAGCGGCCTTCTCGTGGTGGCCAAAAATGATTTCTCCCATCAACATCTCTCGGAACTTTTTTTCCACCATGATATCCATCGCCGGTATGATGCCCTTTGCATGGGTATACCCTCTTTAAAACCAGAAATTACATGGACTGATGAGGATGGAGGGATTGTGGTTGATGCCCCAATCGGGCGCAACAAACATAACCGTGTAGCCATGGCTGTTCATCAAGATGGCAAACCGGCCCAAACAAAACTTCAACCACAAAAAATTTGGCGCTCCGCAAATGGGTATGCGTTGGTAAGTTTGTTGTCATGCACGTTAACAACAGGACGCACCCATCAGATTAGGGTTCACCTACAAGCCATTGGTTGCCCTATGCTTGGTGATAAAATTTATGGCCCCACGCCTGCTCAAATCCGCCATATTGGCGGCGGGAAAACACCCCACCTTCCCCTACCACCAAGACAATGTTTGCATGCAGCAGAACTTGGATTCACGCATCCACGTCATGGCGAATGGCTATCGTTTGATGCAGCTTGGCCCGATGATTTCGCGAACATGATCGACGCTTTAGATAGAGGGGGCTATTAACGCCGGCTTTGCGGTATCAACAAGCGTATCTGGACCTTTTGCCATTGCTTGTAATTTTCAATCGCCAAGCCTTCGACAGGACCGCAGCGGCTTGCCGCAAGCAAGGCGGCCATTTCAGCTTTTTTCCTATCCTTGGTTGGGCCTGTAAGAATGCTGTGAACAATACCCGGTGGCCGCGTCAATGTAAGATCTTTATTCATCCGCAATTCAACCACGATCACACCGGAACGTAATGTTTTGGGAAGAGGGGTCATTGTCCAACAATATTTTACAGCATTTTGGACAAGTGATGCTGGGTTGTTGTCAAAGGCTACAATATCCCGCTCATATTCCTCATATCCACGCCTGATGACCTCTTCAACAGGTAATTGATCGAGCAGAATATATCCATTTTCCTCAATCCAAAAACGCCCCAAGCCTGCAAACAAAGCACGCCTTTCTTCGGTAATCAACGGCAAGCCTTTGTCAAAGTAATCGCGCATCTCAGGATCAAGATGTTCACGAATAAGCTGTATACTCTCAACCAATTCAGCAGCTGTTTTGGCATGGATGCGCACAACCTCTTGCGTATCCGTAGCCTCTTCATCTTTCACCATTTCTTCATTTTTGCTGCCCGATGTTTTAACTTCCACATCATTGTCAGCAAAAGCAACCGAGGCCTGAAATGAGCATAGTGATATAATGATCATCACCACAGCCAATGGCCATATCCGCCATTGACAATAACATTCTTTATCGCCGGCTCTATTCCCCATGATCAATCTCTCCAAAAGCCTTCAAAAGCGATGGGTTAAAATAAATACCTAACATGAACTTGCATGCTTTATGCCGAAAAAAATAAAAAATTGCCTCAAATGGAGGCAAGATCTGGTCAAACGCTACCCACAACACCTATATAGCAGGTATGACACAGAATGTACCACAAATATCACATGATGGCGGTTTGGTGCGGTACCTCCAAGAGGTCCGTAATATGCCTATGCTCGAGCCAGAGGATGAATATGTCCTTGCAAAAGCATGGGCAGACCATGGGGATCGGGACGCAGCACACCAGTTGGTTACAAGCCACCTACGTTTGGTGGCAAAAATTGCCATGGGGTATAGAGGGTATGGCTTACCCGTCAATGAAATTATTTCCGAGGGCAATGTAGGCTTGATGCAAGCCGTTAAACGTTTTGATCCCGAGCGGGGATTTCGTTTGGCGACCTATGCCATGTGGTGGATACGTGCTGCCATCCAGGAATATATCTTGCGGTCTTGGTCATTGGTCAAAATTGGGACCACCTCATCTCAGAAAAAGCTATTTTTTAACTTGAGAAGAATGAAGAACAAGATACAGCAAGCCGATGAGGGGCATCTCAAGCCAGAGGAAGTCCGCGCGATTGCAGATCAACTCAAGGTTGCTGAACAAGACGTCACCATGATGGAACAGCGCATGGCTGGTTCCGATCATTCTTTGAACGCCCCCATGCGCGATGATGATCAAGGTGGCGAATGGCAAGACTGGTTGGTGGATGAACGTCTTGATCAAGAAACCTATGTTGCAGAAGAGCAAGAACGAACCCATCGTAACGCCTTGTTAGAGACTGCATTACAACAGCTCAATGACCGGGAACAATCAATCATTCGCGCAAGACGTCTCTCCGATGAACCTGAAACCTTGGAAACATTGGCGCAGCATTTTTCCATCAGCAGAGAACGGGTGCGCCAAATCGAAAGCAGAGCAATGGAAAAATTGGAACGTGCCGTGCGCCAGTTGGCATCAGAAGGTGTAAAGAGGCTAACCTAAAGACGAAGCCTCATCAAAACTCTCTTTTAGATATGTTCAGAGGCGGGTATCAAATACCATCAAGATAACCGTTTGGATTCCTCATCTTGGTAGTAAGCTCACGATACGACATTCTCGATGAGGATGTTTCTACCAAGATTAAACCCTATTTACCCTGAGAAGGGGTCCTGCATCAAAATTGTATGCTCACGCTCTGGGGATGTTGAAAGCATGCTTACAGGGCATGAAATCAACTCCTCGATCCGCCGTACATATTTGACCGCGTTGGCAGGTAATTCAGCGAAAGAACTGGCACCATAAGTTGATTCATTCCAACCTGGTAATGTCTCATAGACAGGCTCTAACCTTTGCTGCGCATCAATCGTAGCAGGTAACGCATGCAAAAGTTTCCCATCCAACTTATAGCCTGTGCAAATAGATACTGTTTCAAAACCGTCCAAAACATCCAATTTGGTTAAGGCAATACCATGCAATCCGTTGATGGCCACGGATTGCCGAACCAAAGCGGCATCAAACCAACCGCAGCGGCGCTGTCGCCCTGTTACGGTTCCAAATTCATGGCCTCTTTCACCCAACAAAGACCCTGTTGCGTTGTGCAATTCAGTTGGAAAGGGTCCCTCGCCCACACGTGTTGTGTAGGCTTTGGTAATCCCCAACATAAAGCCCAAATATCCAGGTCCCACGCTCGCACCACTCGCAGCTTGGCCTGCAACCGTGTTGGAAGAGGTTACAAATGGGTAAGTGCCATGATCTATATCGAGTAACGTGCCTTGCGCACCTTCGAAAAGAACCCGTTTTCCTTCAGCACGAATACGGGCCATTTCTTCCCACATATTTACCAAATGAGGTTCAAACTGCGCACCCACATGGAGAAGTTGCGCACGCAACTCATCTCGATCGATTGGCTCTGCCCCCAAGCCTTGCCGTAGCGGAATATGATGGGCCAACAGACGGTCCAAACGACCATCAAGCGATGTTTCATCCAAGAGATCCATCATACGCACACCACGGCGTCCGACCTTGTCTTCGTAGGCTGGGCCAATTCCCCGTCCCGTTGTCCCAATTTTTGCACGACCTGCAAGGGACTCACGCAACAGATCCAACTCACGATGCAGTGGTAAGATAATATGTGCATTATTGGCTATTTTTAATTTTTGAGCGTCTATATGCACACCCTGCTCGCGGATGCGAATGATTTCATCAGACAAAGCCCAAGGGTCAATCACCACACCATTACCAATGATGGAGAGCTTTCCAGGTCGGACAATCCCAGATGGCAACAATGACAATTTGTAGGTCACCCCATCAATGACAAGTGTATGCCCAGCGTTATGTCCACCTTGAAAGCGCACCACCACGTCCGCTTTCAAGCTGAGCCAATCAACAATTTTACCCTTACCCTCGTCGCCCCATTGAGAGCCAACGACAACAACACTTGCCATAGCGATTTCACAATCCCGTCATAATCATCACAAACACATCGTTTAGCCTGAGATCTGAGGGAAGGAAAGAGCCTTAGCTTGGGTCACCAAGTCAAGCTGGGTAACTTTGCTCAGAACTGCGTCATCAATAGGCGTATCCACACCAAGCAAAGCAATAGCATCGCCACCGGTATCAGCCCGACCTAAGTTAAAGCTTGCAATATTAATCCCTTCTTCACCCATGAGGTTACCCAATTTGCCAATATAACCAGGCTTATCAGTATTGGAGGTGAGCAACATATGTGGGCAGAGTTCTGCCTCCATGTTGATCCCCTTAATTTGAATAATTCTGGGCCGTCCATCATTGAAAATAGTACCAGCCACCGAACGGGTTTGTTTTTCTGTGACCAAGGTAATCTTGATATAGCTCTCAAACACGCCTGTTTGGTCTTGTTTTGTCTCTGTAAGCTGAACCCCACGCTCTTTCATGACGATGGGTGCGGAGACCATGTTGATATCACTCAGTAGGGGCCGCAATAGGCCAGCCAATGCAGCCGATGTAAGTGGACGGATATTCATCTGCGATACTTTTCCATCGAAAACGATTTCTACTTTTCGAATAGCGCTTTCTGTAATCTGTCCAGCAAAACTTCCCAATTGCTCGGCCAATGCAATAAATGGCTTTAAAATGGGTGCTTCCTCAGCGCTGACAGATGGCATGTTCAAGGCATTGGTGACCGCGCCCTTATTCAAATAATCGGACATCTGCTCAGCAATTTGTAGCGCCACAGCTTCTTGCGCTTCTGTCGTTGCCGCACCCAAATGTGGTGTACAAATGACATTATCAAGACCAAATAAGATATTTTCTTTGGCAGGCTCTTGTTCAAAAACGTCAAGTGCTGCGCCTGCAACATGACCACTGAGCAGGGCATCTTTCAGCGCAGACTCATCAATCAAACCACCACGAGCACAATTGATGATCCGAACTCCTTTTTTCATCTTGGCTATCGCGCCCTCAGAAATAATATTTCGGGTCTTGTCCGTGAGAGGGGTATGTAGGGTTATAAAATCAGAACGTGTGAATAGCTCTTCCAACTCAACTTTCTGCACCCCAAGTTCCTGAGCGCGTTCTTGAGATAAGAATGGATCAAAAGCAATCACCTTCATACGTAAGCCAATAGCACGACTTGCAGCTATAGACCCAATGTTACCGCAGCCTATGACACCTAATGTTTTACCGGTAATCTCCACACCCATAAAACGTGACTTTTCCCAAAGCCCTTGATGTGTAGACGCATTGGCTTGCGGTATTTGCCTCGCCAACGCCATCATCATGGAAATCGCATGTTCTGCTGTGGTGGTGGAATTCCCAAAAGGCGTATTCATCACAACGACACCACGCAAACTTGCAGCTGGGATGTCAACATTGTCGACACCGATCCCTGCCCGTCCAATAACCCGAAGGTTGTCGGCAAGCGCAATAACATCCTCGGTAACTTTGGTTGCAGAACGGATTGCAAGACCATCATACTGAGAGATGATTTCTTTCAACTCATCTTTGGAAAGACCTGGTTTGAAGTCTACGTCGATTCCATGAGACTTAAATATCTCCACGGCTTGTGGCGATAATTTATCAGAAATAAGAACTTTTGGCATAATAGATACCTATGATTTGTGAAATGGGTAAGTGGAGAAAAGAGAGCTTGCGCTCTCTTCAAAAACGTGACGAAAACGTCATAAATTTAATTTGCGTTTTGCTCTGCGAGGGTCTTTTCCAAAGCCCAATCAATCCAAGGCAACAACAATGCGACATCTTGAGGGTCCACAGTAGCACCACACCAAATACGCAAACCAGCAGGTGCATCACGGTAACCGTTGATGTCGTAAGCAACATCTTCGGCTTCCAAAAGAGACGACAACTTTTTACAGATTGCCTTTTGTTCGTCATCTGATAGCGCCGTCACACGGGCATCCGTGATTTTCAAGCATACGGATGTTGACGAGCGTTGTGATGGATCCTCGGCTAGGAAGGCAATTTTTTCATGGCCTTCAAGCCAGGTAGCAATCGCATGCAAAGACTGATTCGCTCGTGATACCAATCCCTCTAGGCCACCAATTTGCTCGGCCCAGGATAAAGCATCCATATAATCAGCAACACATAGCATCGATGGGGTATTGATGGTTTCTCCACGGAAAATGCCTTCAATCAATTTTCCACCCTTGGTCATGCGAAAAATTTTTGGCATTGGCCATGATGGCGTATAGCTCTCAAGTCTTTCAACCGCACGCGGCGAGAGAATAATCATGCCATGTTGGGCTTCACCGCCCAAAACTTTCTGCCATGAGAAGGTTGTTACATCGAGTTTGGTCCAATCAAGATGCATGGCAAACACAGCTGATGTTGCATCGCAGATCGTTAACCCTTGGCGGTCATCGGGTATAAAATCCGCATTGGGCACACAAACACCTGATGTTGTACCATTCCAGGTAAACACAACATCACGATCAAAATCGACCTCATCCAATGCTGGAAGCTTGCCGTAATCCGCTTGAAAACTGCGAACATCATCTAATCGAAGCTGTTTTAAAATATCTGATACCCAGGTCGCCCCAAAACTTTCCCAAGCAAGGACATCCACACCACGTGCTCCCAAAAGAGACCACATAGCCATTTCAATGGCACCCGTGTCAGAAGCTGGAACGATGCCTACACGGTAGTCATCAGGGATACCAAGCAGTGATTTGGTTTTTTCAATGGCCGAAGACAATTGTGCTTTGGGCATTTTGGCACGATGGGATCGCCCCAATAGGGCACCTTCTAGTGCGTGAACCGACCATCCTGGGCGTTTGGCGCAGGGTCCGGACGAAAAATACGGCGAAACCGGCCGTGCGGTTGGTTTTAGATCTGGCATATGATTTCCTCCTATCCTTCCAGATAGGCGCGCCCCGGTGGGGAGGCGTGGCCCATTGACGCGGTTACGCCCTTCGCGCGCAACGGTCAAGGACAAAATGCAGACAACAGCATTTTTTAATCTGTAGACACCTCTTCAATGATCTTACAAAGCTTCTCGGCCAGATCATTGATCAGCGAAGCATCGTCGCCCTCCAACATGACCCTGATCAGAGGCTCAGTACCGGATTTGCGCACAACAAGACGCCCCTGCTCGCCTAAGCTTTGTTCGGTTTGCTGCAGCATCTCTTGAACATGAGGTGCTGCTAAAGGGTCTCCGCCATGGTAACGAACATTTCGCAGCAATTGTGGAACAGGTTCGAACATGCGCGTAAGCTGACTCATAGGCTGATCCTGGGCACGCAAGCAGGCCAAAAGTTGCAGACTGGCCAAGAGACCATCCCCGGTTGTGGCATAATCGGTCATCACCAAATGGCCTGATTGCTCGCCACCAAGATTATGCCCTCCTGCGCGCATGGCCTCCACCACATAACGATCGCCTACTTTCGTTCTCAGCAAGGTAATCCCTTCAGCCGCCAAACAACGCTCCAAGCCTAAATTCGACATCACTGTGGCTACCACATGAGGGGTTGCCAACAACCCACGCCGAGACCAGTCTTTTGCGATCACGGCCATGAGCTGATCGCCATCAACAACGCGTCCTTTTTCGTCAATCAAGATCACCCGGTCAGCATCTCCATCTAAAGCCAAACCAAGATCTGCTCTTGTTTCCACCACCTTTGCACGCACCGCATCGAGATGCGTGCTGCCC
This sequence comes from Alphaproteobacteria bacterium, assembly GCA_038131935.1. Lineage (GTDB taxonomy): Bacteria > Pseudomonadota > Alphaproteobacteria > UBA8317 > UBA8317 > UBA8317. Next base: position 595 of record JAYPQH010000006.1, on the reverse strand, counting down.
CTGTCCTTATTGATATTCATACCGTTGGGTTCATCACCCAACACAACAAGCTCCGCACCTAACTCCCACAGCACAGTTGGGGCTACTTTATAGGCAGCACCATGAGCGCAATCGACCACGATACGCAAACCTTCAAGGCCTAGGTGACGGGGAAAAGATGACTTTACCGCTTCGATATACCGCGCAGCGGCATCATCAATCCGTCGTGCCCGTCCTAACTGCTCAGGACCTGCTCTTGATTGTTGGCGTTGCGCGTCGATTCTCGCTTCAATTGCGAGCTCTGTCTCATCGGATAGCTTAAAACCATCGGCACCAAAAAGTTTAATACCATTATCTTCAAAACTGTTATGAGACGCGGAAATCATCACACCCAAATCAGCACGCAATGAGCGGGTAAGCATACCTACTGCTGGTGTGGGAACAGGGCCCAAAAGCATCACATCCATACCCACAGACACAAAGCCTGCTTGCATGGCCGCTTCAATCATATAACCACTTAAACGGGTATCTTTTGCCACCACCACACGTGATCTATGTTGGGCTCTTGCCATTTCTTGTCCGGCGGCGGCTGCGACTTTCATCGCCATCTCCGCAG
>JAYPQH010000005.1:0-91826 GCA_038131935.1 Alphaproteobacteria bacterium | reverse complement strand
GTCTCGAGTTTGAAAATGTCTTATTGTTGAAATGATGGCAAGCCTATCTAGGGCTTGCCAAAGTGATGTGAAGGGGTTTCGTTTAGGCATTCGTCTCGGAGCTTTCCGTTGAAACTCTCTACGAACCCATTTTGCATGGGCTTGCCAGGTGCAATATAATGCCAGTTAACAGATCTCTCCTGGGTCAGCGCAGGATGGCCATGCTTGTTAGTTCTGTTTCATTATCACTAACAATTGTGTTTGGCTTTGTGCCACGCTGCCAGATGAGGGCATCTGGCTCACGAGCAACGCGTGTACCTGATAGAGAAGTATCTGCTACGAGTGCTAAACACGCGCGGCTGAAGTCATCGACTACAGCTAGAATACGAAACCGCCGACCATCAGTGAAAGCGTCTGACACAAAGTCTGGCGACCAACGCTGGTTTCCAGACCTATCTGGCAGGATAATATTGGCGCCCGTGTCGGGGCACGCTTGCGGCCACCGCGTTGGCGTATGCGACTTCTCGTCACTATAAAGCCGCCGAAACCCCTAACTTCTGGTTCATCTCAATCCCTCTCGAGGCCAACAGATGCAAACGACGATATCCAAGATCGACGACGCTCCCGAGATAACTCCCTGAGCCGTTCCCTTATCTTGGCATCATTAGGCCGACATGACTGATAGCGGACAGAGCTCCGATCTACACCTAGAACTTCACCACGCCCGCCGCTCGCTCACCCGTATACACAACGTAGATGCGCTGACTGCCTCACGCTTGGCGGCAGGCGTTACCATTTTTTTGATGCAACATCTTTCAACATCGCATTGTCTAGCATTGCTTCTGCTAATAGCTTCTTCAAGCGTGTGTTCTCGTCCTCCAGTGACTTCAAACGCTTTGCTTCTGATACATCAAGCCCGCCATACTTGGACTTCCACTTGTAAAAAGTGGCCTCGCTGATCCCATGACGGCGACATACATCTTCCGTCTTTTGACCCGTTTCTTGCTCGCGCAAAATGCCTATGATCTGTTCTTCACTAAAACGACTACGCTTCATTAATCCGTCTCCTATCTATTGACGGACTCTACTTTATTTTGGAGGAAGTTAAAGGGCTCAGGTCAACATCTAAAGCGTTCAAAAGCGTTTTAATAAATCACAAATCAGAACAACCTCATTTATCATTCAAATTATGATGAACTGGAATATTGGGGCGCATTCTCAGAAGAAATTTTTTAGTTCCAAGCATATTTTTGTGCAAATTCATTAAGAAAAGCTGTTTGATTCGGAGGGGATAATATCGGAATGTACAATATACACCACATTTCTTTTTAAGTAATCAGCTAATTGATCTCTTCGATGAGTAAGTACAGTGAAAAAATAATTTGAGTATTCAACATTTTTGTCATTTTGCAGGGAAGTAACATAGACTTTCCTTATCGATCTAATACTTCGCAATACGCATTCCGAATTTCAGCTCTTCTTTTAAAAGTTTTTGGGAGATCCAGAAATTGTGGGACCTTAATGGCAGCATTTTATATTTAGTAAACATTGACCTCCGGCCTGTGCAACTAAGTGTCTTCCACCAACGGTTACCACTAGAGGCCTTGTCAATCCACTTTTACCGGATACAGGCAGACCCAAATAAAAGTATTCCTTTGCGCGGCGCGCCATGTCTGAATTTCCAGAAAATGACAAGCCCCCTCCTGCAACGAGGCATTTCATCGCATCAAAGACCAGCAACCAAAGTCTCCTAAAAATTACCACAAGGCTGGCCCTTCACAAAGTACCAAATGCACCAAGCTGCATCCTCTAAAATGTAAATGTATCACCAATTAGATTTCGCAAATTGTCCCACATCTACTGGAATGCCACCATAGTGAGTGATGAAAACAGCTGCAGTTTTAGAGATTGACGACACTAGCAACAGAATCCAAGCAAATGTTCCTGTCAAAGCATCAACATCGACAATTACTGGGGTCAATCAGCTTCAACAATTGCGCGCTAGCAACGGCGGGGAAAGAAATTGAGGGAACAATAACTTCATCTTTACTCTCTTCAAAACTCAACCTCTAAAACACCAAAAATTGCATCTGTTGCACCAAGCTAATGTGTGAATATTTTTGCTCAACACGTAAAATCTGTCAAAAGAACTCTCAAGTAGAAACTAAATCTCCTCGCCCAGCCAATTCAGATCAAACACTCTTTTAAGTTCATTGATTGAATTTTCTCCGATAGAAGGTGGGGAAATATATTAATCATTCAAGATCTCCGTTAATTGATCTACGAAACGAACCACTGACAAGTAATCTTGCTCCGCATTGATAGGCTCAATATTTAAATTGATAAATTCAACAAATGCCATCACTATCAAAATCTGATCGTTTAAATATAAAAATTCGAGATGGGAATAAGCGCATGAGCAATTCAGTGTTTTGATTATTGGTAGCTAATTTCGACCCTGTTCTTAACGCTTCGAAAGGTCCTTGACGTAAAGCCCATTTTGCCTAGGATGAGTTAAATCAATAACGACCACTGCTCTCACGAAAAAACTGTGCTATCTGTTTCTTATCCCCATGAGACAAAATCCAACCATACCATACAAATTAAACCTGAAATTGTTTATACACAGACGGATTAACAATAATATGAGGCTATAATAATACAAAAGATACCCAAATTTAAGTCGATTTGTACGGGCATGCACTTCAATAACAAATCCTATCCAATAAGCTCGATCAGAGTGCATTTGTACCACAAAAACTTATATCATATTTTTTTCTGTAATATGTTGATTGTATTGCTGTTCTGCAAATAATGGCAAGTAAACCATGTCATACATTTCGAGTCAAACATATCAAGCTAGACTTAGTGTCAAACCATGATAAAAAAAGGCAAGCACTTCCTTTATTTACAAAACCATCCCACATATATAAATGTACCGGATCTTTTCTTTACTTCTTATGAAGACGCTCGTCAATACATCAGGCGAAATAAATAATACATCGCTAATTTGAATTTATCGATTGTACTATATAGAAGAAATTTCTATATGCTTACTCACAGCGCTAGAAAGAGAGAGAAGTGTAAATTTAGCCGATAGGCAATTTTTCATAACAAGCTTTCGAATGAACTTCGTTGAATACATGGCACTCAACGCCACGCTTCCAAAATTCTGCTGCTATTGCATTCGTGTAGGAGAAAAATGATGGGCCAACAATAAGAAGTTTCGCAATAGATATCTCCTCACATTATTTCTAGGTTCATCAGTTTTTCCAAATTAAAGGAAACACCAAGCTATCTGGCTTTTCTTCTCAGGCGCACAAAACAAACCCAAATAAAGATTTTACACCAAAACAAGGCTACCGCATTTTACTTGCGTTTGAACACAAATTTACCATATTCAGCCATGGGCTTTTCAGTGAACCTATGGAAACAAAACTGATAGCAGTAATGTAACAGAAAAACAAAAAAAAAGAATGAAAAAAATGGGGCGCTAAACGGTTTTGCCAGATATTAACCAGACTTGTATAAAGAGGAAAATGTACGAGATAGAAAGAATAAGATATGTCTAGTTTCCAAACTATCAGTCTAACATGATATACTAAGAATAGAACAACTACAGCCAAAGCCACCCGGATAAATTATAATTCTGAATATATCTACCTCCCTGAAAAATATAATAAAAACCAGTGCCAAAGCAGCGTATTTCAACTTTTTTTTCTTTTAGGTAAGGCGTGAATAAACAACATAAAGTAATACGCCTGTTAAAAAGAGCCGTAATTGTGCCGGAAAGAACAAGAAGCATTTTCTCATTTATTAAATATTGTATATTATGAATTAAATCAGCAGGAAGGTATTGAAAATAAAATCATATATGCTGATCGAAAAGCATATAAAGAAAATAATGTTCCTGATTCCAAAACGTTGTCTCAAATGAAAAATTAATGGGACAAGGAGATAAAAAACAATACCTCATTCTTTAATGTCCATAAACTACCATTTATGGCATCCATTTAATTTCGAAAAAACATCACCTGAGCTTGGCGCAAAAATTAAGAAAAGTAGATTTGGAAATATAGTAATTTATATTTTCAACAATTGACCCATTAGAAAAATAAATTAGAAATAACAACTTGCAACAGGAATTACAAAATATATTTGGAAAATTCTGAAGAACCGTTTTGCATAAAAATTCTTATAGACTTTTTCATTATCAAACTCCACCAAAACTAAAAACCCACTCACAATAAAAAAACTCTCAATTGCAACACCACTTAAATTGTATATTATTAATTCACTATTGTAACCCTGTTAGATGAATTCCAATGGGTACAAAATGCAAACTGCTAGAAAGTTTCTTATTACATTGGAGTGTTATTATTATGTTCTTTCAATTTATTTTTTTTTACCTTCAAGGAGATTTAAGAATATACGTTTATATTTATTAATTATTTATTAAAACTCTACAATATTTATGAAATTTTTTCTTTTTCTTTGCAAATATCCATGTGAGGAATTCCTGTACTATATTTAATGGGTTCTTTGACATAGCGCTAAGTATGTTTGGCGATGAAATTATTAAGATCAACCTTTTCAAATAAATTACCCTTCTGACTGATATTGAACTGGGATTCTTTATCTAAGATGCCATGGACACTGTTAACTTATTACAAAGAACTAGTACCCCCCGAGAGCCATTGCTTCGATTAATGACCTTGGGAAGCCCCTCTGGAGCGGCTAAGCAGACATAAAGTCTGCTGTATCAAGCAATTCGACCACAGCACTTTTTCAAGATGCCATGGCACTTAATACCAATTCCTTTAACAATAAGCCTATCAATGGATTCTTTGATCCCCTGATCAATTGTAGGCCCAACAATGTGTAATTCCTATTTTTTATTTACTAAAAGGTTCAGTTCATCTAACAGCGTCTATTCCTTCCTATACGAAATAGCACCCACGGATTATTACGCGGTAAAGAGTTTTGTGATTATTGAAACTTCAGGCTCTACCCAGTTCAGGAATATGAACATTACTCAGAACAAGCCCATTTTGCATTCCCATCTATCTTTGAGGAACTGAGCAGCATATAATGAACCAACAGCATTTCCTAATGCAGAGCCAACCAAGAAAGTTTGAAATTAATTGTACAAACAAACCAAATTTCTTTTCTCTGTATGTATCAGAATCTACAAGCAACTTCAACAGCAAATGGTAACCTAAATAGATATGCAAGTAGTAGTAATGTAATGCCCGTACTACTTGGAAGATTGATAACTAAAAGGGGCTCCTTCCCTACTCATTTCATAATGTCTCTATAAGGCTGAGAGGACAGCAAAACCATAGCCACCTGTATATTTTTGTAGAAAATAACTTCTAATATTTTCTAACTTTTTCGTATTCAGGTAAGGTCATGAGCATCAATTTCAAGGAACGCGAAACTAAGTAAATATTCTTATAACCAGCATCTGCAAATCTTGAAGATAATCATTATCAATACCACCGAGTATAAACTTCCACCTTTTTTGTAAACAGAAACGAGGTGCGTGAATGAAAGTTACATCTGTATAAATCTACCTTTTGAAAATTTAATTTAAAAACCAAGAAGCTTGCTTCATAAAATTACAAACTGCAGAACACTGCTATTATATTTATATCATTCAGCTAATAAAGAGTTTGAAAGTCAATTCCAAAAGAATAAAGCCAGTATTTATTCTGACATGCCTCTAAAATTTTTAAATGGGTTTATTGCCCATGCTGTCTTTTAAAAGCACCCTCTAAACTACGACCCGTTATGGTAAATTTCTTCCTCATGAGCGTGTATACTTAATAAATAAGATTACAAAATAAAAGCTAAAATTAAATATATCGATGCTCGTGAGATAAAGTGGTTGTCGGAACCGATGAAAACAATATAAGTAGCAGCCAATGCGGTTGGAAATTTGATTGTATTAGTTTACAAAATATTATATTTATTAGACAACATGTTAAAAATAGCCTATAAATAATCCCTATCAACCTGCTTCCAATAAACAATAACCTGACATGTAAGACTCGGCCAGCCATAGCTCAGGAAGCTCATTTGGCTTCATTGGAAGTACCTTCGATAACCTCATCGCAATAACATAAATGCAAATTATCAATTACCGGTTTATCAGGAAATAATACCCTCAGCAGAAATGCGTACAATAAGGAAGAAAAACCATTTTCCAACCCAAAATCATTCTCTGAAAAATAGGAAATAATCACAGCATCCGGACTACATATGTGAAATAAGCACCAACAAAAGTGAACCAAAATCTGAACGCAGAATCCGATACCCCTCCGCTTAAAACAGCGCTTGCGTTGGGGATACGCATCACGCTCATAAAAACTGCACCAGCAGTAAATGTACCAAGATTAAAACAAATTTTATTGTAACTCTAAATTCGTCTCCACTAAAATGGACATAAACAAAGCAGCAAAAAAGTAAAAAATCGTGGTGCTGTGACCACCCATTAAAAATGGCACAAACATGCCTGTAAAAAAAAAAAGAAACAATGAGAATAAGATATCACCTTAGTATTTTTATATGGAAACTGAAAATAAATATAATGTTAGATATTGTATAAAAATAAACGCTAACAGAAAAAAACCGTAACCTGCGGAGGCATCTGGTATCGATTCGAGATATTATTTAAAAGTGCGTAGGTCCTCCTGTTGATTATGTTGACTAATGAAACATCAGTCCATTAAAAACAAAAGTGAAAATTAAAGTTAATGCGGCAATTTTATAGAAATAATTCTTTTGGTTATATTGTTTATCGAACTGGCCTATGTCTATAATGCCAGTTTTGACATGCCTTTCTTATATTTAATGTTCCAAGAAGCAAAATTAAATATGATAATAAATATTACCGTAAATGATACAAGTAGCGCTTGTGATATAAAATTTATCACTTACCCATAGAGTTTTGTTAGTTCAGGCAGAGCTCCTGGATTTTTATCACTAACCATTCAGCAATAAACTTCACCAAAGCATAAATAGACATTAATCCAGATGGTGAAAAGAAATTCCTAAACACAGTTCACTCTAAAACCATGTAAGTTGTGAAAACTGAATATCCCTAAAATGGAGTAAAAAGGTGAAAAGAGAGGATCATGCTCCACATCAATTACCTTTTATTTGCTTTATGAGTGACTCAAAATAGCTTGCGTAAGTTTCCACCAGTGATTTTGCAAGACACTATCTATCCTTCAAAATTAAGAACGGTATCTTTGTATTTAGCATCAATCATGGCCTGCTTTAATTTTATTGCATTGTATTCAATCAAATTTGCTAAATTTCCTTTCAATATTGAATAGTGTCACCAACGCTTTCAACAATTATATTACAACGTTAGAGCGCCTCAAGTAAGAACTGTGAGAGGATAGTTTCCAAATTATTGAAGGCTAAGCGCAGTCCGTGCTTGGTTCAGGTGTTTGCATATCTTCAGCATAATCTAACAGAAGTGGTAAAGGTAAATATTCTTTCCGACTTCTTTCCCATAATTTTACAAGTAGTGGACCTTGTCCGCATATTACTACGTCGAATTTATACCCTTCATCGTCGCATTTTAAGTGCGTCAAGCAGATTCAAATCCTTTTCCCTTTTATTAGTCGTGCAAACACGAATCATAAATTTCTTTTTTTCAAAATTTAAATCTACCGGTTTTGGGAAAGCATCATTGAAGCACTCTTTGAGAACGAGCATGGTGAAATATAACATTTCTTATCATTTATTAAATCTACACCGAATATATGGGCCATATTGCGCCTAACGGAGGGAGTGAAAGAAAATCAACCTTATCAGTGATCTTAAACGTAGCCCACCAAAGAACCTTGAATGTAATTTCAAGTCCTTTTTATTACTTATTATTATTGAATTGACTATTGAAACGGACGTAGTATTCCCAACAACTCTCATTGAAAGGATGATTATGAATGTATAAGGAAGGATTAACACAAGTGTACATGTTTAATTTTTTCTTTTTTGATATATACAATTACTTTAAGCACCAAGGTGATAGCTGCAAGAATTTTGTTCCAGACAAGTCAGCTTTGAATACATTTGTTATGGAATTATTATTGTATCAGATAACACCTCAAACAAATTGATCATTAGTGAGTAAATACGGTGTCTTACCTGGAGTTGAAATACTCACAAAGATAATAAAATCTTCGTTCAGCACCACCAGGTTTATTTTTGCAATCTACAAAGAAAGCGCACTGATTGATTAAGTTGAACCAAGTTTTAACTTTAGTAAGAATTTGTTAAGTTGCACTTCTGATTTGTACTCATCACATTACTCTTTCTTTTTGGCGTTGAAAGTAGTCATTCAATTCACTTGTTCCCGCCACTTCATCTTTTTCAAAATACTCAATATCTATTTCTAAGTCGCTGACTAGGATAAGGAAGTTATATTACAGGATACTCATTCCCTCCTCTCTCGTAAGTTGTCCGCTAACAACAAAGCGCACTTAAATGAGGCAGCCTTTTATCTACACCAAATTTATTAAGTGGGAATATAACCTTGATAAAAGCGAGTAAGAAACAGATTCATAATGCTTGTAGGGGTAAGGTTTGTATCCATATTTATTCATAAATAGAATTTTGGGCTTCTTCTTTTATTTGTGAAGTAGTCTAAAAAAATGCGTTAAATTTATTCTAAGCACCTGCCGGAACGCGATTCTCTGCAGCGTAGAAATATATGGGAATGATTTCATCGTTTTCACACCTGAAAATTCCTTGCAAATATTTTTATATTTCTTACATCGTATTTGTACCAGTTCCAACCCTCAGGTATAACTATACCCTCTATTGGAGTTATTTGTACCTGCATAAAGTATGACTTTTAAGTTATATTTCTTAGCTAATTTATAGACAACTGCCAAAAAAGCATTATCGTAAAGTAGCTCAATATCAATAACGTCTGCATCGAAGAAGGCCTGCATCATAACACGATACTCATCCCCAATCAATCACATGGGGTATACAAATTAAGACCCTAAAAAGAATTAACAAGATTAGAAATATTATTTTGTGCCAATTCAGAATTCCAGCCGTTATCCATATGAACCACTAGTGGACGCAATCCACATTGAAGCGCCAAATGCAAAGTATAGCTACTATCAAGCCCCCAGAAACTCAACGATACAATCATAAGGCTTTGTTTTACCTTCTTTTTTATTTTATCAATAAAACTGGCCCTATCAGCTTCACTACTCTCTACAAAACTACTTTGGCCAGTCATTGAATCACCAACAATAACAATTACAACCGAAGTGAGTTTCAAGAAATCACGGAGAGTACACTTGAATTCATTAAGCACCTTTTACATTCTTGCATCAAGTATTTCCCTCATAATATTATAACCACCACCATTTTGGATAATTTATCGCACAGCTCTGTAGGTCAGAAAATATAAAACAACTACCACCTAATACAGCTGATGCACGCCATTTTGGCTCCGCGACTATTAATTCATCTGCTGACGACATACCTCCTGAAATAATTATTGGCATGTCAGCATTTTTTACTATATTGAGCAGATTGATGTTAAAACCACGCATTTCACTACATCCCTATCAACGTCCGTGAGAATAGGTTCACCAATTTTTAATTCGCTGATTTCTTCAATGTATTTTTGTGGGTTTTCAGTGATAGTTTTCTTTTGGCAACGCATCAAAATTTTACAGAACCAAAAATGTTTTCTTTAAGTTTATATTCACGGCAATGCTCTGCGACCCAAGCATTTTACCAAATCAATAATAAGATTTTATGCTTTAATGCTCGCAGAGAGTTAAACAAATTTTTCAACTCCTAAACCGAATAGCTTTTTCGCCTCTTCTACGCTCTTAATCCCCCCACTATAACATAAAGGCATGAATGCTTCAGTTGCCATTTTTTCTACAAATCAAGATCAATCGAACCTTGTGTTGCAGACATGTCAGTTATAAGCACTTCATCAACTTCTTTTTCATTAAATATTTTGATTGCGTTTAATGGATCTGCCGACATATTGGGCCTTCAAACGCCTTGTTTTGATTAATTTACCATTACAAATAAGCAAATGAACGATTACTCGACCAATTAACATTGCATTGCTCCAAAGCACTTAAGGAAATGAGCTCCAAAGACATGACTTTTTCAGGATGGAACTGTACACCAATGATATTATCAACAGGAAATGCGCTCCACAAATTCTGTCCCATATTTTGTTGTAAGCAACACATCAGATACATTATTACCTTGAACATAAAATATGAATGAACAAAGTAAAACCTTGTTTCAGGTTTGAAATTTTCGATCAAAGCGCTTTGTTTTTTGCGGGGTTACAAAATTTCCCCATATGGGGTGTTGTAGGGCGAGATTTAGACCTCTTCAAGTCCTTTACTGTAAGCATTAACCCAACCAAGGCCCATGGAGCTTCCCTCGTCACTCGAAAGACACATCATTTGCATGCCTAAACATATACACCCAAGGTGGTGTTTGTCTTCTAAAACACGCTCATTAAGCCCCACGACTCTAAAGTTAAATTCCGGATATTTTTTGCATTCCCGTGTTAAAGTGCCCGACACGGGCAGCACTAATTTTGAGCAAGTCTGCAAAAGTCTTTTCCTGAGTTATTCTTTTTCGCCTCCAAAGCCTACATGTTTTAACATGTTTAAAGACCGAACCAACATTACATATACCAATGTCAATTACACCTATCATAATTTCAACTTTCGTTTTCTATATTCTGCAAATGCAGTCGCAGGTAAAAACCTATATATTCATCAACGTTTTTTAAATTTAATAATTTTGAAACATCAAGTATCTTTATAACTTTTGCAGGATTTCCGACAGTACACCCTCGTCCTGCACCGGACTTAGTAACCACGGCCCCTGCGCCAATTACACACAATAATTTGGTATTATTACATTAGGTAAAATTATTACATTCATCCCAATCCAGCAATATTTACCAATGCTTATGCTTAAGTCTTGAGTCAACGTGTTGACTTATATCATAAACATCATGGTTTTGGAAATTAAACCAACATTACAGGAAATTTAGTGTAATCACCAATCACTATTCCACCGCTACCTTGAATGTAGCAACCTGGCATGTAACCGGGCGACGTATCAATACCAATGACAACATTTTCAGCATTACTCACGAGACTCGAGTGATGAGTAGATGATAAACCGTTTCACGTGGGGGACAAAACGCCAAGCTAAATATCTCCATAAATGGTTTAACCCATACGGAGCGTCTCACTATTCAACCAGTTTGCAACAATCCCAACTAGTAGGAACTTGGATAGCGGATATGTAGAGTTACACACTTATTCCGACTAAATTGGACTGATTTTAATAGAGGTAGAAACAGTACACAAAACACGATGAAATTGAAATGCTATAAATGGATATAAATATGATTACCGAGGATAAACCCAACAAAAATTGATATAATTATACAAGTAACGAATAAAATATGCCCGAAAAGATCAAAAACTAATCTGTCTACTATGTAAAATGAAAAGCTAATGGGAGATGCTATCATTTTCATAGCAAACATTAACATCAATATGGCTAAAATTGGTATTACTCCTTCCCAACTTTCTTTAAATAATGTTTTGAAAACCCATGGACCAAACACAATAAAAAAAGCCAACATCAGAACTGCTAAGGGGATCAAGTATAGTCAAAGTTTTTTTGTTATGGCATAGAATTGATGAGTTTTTATATTCATTTTACCGCCTCCTTCTATAAACATAACTAATAGAAAGAAGTAATGCTCAGAGGCGCTGCCATTATTTTATATGATAAAAGTACAAACCAGGATAATTCATCACTAAAAGAAACACACCTAAGTAAAAACGCTGGCAGTAGTAACGCGCAGTAACGTTTAAAATATTATTAAACATGTCAAACTTTAAATTAATTTATATTTTTATTCAAAATCAAGAGAGAATTTCGGACAAGGAGCCAAATTTTACACTATACAAAGACATTTTTATAATAGTGGCTGTACTAAGCAAGGTATGAAATTGTGGGATAGCGATAAACGATTTGAAATTGTAGAGATCTTTTTTATTAAATAGGCAAACAGAAAAAAAATAATATAGGAACAAAATCTTGATAAAGACGGGGTCCAATATCTCTCATTTAAATTTTGCAATGGATATCGCCATATTCTGGAACGATAAAATAAATAGACAAATTACAATTAAGCATATCTCGAAACTGCACTTCGCTACGAAACCCATACTTATTATGAGGACCGTAAACATTAATAATGCGCTAAAAATAAGCGCTATAAAAATCATTGAATTTTTCTCAGATTGATTAGGATCTTGTAAGATTGCCATATCCATTCTGAGAGTCATAAGTAGTAATATACCAATAAAAAATATAAATCCGCATAATCACCCAAAATCTGATGGCGAATACCAAATAGTGATTAGTGGAAGTGATAGAAAATTTAAAACTTGCCGACAATACCAAACAGAACTTTTTGCTATATTTCGTATGAAAAGAAGTAGTCCTTTTCCATAAGCGTTTTACCTGAAATAGAGCATATTACAAATTTCTTATAGTAGACAATTTTCTGAATAAAAAACTAAACTTTTTAACACTTTTTTATTTCAAAATGAATATTAAACCTTCATTCTGTCCAGGAGTGTGGTAAATTTTTGTCTTTTCTGAAAGAATGGGATTTTTACCCTCAATCAATAGCCAAATCTTTGTCATTCCAGATTATTCCACCCTCATCAGCGGGAGTCATAATAATCAGTACATTTGCTTACGAGAATTCTACAATGTCAGACAATACAACAAAGCCACATGGGCGAAACAGGTGGAGACAAAAAAATTGTCTACAATTTTTTCACGGAAAGGATAACCGACTCATGCATCCCAAATGTTGATGAATTTACACGTAGATCTACTGCCACATCAAAGAGATTTTACCATATTACACTTACCAATTTACCTTGTGGTTTTGATTTTTGGAAATGAAGCCCACGTAATACATCTTTTTGACCTTGATCGATTATCTTGAACAAAAGTATACGGAATTCCAAATTCTCTATACCTCTGCTCATTATAAGATTCCAAAGTATCCTCGTTTATCGCGGAATATTTGTGGTTCGATAATTACTAAATCTTTAATTTTTTGTTTTATTTATTTTCATATTTAATAATAGATTTCGCCACTTTTTTATTAGGTAGTCTCCATGCGCTGTTTTAAGTAATGGAAGGCTGGCCAAGTTAAAAGTTGATCCTTTTCAATCCATCCCTGACGATAAGAAATCTCTTCTAAACATGCAATTTAAATCCCTGCCGACGTTCTATTGTGTGAATAAAAATTTGTGACTTCCATTAGGCTATCATGTGTACCGTATCCAACCATGCAAAACCTCTCCCCAGCTCTTCTACAGTTGGCCTCTGTTCTAATAAGTACATATTATTTTTATGCTAATTTATCTCTAGCTCACCGCGTTGAGGAAAAGTCGATTTCATTGCTTTTTTACCACGTCATTAGGGTAAAAATATAGTCAGTTACGGCAAATTTTGATTTTGGTCTTTTAGGCTTTCTTCAATTGAAACCGCTTTTTATTTTGATCAAATTCAACCACTCCAAATCTGGAAGGATCAGCTTACTGGATAACCAAAAATAGTAGCCAACCCATTGCTCATAGAAGTAACAGCAGATCTGAGAGTTTTGGTGAAAGCCTGCCCGTAGAAAATATTGTCGCCAAGGATTAAACACACATCCGACTGACCAATAAAGCCTTCTCCCTAAAATAAATGCTTGTGCGGAATTTCACCAGGACGTGGATTTGAACCTTATAATTGATATTGAGACCCAAGTGTAGACCATCACCAAAAAAGCCGCTGATATCCATCAATATCATGGGGGCGTGAAATAAGAATATCTTTTATACCGGAAAGCATGAGAACGGAAATTGGATAATATATCGTTGGCTTATCACAAACAGGCAATAACTGTTTCGATACGGCTTTGGTTAGGGGGATATAAACGTGTACCCAGACCACCTGCTAGCACAATGCCCTTCATCACAATACTCAAGACTACGCTTTAAGTAAGAACCACCTAATACAGATTTGCACCAATCTGCATTTTTAAATACCACATTATTGTCTTTTCAAGTCCTGACTCAAAGGTTTCAACAGGATTCACCACCCAAGCTCATTCTGAATTTTAGTGAAATCTGTTGCATAACGTTTGTCCATGTCCCGGACAGTCAGTAACATGCTCAATTAAATTTAAATGGGAGTTAATTTTGGGTTGGGTACGTATTTATCTAGTAGGTCGCAAATCATTTTACCACCTCAAGGTTTGTCTTTGTACTCCCCCTCAATATTATACGTACCGCCAACTTTGCCTTTTTCAAATACCAGCCTCAACGCCCTCACGTGATCGTCAACATATATAGCCAGTCACGCACTTGATTTCCATTTCCATAAATTGACAAATTTTTTACCATTCAAGGCATTCAAAATAGTAAGGAGAGGGAATCAACTTTTTCAGAATTTACTGATGATGACCACGTAATTATTCGAACGGTTTATGATTACTGTTGGTAGACCGAGTTCGATGCAAAAGCTCGAACCAAATGGCTGATGAAGCTTTACCCCTGGCGAATAAGGAGAACTTGGATTATACGGTGTATTTTCATAAAAATGGCAGTCTTCTTCTAAATCCCCGTAAACTTCATCTGTAGATACATGTTGGAAGCGAAAATTTTCTTGTCTTTCCTTAGGAAGTTTGCGTAATAAGCCAATGCTGAATTTAACAAATTAGCCGTACCCCGACATTCAGCTATCAACAAAAGTCTAGCGGCCTCTCAATTGATCTATCAACATGTGATTAGCTGCTAGATGCATTACACCATCAGGTTCAAACTCTTCAAATATTCGAGATATTGCTTCCGCATCACAAATGTTATGGTTTCTAAAATATAGTTTTCATTATTCAAACTTCTACAAAGGGGGTGGGTTACCTGCACGTACGTTGGTATGTCCAGCATTAATTACGACATTATTAGTGTTATTTATATATTGCCGAATAACTTCAGAACCAATAAATCCCGCACCTCCAGTAATTAGCAATTTTCATATAACAACCTCAATCATTATTAAGAATAAGTATTGTACCAATTCACACAAATAGCCAAAATCTCTTTTTTTACAGAAATTGACAGTTTATAACCAAATCTATTCACTAATTCGTCTTCATTAGCAAATTTATCAAGCACACCTCCAGCCGACGCCTAGTAACACATTCTTCTCGGCTGATTGAAGCAATACGATTCCAAACCTCTTAACATTCAAAAGCTCTAAAGGTTTTGTTTCTGCCAAAATTATATATTTGATTAGGTGCACAGGAGGTTTTACAGGACCTGGTGATTAATTGGAGTCATTTTCTTTGTTGCTAACCTATCTAACACAAGAAAGTGGTTCTGTAGTATAGTCGCTACAGTTGAGAGCCTTTAGTGTTTGCCCAAGAGTTATATCCTTAAAATTTTATTATTAATAAGCATTTGAGTAAAATTTTTGGAGTACTATGTTGAACTTACAATGAGACTTTATTCTACAAAGAGCTGTAACTACTTAAAATTTCTTGTGTACCAAAATAAAAAATGTAGAAACTGCACAAAAAAATTTCCTTTTTATAAGCTACACTCAAACCAATAGAGTGTTTTAATTAAAGCAGCTGCAATATTCAATCTATGCAAAATTTGGTAATATATTCAACTGCTGTTGGGCATATTATCTGAACGTTGCTGATGATCATGTAACAATTCTGATTTGAGTGAGTTCATGTTTTTATTTTTAACGAACAATAGTAGTACTCCTTCTAAATCCTTAACACTCATTTACTCATTTAAAAATACCTAACCCTAAAAGTACGCAGCATTTAAAAACAATAATGTTATTGAATGGAATTCAACACAGAGGTAATAAATTTGATATTTGTATCGCTTAAGTAACTATGTACTGGAATGTAAAACTTGCCTATACCTCCAAATTGCTTCCCCTCTTCGTCTTGTGACCGTGGCCTTCTGTTTTATTTAACGGAAGGGGGTAATGTATCGCCGTGGGGATGTTTTTCTGCTTCAGAAGCTCACAGAACAACTCTCGATTATCACTGCGTAAAGTAAACTGCGCATGTGCGCTAGTATTTTCAAATGCTTTGCCGGTAATCGCAGCTTATTTTGCCTGAATATTTTGTTGGTAATATTCAGCAATCTAGCATCCCTCCCCTTAATTTCCACGTCTAGAATACTAAAAGCTTAGCTAAAGGACAGCTGCTTAGATTGTATCAAACGGCTATTATCCTATTCTATCATGCACATATCTTTGCGTTTAGCCCAGTATCCGAGCAATTTGACGCATCAACGTCGCCAACTTTTCATTAGAAGTAAAAATTGCTCCCCCATCACCAAAACACCCAAGCGGTTTTTTTGTTGGAAAAAATGATGTACAAGCAATATCAGAGATTACAGGATTTTGTACCATTCAGCTCTGCAAAACTCTGTGCATCCTCGAATTACTATCAAATTATACTTCTTAGCAATTTTATTAATAAGCTTAAAATCAGCCGACCGGCCGTACAATGAAACTGGAATAATCGCCTTTGTTTTAGACGTAATTTTTCTTCGATAAGAGCTGAATCAATATTATGAAAGTAGCTGCTTCTATATCAACATAAACCAGCCTTGCCCTTAATAAAGCAGTAGCTTCGGCAGTTGCGATATATGAAAATGCAGAGTTATGACCTCATCACTGAATTCAACTCAATTGCCATTAAGTGCGATTTGAAGCGCGCGTCTGTGCCATTGGCGCACACGTTATGCAGTATTTCGCTCAGTGTAGCCAATCACTGAAACGTTCTTCAAGTTCTGACACCTCTGGACCCAGAATATATTTACCATGTGACAAAACTTTTGAAATATTTTCATCAATCCTGCTGCTTTATCACTGCTTGCTGTGCCGCGCTAAGTCAAAAGGGTGTCATTGGCTCTCCTTAATAATAGACCCATTAATCAATCGATATGTATCGCCGGTATTTTTGCAAATGCAAATGGCATTGCCGACTAGTAAGTAACTCAGGTTGCTCCACCAAATTCACTCATCCATCCGATTTGCTTGCGGCACACCAACAATAAGTGCGTATGGTTTAGTGTTTTGGTTGCCACCGCGCCTGCCCCAGCAAACGCAAAGGGCTCCTATTTTAACTCCATACCACTGTACAATTCGCTCCTAAAATTCGCTCCCTTCCCAGCATGTGTATTCCATTCTCATCCTTCCCGTTCAATCCGAGACAGGGATTATAGACATTTATAAACACCATGCTTGGTCCACAAAACATCTGCCTCAGGAGTTGCATTATCATAGATGCTAGCTTGTTGTTTTTGAACCTTACAATTGTCACCCAATCCGCACCGCATTTCAAACGAATACATTCTGTCCTAGCGAGACGTTTCCCTATTCCTGGCGCCACTACGTACGTGGACCCAATGCCAAATGCGTGATCCACTTCCCTATTTCTGCCCCGGGGTCTATTAATGCAGTGTCATGAACCATATAATTTTTTCAATTGGTTTTCCCTAAAAGGAAATGGAGTGGTAGCCCAATGGGTATCATCTCGCGCAGATATGGATATATAGCGATTAAAAAATTCAATGATTTCAAACCCTCTCTTCCATCGGTTTCAGGTTCAGCGTTTCCACGCATTACGTCAATTACATTTTTATAGTACAAAGGGTATGGCCAAACCCATATACCGAGATAGTCTCGTAATTGGCTAGTTTAATTTTAGCATCATAATCACGTTGATCAGCCAAAATCCGGTTTGAATTTCATTGACGTGACCTACCTACTTTAACTGGACAGATTCACCCAAGACGGTAATACTACCTTCTAAGTTTTTTGGATAAGTAAGCATCGATTGCAGCCATTGATCCAAGAGCGCCATTTCTCCATTTGATATTTACCACACAGTATCTTCTGCCTCTATATCACGAGTGGTGCTCATGTTACGCACTCGCTCTACAGGCCCTATAAGCCACTCCAGCCAAATCGACGTAATGGCTTGCCTGGTTCATAAATGCACCACCATCAAACTCCGGGTTCCACCAGCCATGACCATCATCGTAATAGTCCTGCCTTGGACGCGTCCAAAAAGACATTCAAGTGAACCATTTTAATAGAACCGATCGTTTTCATCGATTGTTTGAGGAGTTGCAGCGTTGCATTACTTCTATTTTGCTTCCAACAAATAACCTTACACCTGCCTCATCGCACGCCCAGACCATTTCTCAAACCATCATTGTAACGAGTAGCCATAGGTTTTCCGGATACAACGTGCACACCGTGCGCGGCTGCGAGAATATTACAGAGGATGAAATCCACTTGGCGTGCACAATGCACAACCAAATCTAAGGTTTCATTAGTCAGCATTTCATTTTAGTTCAGCGTACCCTGCAACGTTATAGTGCGACATTGCTCTCTTAAGAATATCGATATTATTATCACAAACCGCAGCAAGCTCCATTTCTTCAGTATACTTGAAATTGAGTCAAAATGATTTTTGGATATGCGACCACACCCAACCATCCCAACCCTCAAGCGTCGGTCGTTGATAATCGGAAAATTATTTAGCCTCATAATTCCTCACAATCTGAAAACATTAAAGCCAGCGTCAAGCAAACTCTGCTTGTCATATATTGATTTTAAATCGCCGAATACGGCTCCCTTGGCGGCACAAAGTTCACGAAATTTGCCTACATCCATTTCGCGAAATTCGTCATGACCAACAGCAACGATAACTGCCGAGAGCCCTGTATTTGCGATGCATCAACTAGTTTAAGACCATATTCATGCATGACTTCATCAGTGTTAGCCCATGGATCTGAGACTCTCACCAGTCACATTCCAACTCTCCAATTCTCGAATTAAATCTACGACTTTACTGTTTCGAATATCAGGGCAGTTTTCTTTGAATGTTAATCCCAAGACTCCAACTTTCGAACGAGCCACATCAATTCCATTTTGCAGCATTCGTTTAACAATAGATTTGGCTGCATAGCGCGCCATATTATCGTTTATGCGTCGACCAGCAGGACAGACCTGTGGGTTATATCCAACTTCTTCCGCTTTGTGAGTTAGGTAATAAGGGTCAACACCGATACAATGCCCGCCTACCATTCCTGGTCTGAATGGTAGAAAATTCCCTTCGAACCAGCTGCTTCGAGAACTTCAAGCGTATCGATTTCTAGTCGATCAAAAATAACCGATAACTCATTTACAAATGCAATGTTTAAATCACGCTGAGAATTCTCAATCACCTTTCGCCGCCTCTGCAACTTTCAGTGAGGAAGCTTTCCAGGTTCCCTGCAGTTATTGCAGCAACAAAACCCATCCAAGAATTTTAAGCCGCTCAGACAGCTTAGAAATGCCGCAACAGGGATATCATAAACAAAAGACGCGCTTTTTTCGTTCCCAATGTTAACCACGGGATGACCCGACCAAGTGTTTGGTTTCACCCTGCTCGTTAAGCCCCTCATTTGCGTCCTCATTAAAACTCAAGGCACCCTCACCTTTACCCCCAAGATCACCATCACGTTCAACCTCTGATTCCAACCGTTTGATTTCGCGTTTGAGGCGCTCATATTCATCCATTTTACGCGTGAGGAAACGGCGTGTCAGATGGAGCTTTTCGCTGATCCCTTGAGGGGTAAGAATATACATATATTGCGACTTATTTGGGCTATGGGCAAAATTGTCCAATTTCACATGCCCCTTCTCCAAAAGAGCCTGAAGGAAGATAATAAGCTGACCCGTTGGACACCCCGACAAGCTTTGCCAATTCTCTTGTGGTTCGCTTTGGGTTTTCGTGAAGCAGACGCATGACATGAAGACGTGTCTCATCTTGTAGTTCTGGACGTCGACTTACCATGACCTCTCTGCCACCAATATCATAAACTAAATACCATCTCTCAGTTCTTTCTGACGAATATGTCGTCACGCACGAAATCAAGAAAATCAAAAAAATTAGACATCTTCTTGTTACCTTTTCCGGTCTTTCATCACGAGACGTTGCATGCAGGTAGCATTCAGGTTGGATTTCAATAGATGCGAAAACATAGAAATGAAGATTAACTTGCTCAAATTTGAGCACTGCTCCGCACTAAGGGTGCAAAACACCCTTGAGAATCTCTCATAGGCTATATGCCTATCAAAACCGCTTCGCAACATAAAAAATGGCTTGCCATGAGATAAAAATTATCTTTTGAGCAAGGAGATGTTCAGGGATGTTTCAAGCATGTCATTTGTGAGGATTCTTGAAGCTCCAAAAACGGCCAAAGAGTGTATAAATTTCTTAGATAACGGGCAAATGCTCAACCTGAACGTTTAGGACAACATTTCCCTGTCAAAATGTTGAAATGATATTTTGCCACCCCACGCCGATCATATGGGATAAAGTTCTCAGCCCATGGTACAAAGCCGTTAACAACATCAGAAAAAGGCATCACCAAAGCTTCATCCAGCAAGGCCCATCGGAAAAATGCTCAACCATTTTGATCCTGTTATGAGATAATAAGGCATTTCAAAAGTCTTTTGAATACTGCCTACATCACATAATGCTCAATATAAGTTCTTGAAAAATAAATATTTCACGCATTAGACTAACAATCCATATAAAATTCAAAGGGTGTGACGATGAAATATCAATTATGTGCAGCTATGGTCTCCATGATCTTGTTCCAACCATTTGTCCACGCCCAGACATCAAAAACCGCAGGTCCACAGGCACAAAAACCTTCGTTAATCCAACAGAATACAACGTCACAAACAGCCACACCAAAACGTACCCAGAGCCTTGGAAACAGCCAATCATCGTCAACCGTCCAAAAACCCACTGGCATCAACAAAAATGCCTACCAGTTAGATCCCACCCAGAAAAAACCAACCGGTGTTGCCAAAGCGCCCCAAGGTGCAAATTTTACAAGCACAAAGGTGCCTATCTCAGCACAACCAATGTTTATGGTCCTGACATGGTAAAAACATCTCTGTCAGCCCTTCAGCATATGGATTGGGTGTCCATCAAAAACCCAAACCAAATCCAGCAAACCATCGGTCGTCATGGATGGCGTCTTTTAGGCTCTGTCATGAAGCCTTCACAAGGAGGCCAAGGATACGTCGCTTACCATCCCATGATGAAAAAGATTTGTCGTATCGTTTCGAGGCACGAAGTGACCCGTCTGAGACGTTAGGCAAACGTTGGCACAGATCTCAAAGCAAAATTCACCAATTTTAACTGGTTGGGAGCTAATGTTGGCGTTCATACAGGCTTTTTGACGGAATATTCAAAATTTCGTTCAGAAATTCAAACTCGGTTTTTACAGTTCAAAAGAGAAAACCCAGATCATGCACAATACCAGTACTTTTCTGTTGGATTTAGTTTGGGTTCTGCTTTGGCAACTTTGGCGGCGCCTGATTTGCAAAGATGGTTGAATAATACCGCCAACGTGAGGGTTTATGTTGCGGGCACGCCACGGGTTGGCAATGCACAATTCAGACGAGTTTATGAAAGGCTCATTCCTTATCACTTCCGTGTGACACTTGTTGAAGATCCTGTTACCAAAATTCCATTTGAATCTAAAGGTTATACCCATATTGGAAGACTTCTTCCTCTGCGTTTGGGAGGTCATATTGCAACCATAGATCAAATCAAAAATGATGGTTTAGGTGTAAGAATTCTCCACGATTTCAAAACATACCATGACAAAGCCCGCTTACAAACGTGCCCTAGCACTGCACCTTAAAGATGGCGGCAACCAACAAGCAGGAAGCGCGTATTACCCCACTGGAAAACTATGGGAATATGCCAATATCGAACGCGCCAACTGATTGGGTTTTCTTGCATGCAAAAACCTTATGCTCCTTCATTGTGAAGCAATAAGCAATTGAAAGCGACAGTCACGCCTAGGTGATCTTTGGCATTTTCTTAAACCCAAATGGTCAAAAAAGTTTGCTTAAAGCTTTGGTTTTCCCGCACAAAAACTTGGCCAATAGTTGAACCAAGAAGGCACGATTTCCCCAATAGTCATCTCATTTTGCGCTCATAAATCCCAAACACCACACCTTTTGGAATACAAACTTTACAATCCCAATTCGTATTTTTGTTGAAATTCATATCCTTAACTGTCAGCATAAGATGTTGAAGGCGAATTTGATGTGCGAAATACGCCCCAAACCAAAGAAAGGATTTGATATGACCCAGACTTATTCTTGGACAAAACACAGCGCCAGGATGTTTTTATTTGTGGGATTGCTCATCTTAAGCGGAGCACTCACCGCAGCAAAAGCTGCAGAAAACACCGCTGGTGGGAAAAATACATCATGGCGCCAGTCACAATGCACATTACAAGGCGAGACAGGCTATGCGTACTGGCTTCCCAACCGTAAATGGAACACAAGCACAACAGTCGTGTCCGTGAAATGGTTTTCTGGGAATTACACCACAAGCACTGGAAAATTATGGGAACGAAAAAGCCCCGGTGGGGTATGTGAATTAAAGGCGAAAGTGGCAGGCCGGAGCACCACCTACACGTTTTTTCATGATGGATGCTCAGGACAAGCGCCGGGGACCCCTCAACCACCACCAACGGGACAAATTACGTTACTTGGGGAAGGTTTTTTCATGCAGCCTGCGTTCGCCATGACCATTGCTACCATCATGAACCAGCCACCAATGGCCGGAATCAAAAAACTTGTGACGATCACATGAAAACAGCCATGGACGGTTTTTGCGACAAAAGATACCGCAACAGCAACACAAACCAAGCCGTATGCCGTGCAGCTTCAGCACTTATGTATACCGCACTACGCGCAACAAATAAGTTCAAAGCAAATGGCTCTAAGCATTTTCAATTTGAAAATACATCAGCTCCTTACCCATCACTCTATATGCGAAAATAAGCTTGACTTCAGTCAAGCCCAACAAAAAATACTGGGCCACAAAAAACCTATGTGATGAGCCATCTAGTAAGATCCTCTCATCACATAGAAAACAGATACAAATTTCTTCCCACAATACTACCTCACGAACGATGTATGTTCTTGAGGGTTCAAGATCCACAATTATCTTGGAGCGATGGACAACAAGTCGACACCATCTTCACATTCTCATTTATGTTATCATCTACGACCATCTGATCGTCTGGTTGGTTTTTATGCCCATAGGTTTTTATCAAAACGTTATAAATGTTCACATATCGATGAGCAAAAACAGCGACGCACGCGGCATTTAGCCCCATATGCACCTTGAGAGCATAATGGTTTTGATATCTGTCATTCTCTTGGCCCAAAACCCCTATCATTAAGGCCTTATTGATTGCGCGACCGTCATGTTCTTTTGCAAGCCTGATCTAAAAAACAATTGGCTACATTTTGGGAATACAAAAGCATTTGCAGCCCCTACCAACCCCGTAGGATCAACCATCGCCACAATATCAAGTGTCTGCTTGGCTATCTCAACCCCTCAGGCTTCCCGAGACGCATCCAGTCGCACCCGATTTCTCATCGATTTCTGCTTGTTCGATAGCTTTGTTGATTTGATCCACTTTCTGATTGGCAAGTTTCAATCTGTTCATCATGTCAGTTTTACGTGCAACAAGGCGTTGCAACTTCTTCACTTCATTTTTGGCTTGTTTTTTGGCCAAAGCGATAATTTTTTGATCTAATTGATCAATTTCCTTCATTTGCTTGGCGATACCACTTTTTGCTTTCGCGAGACCTTTCTTCATTTTATTCAGCTGTCTTGTAAAGAATTTTGCTTTTGCGGCTTTAGAGGCATCGGCAGCCATTCCTGCAGCATCCGTAGCTTTTCCTGCAGCCCCATATCCCCCCATGGTGGCAATCGATAACACTGCCTCACCAACACCTGCAAACATGTTCACGATGGTTTGTGGCACAATCTTTTGCTTTTGGCGGCCGCAGCTCACGGTTGAACCATCCAGGGATATCAGCCCAACAGACAGGACCAACACCTTTAAAACCTCTTGGACAATTGGGGTAACGCAGTTTTCACGCTCCTGCCCTACGCCACAAACCCCTACTTCAGGTTTTCCGATTTGTATGCGCTTGGCACAAGAAAGTGGGGCAATACCACTTGCAACTTTTCACAATCTGGCTTACTCGTTGGCCTGCACTGTGTGGCAACTCCTTTGTATCCCGCTTCATTTTTGATACCATAAAGCAGCCATTTTCGCAATTCTTTGCCATATGTGATTCACTTTCGCAAGTTTACCAGCACCCTGTTATAACCTGTTTTTCTACAGAAAAAGGCCATCATTGCGCATATTATCTGGGCAGATGAGAGTGACAATCAAATCCAACACGTTTCATTCCCTTAGGGCATTGATCATAACATAAAAGCCCTATTCTTTGTTCTCCAGGTCTGCAGGCTTTGGGCACTTTGCCAACACCTCTTCCGTTTGTATCTCTCCAACAAAATACATCCAGCCAGCGCATAAGAGGATTAACCTGAAAAGCCGCAAGTGACATCAAAATGGCAATGAAGAAAAAACAGACAAAAACATAAAAAAACATCCATACGCCAACCAAAGAATTTTACAGTCAAGAAAGATAACAACGATGGATACAGATGCAAATTTTGAAACCCTCTGAAATCCTCACGCTGAGATAACTATTTTTGTTCACCACAAATTTTGACGTGATTTCTGCCAAGAACACAAATGCCAAAAACATAACTGAAGGAATACAAGGGATCATTTTTATAGACCAAAGTGATCAGTAATTTTATCAAATTTTGCACATGCTGCATTTATTTCTTATATATGAGTATTAACACCATAGGCCATCATTTCACGAGCCATGCGCCCATACTTAAGATCTGCAATGTAGGATCAATTAAGCCATGACTAATAATAGTATTTTTGGTGTGTCACGACATGTGTGACATGAATTGCAACATCTCTACAATTTCATGAAAACCCTGAACAAATATTTAATTCATGTTAGCAAAAAACCCGCATGAACTCAGCATGTAAAAACGTAAAGGTTTCATACGTTGCATTTGATGATGATGTGGCGCACCCAGGGAAGATTCAACTCCCGACCCCTTGATTCGTAGTCAAGTACTCTATCCAGCTGAGCTACCGGTGCTCACAAAGGAATTCCTTTGCAGAGCGCACTGGATAACGGGTTTCATGGGAATTGGCAAGCCTTGATCAGTTCAACCCTAGCGAAAAGGACATCACAACAAATTAAGATCAATTCAGCCGTTTTACTAAAATAAGTGTAGCAGCCAACTTCTAACAATCATCACTTACCGTTGTTGAATTTGGGATGTTAACGCCTGTAATAACAACCGATCTTGCTCTGGTAAAAGCTGACTTTTTTGAAGTTGCTCGAGATATTTTTGTGCTTGTTGCTGTTCCTTTTTTGGACAACCCTTTAAGACCTTGTGATAAAGAAGCTTGGTTCAGCCGTTGTCCTGCCAACATAGACGCCATGGCGGAGTATCCCCGCGACATCTCTGGTTCTTTAGCAGCATTCAAAAGAAATCCCACTGGATCGCTCATTCCAGCACCCATATTTCGTGCAGCATTGCCTCCACCAGGTACAAATACAGGTGCAACGGGCGTCTGTGCGGTAGGTACAGAAACAGATGGAGTGCTAACAGTTGGTGTGTTGATGACAGGGGTGGATACAATAGGGGTTTCCACCACGGGCGTGTTGATTTCTGGTAAGGGTTGTGGGGTGATAACAATCACATTCTCATCAAGAACCCCCAGCTGACCTGCGAAGACCTGACCAGCACTCAAAAAAGCGGTTGCGAGGGCCAAAGACTTAAATTTGGAACGGAATTGATACATTCATCACCCCTCTTCTGTTTTCTTGATCATCAAGCACATCATCAACACCAACCTGCAAATAGATTCCGTCACCGATCTCAACATCTATGAGTTCCCCTAAAGGTACCGTGATGCCAGCAACCCATCTATTGGCGTTAAATCCTAGTGCAAAGTCTACAGAAGGATGTGCCTTAAACCCCAAGCCTGCGAATGCACCAAATGATGTAGAAGATTTTTGTTTTGTGCCAGCACCTAATGAGATACTGACACCATATGCATGATCGTTGATCATCACAGCTGTAGCATAGGATCCTACAGCAAATATATTTTCGTCAATTTCTTCAGCATCCCCCCAAGCAATCAGGTTATTACCCCCAATAGCAATGGAAAACCGGTCGAGTTCATTTGTGTAAAACGCCTTACCCAATTTCAACGAAACATTACCATCTTCACCAACGCCAAACCCACCATTTTTTCCCTCTGGGTTGACAGATATAATGCCGAGGTATGCATCAAGGCCGACTGTTTTAACGGCATTGCCAAGCCCAAGCCAAGCGCTGCTGAGGCGTCTAGTTTTAGATCACCTGTATCGGTACGACTTTGTGTGGCTGCACTGCCAGCCACAAAGGAACGTCTGTGCCCCATGGTACCGGCTGAAGGGATCCCAAACAAGGATGGTGAGGCAAGCTTAGCCGCACGAAGGTTCATAGCCCTCAGGGTTTCAAGGGCGTCTTGAGCCAAAGCAATCGAAGGACTTAAAATAAGGAGGGCAACCAAGATGGTTGCCCGTGATTTCATCATCAAAAAAATACCCATGAACTGTTCAGTATCAGATGATATCTGAAAAGTGACAGGCTAATGGAAGCTCCTCAATCGTGACATGCTCATTACCAGACACACCATCAAAGATGACATCATACTGAGTATCGGCACCACCAGCAAAATCAACATTGTTGGTATCTGCAATGGTGGTTGTCGCTGAATAGGTACCTGCAGCTCCCCCACGGGTTTCAGCGATGTAAATACCAATTTCCTGAAGTTCATCCGTTGCAAAATCAATATCATTGCCAGCAACTGTAACTGTACCGTTGATACCACCATTCAAAGACACCCCTTCCAATGTCGCTTTGTAAGCACTGGCTGGGGTTACCCCGCTAATGTCCTCATCCGTTGCCAACCAATTAAGGTCATTATCTCCAATGGTGACATTGGTGACATCACCGACGATCTGTACCAAGCCTGACACATCATTCGCTGAGTAAATCATATCTGAGCCGACCGTTGCACTGTTACCGGTAACAACCAAACCATCAACGGTTCCCTCATTAGCTGAAACAGAAACAGCACCCATAAAGCCAGACTTATGACGTGACGCTGTGGTCTCTAGATATTGACCAGGATCGGCATTGATCATGTCATCAAAATTGTTGCCTGTAATGGTTATGTTGGAGAATGCATAATCAGCATCATCAGCAAAAATCTGGATACCACCTGAGTTAAAGGCACCATCGTTGTTGGAAATCGTGATGTCGCTGTTCACACCCTTCAATTCCATCCAATAGTTACGACCGTAATAATCATCGGCAGAACCACCATAGCCATAGCCATAGCCATAGCCATAGCCATAACCAGTTCCGTAGCCATAGCCCAATCCATAGCCATAACCTGTACCATCTTCACTACCATACCCATAACCGGTGCCGCCGTAGAATTCAGCAGCGTAGCCATCGAAGTCAGCCCCTGCGGCATGTAAGCCATGATAGAAATAGTTTCCATCAATGGTAAGGTCTGTACCCGAATCGATGTAAAGATGTGCTGCAGCTGGACGCCAGAAAGCATTATCCGAAATAGACGACGATTCAAACCACCTAAATATAGAGAACCGGATCCATAATTGTCCGCGGTTGTGACAACCCCACCAATAAAGTTATTGCTAATATCCCAACCAGTAGCTTTTGAAGTCGTGCCTTCGTAGCCCGCAAAATAACTTGGCGCATTCCCGGCCAAATACCCCGTAATATAGTTATTGGTCAGGGTAATATTATCCAAACCTTCAACCTGGGCGAACGTGAGGGGACCATCAGCATGATGCAAGACAAAACCATCAACAACAACGTCCGATGATGCAACGGTAAGTGTGCCGTTGATATGCGTCTCAGCTGCTGCTTCGCTGGTGCGCTTATCACCATCAAACAAAGGTATAGGATGACCATCGGCATCATACTGCACCGCAGAGAGGCCATGGTTTGCACCCAATAAGGTTACCCCTACATCGATGGTTACATCTTCATCATAACTTCCACTACCGACCAAAATCATATCGCCAGCAACTGCGGCATCAGATGCGGCTGTTATTGATGTCTGAACAGCACCTGAGTCCGATGACAGCAACAGAACTTCATTCGCCGCTGCTGTCGTGGCTTCCACTGTAATCACGAGGTTTTCAGTCTGAGGGGTGGTGCCATCTGTGACCGTCACGGCAAACACGTCCTGCCCTCCTGCCATGGCCCCAGAGTTGGCGTTCAATACGTAGCTATAAGAACCATCCGCATTCAAACTTAACGTACCCAAGGTACCAACACCTGATGTGATGCTGTAGGTTAAGCTAGCATCTGATGTATCAGAAGCGACAACATTACCTGAGATCGACAAACCATCGGTACGTGCAGTGATCGTATTTGTTAGACTGCTCTCCAGGAAGGCTGTTCCCACATCATTGATGGAAATGGTAAACGCCTCAGCATTTGATGAAAGCCCCCCAGCATCTGTCGAGGTTATCGTGATGCTGTAAGAAGACTTGGTCTCAAAGTCAGGTGCTGTCTTAAAGGAAAGCTCATTACCGCTAATCTCGAATGAAGCTGCATCTGTTCCACCAATTTCGTAGGTATGACTGTCGCCTGCGTCTTCGTCAGTGGTGCTCAATGTGCCCACAGCAGTTATATTTTCATCAACGGATGTGCTGGAAAGGGCGACCGCTGTTGGCGCCTCATTCACGTCATTTATTGTCACCGTGAATGTTTCTGTTGCTGTCAATGATCCGCCATCAGTTGATGTTACCTCAACCTCATAGGATGACTTGGTCTCATAATCAGGCGCGGTTTTAAATAAGATTACATCTCCATCAATTTCAAACGCCGATGCGTCAGCGCCACCCAAGCTATAGGTTACCGTGGCACCTGCTCCCACACCACTTGTGGACAAACTCCCCACAGCCGTGGTGTTTTCGTCAACAGACGTATTCGAGAGTGACACAGCTTCAACAACATCGGTTACATTGATCACAAAACTTTCACTGACAAATTTTCCACCATTATCTGTGGACCTCACCGTGACATTGAATTCTTTCTGCGTCGCGGTTTCATAGTCAACCGCTTCCTTGAACCGCAATTCACCATTTACAATTTCAAACTTTGCTGCATCAGCCCCGCTCAAACTGTAGGAGTGTGTATCATTAGCATCCGCATCAGTTGTTGATAGAACACCAACAACAAGGCTTCCTTCAGCAACATTGACAGCACCTGTTACCGCAGAGCCATCCTGCGAGAGCACGATATCGGTTGGTGCTGAGTTTTGTTTGGCAGCTATGACTTCATCGTCAAAATTTTCAAGTTCTGCCTCAAGTGCTGCAGCATCTGTTGTTTCCACTTTGGTCTTCAATGAGGATGAAACAGCATCAACAGATGATGATGACTTTGCGATGGCATCCACGTCGATTGTGTCGAGGTCCAGATTGGCGAAATCATCATTGATCAATTTTGCGGAAGCCGCCACCGCAGATTTTGTTGCAGCAATTTTTGCTGCCGCAGCTGGGTTTGATGTGGCAATATCATCGGCAACAACTTGAACGACATCTGCCAGCGCAGCCTCGTCGGTGAGGATGGACGCATCGCCTGTTTGAAGTTTTGTCACAACAGCTTTTAATGCCGAGGCAAATGCTTCATCAGCCGTGACACCTGCACCCGTGGCAGAGGATTGCACAAGCTGTAGGACTGTTTTTAACTGCTGTGAGACTTCTTCTGTCTTGTTCGCCGCTGTTTTTAAGGCCGCAGGGGCGTCAGCACCCAATGTGAATGGGTTAAAATCAGCAAAACTAAAATCTGCTGGCAAATCAGCTTTGTTCAACCCCAAAATGCTGTAAACATCATCTTCATCCACACCGCTGCTGATGAGGGTTGTAATTTGCGAGGTCACTGTAGAGGTTGTCGAGGACAACATTTTACCTTCGTAAGGAATATTTAGAAAGGTATCACGCGTGTCATCTTGTGAAATAAGGATAACAGGATGGCTCGCATCATATCCTGCAGGCAAATCTAATTCATAAGCACCATCAGCATCTGTTATGGAGAATGGTTCAAAATCTGTATCAACACCCTGATCAAAAACACCGTTACCATTTACATCCGTGTAGTCAAAAACCCCGTCATCATCTGCATCATAGAAAACAAACGCATTTTGCAGAGGTCCTTTGAATCCATCACCGCTAATCTGCGTTGCTGGTGCAGGGGCTGGACTTGAGCTTCCACCACCACAAGCACTCAATGCGAGCAATGAAACCGTAGCGCCCAAAGACATCAATTTGGGATTATTCCTATGCTGACGTTGAAACGTTGCAAGACCCGTCAGGATATCATTTGAAAGGCTGTTTCTTAAGACTTTGCTCACCACAGTTTTGTTCGTGACTAATTCGTTCATGACCCCAAACACTCCATAAAATTTTCTGCACAGACCTAAGACAGTCGCATGATATCATGTTTATCTCTCTATAGGACAGATACCAACAAAGAACAACCTGAAATCTATCATCAGGTCACGGAAAACAGCCATTTGGCTGCGCTTAATACTGCCACCCTCGATCTGAGTATCTTGGGTCAACGATGTACGGCGTTGAACATTAAAGCATTTTGTAAACCTAAATTTGAACAAACGCAGTATATCAAGACGTTCCAAAGCTAGATGCGACAAATCTACAAATTGAGATCAACACTCTGTGTCACAACAGAACTTCGCTGCTTGACGCGTTACGTATTCGCCCTCTTTACTCAAGCCTTTGGCCGAAATGCAGCGCGAATTAACACCATGGCAGCACCTAAAAAACAGCCCAAAACAAGAGCGAGTGCCAATACGAGGGAAGATTTTGGAGATGTGGGGTTCAGTGAAGCGGTAGGGCCTCTCAAAATCCTGGCGGTATAATGGCTTCCTTCAAGGGCAAGGATCTGCTTACGTTCCTCTTCACCAATGACCTGTGCCAAAACCTCACGCAATTCTGCACTCTGTGCCCTTGCCAATTTCTGGCTGTAAGATTCCATGATCTCTGTCGAATCAGCAAGGTAGGTTTCACGCAAGGCACTATCTGCCTCAGCTATGGACCATTTGATCATATCCATACCCAATTGTGGATCTTCATGGTCAACAGAAACGGTCAGATAACCGCTATCACGATCTGAGGAAACATTTAATGTTTTTGTTAAATAGTCAGCCAACCGTGCGGCATCAGGGGCGCGGTATGCCATAACCTCTGAACCTGTTAATGAGCGTTTTACCTGCCCTAGAAGCAATCCCAGCGCCCCCTTTTGAGGTTCTTGCCAACCTGCCTTTTGCTCATCCCATTCAGATGTGAAGATACGCTTGGCCAAATCTGTTTTTTCAAGCAATCTTTGGGCAATTTCTTCAGAATGCAACAATTTTTGAAGTGCTGTAAAATCACCAGACGACCCCGTTGGTATGGAGATACCTGCAAGCCCAGCAAGATCAGATAAGCCACCAAGACGCGGCACTTTTGAATCTGATGCAACGGGCATCACAAGCGCCTGCATGGTGTAAAGCCTGGTCGCGTTATGCAAATAAAGAGACCCCAAGGAAATCGAGACAACGGCACAAAGCGCAATCAAAAATTTGCCTTCCCACAAATGCAAGAACAGCTCTTTCAGGTCAATTTCATCATCTGCTTGTGATGACGCTGCACTTTGTTCATCCATAAGCCAAGAGCCCCTTTTACCTTACAAATCTTAAAAACTTCATATCTCATGACCAACTTCTCAACTCAAGTAAAGAGACGCATGAAGACGTAATCATGGGTCAAAAAAAAACGAACCCCTTTGATGCCCATATCATTTGAGGAAAGTTTTCCTCAGTTGGAAGAATGATGGGCGCGTTGCCAACCTTGATAGACTTGAGAACGCAAAGCTTCTTCTTTGTTACCTTGCCATTCCGCCAACAATAGCCTCATCCGCCGCATTTGTGGATCTTCCAAACCTAAGGCCCCAGATACGGACGACATGACGGGTTTTTGTAGGTTCCATGTCCAACGAATGAGAGCTTCCAAATCATCTTCCACCCAATCACCCTTAACGCCCAAGCCAACCTGCCCACCCAAGGATGGAAACGACCTGGAAACTTCAAATGTTGTTTGCCAAAGATTGTCATTGTCATCAAAGCCCGCTTGCACCCCCAAAAGGCCGTGGATATTCGACGTCAGATCATGACGAACAGTTGCCCCAAATTTGCCATAAGGATTTTGGGTATTTAACCCGAGACCTAGATCTAAGGCCAATCCCCATTGCCAAGACGTGACCTCTGGCGTCATGAGCGCTATCAAACTTGTCCCAAAACGGTCTTGATCATGCAGCCCCACTGCCCACTGAACCGCACGCTCTGACCAAACAAAATCATTTTGCACACGAAGCTCCCGAAACCTTACATCCTCTTGCTCTTTCATCATCAAAGATGTTTCAAGCCGAAACGCACCTTCTAACGGCACCCCAACATGCCAGCTAAGATAGGCTCCTTCTTGATCCCTCCATCCCAAAACCCATGAGCTATCAAAGGGGCGAGGTTCAAATGCAATCTTGGCGGTTTGATAGTCACCCAAATAATAGAGTTCTTCAAATGCCCCAAATGCCCATGCAGACTGGATGGCTTGCGCCTCATAGCGCAATTGTCCATGCATGAAACCTCCATGATCATGAACAAAAGAAACCATTTGACCCTGACGCCAAGAGCGCACCTGCTCTACATCTAACTTTGCAAGGTCAGCTATACCAATTACCAGATCTTGTTCCCAAGTTTCTGCACGCAGCTGATGGTCTCGAACCAACGTTAAGAGATCAGTTCTACGCCAAATTCTTTCAGGCATTTCATCACAAGGATTTGCTCCAAGATGATAACGGTCAAAGCCACATTGTCTAAAAATAAAATTTATAGAGCTGTCCTGACCCAAAGGGTGGGAGGGTATATTGGTAACATCATGGTCATGCTCTTTGGGCAACAGCAACAAGGTGCGGGCAGCACCCATCAACAATTGTGGCGCAAAAAATTGGAAATAAGCCTGATCTCCAACGACATGCAAAAGTTGTGGCTGTGGATCTTCGTGACGAAAAACAAAAAAATCACCCTCACCTTTGAAATTTGCTAAAACTTCTGGGGTGATTTCCTCGTCACCAAACATCTCAATAGCTAACTGATTTTTGTTTTTAAGGATGACATGACCTTGTTTGAGCCAGAAATTCAACTGCGAATGGTCGGTTGCGCGGGCATGTATGTCATGCCCACCCAAAAGAAGCACAAAGCTAAGAGCAAAGGATATCCAGCAACCCAAACGCCAAAAGAGCTTGGATTTGTCAGATAACCTTAAACCTACAAACATCACTGATTGACAATAGCACCAATACCCAACGCAGCGCTGGCAATATTGGAAACAAGACCTGCCACCAATTCTGTGACCTCAAATCCAGACAATGAGGTTGTATCAGGTGGCACAAAAATAATACTTCCCGCAGTCACTGGCAGATCACGAAAGGAGAAGCGACCCAAATCAACTTTTTTCGCTTCACCATTGGGCAACACCATGTAAACCCGATCTGAGTCCGCAAGTGCTGTGAAGCCACCAGCATTGTTGATATAATCTGAGACCTCTTGCCCAGGGCGATAGAAGACTGTTGATGGACTTAACACCTCACCCGCGACAGTCACTGATGAAGGTCTTTGGGGTACAAACAATGTATCTCCATCTGCCAGAAGAATGCGACCGGTGTCCTGTTGAGACAGAAGATCAATGACCTGACGGCCTGTCGGTTGGGCTGTGCGCAAAAGATTTGCATAACGTTGAATTGCAGATATCTCTTGGGTGCGGTCCATATTTTGAAAACTGCTGTCAAGAAGTGAGCTCTCTACGCGGTTGGCTGTGCGTTGATTGGCCTCTTTTTGCTGCTC
Source organism: Alphaproteobacteria bacterium (assembly GCA_038131935.1). Classification (GTDB taxonomy): domain Bacteria; phylum Pseudomonadota; class Alphaproteobacteria; order UBA8317; family UBA8317; genus UBA8317. The sequence continues at coordinate 57,720 of JAYPQH010000005.1, read as the reverse complement.
CTCCAATGCCGTCTTTGTGAATACCGCACCGAATGGAAATGCCGTCTCGGTAAGACCACCAGCCCTGATCAGCAAATCCTCAAGCGTTTCACCGCGGGCCACCACGTAACGTCCAGGTTTGCGGACTTCACCAGTCAGGGTCACCGTACCAATATTCGCATCATTTCCACGCTGTGGTACTTGGATATCAAAATACCCCCAAGGATGTGGATCCCAGTTCACCAGAAGTGAGATCCATGACTTGGTAAGATGTAAGCGCAAAAACGCCTGAACCTGGATCTTCATATTGCCTTAACGCCACACGCTTTTTGTCCGCACCGTCAAGAAGCCCACCTGCCAAAGCAATGGCATCATCTAGGCTGATGGGTAAGGCGACAGGATAGATGCCAGGATTGGCAACCGCGCCTACAATCATGCGCGCGTCAGCCAACAATTGTGCCCGCAAGGCTTGAGAGATTTCTTTAGGCCCGTCTGCATCACTGGATGAGCGCGACCGGACATTTTCTGTTTTTTCCAAAATGCGCGCTTGGAATGTTGCCTCATCTTCTGCTTGGTTGAGGTTTTGCCTGGGAGCGTTTTCTACATTTGCTGATGTCGCAAGAAGTGGCGCAAGGGCATTTGATGAGGTTTCTTTCTCATCTAAGGTAAATTGATCCCTGATAAAGTTTGTGGAAAAAAGTCAACCGCTGGCCAGGAACCAGTCTTCGGGACATCATTTTTTGACGAAACCCTCGCTTTGTGTTCACCTCTATCTTCAAAGCAAAGCCGTCCTCGTCTCGTCGGGTGTCCAAAATATAGGCCGGATAGGTTCGTGGGCTGTCGAGGATATCTTGCACGACTTGTAACATCGGCGCGATGCTTCCACTGGGCACCAAGGCTACGCGTTGTTCGTCAAGAAAAATTTCCGCAGGCATCACGGCTGCAATCAAACGCTCATTTCGGTTTTGTGGAACAACGTTATCCTGTTTCAATATTGCTGCAAGTTGGTCTCGAGAGAATATATTGATCTCGTCACCCGCCTCAAGCTTCCATTCATTTTCCTCAAGCGCTTGATCTCGCAAGGAAATTGCCTGGCTTTCATGCTCAAACCCATCTTTTGAAATCACTGCGAAATCTTTATCTGCATCCAACGGAATGAATGTCCCGCCTTGTAATGCCTTTTCTACAGTCACCCCGTCACCAGGTGCCACGAAGGCAATGCGTTTGCCATCAAAACGCACCGAGATCGGCTGGGCATCGCGGATGTATGTTTCTATGGGCCCACGCGCACGATCAAAATCAGTTCCCAAAAGCGCTTGCATACGCTGGCCTGAAAATATCTGAATGCGATCACCCTGTAAAACATCGGTTCCTATGTCACTCATTGATCCATAAGCCAGGGCTTGATCCCCATCAAACGCTTCAACAGAGGAGGCAAATTGATCAGAAATATGCAACATGAAGTTTCGAACGGCCGTCCGTGGGATATTGGCCCCAAAGCCTAAGGCATCCGCACGAAACATCCCATCTTGTGGCGCGAGAAGAGCGACGCGTTTGTCGTCTAGGAAAATTTCCACAGGCCGTGCCCGACGCACCAAATCAACGGCTATATCTTTGGTGCCATCAAATGGCGCATCCAACAGCTCAAAATATTGGGTTTTGGTGAACACAACCAATTCATCACCTGGATGGAGAGGGTAACGCTGTGGGTTGGCAAATGCATCATCAAGATTAACTGCCGCCACACCTTCATCATGGGTGCGGGAGATATGAAGGGCAAAAAGACGTTGGGCATCATTTCGAAGCGCGGCTCCATCACGAAGGGCTGTCGCCATATCAAGACCTTGTCGCCATGGCAGAGACAACTCCGACAACACAGCTCCCTTGAGGCTTACACGTTGATCATCCCTGGTTTCCATAACACTGACACGCAGCGCTTCACCCTGGCGTAAGGTTGCCTCTTCAATATTAGAAAGCACTGAACCTACCACTTGGCCATTTTCATCAAGCCGCAAGCTCTCCAGTACTGCCCCTGGTGGCAAAAATCCTGCACCAGAGAGCCTTAACAAATCCTTAACCGCAATCTCTTCTTGATTGGGTGACAATTCAAAAATAGCCGGCCTGCGCACAAAGCCAAATGCGGCGACGGTTCCACCCAAGGGGGGTATATGAATACGCGCACCTTCTTGGATCACGGGCTCTGTAAAATTGATGTCACCTTCTAAATATTGGTAAAGATCAACCTTATCCCGCTTTCCTTGCCGATCCATCATCACCACTTGCCTCAAACTTCCAGAGTTTGTGACACCACCAACATACCCCAACACCAAGGAGAGTGGAGCATAAGCAGGCAATGCCATGGTTTGTGGCTGCGCAACCTCACCGGTAACGGTTACAGGAATATTCCGAGCTGTAGCGACACCTACAAAGACATCAGCAGATCGATCCGAGGTTTGTGCCAAACGTCGAACATCATCTCGAAACATCGCCAAGGTTTTCCCATTTGCACGCAATGGGCGATAATCACTCAATTTGACAAAGCCCTGGCGGTCCACACGGACCATTTGATCGAGGTTGCGTATCCCACGAATAGACAAATCCAGAACATCACCAGGCGCGAGCCGGTAGTCATCACCAAATGTGTTGTAAAGTGTCAAACCTTCTGCTGGGGCTTGCTGAAAGGTTTGCAACCCAAAAATGGGGAGCACCTGGCCCGTCATACTTCTGTAATAACGCACAACTGAACTTGTGACATCTTCACGGCGTGCATCAATATCCAATATGGACTGACGGCGAACTCGCTTGTCGCGTTCTGAAACCTCTTCGGTGGGAGATATGCTGGCTGGTTCGTCCAAAAGATTGGCAGGCGAACGAACAACAGGACTATAAGTTGGCGATGTTCCTGTATTGGCTGCAGCATTTGGGAGTCGACCAGTACGCTGGTATTGTTCTTGCAACTTTTTGGCATCTTCCAAGGTCATTCCAGGAGGCAAACTTAAGCCTGCAGGTAATGTTTGCGCGAACATCATCGCAAAGGACATTAACCATGCCGCCATGACCGTGACCCCTAAGGATGACCAGTTGCGTGCAAACATCACCGTCATACTTACTCCCCAATCCATATACATCGTCAGCCCAAAAAATCCGTCTCAACAAGATGTTAATGGTCTAGGGTTTTTTTGCGTGATTGTGAAGCGCAATCTCGCCCATCATCTTTGCATGCCACCCTAAATGGTTACGTTCACTGAAAAGCCAACATTAACCAAAAGCACATTTTCGATGAAACATTTGGTGGGTAAATGTATTTTTTCGAAAAACTATTTATCCAAAATATGGTATAATAAAATGTAATAAAGTGGTGCTTAACTAAAAGAAGCCTTACTTTTGACGTAAAATAAAAAAGGAGTCTCATAAAGAGGGAGGGGAAAAACATGAAAGATTTTTGGAAAATTGCCCACAAAAGAGCATGTGTCATAGGATTTGGTCTAGCTGTTATATTGGGTGCAAATGTCGGATTTAATGATCATGCACGCGCGCAAGCCAAAGGATGCGTCATTAAAAACCCAAATGGCGTTATGTCGGTTGCCAACCCCAGACCCGTTGGTGCCAATGAAGTCGAGTTTGAAGACAGCGTTATGGGCACCCAACGCATGCTCTACTGGCCTAAAAAAACATTATTCTGCCAGAATGGCGCCAAAACAACAGTCGATAAACTTTCTGGCCAATGCCAACTCAAGCCCGCCAAGAAAAAGAATGGTGGAAACAATGTTTGGAAGTTGCTCTGCAGTGGTGACAAAGCGGCATCAAACAAAGCTGGGCAACGCGTTGAGCGTGGACCTCTCATGAAGGGTAACAACCAAGACAACATGGCAAAGCCCAAGGGCACTGGCTTTGTGGTGGGCCAGGGAGGCAAGCCTGTTTTGGGTCAATGTAACGAAAATGATCCCAATGCTTTTACCCCAGGGCAGCCATGCCGCAATTGCACCATCCGGTTTTGTGATTTTACCAACATAAGCATGGTGCCAAACAAAAATGCCATCAGAAAGGTTGACAATCCACAAACCCCAAAGGGCACACCACCTTTTATCGAATTGTACAACGCGACGCTTTCCAATGTGACAGATTGTGAGCAGAAATTGCTGAGCATAAAGGGATCTGGCAAAGGACGCCCACATGTGGTTGTTCAAGCGAGCGAATACCGCTTCCAGGACGGACGCGTCTCATTTTTGTTCTCATCATGTGCAAAGGTGAACTAAACCAAACCACATGGAACCAAATGAAAAACTGGGCCTTTACGGCCCATTTTTTTAATACGCAACCTCATCATCTCATCAACATGCTAAATTCAAGTTATGTTTTAAATGAAGTTCAAGCATAGGCAAAAATATGCATCTACCCAACAAAGGATACTCTTCAAGATAGGAAGCCACGAATGTTAGAGGCAATTGGCATAACCCATCACAAAAAGCATTTATTCGTGGTCGACTCCTTCCCTTTTTCAAAGCTCTATCTCTCGTCTTTTTGTTGGGCATGACGATTGGTGATTTTGCATGTGCGCAAACCACAACGCAAAAACATACGACTTCTGGACAATGCCAAGGAAATGACCACAATCCGTTTTCATTTGGCAATCCATGCCGCAACTGCACCCTCCGGATCTGTGACGTGAGCAAAATTGACAAAATACCAGGCCATAGCATCTACAGAATTGAAAACCCTCAAACACCAAACGGGATCCCTTCTGTTCTACATATTGGGTCTCTTCGCCCCTCAAGCAGTGCATTATTTGAATGCGCTCAAAGGCTTCGCATGATCAAAGGATCAGGAGCATGACAGCCACATGTAATGATCAAGGTTGTTACCGATCATAGGCTTGAAAATGGAATAAAAGTACTTCTGTTTAAAACGAAAGATGACTGCAAAATAGACTAGTATTTACTTCCCACAACGAAGACCCGCAGATTCTATAATCGTATAATGGCTTGAGAAAATTCTTTGCTGCATAAAAATGGCTTTTAACCATTTTCAAGCTCTCCTTAACCTGTCATCTCTATTCCAATCTTTGGTTGCCGCATGAAAACCAATGCATCTATGGTCATCGCATATCTTCTTTAATATTTTGAATATTCATGGATAACATAAAAGTGCGTGAGCTCATGAGATCATGATTGATGATTAGAGGGGAGAGAGCATGGAAACCATATCTGACGGGCATGACTTTGACTTTGTCATTATCGGCGCTGGATCAGCGGGTTGTGTCCTGGCCAACAGGCTGACAGCTGACGGTCGTTATAAGGTGGCGCTGATTGAGGCAGGAAAAAAGTTGACCATCATCCTTACATCGAAGCGCCCGCTGGTTTCATCAAAACCATTGACCATCCAAAATTCAATTGGTGTTTCAAGACAGAACCATCCCCTCATGTGCATGACCGCAGCATCCTGTTCCCAAGGGGAAAGCTTTTGGGAGGATCAAGTGCGATTAATGGACATCTGTATGTTCGGGGCCAACGCGCTGATTATGACCATTGGGCACAATTGGGCAATCAAGGCTGGGCGTATGATGATGTCCTTGGTTACTTTCAAAAATCAGAACAACGGGCCTCCACAGATGCGAGAGAAGATGATGCATTTCATGGAACAGAGGGCCCTCTACATGTCTCTGACATCCATGAACGCCATCCCCTTTGCGAAGCGTTCATCCAAGGCGCTGAGGATCTAGGTATCCCAAGAAACCCTGATTACAACGGCTTAGAACAAGAAGGGGTTGGGTATTATCAGCGCACCATCAAACAGGGCAGACGCTGGAGTGCTTACCATGCATTTTTGAAACCTATCTTGGGGCGTAAAAATTTAACCCTTTTTACCCAAACCCATGTGTCCAAGATCACCCCAAAAGATGCTGAACATGATGGTACTGTTCATGCGCATCGTTCAGGACAAACAGTTTCAATCACGGCCCGGCGTGAAATCATTTTGTCAGCAGGCGCTATAGGTAGCCCACATATTCTTCAATGTTCAGGCTTTGGCCCAGGATCTTGGTTACAAGACGCTGGAATTTCTGTGAAACGCGACATCCCAGGCATTGGCGCTGGGCTTCAAGATCATTATGCCGTTCGGGTTGTGCATGCAGTCCGCCAACCCATCACCTTAAATGAACGGGCCCAAGGATTAAGATTAGGGTGGGAAATCATCAAATGGTTAACCACGGGCAAAGGGCTTCTGGCTTTCAGCCCCGCGCATGTCGCTACCTTCTTACGCTCTCAACCACATCTTGAACAGCCAGATCTGCAATTTGTGTTCACACCTGCCAGCTATTCAGATGGAATGATTGGACAACTTCAGAAGACCCCAGGCATGACATGCGGGGTATGGCAGCTTCGCCCCGAAAGCAGAGGCTTTGTGCGCGCGACAACGCCTAACAGCTTAGATGCTCCCATTATCCAACCCAATTACCTGAGCGACCCGACAGACCAACAAGCCATGATAGATGGCGTCAAATGGTGTCGAACATTGTTAAGCAGCCCACAACTTCAAGCCTTCTCAAATGGGGAAACTTTACCAGGCCCGGCAATTGATGATGAAAACCAGATCCTTCATTATGTGAGGGAACGTGGCGCCACGGTTTATCATGCGGTCAGCACATGCCGTATGGGCCAGGATGAAAAGGCAGTGGTAGATCAAAGGTTAAGGGCAAAAAACATTCCACATTTGCGTATTGTGGATGCGTCCATCATGCCAAGCATGGTCTCTGCGAACACGAATGCCGCCACCATCATGATCGCGGAAAAAGGTGCAGATATGATCCTTGAAGACCACAGATAAAAAAAACTCTTAACGCCCCATTAGAAGATATCAAAAGGTCTAAAACTCAAAAAACCTCATGGTTCACCAACCGTGAGGCTGATAGCGCGATATGATCCCCCATGCGTCTTCCTGCATGTATTAGAGGCAGAACGAGCTGGCACCTGATCTTTTGCTGCACAGATTCCAGAAACCATGCTTTGAGGCGTCATAAGCGCAAAAGATCAAAAAAGAACGCAACAAAGCTGTCTTGGCAAACACCAAAAACTTAAACCAACGCAGGTCTTTTTGTCTTTGTCAAAAAAGTTACGCAGAAACCAACGATGTGGCCGTTAACATGATCGCAAAAAGCAAAACCAAAACGATCCCAATACATTTCCACATGATTTTCCCCTATCCATTCACAAAGCCTATTATGTCATTTTTTTCTGACATAATACGCAAACATTTTCTTGGCAATAAGATATTTTGACGAATTTCACTGTATTTGTAAATATAAACTTACAGTTTTTACGCAAAATATGGTAACCTTGAACATCTTTGATGTGCATACTGGACAAAGCAGTCTCAGACCGCTTTGTTATGTCACCAATCATATCATTTCTAAAGGATAACGAGTAATATGCCCTCTCTTCGCGACGATGCGCCTATGGTGGTGATCACAGATTATGATTTTGGTGACATTGATATTGAGCGCAATATTTTGAACGCTGAGGGCATTCAGGTCATGGCCCTTCAGGCGAAGTCTGAAGATGATTTGGCAGCTGTTGCGCCGACTTGTGCAGGGATGATCAATCAATATGCAAGAATTGGTGAGAAGACCATTGAACGCATGCAACAATGCAAAGTCATCGCGCGGTATGGTGTGGGGGTTGATATTGTGGCTGTGGATGCGGCGACCGCCAAAAATATTCAAGTCACAAATGTGCAAGATTATTGCACCGATGAAGTGGCTGACCATGCCATAGCCCTTTGGCTGAATTTGGCACGTGGGGTTTCAGCTTATGACCAAGCGACCCATCAGGGCATATGGAGATGGCAATCTGCACAGCCTCTGCAACGAATACGAGGTCAAACATTGGGCATTGTTTCATTTGGGAAAATTGGCCGCGCTATTGCTAAGCGGGCTCGCCCCTTTGGCGTGCGTCTGATTGCCTATGACCCCTATCTAAAAACCTCTAATGGACAGGTAGAAGATGTTACCCTGGTGTCTAAGGAACAATTGCTTAGAGAATCTGATGCCATCTTGATGCAGGCCCCAATGAATCAAGAAACCCATCATTTTCTTTCGCATAAAGAATTTGCGCTCATGAAAAGCGGAGCTTTGTTGATCAATACTGGCAGAGGACCAACTGTTGACAACAAAGCCCTCTATGATGCGCTTTGTCGTGGGCAATGCGCAGGTGCTGCATTGGATGACACCGAGGAAGAACCGGCAAAACGAGCCCAATGGTCACCATCTGACAATCCTTTATTTACCCATCCCAAAGTTTTGATCACCCCTCATGCGGCCTACTATTCAGAACAGTCACTGCGTCAGGCACGTGAAACCGCCGCATATGAGGTGGCCCGCGTGCTCAAAGGTTTAGCGCCTTCATATCCAGTCAATCATATTTAAACATCACAACCATGAAGGAGACATCATGTTACAAGTTTATAAAGATTTTGAACGCCAACCTGATTTGCTGAAAAAATTTGATGACGTTATCTCATGCTACTCAGCCACAGCCGTTTTTGCGGATGTGCAGTACCGAACAGGTGTGATGGATAGTGGAATCAAACCAGCATTTCGTGCAAAAATTACAGGACAAGCCATCACGGTTCAACTCTCCAAAGGTGACCTTGTTGATCCTTTAAAGGCTCTAGAAATGGGCCAACCCGGTGATGTTATTGTTGTTGATGCTGGCGGGGACCTCAACACATCTGTTTGCGGTGGTTTGATGGGCGGCTTGGCCCAAAACCGAGGGATAAGGGGCATGATCATTGATGGCGCCGGGCGTGATACAGATGAATTGGAAGACATCAATTGGCCTATTTGGACACGTGCCATCACCCCTAAAGGAACCCACACCATGTTCTCAGGTAGGAAAGAAGAGCTCTCCATCAACGTCCCTATCGCTTGTGGCGGTGTGGTCGTGAACCCAGGTGACTTTGTGGTGGCCGATCTCATGGGGGTAACAGTGATCCCGCAAGAGCGGGCCGCAGAGGTTGTAGCCCTTGCCCAAGAACAAGCCCAACGCGAAGAAGAAACCCGCAAATGGGTTGCGCAGGGCAAAACGGTCGAGGACCTGTTAAATGAATTTGGCCGCATCTAAACCAACATTGATAAGTCTTGATTGGGGGACAAGCGCCTTGCGCGCTTATCTCCTCGACCCTCAAGGTCATGTATTAGACAAAAGGTCAGCCTCAAAAGGCATCATGCAGGTCCAAGACGGAGACTTTGGAGCTGTTCTTAAAGAAACCATACAAGATTGGCAGGTATATGGACCTTTACCCATTTTGGCCTCCGGAATGATCACCAGCCGCCAAGGCTGGGTTGAGACCTCTTATCTTCCCACACCTACCAGCAGCTTGGAGTTGGCTGACGCATTGATAGCTATCCCTTGGGAGGGTCATGCCCATATCTATTTTGTGGGTGGTGTGATGGATCAAACCCCTGAGCATATTGACGTGATGAGGGGGGAAGAAACCCAACTTCTTGGCGCTTATTTGTCCGGCATGCCTGATGGCTGGTGTATTCTTCCAGGCACCCACAGCAAATGGGCTGATATTCATGGGGGTACCATCAATCAATTTCGGACCTTTATGACCGGTGAAGTCTTTGCAAGCCTGAGCCAGCATACCATCCTTAAAGCAAGCATTGCTGAGGGTGATTTTGACGAAGCCATGTATCTAAAAGGGGTAGATCGTGGGCTTACCTCTGGTCCAGGCCTACTCAACCACCTGTTTCACATTCGCGCTTCTTCTTTGTTCGGCGGCCTCACAGCCCCACAAGCAGGAAATTATTTATCAGGCCTATTGATTGGACATGAATTGGGGGGGCAACAGTTGAATCTAAAAGGCCAAGAGCAAGTCTGTCTGATTGGCAGTGAAGGCTTAACCCAACGTTATGCCACAGCTTTGGAACATCTAGGATTTGAGACAAATTTATTCCATCCTGACATCGTTACCTCAGGCCATATGGCAATCGCCCAGCGCGCAGGATTGATATCATGACCAAACCACCATCAGAAAAGCTCCTCCAAGCAACCCCTTTGATAGCGATCCTGCGGGGATTGTCGCCTGATCAAGCCGAAGAGGTGGCAGATATTCTGGTAGATGCAGGATTTGGGATCATTGAAGTTCCCCTCAATTCACCAGAGCCTCTCAAATCCATCAACATCATCTCGCAAAAATATGGTGGTCAGATACTGGTGGGTGCGGGTACCGTATTGTCAGCGGCGGATGTTGATGACGTGGCCATGGCAGGGGGACAATTGATTGTCGCCCCCAACATGGATGAGGATGTAGGACAGGCCAGTTTGTCCGCGGACCTCACCTGGTGTCCTGGGGTCATGACACCAACAGAAGCATTTGCCGCCCTAAAGCTTGGCACGGAAACATTGAAACTTTTCCCATGTGAAATGATACCACCACAAGCCATTAAAGCCATGCGCGCTGTCCTTCCCCAAAATGCTAAGCTCTATGCCGTTGGAGGCATCAATCCTCAAAATATGGCCATCTATCATGCTGCCGGCGCCTCAGGTTTTGGGTTAGGCTCGGCATTGTTTACCCCCAATATGGATTTGATGCATGTAAAACAGAAAGCCACAGAATTGATGACAGCCTATCATCATTTACTGTCATAATTTACTGGCATGACTTTCTGGGATGATGTTCTATCATAGGCTGGCTGTCATGTATTTTTGTTAAAGGGTCCCCACCATGCGCATCATCAAAAATTTTGAACAATTGACATCCCTTTATGGCCCACCCGTCCCATTATCGATCTCGAAAGTGTCACCTGTTTTAACCAAAAGTTATCGAGCTTGGATCGAGCAATCTTGTTTTTGCATCTTATCAACCGTAGGCGAGCAAGGTGTCCATGCAACACCCCGTGGTGATAACGGCCCTGTGGTGCGCGTGGTGGATAACGCAACATTATGGCTTCCAGATTGGCGCGGAAACAATCGAATCGAAGCCTTAAAAGATATTGTACAAGACGGCCGTGTTGCACTTCTTTTTATGGCACCTGGATCAACGACCACAATCCGTGTGAATGCAACAGCACAACTGACAGATGATCCAGAAATCTGCCAACAATTTGCGCAAAAATCACGCCATCCCACCACGGTTATTCTGATCCATATTCAAGAGGTCTATAGCCAATGCGCAAAAGCCTTGATGCGCTCAAATCTCTGGAACGCAGAAGAAAATCCAAATCTTCCAACGGTGGGAACCATCATGGCAGAAATGACCGAAGGGCGAGAAGGCGGCGAAGAATATGACCGTCATTATGAGGAACGATCCCGCGAACGCATGTGGTAAAAGAAGAGCCATGCAAAACATACATAATGAACCCTCAGTATTTTATATTGCGATGCAATAATTATTTTGCGATGCAGCAATCATGTATATCATTCACCCATGGAGTGCTTAACGTGAACTCTTTTGACCATTATATTGTTGTTGCAGCCGCATTTTGGAGTCTTTTGCTTATCGTTGCCATGAAGCAAGCGTTATAATCAAAGCCAAGTACCAAGTCATGACAGGTATTCTCGTTCAACCTGGCTTGGTGATAACGAAAATTAAAGGCTGCTATCTCGGGGGAAAACCATCATTGATACCGTGGGTTTGGGTGGGCTTGAAAAATGTCTCAGCTATATTTGAGCTCGCGCAAGACAGATCAATCAGCATTCCTCCATTCAAATAATGCACAATTTGTTGATTGTTATCCATGGTAACGTCATGAATATCATGCATGGTGATGACACATACATGGTAAGGATAACGGACAATGAAGAAATTTTTCCACGGCCCCTATTTTGTGTTTTTGGCCCTTTTGATGATCTCAGCCTGTGCACGTGCTGAAATAGAAAAACATCCATTTGACAAGCTCATCGCAGATATCTGTGGCAACAACAATCAATGCAAGGCATGCTTTGCCCAAAACAAAGCAAACATTGTTAAAAAACAAGCCGCCCAGGACCGCGCCTGTCAAAAACAGCAACAGGCTCAAAAAACACAGCGGCTTGGCCATTCAACAAAACCACAAATGGCGCCCATGGTAGGTGGACGTTGTGGGCTACCTCCTGTCTACCTATCCTATATCCCCCAATGCAAACCTCAATCATAAGGTTTTTGATTTCGAAAAAAGTTGATAGGAAGAGCTGAACTTTGAGGGCTAAACATAGATGGTATTACAGGAGCGCCATTTTGCAGCACTTATGTCACCCAGGACAAAGTCTTAATATGTCGATGGGAAGATCGACATAAACCAACACACATCACCCATATATCCATGAAGGTTGCAGCTATAACCTTCATGACAAGGTAGGTATGGCATGGGTAAGCTTGGCATCGTTCCTCTGCTGACTGATGCGGGAAGACCAACAGCAAAGACAAAAATGGGTCATTCAGCCCCCCAAAAGCAAAAAATTGAAAAAATCTAACAAGTTCCCTAAAACATGTATGGGTACCCAAACTCGTTTGCCCACATCTGTTTGGCTGGCATATATTTGCCTGCCATTTTTTTGCTTTTTTGTCTGGGGCATAGAACCAAAGGGAAAAAACATGGAAACAAGTGCCACCGCTTTTGAAGGCAATCGTCAATTCGTCAAGCCTGAATGGATAGATTATAACGGCCATATGAATGTGGCCTACTACATGATGGCCTTCGATCTTGCCCTTGATGATATTCTTGATCATGTGGGTTTTCATAGAGATTACAAAAAACGCAAAAACATCACCACATTTGTAGGTGATTTTCATATTCATTACCGACGGGAACTGCGGGAGGGTGACCCCTTGCGCATCACCCAACAATTGGTGGGGTTGGATCGCAAACGAATCCATATTTGTCAAAATATGTATCATGCGGATGAACATTATCTTGCCGCCCAATCTGAAATCATGCAGCTGCATATCGATCAAGCCTATCGTCGTGTAAGCCCCATGGATGATGAGAGCTTTGCCATGTTTAACTCCCTTTACCATGCCCATCGTCACTTGGATAAACCCGAGCAATTGGGCCGCGTGATCAAACAATTACCTCCGCCAGAGCCATTGCAAACCTAACCGGGTTGCCCCTCGCCATTGTGACAACTTAACGACCATGTCATCATCACCCCTCCACCAGCACCTCACATACCGCCCTGAAATTGATGGGTTACGGGCAGTAGCTGTGCTGCCTGTTGTTTTCTATCATGCTGGATTTGCCGGGTTTTCTGGAGGATTTATTGGCGTTGATATCTTTTTCGTGATCAGCGGCTTTCTCATCACCAGTATTATTCTTGAACAACAAGCCAAGGGGACATTCCAGCTATTGTCTTTTTATGAAAGACGGGCAAGGCGGTTGTTGCCAGCCCTATTTTTGGTCATGGCATCAACGCTTCCTGCAGCATGGATTGTTTTGCGACCAACAGCCATGGAAGACTTTTGTGCAAGCCTTCTTGCTGTTTTGTTTTTTTCCTCAAACATATTGTTTGCGCAGCAAAATGACTATTTTGCCCCTGCCGCTGAGGAAATCCCATGGTTGCATAGCTGGAGCCTGGCCGTTGAAGAGCAATATTATATCGTCTTCCCTCCTACTGATGCTCTTATGGCGATACCGCTCACGTTATATCCCGCATGCGATTGTTTTGGGCATTGTTCTCAGTTTTGGCTTAAGCGAATGGGGCTGGAGAAATTTCCCTGAGGTTCATTTTTATCTTGCGCCAACCCGCGCATGGGAACTTCTTTCAGGTGCAGCTGTTGCATTCTTTTTGGGTAAAAGAACCATCCCTCAAAATATTTTCACCCTGCATATTCTCCCCCTCTTGGGGCTTGGTTTTCTTTTGCTTGGCTTTGCCACCATCCATAATGGGTTGCCGGCACCCAGTTTTTACACCCTTTTGCCCGTCATTGGCACCTTGTTGATCATCATGTTCGCCACAAAAGGTAGCCTGGTTGCCAGTATTTTGAACCACCCAATCTTGGTCCAAATAGGGCTGATCAGCTATTCTGCCTATTTATGGCACCAACCTGTTTTTGCCTTTACACGCATCACTTCAGGCGAACCTCCAAGCCCATTGATCATGATCGGCTTATGCATATCTATCATGGGGTTAAGCTACCTAAGCTGGCGATTTGTAGAAAAACCATGCCGCAATCGCTTGGCTGTACCCACCCGCCATTTTGCCATCTTGATGCTCACGAGCGCATTGCTTCTTGGGTCTTTTGCGATTTGGGGGATCCTTAGCAATGGTTTTGCCACGCAGAGATTTGACCGCACATTCCTTGCTCTTAACGAGCCCTCATTCTTAAGGAGCCAATCACAAGAGCAATGGGGAGATTTGAGCCAAAAGCCAACATGGATGCTGATTGGAGATAGCCATGCTGACAGTTTGCAAGAAAGCTTTGGCAACCAGCTACGCAAACGGAACATCTCAGCGCTCGTCAGAACCATGGAAGGATGCCCCCCGGCCATGGATTTGATCCGACAGGACAGCCGTAAGAACAAACCTTGTCCGGAACATTACCGTAACCTGTTAGACGAAATCTCCACATTGGGCATTAAGAATGTTCTGATTTCGGCGCGCTTTGCACTGTATTTCAATACCACGCGATTTGATAATGGCGAGGGTGGGGTTGAACAAGGAAAAACATCGCACGTGTTGTTTGATGATCGGCAATTTGCTGATACCCCCCGCCCCTTACCCCAACGCCAAAAAGCTATAGAGGACGCCTTGGTAAAGTATTTTTCAGCATTGCTGGAAAAGGATGTTCGGTTATTTGTTATCTCCAGCATTCCTGAAGTGGGCTGGGACGTACCAAAACGTCTGCATCAAACACAAAAACCGGTCACAACCCAACGGCAGATATTTGACCAACGCATCCAGGTGTTGAAGCCCTTCTACGAAAAGATACAAGCCTCACATACCCAGTTGTTGTTCGCAGAAGATGTTTTTTGTGACAGCCAAAAATGTTTCGCATCAGAGGAAGAAAAGCCACTCTATTTTGACAACAACCATCTGAGTATATGGGGGGCAAATCGCCTGTTTGAACATATTTCGTCTGATATTTGGCCGTCAAAAACCAACGAGTGATCCTGACTTACATTTTCCGAGGAAGCCCTTTGAACTTTGGTTGCCAATCCCTCTCGCTTAAGCGCAAGATAGTTTCATAAGCACCGGGGCAATATTATGGGGAGGCAAAAGCATGGTGGGACGACTTGAGGGAAAAGTAGCATTCATCACGGGCGCTGCAGGTGGCATTGGAGCTGCCACAACCAAGCGTTTTGTGGAAGAAGGCGCATCTGTTGTCATGGCTGACATTGATGACATCCAAGGCCCCAAAATCTGTGCCGAGATTGGAGAGGCCACACAAAATCCTCAACGAATGATGTTCATCAAAACCGATGTGTCTGATGCACAGAGCGTGCAAAAAGCGATTAAAGCTGCATGTGCGGAATTTGGCCACCTCGACATTTTACACAACAATGCAGGGGGGTCCTCTTTACAAGATGGTCCAGTCACGGATGCCCCCATCGAAGAATTTTGGCGGGTGATGAATGTAGACCTTTTTGGTACGTTTTTATGCGCAAAATATGCCCTTCCCATCATGATGGAACAAGGTGGAGGTAGCATCATCAACATGGCGTCAAATGTAGCCTTGATGGCATTTCCTGGGCGTGATTGTTACACCGCGGCAAAAGGTGGTGTGGCGGCGATCACAAGATCCATGGCAGCAGAATATGCCCCATATCAAGTTCGTGTGAACGCAATCGCACCTTCCATTACGCTGACGGACAGGGTTAAAAACCTCTTGGAGAAACGTTCTGACATGCGTGACATCGCCCAGATGCATCTCTTGGGGTTAGGAGAACCTTTGGATGTTGCCCATATGGCGGTCTATCTTGCAAGCGATGAAAGTCGGATCACCACGGGACAAATCTTATCCGTAGATAGTGGCGTGACCATAAGTTGACAGGCGATTGCCTATGCCAACAACCATGGCATAGGCTTTAAACATGTATATTTTTGTGATTATGTCTGCGTTCCACCGTTGCACGCGATCATCTGGCCAGACATAAAACCACCTTCCTCTGAGACCAGAAACCGGCAAAGTCCAGCAATATGCATGGGCTTACCCAAATGCCCAAGTGGGATTAACTTTTCTTGCTCCCGAATATGTGCCCCCATGGCCTCATCTTTATAATCTCCCTCAATAGGCCCAGGAGAAATAGCATTGACGGTAATACCTTTGGGACCGAACTCCTTGGCCATCGATTTTGTCATACCCCATAAACCATGTTTGGCAGCAGAGACTGACAACGGCCCAGAGTAACCATGAATGGCATTCATACCGGTGATATTGATGATGCGCCCCCAACCTCTCTCAACCATACCAGGCAAAAATGCCTTACCGGTGTAAAAGGCTGCATGCATATCCACGGAGATCACATCATGCCAAAAGTCATCATCCATTTCTAAAAAGGGTTTGTAGGGTCTAATAGCAGCATTGTTGACCAAAATATCCACACCACCAAACTCAGCCAATGCCTCTGCCGCCATGGTTTGAACATCCCCTGAACGTCCAACATTGCCCATGACCACCATTGATTTCACACCCATCTCCCGGGCTTCTGCAGCCACAGCTTCAGCAGCAGCTTCGATCTGTGAGACCATTCACAATGACATTGGCACCTGCTTGGGCAAACCCCAAAAGAATGGCGCGCCCAATATTAAACCCTGACCCTGAAACAAAAGCGGTTTTTCCCTGTAACTGCATATTTTTCTCCTTAGCATCTTCGCATTGTGTCTGATCATGCTATGGTTTTGAACCGCCAACAAGGGTCACCAAATTGGGAACCAATCGACTGGTATCATCAACCATACCTGAGGGTGCTAGAGTTTCCCAAACACACCCACCGCGGCAACCGACGGCACGATGAGCGCAAGAACCAACACCGTACGCAAGGTGATTTTTTCAACACGGAAGACAACAATACTCAACAGCATCGAAAAAATAGGGATAGCGGAGATCATAGGAATGACCACGACAATATCCCCTTTCAAAAGGGCTATATTTAACAACAACACCGCAGCTGAGAACACCAGCCCTGCCCCCACAAAATATTTAAATCCTGGGTTAGACAATGTCAGCGCCTCCATACCTTGGCGCCATTGTAGGGATAGCATCACAATTGATGATGTCGTAAAAGCCACCAAGGCTGCAAAGTAAGGATCTGGAACTTCCAGCATTCCTACTTTGATCATCACATGGGCCACAGAACGCAAACAAGCAGCGCCCAAGGGAAACAATATCGCCCATAAGGGCCAAGTTTTCACCGTAGATCCTGCGGGCTCTTTTTTCCGTTTAGACAAAATCATCACGGCCAACATGATGCCCATGGTCCCCAATGCTATGGGCCAGGTGAGGGTTTCATCGAGAAACAAAATGCCTATACAGGCCCCAAAGATAGGGGTGGTGGCGGCAAAGCTTGAGGCCAATGTGGGACCCAAAAAGCGTATCCCAATGATCGATAGGTTTGCCGAAATCGAAGGCCGCAACAAACCACTCAACGCAAAAAGCAGGACAACTGAAGTCCAGAACTGAGCTGGCTCAAGAAACCAAGGGGCTGCCAACCACAAAATACATGTCGAACTGGTGATCCCAATGGTGGCACCACTTCGGGCAGGCATATGCTGCACGCCGAAAGATTGAAAATGGTTGCCAAAGGCAAAGAAAATCGCCGCAATAAGGGCAAGAAGGAAAGCTGGTATTTCTGGTAGCAAGGTAATCGACCCCGATTGTGGAGCAAGAAAAAGAACAGGGCGACATCATGCGCCTTGTTTTTGCGATATGGCAACCAAAAAAATATGAAAGAAATGATGGGCACCTTTTGACCTTTCCCCCTTGTCTGTTCACCAAAAACTTTTCATGCTCGTTTTTGCAAAATGAAAGTGGGGGTAAAATGGCTGATATTGATCTACTCAGGCGCGAAGTAAAAGTCCTGACATTTGACCAATATGGAACTGTGGTAGACATGCAAGCAGGATTGACAGAGTTTGTGACCCCATTTCTTGCGTCTAAAGGTTGGCAAGGTGACCCGGGGAGATTTGTCACCTGGTGGCGTCGCACACATTTTGAAAACTCAATGATTGATGCATTATGTGATCGTGGCCATACACCTTACCGTGAAATTGGTCATCGTGCGGTTAGCTTCACACTGACACGCGCAGGCATTGCCCATACCTCTGAGGAGGTGCAAATGCTGGTTTCTGCAATCGAGAGACTTACCCCATTTCCAGAAGTTCCCGCGGCGTTGCAGCGCTTGGGTCAAAAATACAGCCTTGTCATTTTGTCCAATGGTGACCGTGATATGTTGGAAGCTGCCAAGCCCTATTTGGGCCATCGCTTTGATCACACGATATCTGTGCAAGAGGCAGGCTATTTCAAACCGCATCGCGCCACCTATGAGAAGGCTGCCCAAATTGTCGGCCATTCCCCTTTGGCTTGTATGCATGTGGCAAACCATGCGTTTGATTGTGTAGGGGCGAAAGCTGCGGGCATGCGGAGCGCCTTTATCAACCGCCGCAACCGACCGTTTGGCCAGACCCAGCATGAACCAGATCTGCATGTCACGGACATGACAGAACTGGCAGAAATTTTATGCTAAGATCATGTATATAGACAGTTAAAAAAATGAGCATCAGCAATTTTTAAGAACCCAACCGTAACTTACATGTTATTGAAAATGAGACGTTCACGAAAAAGGGAAAGCAGTTCATGACCACCAAACGTTCCATAGCTGATATTTGGGCCGCACGTGCAGGTACCATTGTCCCAGGTGCACCCAACGCTTTATTTGCGCGTATTATTGAAGATTTGGGTTATGAAGCGGTTTATGTAACAGGTGCAGGTATTGCCAACATGCATTTGGGCGCTCCAGACATTGGGCTCACCACGGTGACGGAGGTTGCCAACATTGTGGCTTGCATTGCGGATGCCGTATCCATTCCCTTAATTGTGGATGCCGACACAGGCTTTGGAAATCGTCTGAATTGTTACCGCACTGTTCGACTTTTAGAACGAGCTGGCGCGTCAGCACTTCAACTAGAAGACCAAGTTTTTCCCAAAAAATGTGGCCATTTTGCTGGTAAGGCTGTCATACCAGCATCGGACATGGTCGACAAACTCAAAGCCGCATTGGATGCACGGGTTGATGCAAACATGAAAATCATCGCACGCACCGATGCACGTGCCATCACCAGCATGAACGAAGCTCTTGATCGTGCGGAGGCCTATATCGAGGCCGGGGCTGATGCAACCTTTGTTGAAGCCCCAACTTCGCTAGAAGAACTTGCCCTCATCCCCCAACGGCTGCAGGCACCACAAATTGCAAATATGGTCTTTGGAGGGCTCACCCCAGAACCTGGCCAAAAAGCCATGGCAGATATGAATTATGCCATGGTTTTGTATGCGAACGCCGCTCTTCAAACAGCCATAAAAGCGGTCACAGAAAGCCTAACCAGCCTTCGAGATACAGGCTCGCTTGCCGCCGCATCTGAACAGCTTGCAGGCTTTGAGCAGAGACAAGCCGTTGTGCGCAAAGATAGTTGGGATGCATTGGAGAAGGGTTAACCCTAATCCACGTTCATTCATGATGATTTGACCTCGCGATGGTCACACAAATGCCCCGTTACACCTGCGGCAGCAGCCATCGCAGGTGACATCAAATGCGTTCGACCCCCGCGTCCTTGCCGCCCTTCGAAATTGCGGTTTGATGTCGAGGCAGCACGCGACCCTGGCATCAATCTATCGGCATTCATGGCCACGCACATGGAACAACCCGGTTCACGCCAAGAGCAACCTGCTTGTAAGAAAATTTCATGTAAACCTTCTGCCTCCGCTGCTTTTTTTACAAGCCCTGAGCCAGGAACCACAAGCATTTGAACGCCTTTGGCCAAACGTTGGCCCTTCATGATGGCGGCTGCTTCACGCAAATCTTCCAGACGACCATTGGTGCATGAGCCCAGAAACACTGTATCGATGGGAATATCTACAAGCCGTTGGCCTGGCTCCAGATCCATATAATCAATTGCGCGTTGGATAAAAGCACGACCAGCCTCGTCTGGGCTTTGAGATGGATGCGGCACCTTTCCAGAAATGGGCAATGCCTGCTCTGGAGATGTCCCCCATGTTACCATGGGCGCAAGTTGAGATACCTCCATCTCAACCTCACCATCAAATGCTGCATCATCATCTGAATACAAATTCACCCAAGCCTTCATGGCTTGATCCCATAAATCCCCATCTGGTGCCATTGGACGTCCTTTAATATAGGCAAATGTTTGCGCGTCTGGAGCCACAAGACCAGCTCGGGCGCCAGCTTCAATGGTCATATTGCACAAAGTCATACGCTGCTCCATGCTCAAACGTGAAACAGCAGATCCTTGATATTCTACCACATGACCCGTCGCACCTGCGGTACCTATATGGGCAATGATGGCCAAAATAAGGTCCTTAGCCCCTACCCCATAAGGCAGCTGCCCGTCACATTTTATACGCATGTTCTTTGATTTTTTCTGGCGTAGGGTCTGTGTGGCCAGCACATGTTCCACTTCACTGGTACCGATACCAAATGCCAATGCACCAAGGGCACCATGGGTGGAGGTATGCGAATCCCCACAGACCAAAACGGTACCTGGCAAGGTAAAACCTTGCTCTGGCCCTATGATATGCACAATACCCTGTCGCTCATCTTGAAAGGGAATATAGGGGACTGAAAATTTTTTAACATTTTCCTCAAGTCGCTCCAATTGCAAGGCGGACTCAGCATCTTCAATGGGGCCAGACCGATTCGTTGTGGGGACATTGTGATCGGCCACCGCCAAGGTAAGATCAGGACGACGCACCTTCAACTGCGCGTCTTGCAAACCACTAAAGGCTTGGGGTGAAGATACTTCTTGAACCAAATGACGGTCGACATAAAGAATGCTTGTCCCATCTTGCTCCTCACGTACAACATGTTGAGCCCAAATTTTGTCATAGAGTGTCTGCCCTCCCATGGATGGCCTCCTTCTGTTTGCCCTTCTTCAAAAAAGGTTGTTCGAGAACGACGCAAAAGCTAACCTCACCCCACCGGTGATCCTTCACCTCACCTTCATATGCTAACAGGGAGACAGTTTATGGCCAATGCCACATTACGCAAGCAGCTCAACGAGGGCACATTCATTATGGCACCTGGTATCTACGATATGATATCTGCCATGATGGCAGATCAAATGGGATTTAAAGCACTTTACGTGACAGGATATGGAATTTCCGCTTCCCATTTGGGACTCCCTGATGCTGGTCTTATGGGTTATTCAGACATTTTATCGCGGGTGTCACAAATCACAGAACGTTGCCAAACGCCTGTGGTGGCAGATGCGGACACCGGTTATGGGGGTTTGTTAAATGTCAGACATACCGTGCGTGGTTATGAAAGAGCCGGGGTGAGTGGTATTCAAATCGAAGACCAAGAGTTTCCTAAAAAATGTGGCCATACCCAAGGTCGTCGTGTGGTACCCACAGAAGATATGGTCCGTAAAATTCAGGTTGCCTGTGAAGCAAGAACCGATGAGAACATGATGATCATTGCCAGAACAGACAGCCGTACAAGTTTGGGCCTGGATGAAGCCCTCCGACGCTCTGAAGCCTATGCAGCGGCTGGGGCTGACATCATCTTTTTGGAAAGCCCCGAATCTATCGAAGAGCTTCATGTCATTGCCCAACGGATTGAAAAACCTTTGTTGGCCAACCTGGTTAGCGGCGGCAGAACGCCTGTGGTTTCTCAAACTGAACTGCAAGAAATTGGTTATTCCATGGCTATTCACCCCGCCTTAGGCTTTTTAAGCGCGGGATTTGCTTTGCGCAAAGGATATCAAGAATTGGCTCAAACAGGTGATGTTAAAAACCAAGACCTCTATGACTTCCAAGAGTTTTGTAAACTTGTTGGGTTTGAAGATGTCTGGGACTTTGATGCAAAATGGGCAGAATAAGATCATGACACCATCACCCCAGGATAATGCAAATAGTCATGAGGATGAGAGGGAACATGTTCAGGAAAAAGGTGGCATGACCCTTTTCCAATTTTTGGCAATGCTCGCACTGGTGATGCTGGCCGTTCCTTTAACAGGTTTTGTGGTGGTCGCGTTCTTGTTAAGTCTTGCAACCTAAAACAACAATCCATCGTATGAAGGCAGTTAAAAAGAGCCTTGGTCAGAAAACCCAAGGCTCTTTTGCATGAAATCAGATTATACTGCGCGACTTAATGCCCCATCTACATTGATCGCTGTACCACTGATGTAGGACCCCGCATCGGAGGCCAAAAAGCACGCAAGAGACGCAAATTCTTCTGCATTGCCAAGACGTCCCATGGGCAATTTGGCTCCTTGTTGGGCATACCATTGCTCCAAAGTGGAACCATCATCGGCTTTCGCATGGCGCCGTTCCCATTGGCTTGAACGAATTTTTCCCACCAACATTGCATTGACCAGCACATTATATGGTGCATTTTCGTGGGCCAGGATTTTCATCAAAGCCATGCCAGCCGCACGGCTCACGGCTGTGGGTGCACCATCCGCTTCCGGCATTTTTGCAGCCACATTCAAGACATTTATGATACGACCCCATTTTTGTGCACGCATGTGCGGGAGCACCAATCTACTCAAACGAACAGCTCCAAATAGCTTAAGATCCAAATCATCTTGCCAATCTTGATCTGAGACACTCAAAAAAGGCCCCCGCATAGATGAACCGGCATTATTGATCAAAATATCAGGAGCGCCTAAGGCTTCTGTGATGGTATCATAAGCGTGCGTACAGCCTTCTAAAGTTGTAATATCGCTGGAACAAACAGCAACCTGCCCCCCTGAATGTTCGATCTCATTTTTGGCCTTTTCCAATGCAGCGACCTGTCGACCAACAAGCCCCACGCGGGCCCCTGATGATGCGAACAAACGGCCCATGGCCAAGCCAAGACCAGCACTACCCCCTGTGATAAGTGCGCAACGCCCATCAAGTCGTATATCCATATTTTGTTCTCCCTTTAACCATCTGTGAATATGCATGCTTGTATGATTTGGATGGATCTTCATCTATCCTACAGCATCAAAGCAAGAAATTTTCTCAAGATACCTTATTGATGGAACCATCAGAGGCAGTTTTACAAAACCAGTAGGCAAAGCATGCAGCACAAAGCCAAATGAAAATAGAGCTGTTTTTCTGCAGGTTAAAAAAACATAGTTTTAAAAACTTAAAAAATTTTTTGTGCGAAAAAATATGACTTTCCAAGTGATAACGAATTGACAGGTAACAGAAGCATCCCTAGCTTGAGGGACAAGTTGCCCTACATACCGACAAGAGTATGAAGCAACTTACAATATCGCCCTCCTCAAACAGATCTTACTTAGGGTCTGTGGATGGGAAGGCGGGGAGGCAAAAACCTAATCAAGCCCGCATGTGAGCTCGGCATAGCTTAACAAATGCTTGAACTCATGACCCACGGGTTGGATATGGTAAAACAGGGAGTGCATGGTGACGAAGCTCTTAGAAGTGGAAAACCTACAAACACATTTTTTCACCACCGCAGGTGTGGTGAAGGCAGTTGATGGTATCTCATATGATGTGTCAGAGGGAGAAACCGTCGCTGTGGTTGGTGAGTCTGGCTGTGGAAAGTCCGTGGGGGCTTTGTCCATTATTCGACTCGTGGCGAACCCACCAGGTCGCGTTGTGGGGGGACATGTCCGTTTTATGGGCAAAGACCTCTTGGCGCTCGAACCTGATGAAATGCGCAAGGTTCGCGGACGGGATATTGGAATGATTTTCCAAGAACCAATGACGTCATTAAACCCCGTGCTCACCATTGGCATGCAACTTACGGAAACCATGATTGAGCATTTGGGCGTCAGTTACGAAGAGGCACGTGCACGGGCGGTCGAATTGTTAGGGATGGTCGGCATTTCCGAGCCAAGCCGTCGCCTAGATCAATACCCGCACCATCTATCCGGGGGCATGCGTCAGCGTGTGATGATTGCTTTGGCTTTGTCTTGTGATCCCAAATTGATCATCGCGGATGAGCCAACGACAGCACTCGATGTCACCATCCAAGCCCAGATCCTTGAATTGATGAAGGAACTCACCAAAAAAATGGGCGTCGCGGTGATTGTGATCACCCACAACCTCGGGGTCGTGGCACGCTATGCTGACCGCGTGAATGTGATGTATGCGGGCAGGATTATTGAGACAGGAACGGCAGAAGACATTTACCATAGGCCAAATCACCCTTACACCGTTGCTTTGTTGAATTCAGTTCCAAGGCTTGATTTGCCAAGGCAGGCACGTTTGGATCCCGTCGAAGGACAGCCACCTGATCTGACAAAACTTCCCCAAGGATGCTCATTCCGCCCACGCTGTCGTTTTGCCACAGCCCAATGTGCTGAGGAAGCGCCTACACTGAAACAGGATAACCCTGGTCACATGGCGGCATGCTGGAATGCGGAGACTGTAAAAAATTATAAAAGGGAAACGTGAACGTGACGCTTGAAAATTCTGAGTCTATGACAGCCAACGCTTTGGTGCAGATCAAAAATTTAAAAAAATACTTTCCTGTAACTGATGGTGCATTGGTTCAAAAGAAAATCGCTGATGTCAAAGCCATTGATGATGTATCTTTTGAGATCATGCGCGGTGAAACCTTGGGTTTGGTTGGAGAATCTGGCTGCGGGAAAACCACAACGGGACGTTGCATTTTACAATTGGAGAATCCCACGTCTGGTCAAATCATTTTTGATGGCCAGGACTTGGGTTCACTGCGCAAGCATGAGATGAAAAAATTGCGGCAACGCATCCAAGTTATTTTCCAAGACCCATTCAGCTCTTTGAACCCACGCATGAAAATTGGGGACATCATTGAAGAGCCCATGAGGGTTCATGGCATTGAGCCTGATGCTGCCAAGCGTAAGGCGCGGGTTATCGAACTTTTGCAAGTTTGTGGTCTGCTACCGCTTATGGCAGATCGTTACCCCCACGAGATGAGTGGTGGCCAAAGACAACGTGTTGGTATTGCTCGGGCGCTCGCCATGAACCCAGAGTTTATTGTGTGCGATGAGGCGGTGTCTGCACTAGATGTGTCCATTCAGGCCCAAGTGATCAACCTTTTGGAAGATTTACGCGAAAAGTTTGGTTTGACCTATCTATTTATTGCTCACGATTTGTCCGTTGTTCGGCATATTTGTAACCGTGTTGCGGTGATGTATCTTGGTCATATTGTTGAGTTGGCGGATTGTGATGAACTGTTTGACAATCCCATCCATCCTTACACCAAAGCCCTGTTGAGTGCGGTTCCGGTTCCCGACCCTACGGTTGAGAAAGACCGTGCACATCAGGTGATCAAGGGAGAAATTCCAAGTCCTATGAACCCACCTGCGGGATGTGTGTTCCACCCCCGCTGTCCACAAGCGGTTCAAGGATGTCAGCGCTCTTTCCCGGAACTGCGGGAATTGAGACCTGGGCATTGGGTTGCGTGTAGTGAAGTATGACAACCTGCACAAGCAGAGACGTACTTCGCGGCCGTAAATGAGGCGTGACAATCGCCAAAAAAGGTCCGTTAAGAGGCCGAATGGAAACGAAAACGAGGGAGTAAAACATGTTTAACAATTCCATGAAAATAGCAGCAGGCGTTGTCATGTCTGCAGCCATTGGATGGGGCGGTGCAGCAACGATGTCAGTTGCTGGCGGTCACCCAATATCAAAAAGGCGGCGTTCTTGACTTCGTCGTTCCTGCCGAACCACCGAGCTTTGACGGGCACCGGGAAACGACATTTGCGTTGGTACATCCTATTGCACCTTTCTATTCAACATTGATCAGGGTGAACCCAGACAATCCTTCATCACCAACGGATATTGTCTGTGACCTCTGCACAGAAATGCCAACACCTACAGATGGTGGCAAAAAATACACCTTCACCCTGAAGAAAGGCGTCACATTCCATGATGGGTCACCTCTTACAGCTCAGGATGTGAAAGCAACCTTTGACAAGATCATCTTCCCACCAGAAGGTGTGGCGAGTGCTCGTAAAGGTTTTTACTCATATGTTAAAAGCGTATCAGCACCAGATGATCAGACCATCGTTTTTGAACTTGAGTACCCAACCTCAGCATTTATCCCTGCGCTCGCAGCACCTTTCAACTTCATTTATCAAAAGGTGAAGCTTGATCAGGATATTCGTTGGTATGAGAAGAACGTTTTGGGTTCAGGTCCATTCATGAATATGGATCGTCAGCCAGGCGCTTACATCGCTGGTGTGAAAAACCCAAATTACTATCATGATGGCAAGCCTTACCTTGATGGTTTCAAAGCTACATTTGCCAAGAAGCAATCTTTGCGTGTTCAAGCTATTCGCGGTGGTCGTGCTATGGCTGAATTCCGTGGGTTCCCACCAAAAAGCCGTGATGATTTGGTCAATGCACTTGGCGATGGCATCACCGTTCAAGAGAGCGATTGGAACTGTGTGCTTCTTGTAACACCTAACCATAAGTCAAAGCCTATGGATGATGCGCGCGTGCGTCGTGCCTTGACCTTGGCTGTCGACCGCTGGGGTGGATCTGAATATCTTTCAAAGATTGCCATCGTGAAAACCGTTGGTGGTATCGTGTTCCCAAGTCACCCCTTGGCTGCAACAAAAGAAGAGCTGGAAAAAATCCCAGGATATTGGCCAGATCTGAAAAAGTCACGTGAGGAAGCCAAGCGTCTCTTGAAAGAAGCTGGCCACGAGAACCTCAAGATCACCATGAACAACCGCGCGGTTGACCAGCCATACAAAATTGTGGGCACCTGGTTGATTGGTCAGTGGAAAGAGATTGGTGTTGAGGTAGAGCAGCGTGTTCAGCCAACAGGTCCTTTCTATGCCACATTACGGAAGAAAAAAGACTTTGATATTTCTATCGACTTTAACTGCCAGACTGTTGTGAATCCTTTGGCAGACACATCAAAGTTTATTTCTGAAGACGTAGGAAGCAGCCAGCACGGACAATTCATTGACCGTAAGTCTGATGACTACTTCAACAAGATCAACCGTGAAACAGACCCTGCAAAGCAGCGTGCGTTGATGCGTGAATGGGAAATGTATCATCTTGGTGAGCAAGCCAATAGCTTCATTACCTTGTGGTGGTACCGGATTATTCCGCATAGCAGCAAAATGAAGGGTTGGAAGATTAGCCCGAGCCATTATCTCAACCAAGATTTGAGCAACATCTGGCTCGACCAATAATTAGCTATCATGGATGCATCCAGGCAAACCGCCTGGGTGCATCTTATTTTCTCGATTTACTAGGGACAGGTCATGTATAACTACATACTAAAACGTCTTCTTCTCATTTTCCCGACACTTTTTGGGTCGGCTATCTTCGTGTTCTTTCTACTAAGAGCCATTCCAGGTGATATCTGCGAATTGAGACTAGGCGGTACGGGTGGCTTCGTGGATCCCGAAGCTGTCAAGGTCTGCTCCGCAGAACTCGGTCTAGACCGCCCCATCTTGGTGCAATTCTGGGACTGGGTAAGTGGTTGGTTTGTGGGAGATCTTGGCGTGTCTATGTGGACGGGTCAAAGCATTGCCCACGAAATTGGGATCCGTTTTGAATTATCTATGCAGGTTGCGATCATGGCGACATTGGTCTCCATCGTGATTGCTATTCCTTTGGGTACGCTCTCCGCATTGAAACAAAATACCTGGGTTGATTATACTGTTCGGGCATTTTCCATTGCAGGTATTGCCATGCCATCTTTCTGGCTTGGAATTTTGATCATTTTGGGCCTTCTCATCTACACCCAAGCCTGGTTCGGACAACCTTGGATGCCTCCCATTGATTACAAAGCGATTTGGGTTGATCCAATTCACAATTTAAGCATGTTGATCTGGCCTGCTTTGGCGACGGGTTATCGGTATTCTGCCGTGGCAACGAGGATGTGTAGGTCAGCATTGCTTGAGGTTCTTCGCGAAGATTATGTGCGCACAGCACGGTCCAAAGGCCTCCGTGAAAAGTTGGTGATCAACCGTCACGCCCTAAAAAATTCTATGCTGCCCGTGGTTACGGTCATCGGCATTGAGTTTGCCTTCCTTATGGGTGGTCTTGTGGTGACAGAACAGGTCTTTAACCTCAATGGTTTGGGTAAATTGTTTGTGGAATCAGTGATCAACCATGACTACACGCTGACACAATCTCTGGTGATGCTGGTCGCCTTGATTTTTGTGGTTACCAATTTTGTCGTCGACATCCTGTATGCTTGGTTAGATCCTCGCATCAGATATAGTTAAGGAGTACGGAATATGGCAACGATTTCGTTAGACGAAGCTGCGAACACACCCAAAAAACCTTCTTTCATGAAAGGCGTTATGCGCTTTATCAAGAAGAATCCCCTGGGTGCGTTTGGAGGTCTCATCGTATTCTTGATGGTGCTGATGGCCTTGTTCGCAGAGGTTATTGCAACCCATGATCCAGAACTTAATGACTTTGCCTCCATGATGGTTGGACCATCTGCAGAGCATTTCTTTGGGACTGATCAGTTTGGACGTGATATCTTTTCGAGGATTGTTTATGGCGCCAGGACTGCACTTTTTGTAGGTTTTGTCGCCTCCATTATCGGCGCCTCAATTGGCCTTGTACTTGGCGTGTCCAGCGCCTTCTTTGGTGGGGTCATCGATCTGGTTTTTCAACGGATCCTTGATGTGCTTATGGCATTTCCCCTGATCATCATGGCTTTGGCTTTGGTTGCCATCTTCGGAACAGGTGTTGATAAAGTGATCATCGCAATCACGATACCCTTCATCCCCAAATGTGCTAGGGTGGTGCGTTCAAGCGCCTTGGCGATCCGTGAAATCCCTTATGTGGATGCAGCACGTGCCTGTGGCTTTAGCAATGCTCGGATTATCTTGCGTCATATGCTACCCAACGTGATGGCACCATTCTTAATCATGTTAACATCATTTTTGGGCCAAGCTATCCTTCTTGAAGCGTCCCTCTCTTATCTTGGCCTTGGTGTTCAAGAACCAACGCCGGCATGGGGTTTGATGTTACAAGGTGGTGCAGAAGAATATGCCGAGAGTGCTCCTTGGATCGCTATCTTCCCAGGGCTTGCCATCAGCTTGGCTGTGTTTGGCTTCAATCTATTTGGTGATGCTATCCGTGATACACTTGACCCGAGATTGCGCTCACAATGATGGGAAGTTCTTAAACCATCTTTCATCAGACCAAAAAAACCCTCCATTTTTATGGAGGGTTTTTTCATACATCAGCTTGTCACACCATTATTTTATGAATTGGGCTTTTGCTAAATAACACCCTTTTCACGCAATTGTCTCTGTTCGTTTGCGCTTAATCCCAGCTCACCACCCAAGATATCTTCATTATGTTGACCTTTTCGTGGACCAGCATGGCGCACCTGCCCAGGTGTCAAAGACAGATAAGGAAAAGCATTTGTCATTTTTATGGGACCTAAATCCTCATCCTCAATGGTTACGATGTCATCACGGGCTTCATATTGGGGATCCTCCATGATTTGAGCGATATCGTAGACCGGACCAATTGCAGCTTGAGCCTCACGAAAGGCGTCAAGAACCTCATCCAATGTATGTTTCCTTACCCAATTTGCCACAACGCCATCAACTTCATCTATGTGAGCAACCCTGCCCTGAGGTGTTTGAAATCTCGGGTCCGCGGCCACATCTGGTCCGCCACATAATGTCAAAACACGTTGTACAATAGAGGGGCTGTTGGTGGAGACAGCTACCCATGCGCCATCTTTGGTCTGATAGGTATTACGCGGGGCATTGTTCAATGACCTGTTGCCCGTTCGCTTTTGCACCACCCCACATTGGTCATATTGCAGGGGCTGGGGGCCTAATATTTGGAATAGGGGTTCGTAAATTGATAAATCGATGACCTGCCCTACTCCACCACCTTGGGCGTCACGATGGTAAAGAGCCGTCATCACAGCAAACATTCCGTAAGCTGCTGCCACACCATCGGCCAAACCAAAACTGGGTAAGGTAGGCGGGCCATCAGCAGCACCTGTGATGGCTGCAAAACCTGAAAATGCTTCCGCGATGGTACCAAATCCTGGCTCTCTTTTGTATGGACCTGTCTGACCGTATCCGGTGACCCTGGCAAGAACCAATCTCGGGTTTCGTTGATGCAATATATCCCATCCAAGACCCCACTTCTCCAATGTACCAGTGCGAAAATTTTCCACAACGACATCAGCGGTTTCAACCAGACGCAGAAAGATTTCTCGGCCTTCATCTTGCGAAAGGTTGAGGGTAATACCGCGTTTGTTACGGTTGGCCATCTTATACCACAGACCTACCCCATCTTTTTGATAGCCAGTAGCCCTCAATGGATCGCCTTTTGGATGTTCAATTTTGATGACATCGGCCCCAAAATCCCCCATCAACATCGCGAGTGTCGGGCCCGCAATCACCGTGGCAACATCCAACACCCGGATACCTGCTAAAGCTGATGGGGAAATAGGTGGTAATGGATTATGCGACATGCGGTTCTGGAACAGGAAAGTCTTCAGGATTTAGAAATACCGTTGTACGCTTGGCAAAACGAGGTTGTTGAGCATCAAACCCATCACGACGATGCCAAAGCCGTCCGTTATCCCATAAAACCACGTCACCATTGCGCCAAGAATGGGTATAAATAAAATCATCCTGGAGCATGTATTCCGTAATTTGCTTGATCAATTGACGACTTTCATCCTCATCATACCCTTCAATACCCAGGGTTTTGTTGGGATCAAGATATAGTGATTTTTTCCCAGTTAATGGATGGGTAAGAACCATAGGATGAGAAACCGGCGGGGTCTTTTTATCGATATCAGCCATCTTGGCTGCGTTCGTCACAAAATCTCTTTGCGTGGATGATTCTTTCTTCATCCCATATTTTGCGATGGCTTTCCGCCCTTCAATTTTTTGGCGAAGATCTTCTGGTAAAGCGTCATAGCCTAGCGACGTGTTACAAAAGGAGGTACATCCATCACCTTCTGGCATTTCCAAAGCATAAAAAATGGAGCCGTTGGACGGCCGGGCACGATAAATTTGATCATGATGCCAATAGATTTCATAGGTTCCCAAACCTCCCAATTGGCTTCCATCAGGGCGCTTCATCCCTGTAACATAAATGATTTCTGGATGACGGCTGGAGCGCATATCATCACGCACCAAGATATCAAGATCACCAAAGCGCGCAGAAAAAGCTACATGCTCTGACTCATGAAGGCTTTGTCGGCGAAACAGCAACAAAGGCTCTTGCTGCCAAAGCTTATAAATCTCCGAAAATTTTTCTTCACCCACCGTGGCGAGGTCCAGATCACAGACCTCAAGTCCAAAAGTTGGTGATAATTTTCTTGTCTTCAGCATCCGCCCACGTCCTTTTTACCAAGTGTAAGAGCAAAGTCTGCCATCAACGCTTAGAAATGAAAAGATGTCGCAAGGAATAAAAAAGGAATGAATCAAATACGAAATCACAACTGTTTTGTTTGATGATGCTGGGAAGAAAAGTCCTATCAACGCATCAAAATCTATAAGACAAGCCAAGATGAGAAAAAATGACTTGTGAATTGTTGAGCTGAACAAAAGCATTGACCTTCCTCATGGAACAAGGATGTTTTGAAGCTTAAGAAAAAAAAAGGCCTATGGATAGCTGATGCCAATTTTCCATCGCCCAAGCAACAAATGGCGTAAGCCTCGCTTTGCGGTCATCAATTTTGAACAATGCACTGATGAACGGTGTACCTGATTGAAGAATTAGATGAGCATAAATTGAGATGGAGAAAGGGCAGTATTTACACAAGGGGGTCTTTAAATTTCCCTGTGAATGTTCAAGAAATTATTTTAAAACAAACTTATAAATTAAAAGACCAGCCCATCTTTTTTATTGTTCAAGTTCAGGACCCTTTAATTTTTCCCATCCCACACCTAACAAAGTCCTTGCAGGATGGGCACATGTAAACCCTCAATAAGATGACTTAATGAACATTTACCTATCGCAAGAAAGGCAATATTTTATTGAATGGTCCAAATTTTTGTTCAGCTTCTTCATCACTCAGAGTTGCAGGAATAATGACATCCTCGCCTTTTTGCCAATCAGCGGGTGTCGCAACAGCTTTTTGGGATGACAACTGCAGGGCATCAAGTGCACGAAGGACCTCAGCAAAGTTTCGCCCAACCGTCATCGGGTAGGTGATGGAAAGTTTAAGCGCCTTATCTGGGCCAATAATGAAAACAGACCTAACCGTTGCGGTGTCGTTAGGCGTCCGTCCATCTGGCAAATAAGCTTCCCAGGCAAACATACCAAACGCCTTGAAACAGCCAAATCTACATCTGATATGATAGGGAAATACGCCGGATTTTGAGCATATTTTGAATATCTTCTTCCAATTTTTATGATCCTCGACATTATCTACAGATATCCCGATCACCTTTGTATTTCTAGCTTCCCACTCGTCGCGCAAACTTGCCACTGCGCCAAATTCAGTGGTGCAAACAGGGGTAAAGTCTTTTGGATGAGAAAATAGAATAGCCCAATGGTCACCAATCCACTCATGCAAATAAAAATCGCCCATATCAGATATGACCTTAAGATTAGGAACGGTATCATTTATCCTCAAACTCATGAAATTCTCCTCTCAAAGATTGGATAATTATGTAACTTTTTAAAGATTATTCAGCGTCAAGCATGGCTTCTGAACTTCCACCAACTTGCCTGTTTTACAGTCATAAATGTAGCCATATATGGGTATATATTTTGGCACCAAAGGATGATTTCGAATCCTGTTTACATCTTCTATGACGGAAGCAGCATTGTCGGTAAATGTCAGCCAGTTGATATATTTTCCGTCTACAGCACCACCGGGGATTTATCTATGTTTTTCCATCCATCCTCATCAATGCTTGCCGTTTCAAGACTCTCTGCAAGCAAGTCACCCATGATTTCAGAGGTGAACAGTTCCATGCCACAATCGGTATGATGAATGACAAACCATTCCTTTGTTCCCAGCAATTTATGAGAAATGACCAGTGATCTGATCGCATCATCACTTGCCCGACCACCTGCATTTCTGATGACGTGGGCATCTCCCTCTGACAATCCTGCATATTGCGCTGGGTCTAACCGCGCGTCCATGCAGGTCAGAATGGCAAAGCCTCTTGCGGGAGGAAGGGCTAAATTTCCCTTATCGCCAAAATTGTCAGCATAGTCTGCATTCGCTGCAAGTACTTCGTTAAGAATTTTACTCATGATCTACCTCTTCAAGGAAATAAGCTAGACCTTGGTAAAATCCTAAGATAGCATTTTTTTCCATCAAAACAGGAAAAATATTGAGAAATAAAAAAATATTTTTTTACAATTTGCTATCTTTAGCACAAAATCACCAAACTAAGAAGAAATGTGATTTTTATTTGCTGGCCAAAAATGAAAAACCATAAACATGAGTCGGACACTCATTGATTGTAGCTATCGCACGACCGAACATGGTTCATTTAGCGGGCAAAGGAATAAAAAATGCTCTGAGCATCACTCACTTTTACGTAGTGGAATGTTTAGGGCGACCCAGATCTTACCATGATCCCAATGGTACGAGCCATATGGTACAAGCCAAAATGGTATGACCCAAATGGTGCCCCTGACCTGACTCGAACAGGTACTCCTTGCGGAACCGCATTTTGAGTGCGGCGCGTCTACCAATTCCGCCACAGGGGCTTGCACCAATTGGAAGATGGTACCATACAGCAATTTGATCACTTATGCCAACTCCCTAATGGCCCCTTCTATGCATTTTTTATCGTGAAGGTTAAAATGATGTCATTGCGTGCAAGATTGATAGGACTAGCCGAGCATAAACAAGCCCCCACAGCGTTGGGACTTGTATCATTTGTCGAAAGTTCTGTTTTTCCCATCCCTCCTGACATCATGCTGATGCCAATGTGCTTGGCTCGCCCTGATCGATGGATATTTTATGCACTTATCACCACGGTTACATCTGTTTTGGGTGGTTTGTTCGGCTATGTTTTGGGTTATTTCTTTTTTGTTGAACTGGGATTGCCTGCGCTGGAAGCCTTGGGGAAAAGCGCCTTGATTGATGAATTTCGTGGTTATTATGACATTTACGGAAGCATGATTGTGTTTGGTGCTGGTATCACACCCTTTCCCTATAAGGTCATCACCATAACCTCAGGATTTCTTGAGCTTAATCTGCTGGCATTTCTCATCGCAAGTTTGCTTTCTCGAGGGTTACGTTTTTTTCTTGTTGCTTACTTGGTGGCCACTTATGGCCCCTCTGCCTTGGGCTGGATCAGCCAACATATGGCAAAAGCACTCACCATAGGGTTTGCTTTTCTTTTGTTACTCTTCATTCTTTTCCAAATTCTTTAAGTTTGGAGCTTTTCGAAATGAGTTTCCTCCGCTAGCATTCCAAAAAAGCTACCGAGGGAGGTTCATCATGTACCAAGAAGGCGTCAATTGGCGCGAAGAAATGCACCCAACATTAAAACGTTTGGGTATCGATCTTGTTGTCTATGTACCAGATGCAGGACACGCGCAATTGATCGAACAATGCCGTGAAGACCAAGACATAGATTGTTTTCCCCTGGTAAATGAGTTTGAAGCTGTTGGGATATGTGTGGGCGCATGGCTTGGTGGAAGACGTGCTTGCATGCTGCTTCAGTCCAGTGGTGTCGGAAACATGATGAATGCTTTGGGACTTGCCAGAAGTGCCGCTACACCATTTTTTGCAATTTCTACCATGCGCGGAGAATGGGGCGAGTTTAACCCTTGGCAGGCTCCCATGGGACAAGCCACTGGGAACGTTCTAGAAGCTGCAGGTATTGTGGTGAACCGCGCAGAAACAGCCGAAGATGTTATCCCTGTGGTAGAATCGAGCGGCAAACAGCCTTTCAATCCTATTTGCCCGTGTTCACCCTTATTTCTCAACGCGTCACAGGTGCCAAAGTCTTCGTGAAGGAGCCTCAGCCATGAAAGCAGAAGTCTATTCAAACGCGATGGAGCGTCGTGAAGCCGCGACACGCCTTCTACAAAACCGGTCAGATGATCTTTTGTTGGTCGCAGGCCTTGGCTCAGCAGTCTGGGATATTCAGCATGCCAGCGAACATCGTGGGAATTTCTTCATGCTCGGTGGCATGGGATCTGTTGTGCCCACAGCATTAGGTTTGGCATTGGCCCAGCCCACAAAACATGTAGCAGCTTTCACTGGTGACTCAGAGTTATCCATGGCGATGTATTCTTTAGCAACCGTTGGCCTTCGTGCTCCCAAAAATCTATCTATCATTTGTTGGGACAATGGTCATTTTGGTGAAACAGGCGGACAGATAAGCCATACAGGCGTCTGCCTTGATTTGGGCGCTGTCGCTGAAGCCTCAGGTATCAAACAGGTACTAAGGGTTCATGATCTTGATGGCATCGACCAGCTACGAACCCAGATCATGGCAGGACAAGGACCTCTTTTTGGTCATATTCTCATTTCACCAGAAATGCCCCCTGTGGTCATGCCTATCCGCAGTGGACATATTAACGCCACTTTATTCAGAGAATATGTGTTGGGTTATGAGGCGCTCAAAAAATGAGTGCTATATTTATGATCATATCGGATATTGACGAAGACGCACATGCAAACTTTGACCAATGGTACCAACATGAGCACCTCCCCCAAGCCCATCAAGCTTTTGGTTCATCAAAAGCCCAACGCGGATGGACGGACGCGGCCCCACCATTGCATGTTGCCCTTTACCACTTTCCTTCCCTCGAGCAAGCCCAACAAGCCATCGATGAACAGCTTCCCACCTTAGGTGCAGAATTTGACCGCCAATGGGGAGATAAAGTTAGGCGCGTCCGTCATGTACTCACCATGAAACAGGAGCTTTTGTCATGAGCCTTATTCATCTTACTGCCAAAGAAATTGCACAATCTGTATCCTCTGGCGCATTATCGGCCAAAGACATTTTGGAAGCTCATATTGAGCATGCCAACAAGGTAAACCCAAGTATTAATGCTATTGTCACCCCCACCTATGAGGAGGCGGAACTTGCTGCACATGCAATAGATCAAGCCATTTCTGCTGGTTTGTCGGTGGGGCCTTTGGCGGGCGTACCCGTGACGGTGAAGGTCAATGTTGACCAAAAAGGCCATGCAACAACCAACGGGATTACCTTGCAAAAAGATCTCATCGCAGATGTTGATAGCCCTGTTGTGAGCAATCTAAGGCGTGCAGGCGCACTCATTATTGGCCGCACCAATACCCCAGCCTTTTCCATCCGCTGGTTCACACGCAACCAACTTCATGGCGCCACAAAAAACCCGCGTAATCATGCATTGACCCCAGGGGGATCATCAGGTGGTGGTGCCGCAGCAGCTGCTGCCGGTATTGGTGCGATTGCGCATGGGACAGATATTGCAGGTTCTATTCGCTACCCGGCTTACGCATGTGGAATTCATGGCCTGCGTCCCTCATTAGGACGGGTCGCCGCGCACAACTTTTCAGGGATGGATCGTCATATTGGTGCCCAATTGATGGCAGTTTCTGGACCTATGGCGCGTTCACTTGATGATGTGCGCTTAGGATTTGAAGCCCTTCGACAACATGATCTGCGAGATGCTTGGAATATTGACCTTCCCTATCGCGGCCGTCCTTATGAGCGTCGTGTGGCTTTGTGCACCCATCCCGAAGGCCTTTCTACTGATCAGCGCATTGTCAAGGAACTACAGCTTACCGCTGACAAACTACGCGACGCGGGCTGGGTTGTGGAGGAAGTCCCTCTTCCTCCAGTCCGAGAGGCCGTTAGTCTACAGCTTACTTTATGGCTTGCAGAGATGCTCCGTCATGGGGGGCAAACCATCGCCCAAGAAAACGATCCTGATGCCAATATCGTTTATCAAGGTTTGCTTCGTCATGCACCCACCACAGATTTGAATGGATTTTTGGACACATTGCAAAGACGTGCAGCCTTAACCCGCACCTGGCGGTTATTCTTGCAACAATACCCACTTGTTTTGTGCCCAGTGTCAGGGGCACTTCCTTTTTCGGATCATGAAGATGTCTCATCAGAGCCTGCTTTTGATGCCATCATGGAAAATCAGATGCTCCAAATTGGTTTGCCATTGATGGGCCTTCCCGGCATGACGGTTACCACAAATCTGGATAACAATATCCCGGTAGGTGTGCAGTTGGTTGCCAGTCATCATCGCGAAGATATTCTTTTCGACGCGGCTGACATCATCGCCACCACCCAACCAATTGCAGGAGTTTCTTCATGAATGACACAATGACAGCCCTTGTGACAGGGTCGGCGCGAGGCATAGGCCTTGCGACCACAAAATTATTTTTACAAAAAGGCTATCAAGTCGCCATGATCGACCGAGATGAAGAGGCGTTGTTCGAAGCAGCCCAATCTTTAGAGAACGTCAAAACCTTCACCTGCGATGTCTCGCAACCTGACCAAGTTGAGAACATGATGCGTGATGTGATTGCCTGGTCTGGCCGGCTTGATACCATCATCAACAATGCAGGTGTGGCTGATTTTGCACCCTTAGAGGATACTGATTTTGAGAGATGGCGCACCGTAATGGCCACCAATCTTGATGGGGTCTTTTTATGTGGCCAAGCCGCCATCCCACATCTTAAAAAGACCGAAGGATCTATTGTGAATATTGCGTCAATTTCTGGTTTGCGCGCCTCCACCTTACGGGTTGCCTACGGAACCTCTAAAGCTGCTGTGATCCAACTGACCAAACAACAAGCAGCAGAACTTGGTGAATATCGTGTAAGGGCAAATTGTGTTGCACCAGGACCTGTACGGACAAAACTCGCCATGGCGGTTCATAGTCAAGAAATTATTGATGCCTATCATGATGCCATCCCTCTTAATCGCTATGGCTCAGAAGAGGAAATCGCCCGCGGCATTGTTTTCCTCGCATCCCCTGAGGCCAGTTATGTGACAGGGCAGGTTCTATCCGTTGATGGAGGTTTTGAATCAACCGCAGTTGGGCTTCCTGCTTTGCGTCGCTAACCATATTTTAAGGAACATGACATGACGATACATCATCAACATCATGGCCAAGGCGAACCAGGCTTGGTCTTTATTCATGGTTTTTTATGTCATTTGGAGCATTGGCGCCATCAGTCGGAATATTTTCGACATCGCACAGAAGTGCTTGCCGTTGACCTGTTAGGACATGGGCAGACAATGGCAAAAGCCGAAGACATGAATGTGGAAACGGTCTGTGAGCGCTTGGCAGCACTTATCCAAGAAAAGATGAAAGGCCGTGTCATCTTGGTGGGCCATTCCATGGGTTGTCGTATCGCGCTGAGAACAGCTCAAATGCTCAATGAGCGATGTGTGGGCCTCATTTTGGTCGATGGTTCAAAGCAAGGAAATGACCCCGATATAGATCCCCAAGCATTTGTCGACAAAGTTCATGATATGGGCTTTGTTCCCTTTGCCCAACATACATTTAACATGATGTTTTATGAGCCAAGGTTCGATTACCTCAAACGCGAAATTTTGGACTATGTTGTTGGCAACAATCCAGACTTGGTTGTCCCCTTGTTCAAAGACGTGCGGCGTTTTGATGCCGTGGATGCGCAATCCGTGGTGGCCTCCTTAAAGCAGCCTATATTGGTCATTCAAAGCACAGATATTCTCCCTGATGGTCAACGCGTTGCATTGGATGGCACGACACATGGCGTGTTTGCGGACTTCATCGCACAGCATGGCCAGGATGTAACAATAACCTTACTCCCAGGTGGTCACTTCACCATGATGGAACAACCTGCCAACACAAATTATTTGATGGATCAGTTCCGCCGTATTGTGGGGAAAACACTTCCCCCACCCCCAAAGCCCGCAGAGCCTGTTGATAAGACAGACCTGACAGAGGCTTCCAAAGAGAAACCGGAGAATTAATGCAAGCTTTTTCTGAGATAAAAGTCGTTGAATTTGGCCAAGTACTCGCAGCACCTTTTGCCTCTTTGCAATTGGGTTTACTGGGTGCTGATGTTATCAAGGTTGAGCCTGTCAAAGGAGGTGATCAGCTCCGCGATCGACTCATCCCTGGGCCTGGGTCTGAAGATGGTATGGCCACAGCATTTTTGGGGATGAACCATAACAAGAAAAGTTTAGCATTAGATCTTAAGTCCTCCAAAGGCCAAGCCATTGCGCACCGTTTGATAGCACAATCTGATGTTGTTATTCATAATTTCCGTGCTGGCATTGTGGAACGTTTGGGGCTTGATGCCCCCACGTTACAAGCCCTTAAACCTGATCTGGTCATTTGTGCCTTGTCTGGCTTTGGACAGAAAGGACCCAAAAGCGCTGATGCTGCATATGATGGTGCTATTCAGGCGATGTCTGGGATGATGGCAGGTAATGGATCAATGCAAACCGGTCCTATGCGAACAACCTATTTGCCCGTTGATATGATGACCGGCATGACCGCAGCCTTTGCCATCGCTTCTGCATTATTTCGGCGTGCACAAACAGGAGATGGTCAATATATTGATGTTGCCATGCTTGATGCAGCACTTTTGTTACAAGCCACATCTGTTAACCAATATTTGCTCGATGGCCATCTAGCGCAATTGACGGGCAATGGATCCATAACAGGTCTTCCCATGGCAGATGGATTCGCCACAAAAGAGGGCAATATTCTTCTCGCCGCCACCCAAATACACCATGCCCATATTCTATTTGAAGAGACAGGCTTGCATGATTTGCGCGATGATGAGGCCCTTCAAACCATAGCTGGCCTCATCAAACATCGCACGCGGGTGCAAAACAGTCTGCGCGCTGCCTTTTTGGATGACACCGCACAAAATTGGGAAATACGTTTGTCACGACGAGGCATCCCCATTGCCAAAGTAAACAATTTGGCAGAAACGACCGCTCTAGAGCAGCTGCACTATCGTGATATCATCATGAAAGCGCCAATAAACAGAGACGCTGATGACCAACATATTGTTGCCTCTGGGTTTACATTGGATCAAGACGGCGCTGCGATCACCAAACCCGTTCCGCGCTTGGGGGCTCAAAGCGAACAAATTCTTGAGGGTTTGGGTTATGGATCAGAAGATATCCGTATCTTTTTAAAAGAGGGGGTGGTGCATCAAGCCTCACCCCATGAAGATTAACCAAGACGAGCAAGCTGATCGGTAAGATGGTGATGGAAATGACAGATGGCTTGCTCAAATCGTCCGAATGTAAACACGTCATTGGCACCACTTGATATATGCCGCAAAATTCCTGCAGCCGCTTCGCGATCTTCAACCAAGCCAGTATCTTGAACAAAGTTTGCGTCTTTTTTGATTTTCTCTAAATCATAGACTTTTCCATCAATAGGTTTGGGACTTAATTGATAGACAATCCAGCGGGTTTGGGTTGGTGAAATAGGGTCAAGAATAATCAGCATCGAATGATTGGAAAGCACGGTGACATGGGTATTGGGGAACATTTGGTAAACATCGGTCACCATGCCCTGCAACCGCCATTCATCTTGAGGTTTATCACGCAATTTTTCGACACGGCGAAATGGAAATATAATCCGTGAATTCATACCATACAAAGATACAATGTTGAGATTGTCATACCCGTAGGGATAAAAAGATTCTTTGTGCAAAGCCTTGATATGGTAGCCTTCCATGGATGTTTCACCAATCAACTTCCAATTGGTGTCATCAACAAATTCAACACAATTGAACACAACCTGTTCAGGGTCAAACAATGGCTTGAGGCCCCCTAATGCCCCTTCACTAACAGGCTCATCCTGCGTGATGAACACCAAACCACCAAATTCCTGGACGGCAAAGACCTGTTGTAAACCCATATCTTTCTGCGCACAGCCAGGAAAACCCTCTTCCAATCCTCCAGGCACATGCATCAATGCCCCATCAAGCCCATAAGACCAAGCATGGTAACGACAGGTAAAACTTGGCTTATGGCCTTGTGCGTTTTCCACAACCGGCATGCCACGATGACGACATGCATTACGAAACCCACGCACTTGGCCATCACGTCCCCGCACAACAAGTAGAGGCGTACCCGCTGCATCACGGGCAACATAATCGCCAGGATTTGGAAGGGCTGCAGAAGGGCAAAAAGGAATAGGAAGCCTGCGCATAAGCTTCATTTCTTGTTCAAACCGTTTTGGACAATGATAATGCTCCACCGGTTCACGCCAGACTGTATCGCCCATGTCGGTTGTTTGATGATCAATATGATGAAAAATTTTTGTTATGATCTCCTGATCTGTCAGCACAACCTTCTCCCTTTTCTGTCGACTTTCCTCTTTCCTAGCTCCAAGATAACCAAGCTTAGTGTTGAAAGAAAGGGAACAGGTTCCCGACCAAAATTGTTATGATTAAGGAGAATGTTCATGGAAGCATCAGCCATCACCGCACGTCTTGAAACTTGTTACACAGCTGTGGTCCACGATATCATGCGGAAAATGGGATTACGTGATTTTGTTCTCCCCTCAAACCTGCGCCCCATCCTACCTGATCAGATTTTGGCAGGGCCGATATTCACGATTTTGGGGAAAGTAGATCCAACGGCCGACCCCCATGAAACCTTGCTGGCATGGACAGGCTTATTATCTGCATGTCCTGAGGGCCATGTTTGGGTCAACCAGACCCAAGATAATGAAGTGGCCCATATGGGAGAACTCTCAGCAGAAACCTTGAGGGACAAAGGGGTTCGTGGTGCGGTTGTAGATGGCATGGCACGGGATATTTCTTTTTTGAAAAAACTAAAATTTCAAACATTTTGTAGTGGGTTCACACCAAGAGATATTGTGGGTTGGTGGTTACCAGCAGCAACCCAAATACCCATTCGGATTGGCATGGTGGATATCAAACCGGGTGACTATATCTTGGGCGACATAGATGGTTTGATCCGCATACCACAAGAACATATTGAAGATATTGTCACCCAAGCAGAACAAGATATCGGAACAGAAAGCGCCATCAGAAAAGCTATTCAGCAAGGGATTGACCCACAAGAAGCCTACCTAAAATATGGAAAATTCTGATAACCATTTACTGACCAAGGAGCAGCAAAAATGAGTCAATGTCTTGTTCTTGGTGCAGGCATCGTGGGGGTTTCAACAGCCATTTGGCTACAACGCTCAGGGCATGAGGTTGTTTTGATAGACCGAGAAGGTCCCGCAGCTGGCGCATCACATGGCAATGCGGGCATGTTGGCGTCTGCGTCTTTGGTCCCTGTCACGACCCCAGGTTTATGGAAAAAAGTCCCCAAAATGCTCTTTGACCCAGATGGCCCTCTATTTGTTCGCTGGTCAGGTGCTTTGCGCATGGTTCCTTTCCTAACCCGTTATCTCCAGCATTGCCGGACATCTCATGTGCAATATTACGCAGAAAAAATGGGACCTCTGATTTATGATAGTCTTGCCCAGCATCGTGCGTTAGCCCAGGACACAATTGCCATGGAGTATATCAAAGAAGCTGATTATTGCTTTGGCTATGACCATGAATATCAATGGGCACAAGATCAAAAGGGCTGGGATTTACGTCAACAGGCAGGCATTCGGTTTGAAACATTATCTGGCCAAGAATATGAAGCCCATGACCCCATTTTTTCTGGATGTTTTGCCAAAGTGGTGCGCTGTGTTGATCATGGTATGATTGCAGATCCACCAGCCTGTGTCAGAGCCCTTGCTGAACATTTTGTTGAGCAAGGTGGTACCTTGCTGATCAAAGACGTGACCGAGGTAGACATCAAAACAGGCCCCCGCCCACTGGTAAAAGCAAAAGATGAGGATTTCTCAGCTGATCATGTCTTTGTTACGATGGGTGTTTGGTCCAAGAAAATCTTGCAACAACAAGGCCTATCCGTACCATTAGAACGCGAAACTGGGTATCATGTTGAATTTATAAACCCCAATATGGCCCCTAAAAACCCTATGACCGTCATGTCTGGTAAATATATTATTTCACCGATGCGGGGACGCATCAGGGCTGCAGGTCTTGTAGAATTTGGCAACCATCTCCATCACGCAGCACAACCACCCCTAGACATGCTAAAACGATCTGTCCGACGCTATCTTCCGCAATTAAGCTATGATCATACCGAGGATTGGTTTGGCCATCGCCCCGCCTTACCTGACTCATTACCCATTTTAGGGTCCCTCACCTCTTCTTCTAAAGATCAGGGGAAAAACTTATGGGGTGCTTTTGGCCACCAACATGTTGGACTCACGGGCAGCGCGAAAACAGGACGAATTTTGGCCCAATCTATCGAAGGAAATCCCATCAATATCGACTTAGATGCATTTCGGGCTGACCGACCCTTCACACCATCCACAAAAAGATGACGTGGTTAGGACGCTTTCACAGGATGAGCGGGAGAAAGCCCTAACGACACATCCACAATAGCCCGCAACGCAGATCTCGCGATATCTTCGAAGCATTCATCTGTCCAGCACAGCGAATGAGGGGTAAGGATGACTTGTTCCATGGCCGTCAATGGGCTTCGATGATCAAGAGGCTCTTGCTCCGTGACATCTAACCCCGCCCCAGCTATTTGCCCTGTTTCCAAAGCCCGCATCAAAGCCTCTTCATCATGGATG
The DNA here is from genome assembly GCA_038131935.1 of Alphaproteobacteria bacterium. GTDB lineage: Bacteria > Pseudomonadota > Alphaproteobacteria > UBA8317 > UBA8317 > UBA8317. Next base: position 14,061 of record JAYPQH010000005.1, on the reverse strand, counting down.
GGACCACGGGCTACATTGATAAAATACGCTGTCTTTTTCATTAAGGAAAAGGCCCGTTCATCAATCATATGGAAGGTTTGTTCAGTAAGTGGACATAAAACCACCACGAAATCTGATTGGGTCATCACGTCATCAAATGATGTTTTGCTGGCCCCCAAATTCGCCAATGTTTCGGGCGAAACAAAAGGATCCGCCACCAAAATTTCTTGGAAAAATGGTTTTGCAAGTGGTATGAGCTCTTGGCCTATTCCCCCCGCACCGATCAGGCCTAATCTTCGCGACGTGAGCCCAACCCCCATAAAACTTGTGCGGTCATGCCAGCGACCTGTGCGGACAAGTTGATCTTTCTTCATCATTTTACCTGCCAGTGCAAAAATAAAGGTCAGGGCTGCAACAGCAACAGGCCTTTGTATCGCCAATGGTGTATTGGTGACCAAGATATTGCGCTGTTCGCATGCTTTTACATCAACAGTATCAAACCCAACCCCATTTCGGGCAATGATCTTGCAGCGACAGTCTGAGCGTCCCACCGACCATGCTGATACTTTGGGTGTGTTAACATGCAGCCCATCATATTGCGCTAGAATGTCGGGGGTCAGTTCATCCAGATCATCAGGCAACCATTCCCATGAGATGTCTTGATTTCGTGCAAGTTCTTCAAATGCTTGCTCAGAGAACGCAGCTGTTCCATCTGCACGCCTCAAATCTCTTGTTGATGCTATTTTAAAGGTCATGATTTCTCACCTTCCGCCATTGATAAGATCTGACATCGCCTGCTTCAACAATTGATGATCTGGTCCATAAGCTATCATCGAAAAGCCCAAGGCTTTATATTGCTCCGCCAAGTCGCATTGGCGGCCATGATACCACAGGCTTTTCCATGACGCCGTGCAGCTTGGACTGTTTTGGCCACCGCGTCTTTATAGAGCGGATGATCAAATTGCCCTGGGATACCTAAAAAATTTGTGAGGTCGAAATGACCAATCCACAAAACATCAATCCCCTCACAAGCAGCAATATCATCTACGGCTTCCAGACCGCGCTCTGTTTCAATTTGGGCAATCACCACAATATCTTCATTGGCTTGATGCATGATCTGGGCGGGGTCGCCTGATTGGTAATGATCATGGGCGAAACCAAATGCTGCACCACGCCGTCCTTGAGGTGGATAGCGGCAAGCTTGAACGATCTCTTGGGCTTCCTTGAGGCTTTCGACCATGGGTATCATCACCCCACGCATACCGATATCCAAAGCTCGCGCCAAAAAACTGTACTGTCCACGAGGCACCCGGACCATCGGCTGCACCGAAAGGCCACGACAATAGGAGACTTGGTCGCGAAGGCCATCGAAACTAATGCCTGTATGTTCCATGTCATAAAGAATAAAGGAGGCGCCGGCTTGCTCCATTAATGTTGGAATAGCTGGTGTAAAAAATTCAAAGATCATAACACCATCAACATGATGGCCATCACGCAGGATTGATCGCATTATCTTCCCCTCGTCTGTCACAATAAGACTAAAATAATGATGAGGGGTAAGAGATCAGTAGGTCAATATTTTAATATTTGTTCCTCAATGAGTTCACTTCATTTACATATTGTCCATGATCATAAAATCTGGGGGGGCTAGCGTAAAACCTTCAAACTGGAAGCCCGGGCTTACCGTGCAACTTACCAAGCTCCATGGGCCCATGCTCTGGGCTGATTGCCATACCAATTCAGGAACTATAACTTGTGGACGCGCACCCTTAAGCAGGTCAGGACCCAGTCTATGTCGCGTAACCGGTCCATGTTGGGTGGGCGACGAGGTCAAAAGCAATTCTGCCCCCAAATGAAAATGCCAGATTTCTGTGGCATCAACTTTGTGCCAATGACTGCGCATACCTTCAGCTAGTAAGAAATAGATACAGGTACCTGTAGGGCGGGTACCGGGACTATGTTCCGCAACCCAGGTCTCGCGATAGTAGCCACCCTCAGGGTGGGGTTTTAGTTGAAGGGTGGCAATAATATCATCAGCGGTCATGTAAACTTTCCTTAAGTCAAATTTCTTAAGTGATACGGGCGGCAATAAGCATCAATCGACTTACATGTGGTATGAAACAAGTCTAAACAAATCTTACGTCATGGCTTTTTTCGAAACCATTTGAAGAGGTACCTGATGATCAAGATTGCTGTGTTTTTGGGGCTTATACTCGTTATTTTGTGGTTTTTATGGCGTATACGTCATCTTTTTGGACGGATATGGGACTTTATACTCCGACATCGTCTTCTTCAACTTCTACTATGGAGAGGAATTGGTCGCTTGTTACGATTTTTGCTTACAAGGAGATTTTAACGCCCCATCAACCAAGATAGAAATTCTGTAGCTCTTGGCGTGCATTCCACACCACAACGCAATCATCACATTTACCGGTTGCTTTCCTTATGGCTCGATATGATGGATGTTTTTTACAGCCAAGCGCTAAAACTTCAAGCAAAGCAATTTGTTTGTTGATATCTTGGCTAGGTTGCGCTTTCTCTTCAGAAAAATTTTCATGACCTATGGTTGGTTGTTTAGGCCCCTTAGCAAGCAACAAAGCCGAAATTGCAGCATCCTTACCATAAATTTTTGCAGCATCATCAAAGCTGACTTCAGCTGTACCAATATCAAAAACATATTGGTTGGTCTGCCTGTCAAACCTACAAAGCGGGCTTCCCCCATAATTTCGAACATTTTTCATAACAACACCGTATGACCAAATACATCTTCACCTTAAACATAGCGCGACATATCGCCACGAACAGGGCGTGCAACATACAAATGGCAACAATTGCGATCAGCGCAGATAGTTCCATCATTATTTTGTTGCAATCTTTCGCGTTTTACGTCACACAGCATCTTCATTCATGCACGAAATGCCATGTGAACTTCTCCAGTTCAGGATGAAAATCCTTGGATTGGGATGTTATTGAGGCCTTACGCGTTTGAATGTGGTGTTTGAAAGCCTTTCATTTTCACGCACTGACAACGCGGCCAATTTGGTATTTTTGTGAATGTTCATCATGACAAAAATGATCCACTATACCGGCACTTGATGTTAACCTTATTGGTACAACTCAATAGGGTCAATTCTTTGGTACGGTACACTTTGTTGAAAACAAGGTGAGGGTGAATTTTGTCTTGGATCAACCTTCCTAAACAACAAATATGTTGCGCCTATTTTTGAAACCCTGATGGGCCAATCTGAAGCGTTCATGTAAATGCTTTGGCTTTTCCATCAACCGTTAGGACATCTACGTGGAAACTTTCCAAGACATTCAACTCCCTGAGGCATTACAGCATACGTTGGCACATATGCAATTTGCAAAACCAACACCCATTCAATCCCAAGCCATCCCTCTTGCTTTAAACGGCAAGGATATTTTGGGATCCGCACAAACAGGAACTGGGAAAACAGGCGCTTACGGGATTCCCCTGGTAAGCCAATTGATGGAAAATCCTGATGCGCAGGCTATGGTGATCACACCAACCCGAGAGCTAGCCGCACAAGTTATTGAACAACTCCGGACCATGTTGGGCAAAAAATCAAAAATTCGTTCGGCCTTACTGATTGGTGGCGAAGCCATGCCCAAGCAGTTGAACCAATTGCGTAGTCAACCTCGCCTTGTTGTGGGCACCCCTGGACGGATCAATGATCACCTGAAACGCAAAACCTTGAAGTTAAACGCGCTGAACTACCTTGTGCTCGACGAAACCGACCGCATGTTGGACATGGGTTTTTCTGAACAAATCGATGAAATCATGAAGCATATGGACGAAAAGCCACAAACACTCATGTTTTCTGCAACCTTACCAAAATCAATTTTGAGGATTGCTCAAAACTACCTTCATGAGCCTGAGCATGTGCAGGTAGCCGCCACCTCTTCGCCAGCAGAAAACATCACCCAAGAGTTTTTACACTTACGTGATGATGAAAAATACCCAACCCTTTTGCAGCAATTGGGCAAGCGAGAAGGAACAGTGATTGTTTTTGTCAAAACCAAAACTGATTCTGAAAAAATCGCACGCAAGCTTGGACAAGATGGATTGCAGGCAGATGCCATCCATGGTGATTTACGACAAAATCAACGCAATCGTGTGATAAGTGCTTTTCGCAACAAAAAATATCGGATCCTTGTGGCCACTGATGTTGCCGCGCGTGGGCTTGATATTCCGCATATTGCCCATGTTATCAATTTCGATTTGCCACAATGCCCTGAGGACTACATTCACCGCATTGGACGTACGGCACGGGCTGGGGCTAAAGGTGAAGCCTTAAACTTTATTGCACCATCTGAACGTGGCAAATGGAAAGCTATTGATCGCTTGCTTAATCCCGACCAACCACGCGAAGAAAAGAAACCAAGACGCGCCCGTCCCAATAACCCTCAAAATCGTGCGCAGAAAGCAAAAAAGCCTTTTCATCGTGGTGGAAAAAAGAGACCAGGCTCATTCAAGAAAGCATCCTGATCCCGTAGAGAAAAACCAGCGCCGCCTATGAGAGGTGGCGCTGGATCATCGACAAACAAGCTCAAGGATGGCTCTTTCTAGACGTTGGGACCAATGGCTAAACTAGGTACCCAAACATAACCATCAGGGCATTGAATATAAGCCTCTCGCAAACCATGAGGTTTGTCCTGAGGAGCGCACAGCACAACACCACCAACATCACCAGCATTGGCTGCAGCTTGATCAGGATCACATCCGTAAACGCGCAATTCTATTCCACCACCTCTATTGTTTCGGCTATATTGGGCAAAGGGATGGTTTTCATAAGTGTGAAAGGCATGAACCATCCATTGACTGCCTTGAGCTTCCAGGAAAGCAAAATCAGGATCTTCATACAAGACTTTTGCGCAAAGTACTTGTTTTTGAAACATGATCGACCGCGCAATCTCCTCCACCAATAGATTGATACCAACAGCTTTTAATTGCGCCCCTAATGTTGCCGCAGGCATCCAAGGGTCTCCTTCGCGTCGTTTCATTCTCTCTTGCCCTTTCGTTGACACTTGTTTGTTTGCTCAAAAGATCAAATCTAAGCGTGTTTTTTGATGCAGAAACCAAAACTTGTTGCACCTTATTCCTAATGAAGGACTGCCCCCTCAGCTTATCTATGGCTCAAGCCAATTTATTGAGGCTTCATATTCTCAGTACGCACCACAAAATCTTGTTTTACGAAGACATTCCACCATTGCAACAATTTGGGATGGGATGCGCGCCATTGGAATTCAGGAAGTCGTTGATCGATGCGCAAGGATGCAAAGAGGTATAACTGCAGCAAATTGACATCCCCATGAAAACTATCTTCATGCACATGTTGTTCAAAATATTGGCAAAGACGTGTTGCCCTCTCTACCTCATGCCTAATGATGCTTGGAGATTGTTCGTCTTTAGGACGTATCACTTCACGCGCCCAAACTGCCAACCCATCCATCATGGCCCGAGCGGTGGCTTCATAACGTTGGCTTGGATTTTTAGGATCAGGAGCCAAAACCAATTGAGGTTTGGCCAGGCTATCTAGATACGAAACAATGAGGGAAGTTTCTTCAACAACACTGCCATCTGTAAATCGAGCAAACGGAATCCTGCCAGATGGATGATATTGTAACATTGGATCATTAGGAATGCGCGTCTTTGTCCAAAACCAAGCAATATCTTTCTCTATTTCTTTCAAGCAAGCTGCCAAGCGCACGATGGTGGCGTAAGGTGAGGTTGGTGTGACAGCAATCTGTAAATCCAAGGCCTGCATGATATTATCTCCTTTAAGATTTTGCCCAACCTTCCTACAACAATGAACCCATGCGCAAGGATGTTAGACTGAACTCAGCGATGCTCATCAGGTTTGAACATGGAATCAAAATCTTTTCGACAAAGATCTATACGCACACCAAGTTGACCTGTTGTATCAACTGGAAATTTTCGCAGCCAAGCATTCACCCCCCTGATGTCGTCTTCATCAAAACAGCACCGAACGATACGAAAAAGCAAATACTCTTGGGTCATGTAGTGCTGCTGTGAAGCAAGCTCTTTGATCTTTGTTACCAAAGGGTCATAATCAAAAACGTGAGCCATACTGTCTTCATCTATCAGCAATTTTCGTGGTGAAAGCGATAGAGTCAGGTCCAAAAGATGGTAATCGGGCACAATATCATCAGCTTCATAGACACCGATATTTGGCTTGATTTTAAACTGTTGCAAGGTGATGCTTGCAGTAGAAGGCATGGCCAACACTCCCAATTATTTTACATATTACTTTATAAGTTAAACCTAAGAGTGCATAAGAATAGTGTATTCATACCGCATAAGATTGATTTCTTATTAACTTTTAACTCCGGCATTTTGGGTTAATATTTAACTAACTACCGAACAATTAGTCTGGCAGATGATCACATCACAGGTAATCTGATTTAAACGCCTGCAAAATTTAATAGAGTTCCTTAACAATTAGTTGCTTAACCAGAGGAAAGTACACGCTCAGTTGATCACATATCAATTCAATCAAAACTTTGTTTCATACATAGGATATAGCTCTTTGCTTAAGTGTTCAATTATTGTCCACATCGATCAGTGGATGAGTTTGATGTGTCAATTCAAAATTGATGGAGTTGATTTAACTCACCCTGACAGATTGTGTGATAACTTCAACATTTATCAATTTAATGACATCCTCGAAATAGTTTAATTAGAGAATGTCGCTAGCATAACACAAAGAATTTCATATGACGGCAGAGGACTTGGCGCTGTTCCAAACCCATCAATCACATAGCAAAGCACCTCAAGGGTTCGAAGATCTTTTGTTACACATTCGCCTTCAGCAAATGCCCCTACACTTTATTATCTAGTGAGCATAAGTTGTTCAGCATCGGTATCAGTACTGGCATCAACATCAGCATCAGTATTGCTATCAGTACCCGCATCAACATCAGCATCAGTATTGGTATTGGTATCAGTACCAGCATCAACATCAGCATCAGTATTGCTATCAGCACCAGTCAACATGAGTATCTGTGTTGGCACTATCAGTTACAGTTTCAATAAATTCATCACTTGATGGTTTTAACTCATCAGCTGAGACTTCATCCACATCAGTTGATTGCACAGCCTCTGTTGCTTCTAAAGCTTCATCTGTTGTTTCTTGAACTCGTACACCTTCGATCAGATTAGAAAACATTTCTGATATGACTTGCGCAACAGTGCCATTATCACTTTGCCGCATTAAGCCAGTTGAGTCATTTGACTTATAACCCATTTGACTCAGTTTCTCTGTAACCGTCATTGGACGAACAACTTGACTAGTCGTAGATGTAAGCATCGATTTGTACAGCTCATTATCATCTACAACTTGCAACTCAGAGAAATCGATTAGAAGTTCAGACTCTTGGCGTTTAAAAGGCAATTCATGGAATGGCTGGGCTGCCACCTTTACCCCTTCGCTTGTGACTTCTTCAGCGAACCCGGCATCATCCGTAAACCCAACCCTAGCTATGATAGCTGACCCAACATCAGCTCTCGTAAGGCTGTAGGTTTCCGTATTTTGACCATCTATAATCACCCCATCTCGCAACCAAACATATAAGAAATCACTACCTATCCCGTTGCTGTCACTAATCTCGGCAGTAGAAACATGCAGCACTTCGCCGACCCGAGCCGTTGATCGCATTTCTTGTAGCATTTCTGAGCTCGCAACTACCGGACGACCTTTAGCATCGTCTTTGGAGCTCAAAAGTGTAGCTGCATCCTCCTCCGAAAAGGATTTCTCGGTCTGCAATAACAAAACATTTTCACTCTCACTAAATATTTTATCTTTCCCAGTCAGTTGACTCATATAAGTCAACAACAACCATCCTTCGCGAGCCATATTACGAATCCCAGTATCATCCACGTTGATATCGGAGCCACTGTAAATGTAAACGTCCGCATCCGGATCGGTCGATCCAGCTTGCACAGAGAGTTGTGCCGCATGCACTCCTAATCTCAACGCTTCGAATCCACCAATACCAGACCCAGCCTCTAACGCCACATCACCACTGGTGGCTATTTGCTCTAAGTCACCCTCAGCTCCAACCGTGATCGAGCCAAGCGCGGTGATAGATATATCACCTCCGTTTAGACTTCTTAGACTGTCAATTTGAATAGTATCAGCATCCGAAATCTGCATAGATCCTCCGCTATAAGATCAACAGACTCAACCGCTGTATCAATTGCAAAACTTCCTGCTGAACCAACCAATGAGCCCGTACGAACTACTCCGTTACCTGAAGTACTCCAGTTGACCCTCAATATCCAAAACCAGTGATGCAGCTTCCCCAGCAGCTATAACAGAAAGAACAAGTCGTTCGCGTCCTGGATAGTCAATGTACCAGACGTATTTGCCTCAAGATCACCTAGATCCCCAGACAATGTTAAGCCACCAGCTGCAGAAACAGAAAGAACATCTCCTACCGTCTTAGTACCCGCAGATTGTGTAACATTACCCAATGCATCAATCGAAGCAGTCCCAAATGCAAGATTATTTATCACCCGTAGCCTCAAATCACCTAGATCATTATCACCACCAGCTGCAGAAACAGAAAAGAACATCAACCGTCTAGTACCCGCAGATTGAACATTACCCAATGCATCAATCGAAGCAGTCCCAAATGCAAGATTACCCAAAACTACATTATCACCCGTAACTGTGACATCAATGAACTGAGCGTCGAGACTGTCGCTGTTCTAGCCGCTAATTGTAACGTGCCTGATATTTGGTTCGTATCCTGCGAGAGAACAATTTCATCAGCCGTTAGATCTAAGGACCCTGTGATCAGAATGTTACCAGATTGGGTTATAGAGCCATCAGTCTCTAAGCTAAAGTTAACGGCATCAACAGATATCAGATCAACCGAAGATGCAGAGCTAGTTAACTGGACCTCCTGTCCTCCTGTAACTTCGATACCACTGGCGTCTAAATCCAGAGCAACGTTACCATCAGCTCCAACAACAACCATATCTGCCTGGATGGAACCGTCAGACGTAACATTTCCAGTCGAAGCTATTCCAAACGTTCCACCCACAACAAACCGAGCTTAAAACCAAATCCTGCGAGGACGACCCAAGATAAGCATCTCCACCAGCATGCACAACAACCCTATCAGCGTTCACATCAAGTGCAGACCCTCTCGCTCCAATCGAACCCGCAACATCAATTGAAACATCAGTGGCATTCAGATCCAACGACAGATCAAGATCAGATTCAGTCACGCTGATCATAATCGTCTCGGCTGATATAGAACCGTCACTGACACCATCCGGGAAGCCAACATCAAGTGATCGGGCATTAAGCTGAATCGTGCCAACCCCCGTTGACTGAGCATTACCAGTGAGTTCGAAGTATTGGAGACCTCCTATTGTGAATGCATTGCTGTCCAACGATAAACCAGTAGCAGTCTCCCTAGCCCAGAGCCCAAGAAGTGACTCAAAGACAAGCGAATCCGTATCTGAAGCCGATCGCAATACCATGCTACTCTCAGTTGCATCAGCTCCAACAAACCTAATGCCTCCAAGAAGAACAACATCTGAAGCCCCCTCAACAATAAGGTCTGCACCTTCATAGAGGGTGACAGTGTCCTCAAAGGTGACCGTGCCACTAGCATTGATCACTATGTCACTACTTAAGTGAACCTCTCCTCCAAAGGTAACTGACTCCGTCTCAAACGTAACATCACCACTGGTGGCTATTTGCTCTAAGTCACCCTCAGCTCCAACCGTGATCGAGCCAAGCGCGGTGATAGATATATCACCTCGTTTAGACTTCTTTAGACTGTCAATTTGAATAGTATCAGCATCCGAAATCTGTATAGATCCCTCCGCTATAAGATCAACAGACTCAACCACTGTATCAATTGCAAAACTTCCTGCTGAACCAACCAATGAGCCCGTACGGACTACTCCGTTACCTGAAGTACTCAGTTGACCCTCAATATCCAAAACCAGTGATGCAGCTTCAGCAGCTATAACCAAGTCGTTCGCGTCCTGGATAGTCAATGTACCAGACGTATTTGCCTCAAGATCACCTAGATCCCCAGACAATGTTAAGCCACCAGCTGCAGAAACAGAAAGAACATCTCCTACCGTCTTAGTACCCGCAGATTGTGTAACATTACCCAATGCATCAATCGAAGCAGTCCCAAATGCAAGATTACCCAAAACTACATTATCACCCGTAGCCTCAAGATCACCTAGATCCCCAGACAATGTTAAGCCACCAGCTGCAGAAACAGAAAGAACATCTCCTACCGTCTTAGTACCCGCAGATTGTGTAACATTACCCAATGCATCAATCGAAGCAGTCCCAAATGCAAGATTACCCAAAACTACATTATCACCCGTAGCCTCAACCGTTAATGACTCACTCAATACCCCACTAACTGTGACATCTGAGAGCGTCGAGACTGTCGCTGTTCTAGCCGCTAATTGTAACGTGCCTGATATTTGGTTCGTATCCTGCGAGAGAACAATTTCATCAGCCGTTAGATCTGAGGACCCTGTGATCAGAATGTTACCAGATTGGGTTATAGAGCCATCAGTCTCTAAGCTAAAGTTAACGGCATCAACAGATATCAGATCAACCGAAGATGCAGAGCTAGTTAACTGGACCTCCTGTCCTCCTGTAACTTCGATACCACTGGCGTCTAAATCCAGAGCAACGTTACCATCAGCTCCAACAACAACCATATCTGCCTGGATGGAACCGTCAGACGTAACATTTCCAGTCGAAGCTATTCCAAACGTTCCACCCACAACAACCGAGCTTAAAACCAAATCCTGCGAGGACGACCCAAGATAAGCATCTCCACCAGCATGCACAACAACCCTATCAGCGTTCACACCAAGTGCCGAACCTCTCGCTCCAATCGAACCCGCAACATCAATTGAAACATCAGTGGCATTCAGATCCAACGACAGATCAAGATCAGATTCAGTCACGCTGATCATAATCGTCTCGGCTGATATAGAACCGTCACTGACACCATCCGGGAAGCCAACATCAAGTGATCGGGCATTAAGCTGAATCGTGCCAACCCCGTTGACTGAGCATTACCAGTGAGTTCCAAGTATTGCAGACCTCCTATTGTGAATGCATTGCTGTCCAACGATAAACCAGTAGCAGTCTCCCTAGCCCAGAGCCCAAGAAGTGACTCAAAGACAAGCGAATCCGTATCTGAAGCCGATCGCAATACCATGCTACTCTCAGTTGCATCAGCTCCAACAAACCTAATGCCTCCAAGAAGAACAACATCTGAAGCCCCCTCAACAATAAGGTCTGCACCTTCGTAGAGGGTGACAGTGTCCTCAAAGGTGACCGTGCCGCTAGCATTGATCACTATGTCACCACTTAAGTGAACCTCTCCTCCAAAGGTAACTGACTCCGTCTCAAACGTAACATCACCACTGGTGGCTATTTGCTCTAAGTCACCCTCAGCTCCAACCGTGATCGAGCCAAGCGCGGTGATAGATATATCACCTCCGTTTAGACTTCTTAGACTGTCAATTTGAATAGTATCAGCATCCGAAATCTGTATAGATCCCTCCGCTATAAGATCAACAGACTCAACCGCTGTATCAATTGCAAAACTTCCTGCTGAACCAACCAATGAGCCCGTACGGACTACTCCGTTACCTGAAGTACTCAGTTGACCCTCAATATCCAAAACCAGTGATGCAGCTTCAGCAGCTATAACCAAGTCGTTCGCGTCCTGGATAGTCAATGTACCAGACGTATTTGCCTCAAGATCACCTAGATCCCCAGACAATGTTAAGCCACCAGCTGCAGAAACAGAAAGAACATCTCCTACCGTCTTAGTACCCGCAGATTGTGTAACATTACCCAATGCATCAATCGAAGCAGTCCCAAATGCAAGATTACCCAAAACTACATTATCACCAGCCTCAAGATCACCTAGATCCCCCAACAATGCCACCAGCTGCAAAACAGAAAGAACATCTCCTACTGTCTTAGTACCCACCCAAATTACCCAATGCATCAATCGAAGCAGTCCCAAATGCAAGATTACCCAAAACTACATTATCACCCGTAGCCTCAACCGTTAATGACTCACTCAATACCCCACTAACTGTGACATCTGAGAGCGTCGAGACTGTCGCTGTTCTAGCCGCTAATTGTAACGTGCCTGATATTTGGTTCGTATCCTGCGAGAGAACAATTTCATCAGCCGTTAGATCTAAGGACCCTGTGATCAGAATGTTACCAGATTGGGTTATAGAGCCATCAGTCTCTAAGCTAAAGTTAACGGCATCAACAGATATCAGATCAACCGAAGATGCAGAGCTAGTTAACTGGACCTCCTGTCCTCCTGTAACTTCGATACCACTGGCGTCTAAATCCAGAGCAACGTTACCATCAGCTCCAACAACAACCATATCTGCCTGGATGGAACCGTCAGACGTAACATTTCCAGTCGAAGCTATTCCAAACGTTCCACCCACAACAACCGAGCTTAAAACCAAATCCTGCGAGGACGACCCAAGATAAGCATCTCCACCAGCATGCACAACAACCCTATCAGCGTTCACATCAAGTGCAGACCCTCTCGCTCCAATCGAACCCGCAACATCAATTGAAACATCAGTGGCGTTCAGATCCAACGACAGATCAAGATCAGATTCAGTCACGCTGATCATAATCGTCTCGGCTGATATAGAACCGTCACTGACACCATCCGGGAAGCCAACATCAAGTGATCGGGCATTAAGCTGAATCGTGCCAACCCCCGTTGACTGAGCATTACCAGTGAGTTCGAAGTATTGCAGACCTCCTATTGTGAATGCATTGCTGTCCAACGATAAACCAGTAGCAGTCTCCCTAGCCCAGAGCCCAAGAAGTGACTCAAAGACAAGCGAATCCGTATCTGAAGCCGATCGCAATACCATGCTACTCTCAGTTGCATCAGCTCCAACAAACCTAATGCCTCCAAGAAGAACAACATCTGAAGCCCCCTCAACAATAAGGTCTGCACCTTCGTAGAGGGTGACAGTGTCCTCAAAGGTGACCGTGCCGCTAGCATTGATCACTATGTCACCACTTAAGTGAACCTCTCCTCCAAGGTAACTGACTCTGTCTCAAACGTAACATCACCACTGGTGGCTATTTGCTCTAAGTCACCCTCAGCTCCAACCGTGATCGATAGCTTCGGCGCGGTGATAGATATATCACCTCCGTTTAGACTTTTAGACTGTCAATTTGAATATTATCAGCATCCTGAAATTCGTATAGATCCCTTCCGCCATAAGATCAACGACCCAACCGCTGTATCAATTGCAAAACTTCCTGTTGAACCAACCAATGAGCCCCGTACGAACTACTCCGTTACCTGGAAGTACCCAGTTGACCCTCAATATCCAAAAAACTGCGATGCAGCTTCAGCAGCTATAACCAAGTCGTTCGCGTCCTGGATAGTCAATATACTTGACGTATTTGCCTTCAAGATCACCGGATCCCTAGACAACAGCAGCCACCAGCTGCAGAAACAGAAAGAATATCTCCTACTGTCTTAGTACCTCCGCAGATTGTGTAACATTACCCCAATGCATCAATCGAAGCAGTCCCAAATACAAGATTATTCTAAAACTACATTATCACTCGTAGCCTCAACTGTTAATGACTCACCACACCCCATTAACTGTGACATCTGAGAGCGTCGAGAGACTGTCGCTGTTCTAGCCGCTAATTGTAACGTGCCTGATATTTGGTTCGTATCCTGCGAGAGAACAATTTCATCAGCCGTTAGATTCATGACCCTGCGGATCAGAATGTTACCAGATTGGGTTATAGAGCCATCAGTCTCTAAGCTAAAGTTAACGGCATCAACAGATAATGTGATCAACTGAAGATGCAGAGCTAGTTAACTGACCCCTTGTCCTCCTGCGTGTAACTTTGAACAATGGCGTCTAAATCCAGAGCAACGTTACTATCAGCTCCAACAACAACTATATTCCGTTCTCGATGGGAACCGTCAGACGTACCACATTTCCAGTCGAAGCTA
>JAYPQH010000004.1:0-32402 GCA_038131935.1 Alphaproteobacteria bacterium | reverse complement strand
CGGCTGTGGCCTCATCTTACGCATCAAATGTACTGTATTCACACGTGCAGCAGGAGGTAACTTCAACAAATGCTCCGCCATACCCATGGCTTCATTCATCACTTGATCTGCATCAACAACACGATTGATAAATCCAAGTTGATGCATTCGTGTCGCATCAAACCGATAAGCCAATGCCATTTCCATCGCTATGGGAAATGGCATATTGGCAATGACCCCATGGTTATAGCCACCTAATAACCATCGCTTAGCCTCGGACACTTCAAACAAAGCATCACGCGATGACACCCTCAAATCAGTTGCTTCTACCAACATGAAGCCACCACCCATAGCATGTCCATTTATTGCCGCTATGACCGGTTTTTGTAATGTCCCAGCCATCAATGGATCTTCTCGATCAGGTCTGCGTCCCCCAGGAAGGTTATCTGCCAGGGCTTCCTTCATATCCTCACCAGCACAGAAGCCACGACCTGTCCCAGTAAAAATCCCTACCTCCAAATGTTTGCTTTCTTGCAAATGATGCCATGCATCAGCCAAAAGTGAACGGGTTTCGTGGTTCAGCGCACCCAAACGTTCAGGACGATTGATCCTTACCACAAATATTTCACCATGTTCTTCTGTTTCTACAACCGCCATACATTTTCCCCTGTTATTTCTGATATTGCAATTCAGAGGTTAAACAACTTAGGTAAAAACGCAATGGATCGGGTCATCGCTATGTCATATTTTGCGAAACATTCCCCAATCAACAGCCCAAAAAAAAACCGTCCCAGAAGGAACGGTTTTTTTAAACTCAGCAAACAAGGTCAATTAGCGGGAATAAAATTCAACCACTAAGTTTGGTTCCATTTGAACAGGATAAGGAACATCAGCCATCTGTGGCAATCGCTGGAAAGTTGCAGATAGTTTTTGATGATCTACGTCAATATAATCTGGAACGTCACGCTCCGCAGATTGAATAGCCTCAAGAACCAATGGCATTTGCCGTGAACGTTCACGAACTTCAACCACATCACCCAAACGCAAACGGTATGAAGGAATATTTACCTTTTTGCCATTAACCAACACATGTCCATGATTCACAAACTGACGTGCTGCAAACACGGTGGGAACAAATTTGGCACGATAGACCAAGGCGTCTAACCTGCTTTCAAGCAAACCAATCAGGTTTTCACCTGTGTCACCACGACGACGATCGGCTTCGTTGTAAATTGCACGGAATTGTTTTTCTGAGATGCTACCGTAGTAGCCTTTTAGTTTCTGCTTCGCACGCAGCTGGAGACCAAAATCAGAGAGCTTGCCTTTTCGACGCTGACCATGTTGTCCAGGTCCATAGTTACGACGATTAACTGGGCTCTTGGGACGACCCCACAGATTTTCACCCATACGGCGATCAATTTTATATTTCGCGGATTCGCGTTTGGACATCAGTCACTCCTTTTATAATCAACTTGTGCAATCATGCTCCTACTTTGGGCGAAACCGCTCCAACGACAGGCCGACAAGCAACAGTTAGCTTGGGCCACGCTCATGCCAAGTTTGGTTGAAGTA
Source organism: Alphaproteobacteria bacterium (assembly GCA_038131935.1). GTDB lineage: Bacteria > Pseudomonadota > Alphaproteobacteria > UBA8317 > UBA8317 > UBA8317. The sequence goes on along the minus strand of JAYPQH010000004.1, from coordinate 30,851 downwards.
CGTGGCTATAAACAAAGTCATGATAGAGGTCAATCATCTGGCTGTTTTTGGGGGTGACCGCGCTGGAGGGACCTGATTACCCCCCTCATTGTTCGAATCTGTTGCGATGACCAGCCCACTGAGAGGAACATACCACGAAGATTTCTTACCATTGATGCCTTTTTTTCTTCAGGATAGAAGAAACCCGACATATCCAATGCATCGCTAAGCTGTCCTAACATACCTTCATATTCGTGCAATGGTGCTACGGGATCACGCACCAGCTTTGGCTGCTCGAGTGGCTGAAATCGAAAAAGTTCATAACAAATCAACAACACTGATTGGGCCAAATTTAGTGATGCAAAGTCTGGCGCGACAGGAATGCGTAACATGTCGTGACAACATGCGATATCATCATTTTCCAAGCCAGATCTTTCAGGCCCAAAAACAACAGCGCTGTTGGCTTGAAATGATGCCATCTGCTCCCCAAGCTCTGACGGTTCAAGAACCCTTTTATTTTGCTCACGTATCCTCGCCGTGGTTGCAACAGCGTAGTGACAGTCAGCTAATGCATCTTGAAGGCTATCGAATAGCTGCACTTTATCAAGGATATGGTTCGCGCCTGCCGCCATCGCAGTTGCTTTGGGATTCGGCCAACCATCTCTTGGGCACACCAAACGCATCTCTGTAAGACCAAAATTTGCCATTGCTCTGGCTGCAGCCCCTATATTTTCGCCCATTTGGGGTTTTACCAATACAACTTTCGGCCTGAATGGATTTCTCATATTGCACCTCGACACTGATAAAGGCATTGCCATAAAGCCACCCCTGCGTGGCACATCACAGGACAACATACAAACGAATACATACCAGCACCATGTTTCTTAATCAGCAAATCATGCCCCAAGAGAGGTTTCATTCATGAGCAAAATCAAAGTGAGCAACCCAATTGTCGAATGTGATGGGGATGAAATGACCAGAATTATATGGGATATCATCAAACAAAAATTAATTTTTCCTTATCTTCAACTAGATACAAAATATTTTGATTTGAGCGTAACCTCTCGTGACCAAACACAAGATCAGATAACCATTGATGCTGCAGAAGCTATCAAATGTCATGGAGTGGGAATAAAATGCGCCACCATCACACCAGACGAGGCAAGGGTAGAAGAATTTGGGCTTCAGAAGATGTGGCGCTCGCCCAATGGCACCATCCGTAACATTCTCGGCGGTGTTGTTTTTCGCGAACCTATCATTTGCCAAAACGTCCCAAGGCTTGTGCCAGGTTGGACTGAGCCCATTGTTGTGGGACGGCATGCCTTTGGTGATCAATATCGCGCAACAGATTTTCGCGTGCCTGGCAAAGGAAAACTTACGTTACGTTGGGAATCAGAAGATGGAACAGAGCACCAAGAATTTGAAGTGTATGACTTCCCTGGCGCAGGTGTTGCCATGGGCATGTATAACCTTGATAGCGCCATACGAGATTTTGCCAGGGCGTGCATGAACTACGCGCTGAACAGACAATGGCCTTTATTCCTATCCACAAAAAATACAATCCTCAAATCATATGATGGTCGCTTTAAGGATTTATTTGAAGAGGTATACAACACAGAATTTGTTGACCAATTCCAAGCTGTTGGCATCCATTATGAGCATCGTCTGATAGATGACATGGTAGCATGTGCGCTTAAATGGTCTGGGAAATTTGTATGGGCGTGTAAAAATTATGACGGTGATGTGCAATCTGATACAGTGGCACAAGGCTTTGGCTCATTGGGACTGATGACGTCCGTTCTTATGACACCAGACGGTAAGACTGTTGAAGCTGAGGCGGCTCATGGCACCGTTACTAGACACTTTCGCCTGCATCAGCAGGGCAAACCAACTTCAACCAACTCAATGGCCTCTATTTTTGCGTGGACCCGAGGCTTAAGCCATCGTGCAAAATTGGATGAAAACAAAGAACTGGCTAAATTTGCTTCATGCCTAGAAACGGTTTGCGTCCAAACGGTTGAAAATGGCGCGATGACAAAAGATTTGGCTCTCTTGGTAGGACCTAATCAAGGCTGGCTTACCACAACAGAGTTTCTCGATAAAATTGATGAAAATCTTAGCAAAGCGCTTGATCACCACCTGAGCTAATTAAAGCTGGTAATAGGAACGAAACCAAGCAGTTGTCTTGTTAATGCCGGTTTGCAAATCCGTGGCAGGGCGAAAACCTACCAACTCATCTAGCCTATGAATTTCAGCCCTTGTCTCAAGGACATCACCTGGCTGTAGCGGCTGAAGATCAACAGCTAGTGACGTACCGGTTGCTTTTTCAATAGCTGCTACAAAGGCTTTTAAACTCTCTGGTGCGTCATTACCGATATTGAACACCCGATGGGCGGCAGTTGATGAAGCAGGGGACATGTCTACATCTTCAAGGCTTTGCCTTTTTGGTGGTTTGTTGAGTATCCGAATGACACCCTCCACAATATCATCAATATATGTAAAATCCCGAAGCATTTCACCATAATTGAACAAAGGAACCGATTGCCCGCGCAATGCTGCATTAATGAACTTCCATGGGGCCATATCTGGCCTTCCCCATGGCCCATACACAGTAAAAAACCTTAGTCCAGTGCTGGGGATTTCAAATAAATGGGCATAGGCATGACTCATCAACTCATTACTTCTTTTGGTCGCACCGTAAAGGCTTACTGGATGATCTGCAGGATGTGCCTCGTCAAAAGGAATGTTGTTGAGCCCATAAACAGAACTTGAAGATGCATAAACCAAATGCTCCACGTCATGTTGCCGACAGGCTTCTAGAACATTCAAATGCCCTACAATATTTGATTTTATATAGGTTAAAGGTTCTTCTAATGAGTATCGCACCCCTGCCTGGGCTGCCAAATGCAAAACATATTGAGGTTGTGCTTTGTCAAATAAATCTCGGACAGCATCCGTGTCAGCTATGTCGGCATTCAAAACCCTCTCTTGGATTTTTTGCGGCAAGTGGGAAAGACGTGATTTTTTGAGTTCCGGATCGTAATAACCATTAAAGTTATCAATACCGTATACTTCCCAGCCTTCTTGGGCTAAGCGTTGAGCGCACGCTTGGCCAATAAAACCAGCAACGCCTGTTACAACAATCCGAGATCCCATGGAACGCCAACCTCACCCATTTATATGCATCTAAATCTGGTCTAAGGATTTTCTGGATGTCACACAATAATGAAGATAATAAAATCTTAACATTACCTCCTTTGAGTATACTGATACGCATGGCTATTCCTACCATGGGAGGCCTCCTAGCGATCATGGCCACAGATCTCACAGATGCCTTTTTTGTATCATTGCTTGGCCAACAACCCCTTGCCGCATTAGGTTTTGCCTTTCCCTTGCTATTGGTCATGATTTCTCTTGGTATTGGCTTATCCGCAGGCATGTCTGCCAGCTCCGCACGAGCTATGGGGGCCGGCAATCATGATTTAGGTTTGGCCTACCTTCATTATGGGCTGTTTGTCTCTATGGCCTTAGGCAGTCTCTTTGCTACACTTAGCTTGATACTTCATTTTCCATTGTTAACGCTCATCGGCGCCTCAAGACCTATTGCAGATATCTTAGAAGTTCCAATGATGTGGGCAATGGCGGGAATGGGCATCTTGGTGGTAACCATGTCAGCCATGGGTGCACTGCGTGGAAGAGGAAAAACATCTGGCCCAGGGCTGACCATGATTGCTGTGGCACTCACCAATGCAGCCCTAGACCCTATACTAATATTTGGCTGGGGAATTATCCCTGCAATGGGCCTTACAGGATCCATGATGGCGACGTTTTTCTCACGTCTTATAGGCCTTGTCATTATATTATATCTGCTGTTTAAGGAGGGCCTGTTTGCGCGTCCACAGCTGCCAAATTTATTACCAACCGCACTCAAAGACATTCTTTTTGTTGGGATTCCCGCTGCACTTACCAATATGGTTCTGCCCTTGGCCAATGGCGTCGTTTTGTCTGTGGTTGCGCGATATGGAGAAGCAGCCGTTGCTGGTTTTTCCGTAGCAACACGTATTGAAACTGTTATTTTGGTACCTTTTTATGCATTGTCCAGCGTGATTGGTCCATTTTTGGGCCAAAACCAGGCAGCAAAATATTTTGACCGCATGCGCGATGGACACCAGCAGCTTGGTTTATTTTGTTTGTTGCTTGGCGCTCTTATCTGCATCATATTGATGAACTTTTCCCACCATCTGGCCATCATGTTTGGTGGCGGGACTGAGGTCCAAGACATTATACGTTCATATATGCGTTATCTGCCCATATGTTACGCATTCTATGGCATATCTATGTATGTTATGGCTGGCTTTAATGGCCTACACCAACCCTATTGGGCCACAGGTGTGGGTATTGGGCGTTCAGTCCTCACCATGATTCCTTTTGTGTTCCTGGGGTCACAACTCTATGACCTAACAGGCATTTGGTTGGCCATGACAGCAACCCATATCCTCTGGGGTGGTTTGGCGTATTTGGTCTTGCGTCATTTCATCGTGCAGCAAGCCATGCACGCACCTTCTCAATAGCATCATCAGCACGTGATATGTCTGGTCCACCAGCTTGAGCCATATCAGGCCGACCTCCACCACCCTTTCCACCAAGAACTGAAGCCGCTTCACGCACAAGATCAACTGCACTCACACGCTCCAATAAGCCCTGGGTGACCCCCGCAACAACGGCAACTTTGCCATCTACACGTGACATTACCATCACAACGCCTTCGCCGATGCGCGCCTTCTCTTCGTCCACCAAACCGCGCAATTCTTTAGCAGGAATCCCATCATAGACCACCAGCAAACAACTCATCCCTGAAATATCTTCAGACTGCACCGGGGTACTGCCCGCACCACCGGAAAGCGCAAGTTGCTTACGCAACTCTTGGACTTGACGATCTAAATCTCTCCGCTCTTGTTGAAGAGACTTAATTCTCTGAATGACATCATCGGTTGAAACTTTTAATTCCGTCACAACCTCGGACAGTTTTTGTTCTATTGATTGATTGTACAAAAGTGCAGCTTCACCAACAACAGCCTCAATGCGGCGCACACCCGCGGATACAGACGACTGTGATATAATTTTTAATGTACCAATATCACCCAAGGCTTGAACATGTGTTCCACCGCATAACTCCACAGAAAATCCTTGTCTTCCGTTCTGTGCTTTCCCCATCGACAATACCCGAACTTCAGCCCCATATTTCTCGCCGAATAGCGCCAAAGCACCAGCTTCCATAGCCTTTTCTGGTGTCATGATCTCTGTACTTACAGCATCATTTTCAAGAATAACCATCTGTACCATTTGTTCGATCTGTTGGATCTCATTAAGATGAAGGGGATGCGCATGTGTAAAATCAAAACGCAGCCTATCTTCCGCCACCATTGAACCTTTTTGCGCCACATGCTCGCCCAAAACACGGCGCAGTACTTCGTGAAGAATATGTGTGGCGGAGTGATGCCTTCTCAGATTTGCGCGCCTTTTTTCATCAACAGTGGCGTGGACTTTTTGGCCTACATGCAACCTACCGATTTTCACGATACCCCGATGTACATGCAGCCCTGAAAGAGGTTTTACACAGTCTAAAACCTCAAACTTATCCCCAGTCATAGATGAGACATAACCTCTATCTCCCTGCGGCCCTCCACTCTCACCATAAAAGGGCGTCGCACGCAGCAAAATGTCCACTTGGTCACCCTCATGCACCATATCTACATTTTGACCATCTTGTATGAGGGCAACAATCGTGCTTTCTGCCGTGAGTCGGTCATAGCCAACAAAATTTGTTTCGCCTTTTTGTTGCACAATTTCCGACCAAATATGCGCAAGCTGCAAATCGCCTGACCCTGCCCAAGACTCTCTTGCGGCCTCACGCTGGCGCTCCATGGCTTCATCAAAGCCTTGTGTATCAACACTTAAACCTCGTTCACGTAACGCATCTTGCGTCAAATCAAGTGGGAACCCATACGTATCGTACAGACGAAAAGCCACATCACCAGGCAGAATATTTTGCGAACCTATTTTTGATATTTCGCCCTCTAATAGATGCATGCCCTTATCTAACATGCTCCTAAAACGATCTTCTTCATGATACAAACTATCGATCATCAACTCACGCACGCAAAAGTTCGGGAAACGCTGCCCCCATCTGATCAACCAATACGGGGGCGAGTTTAGACAAAACATGCCCCTTGGCACCCAATTTGTGTGCATGACGTAGAGCCCTGCGCATAATCCTACGCAATACATAGCCTCGACCTTCATTCGAAGGCGTAACGCCATCAGCCATCATAAAACATGTAGAACGTATATGATCGGCAATGACACGATGGCTCATTTTCTGATCACCATCCTCACCGGCGCCTGTAATATCTTTTGATGCCTGTATTAAGGTCCTGAACAAATCAATATCATAATTATCATGAACATTTTGCAGCACAGCAGAAATTCGCTCCAACCCCATCCCTGTATCAATAGATGGCTTTGGCAAAGGCAAGCGATCTCCGTTAGCCTCTTGATTAAATTGCATAAATACTAGGTTCCAGATTTCAATAAATCTATCACCATCTTCATCAGGTGATCCTGGGGGACCACCCCAAATGTGGTCACCATGATCGAAGAATATTTCTGAACAAGGACCGCAGGGGCCTGTGTCACCCATCGACCAAAAATTGTCAGAGGTTGCAATTCTAATAATCCGATCTTCGGGCAGACCTGCTATCTTGCGCCAAAGCGCAAAAGCCTCATCATCCTCGGCGTAAACGGTGACCAAAAGTTTATCGACTGGCAACCCAAATTCTCGTGTAACCAGATGCCAAGCTTGATCAATTGCTTGATCCTTAAAATAATCACCAAACGAAAAGTTACCCAGCATCTCAAAAAACGTATGGTGACGAGCTGTATAGCCAACATTGTCTAAATCATTATGTTTTCCGCCCGCGCGAACGCATTTTTGCGATGTTACCGCTCGATGATAGCTCCGCTGCTCTTGTCCGGTAAAAACAGACTTAAACTGCACCATACCAGCATTGGTAAATAATAATGTGGGATCATTGTCAGGTACAAGTGGAGATGAAGAGACATGCTCATGATCTCGCGCTTGAAAAAATTCAACAAACGTGCGTCGCACATCTTCAAGTGGCATACCTGACATTCACATTCTCCGTTCACATCGACCCAAAAACTTAACCATAAGTTCATGTAAACGGCATAAAGGCTTGGGTCTAGGCCTCAGCTGCCTCTGCATGCTCTTCTACCATAACGTTTGACAACAAACCGGCTTTTGCGCGTATTTGCCGATCAATTTCATCCGCAACCGTTGGATTATCGCGTAAGAATTGTTTTACATTCTCACGCCCTTGGCCAATCCTCTGCCCTGAAAAGGAGAACCAGGATCCAGATTTTTCCACAATATCTGCCTTAACACCCAGATCGATCAGTTCCCCTTCTCTTGAGATACCTTGACCATACATGATGTCAAAAATCACTTCTCTAAATGGTGGCGCGACTTTGTTTTTAACAACTTTAACCTTGGTTTGATTTCCAACAACTTCATCACGATCTTTTATAGCTGTTGTACGACGAATATCCAAACGAACAGATGCGTAAAATTTAAGCGCATTCCCACCTGTTGTTGTCTCGGGATTTCCAAACATCACCCCAATCTTCATACGAATCTGGTTGATAAAAATAACCATACAATTTGAACGGGAGATTGAACCTGTTAATTTTCGCAATGCTTGAGACATTAAACGCGCTTGAAGTCCAGGCAAAGAGTCTCCCATGTCACCTTCCAATTCAGCGCGAGGGGTAAGGGCAGCCACGGAGTCCACGACAATAACAGAAACAGCCCCTGACCTAACCAAGGTGTCTGTAATTTCAATGCTTGTTCACCTGTATCTGGTTGCGAAATGACCAATTCATTAATATCCACGCCCAGTTTTTGAGCATAAACCGGATCTAAAGCATGCTCAGCATCAACGAAGGCACAAACACCGCCCGATTTCTGTGCTTGTGCCACCACATGCAATGCTAAAGTTGTCTTACCAGAGCTCTCTGGTCCATAGACTTCAATAACACGACCTTTTGGCAGCCCCCCTATTCCAAGAGCTATATCCAAACCTATCGAACCGGTTGAGATAGATTCAATTTCAATTACCGAACCTTGTTGCCCAAGGCGCATGACTGCACCTTTTCCATAAGCTTTCTCAATCTGGCTTAATGCGGCTTCAAGTGCTTTATCTTTATCCATGTGACATATCCTCTGATGGGATAACCATCCCAGAAAGTTTTATCGTTACTACCAATGTAGCCGATTCTACCAAAGAGTATATGTTCTCTTTTTGTTCTCGTCCAGAATTAATCGTCTCTGAACACTTTTTCCCGACGCTCATGCATCTCTTGAGCTTCGATTGATAATGTTGCAATGGGACGTGCATCCAGTCTACGCAACCCAATAGGGTCTCCGGTGATTTCACAGTAACCATAGGTGCCATCATCAATGCGAGCGATGGCGGCATTTATTTTTGAAATCAGTTTACGCTGCCGATCCCTAGCCCTAAGCTCAAGTGCTTTTTCGCTCTCATACGTTGCCCGGTCTGTGACGTCTGGTAAAACCAGATCATCTGACCTCATTGCATCAATGGTGTCGCGGGTATTGTCTAAAATTTCTTCTTTCCAAGCCAGTAACTTTTTCCGGAAATACATTTGTTGCCGAACATTCATGAATTCTTCGTCATCGGAAGGGGTATAATCGTCGTCTAGAACAATTGTTTCCCATATTGCTTCAACTGTTTCAGCCATTTTTCTTCCTCCAGCTCGCTTAACTTGTAAAATATTTTCTTAAAATCTCGATGTTTCCCGAGTTGATGGGACGGGTATATACAAAGGTATTATGAATGTCACGTTAAAGATGTCTCTTGGCGCCTTCCTAGCGCTTAAAATAAGAAGGCCTATTAAGTTTGAGGCAATTAATTTATCGAAAAATCAATCGTTCTAAAAACAGCTTATCAAAAATCGGCCTGCATCAAGTGCCATCAATTGAAAAGGTCGCAGAAAAAAATCTGCCATCGATGGAAAAGTCACCCCTATGATAGAGATCCCAACAACGCATGCCAAAAAAACAATATTAATCTTTGCCAGCGCCACCGAATGCCTCCATATTACGACAACAACGTTATCTTATAGAAAAATATAAAGGATACAAATATGAAATTATTAGGAAGATTTCTTTCTCCATACACAAGAATAGTAGCTCTTTGCCTTCGGCATTACGGTATCGCGCACGAGCAACGTCAACTCGCTATCGTTAATGACGAACATCGTCAGGAAATTGAAAGTCACAATAGTCTTGTGCGGGTCCCCGTTTTGGTGCTCGATAATGGCACATCTATTGTGGAGTCAGAAGTAATTCTTAAGTACATCGAATCTATTCATAATGGCCCAAGCCTATTTGCTGATAGTCATGGGAATGACGCCCAACTCTTAGCGCTATACGGCCGTGCCAAAGGCATTATGGATAGAGCTGTTGCTGCTTTTTACGAGTCAAGCCGGCGTCCAGAGGAATTTCGCTGGAATGAACAACTCGAAAAATTAGACAGAGACTGGTGTGCATGCCTGAGCGACTTAGAGGCTGGTGCCCCTGAAGAAGGGTTATTTGGCGGCAACCAACCCAACATTATGGACTACGCTACCGTTGTTGTATTGGATTTCTTAAAAATTACGAGACCCACACATTTGGCGCAAGTCAGTATCCCAAAACTAAACAACATCTATGTGCAGATGTCAGAGCATCAACATGTTATAGAAACGCGGCCTGCATAACCTATATCTGCCGACTTGGAAGGTGAATAATGACCCCATCAAGGTCATTATTCACCTTAATTTGACAGGAAAGACGTGAACCTTCGCGTACGTCAAAGGCAAAATCCAGCATATCTTCTTCCATTTCTGAAGCTTGGCCAACTTTCTCACGCCACATTTCATCAACATATACATGACAAGTTGAGCATGCACATGCTCCACCACAATCCCCTTCAATACCAGAAACCCTATTACGAACTGCTACCTCCATGACCGACAGCCCCTCAGCTGCTTCAATTGTTGTTTCCTGCCCCTCATGGCTAATAAATTTGACTGATGGCATGATGATCTCCTCAATAAATTGAATTCTATCGATAAAACATGGTGCAAAAAATATCCATGCAAGGCGCAGAATGTCTCATATATTTTTTGTTTGCATGAGAACAGCCGTATATTTATACACAGAGATTATGTGAATATAAAACATAAGGGGGAGAGCATGGTTTCAAAATTCACAATAGCTATTTGTATGGCGCTTGCAGGATTTTCTTTGGCGCAAGCTGGAGATGTTAAAAAGGGCAGTAAAATTTTTAAGAAATGCGCTGCATGTCATACCTTGGAAGAGGGCGGCAAAAACAAAGTTGGCCCAAATCTATGGAATCTTTTTGGCAGAACCGCAGGTAGTGTTGACGGTTACAAATACTCAAAAGCCATGAGCAAGAAAAATGAAGAAGGCTTAGTATGGGATGATGCTTCCGTTTCTGGTTACCTTCACAAGCCAAAGGCTTACATCAAGGGTACGAAAATGGGATTTGCCGGATTAAAAAAATGTGACGACATTGCAAATGTTCTGGCATATCTTAAGGAAGAGGCAGGTGCGCCAGAAGCCATGAAAACCTCGCTTAGTGGTGATTTTTTCAAGCAGAATGATGTTAAGTGTAAGTAAACTATAAACTTAATATGTGTTATGTGGTTAAAAGGGTGCTTAAGCACCCTTTCTTATTTGGCTGGCCATCAACAAGGCCGTCAGACAAGGACAAATCATCAAGAAATAGACACCAGCCCCAGGAAGGGCTCAACCGCGCCAGATAAGATAGCGCCTATGGCCATAAAAAGACCACCTGATAAAGCCCCCATACTTGTTTGAGCCACCAATTGTACATTATCCTCAACATCATCGCGGAGCATGGCTGTCCAAGCAAGATGCGTGAGCGCAAAACTTGCTGCATGCAATATTTGACCCAAAATGACCCAGATTAGCTCAGCGGTCAGCGCCATGGACAGCCAACGTAACATACTTAATGCAGCAGCAACCATCAGCATCAGTCGCCAATTGAGCACCCCCTGACCACGACGCCAAAACATAAACAATAAAATTTCTGCCATGACACCTAAAGCCCAAAATATTCCAATAGCTGTTGGGCTATAACCCTGTTGTGTCCATATAATGCTTCCAACAACATAATAGGCCGCATGTGATGATTGAATGAGTGCGGCGGCTATCAAAACAATGCGCAAAACTCTCTGGTGCGGTGCAAGCAACGCTGACCAGCCTAATGGCTGTAGCTGGGTTCTAAACCCTTGGCTTCCTCCTGAACGTATGAACAAGATTGCCATACCGAAAAGCGGAACAGACAGAAGGATGGGCAAAATGCCCGGCATCATCCCATCAATAAGAACGCCTATTCCAACATTAGCAACTAAGAAAACAAACGACGCGAGACTGCGCAAATAACCATAAGGAAGGTTTCTTTGACGACAAAAAGAAACAGCCTCACCTTCTGTTACAGGTAAAGCCAACAGAGCCGCAAATGACATGAAAAAGGTGGCTAGTATCGCCCAATAGACTTCCTGAAAAAAAGCGTTGCAAAGCATCAATATAGCGGCGCAAAAAGCACATGATGCAACAAAATAGCCCACAACTTGGCGTCGGGCCAAAAAGACCCCCAACCATGGTCCAAAAATGACCCGAAACAGCATAGGTATTGCTGTGACAACCCCAAATGCAACACCGGTTAAGCCAATCTCTTGCAACCAAACAGGCCAAAAGGGCATAGATATGCCTAGCTCTGAAAATATTACCACATACATAAGGATCAAGGTTGTGGCAGAAACAGAAGATGGGTGGGACATTAATGCTCCATGGACAATTATAGACCTGACTGGCTTAAAATGCCCCTTGATGTCCATGATGTTGCGAAAAAACCTTCGAGAAAATCAACCAACTCATATACGTGTGCACGCAGATGCAGCACTTGCAGAGATAGATCTCCAGCACACATTATTAGGAGAAGGCTATCAACTATTACAGATCAAAACAGAAAAAGGCTTCACATCTGTTGATGCCAGGCGAAACTCTTAAGAACGTTAATGTTGATCGACAAACAGAAACATTTAAAAGCCAACTTTTTTATTCACCCTCAGAGCCATAGGCTGTCATGCCATATGACAATGCAGCTTTTTGCAACCGCTGGACGAGCGACAGGTGGCCCTCATCAATGGTAATATGACCTGGGTATAGCAAACCGATAGAGCGGTCAGCATCTGGCACCATAAGAGGCAAAACAATAACCTCATTGCGATATATTGCCTGCTGCTTGGCAAAAAGTTCTGGAATAATACCAACACCTGCCCCCGTCGCTGCCATCAGCAAAATTGAATCGAGGCTCGTTCCTTCATAATCAGTGGACACAATACCACCGTTTTGACTGGCTAATGCATACACAATCCGAGCCAAACGATGGCCACTGTCCAATGTTAAAAGCCTCTGGCTAGAAAGATCATCGGCTTCAATCTGAGCATGCTGGGAGAGCGGATGATCGTGGGATAAAACAGCCCAAAGACGTTCACGAAAGAGAATAAACTGTCTGGTATCGGGATGATCTTCGGGGGTAGAGATAATGGCATCAAATCGTCCTGACCGCATACCCTCGTCGAGGTTTAAGGTATTCTCTTCACGCACAATGACACGCAATTCCGGCTGTTCCATGTGTAATGTCTGAACCATTTGGGGAAGCAAATAAGGTCCAATTGATGGCAGAACACCTAACCGCAAAAGGCCATCAAATGGTAACGTTCTGGCCATCGCAGATCGTAAATTTTGTACTTCTGCCAATATACGCCTTGCGCGGTCCACAAATTCTCGACCTTTAGGTGTGATCCTAACCCCATGACGACCACGCTCAAACAGTTGTATTCCAAGTTCATCTTCAACAGCTGCTATTTGGTTTGATAGACTTGGCTGGCTTACACGCAACCTCAGAGCAGCCATCCCAAAGCTAGTTTGCTGGACGGTAACCACATATTCCATTTGCCTCAAGGTTGGCCGCATATTCATAGCTTTTAACTATATAAGTTATAATATTTTTATATTTAAACTATAGAAAATATTCGGGCAAGACACGATTGTCATCAAAGGAGAACTGCGGTCATGCCAGATATGTTAGATACCTTAATGGGCAATTTGCTTGTCCCAACTATTTTATTTTTTATACTAGGCTTGTTGGCAGCGTTCATTCGCAGCGACCTCTCGATTCCGGAAGGAGCTGCAAAATTTATGTCCCTATATCTTTTGTTGGCAATCGGCTTCAAAGGTGGGCATAACTTGGGCCAATATGGTTTCAATAGTGATGTCTATTTGAGTTTGGCATCTGGAATTATTTTGTCCTTCGCCTTGCCGTTCGTAGCTTTTGCTCTTTTGAGATTGATAACGTCACTTGATCCCTTAAATGCAGCTGCTGTTGCAGGGCATTACGGCTCTATTTCAATCGTTACTTTTGTAACTGCTTCGAGCCTTTTGGAGCTTATGAATATTTCCTTTGATGGATATATGGTTGCTGTTGCTGCAGCTATGGAAGTCCCTGCAATCCTATCGGCTTTGTGGATTGCGCGTCACTTTGGACAAAATACCAACAAACAAATGGTGAAGGTACCCATCCGTGACCTTCTTGCTAACGGTTCAATCCTTTTGCTTACCGGCGCATTTTTTATAGGCGCCATGACCCAAGAACGTGGTATGGACATGATTGCTCCGTTTGTTGTGACTCCATTTACGGGGATATTATGTCTTTTTCTACTAGACATGGGGCTCTCTGCAGGACGCAGTGTGTTGGAGAGCAGGCATTTGCTACGACCTGGCATTTTTATTTTTGGCATGACCATGCCTGTTGTTGGGGCGACACTTGCATGGTTGGTTGGCCAAGTCGTTGGCTTACAGACTGGAAGCCTATTTTTGCTCATGGTTCTCTCTGCATCTGCGTCCTATATCGCTGTTCCAGCTGCTATGAAACTTGCCCTTCCAAAAGCAGAAACAGGTGTCTATCTCACGCTTTCCTTGGGCGTTACATTTCCATTCAACATCACCCTTGGCTTACCTTTATTTCTCTGGTTTGCAGACTGGACAGGATAACCTTTGTCAAAACACGGTCTTTCAAGATTGAAAATTGCCACCACGAGGCTCTGCCCAAACCTCCCCTACATGACAACTAATCATACAACCAAAGCCAACAGATATTGTTAACATAGCTGTACCGCCAAATGACATAAAAGGAATTGGCACGCCCACCACTGGCAATAACCCTGAGACCATGCCTGCATTTACAAAGATATAAGAGAACATGACTGAACCCATTCCCACACACATAATCTGTGTGAAAACCTGCCGACTCAAATGAGCCATGAGAAAACAATAGGCAATGAGTAAGAATATCAGAAAGAATACAAGAAGAACCCCAAACAAACCAAATTCTTCTGCAAAAACACTCAAAATAAAATCGGTATGCTTTTCAGGCAAAAAATTTAGCTGTGATTGTGTCCCTCCAAGCCAACCACGCCCCCAAAATTCACCAGATCCAATAGCCGTTTGAGATTGCAAAATGTGATAGCCTGCACCCAGGGGATCACGCTCAGGATCCAAAAATGTTAAGACCCTACTGCGTTGATAAGGTTGAAGAAACATCCAGCCTATTGGCAAAGATAGGACAACCAATACCCCACCTGCTGCAAACAATCGCCAATCAACACCAGCAACAAACAAAGCTACCAGTGCCGCGAACAATACCAACAACGCGGTGCCAAGATCTGGTTGTTTTAAAATCAACACCATGGGTATCAAAACAATGGCCAAAATAAGAGCAATAACCTGTTTGGACATCATTTCCCCTTGAGGCAATCGAGAAAACAGTTGAGCGAGCGCCAAAAAGAATTGTGATTTTTACCATCTCCGATGGTTGTAAGCGAAAACCTAGATCCAACCAACGTGCGGCACCTTTTGTTGTTTCACCAATGACTTCCACAACAAGAAGAAGCAAAATAGCAAAAAAATGAAGCAGATAGCCTGTTTGCTGCCACAGCTCAGCAGGCAAAGCAGCGCATATAAAAAACACCAAAAACGCCAACAATGCTTTGTACATGTGACTTTGGGCATAAGGTGCCCACTCACCACCTGCAACAGAAGTTAGTGTTAACAGGCCCAATCCTGCCAGCGCTATAAGTATAATGAAGAGAGGTCCTACCCTACCCAGCCATGCATTCATGAGCGCACATCCTTGTTCTCATTGCGCAAAATAAATTCCATGAGCTCTTTGGCTAACGGTGCTGCATTTTTTGACCCTGAGCCTCCATGTTCGACAACAACACTCATCGCATAACGGGTGCCAGAGGGGTGTATATCAAAACCAACAAACATGGCATGGTCGCGTAATTTCCAAGGTAATTCCTTATTCTCTCGTACCCCTGTTCGTCTCTCGGCCTCTGTGATACGTCGCACTTGGACAGTCCCTGTTTTTCCTGCCATTTGGCCCAGACTGGGATCTATAAATGACGATTTTGCTGTACCTCTAGGGCTATTGACCACGGCATTCATTCCACGCACGCATGTGGACAGATGATCCTGAGGGAGGGTAACATTATTATCCCAAGAAGGTTGGTCTTGTGTAATTCTCGGCAGAAGTGGCTTTCCGGTTGCCAGTCGCGCAGTCATCACCGCCATCTGTAATGGCGTTGTTAATAACTTACCTTGTCCTATCGACATGTTGATGGTTTCACCTGGATACCAGCGCTCGCCATGAACGCGAAGTTTCCAACTGGGTGTGGGTACAAGTCCTGACGTGATTTCTGGAATACCAATGTCAAACGATATCCCCAACCCAAAACGACGCGCATAGCGCGCAAGACGATCCACGCCAAGTTTTTCCCCAAGTTCATAAAAATAGACATCACAGCTCTCTGCCATCGCGGCAACTGAACCAACTTTTCCATGGCCATACTTTTTCCAGCAATGAAACCTATTTCCAGCAAATTCATAAAAACCGGGACAATATATTTGGGTACGCTCATCAATTAACCCTTCAGCGAGTGCTGCGGCCAATACAATACCTTTGAAGGTTGACCCTGGAGAAAATAACCCTCGCACAGATTTATTTAAAAGAGGTGTTTGCTCATGATCGCGAAGTGCATTCCATGTATCTTGATCAATGCCACCCACAAAAGCATTTGGATCAAACGATGGCGTGGATGCCAATGCAAGGATATCGCCATTACGACAGTCGATGACACAAATTGAGCCCGCCTCTTGCCCCAACAACGTCATAGCCTTTCTTTGGGTTTGGATGTCGAGTGTCATGGTAATTGTGTCACCAGGCTTTGCTTCTCGATTAGCAAGGGCCCTGATCTCTTTACCTAGCGCATCAACCTCGATTTCTCGCAAGCCATGTGCCCCACGCAATCGTTTGTCAAAACCGGCCTCTATGCCCGTCTTTCCAATTTTAGCGGTGGCGATTGACAAGGTTGGGTCATCATCACGGGCAAGATCTTTTTTACTTACCCGGCCAACATAGCCCGTCAGGTGGGCAAAAAGCGGGCCATAGGGGTAAACACGATGATCACCAACCATCGTGATCAATCCTTCAATGTTGTTGCGTTGCAATTCAAGCGCTGCAAATTGCTCCCATGTTACCCCATCACGAACCAAAATTGGCTTAGAAAGTAGAGCGTCGGGATGAATTTTTTGCAGCAATTGCTGTTTTTCTTCATCCGTCATCGGTACGATCAAACCAATTTTTTCCAACGCCTCTTTGGGAAATTTTAACAGACGTGGATCCAGCATAACCTGGTAACTTGTGTGGTTTGCGGCTATCATTGACCCATTTCGGTCAAGCACACTGCCACGAGGAGGTTCTGTAAGCCTTACAGCGACACGGTTCTCATCAGCTAGCAAGCGATACCGATGACCACGGAGCACTTGAAGACGATAGTACCAACCACTTAGCACCATGATACTAGCCGTTTGCACGCCAAAGAGAAGCAAACTGCGTCTAGAAAAGGTGCGCCGGTTTTGACTGCGCCAATGATCTATTCCTAATGTCACCCTTCATGACCTCCAGACACAAAAACGCCGCGTTAAAAAGATAGGATCGCGGATACTAAGGATATAATGCAAAAGCTGTGATCATATTAACCATCATGGGGCCTGCTGAAACCGCGGCAGAATGCGACAAGAAAGTTAGTAGCCATCCAATCATTCCACCAGCCATCAAAGCAGGAATGATGGCAACCCAAGATATCCAAAAGGGGCGCCCCACCAATGCTATCGCCAGCCTGGAAGATAAAAAATAAGCAAGAGCTAACATCATCCCCCATGTGCCAAAAGCAACATTTTGTGTTGCATCAAAAAAAAAGCCTAGAAACAGCAAAAATATAATAAGCAATGCACCACCATGATGGTAAGCCCAATAACATGTCGCACACCAAATGAATGGGATGCCATAAGGCAATGCTGGCAATGTAATCATCGACAACCAAGAGAAGAAAAACAGCGACAGGATCGCAAGATTCTGCAATTGCCGTCCTTGTCTTGTGGGCGTCATGGGGTCTTACTGTTCCCCGGCTCTAAGTCTATTTGTGAAATGAATTGAACGTATCTCGGATCATCCAAATCAGCTAACGGTTTGATAGACCATGAACCAGATCCTAGATCATCTTTTACCACACCAACCGGGATATTTGCTGGCAATTGGCCATGCACCATATGCGTGACAAGGAAGTCACCAACTGCAGGACTGGCTTCTCCCTCTACGGCATAAAGTTTAAGCCCACCCCACTTTGTTCCGGATACAATGCCCATATATTGGCCCCCAAAACGCACAGGAATGCGCGAGGAAACATCATTCACCAAAAGGATACGTGCCTCGTTTTTTGTAGAGGAAACCACCCTACCAACCAAACCATCATTTGTTCTGGCAACAAGACCATCAGCCAATGGCCCATGACCATTAAGCCTTGCCATCACTGAGCGAGAAAAAGGCCCTGGAGAAGACATGACTTTAGGCACTGTCATGACAACATTATCAGTATACGCAACCAACCGTGCCACAACGGCCAAGGCCTCATTCTGTTCTGCCAATTCGACAGCACGCCCTCGCCATTTCGTCATTTCAGCAAGCTCAACTTGGAGGCGTCTATTTTCTGCTCTCAGTTGAGCCAATTCCCGCATCTCGTCATAAACAGATACAACGGCATTAATAGGGTCTTGAATGATACCTATAGACCAGCCTACGCTTTGGGCCATGACCAAACGCAACTGCTGTAAATTGATAATTCGGGTGGCGTCTGAAACAAATATCGTAGCAGCGAGTACAAGCATAACCCACAAAGCTCTAAGTGACTGATGCTGTCGCTCTCGCCTACCAAATACTAGCGCTGTCACTTTGTCTGGTCTCATTTTGTCTCCAAAAAAGCCCCTGCTAGTCTGTGAGCATTTGCATCAAAGCGGATTCATGCTCTAACGCTCGCCCTGTCCCCAGGGCAACACAATGTAATGGCTCTTCTGCAACGCCAACAGCCAATCCTGTAGCGTCACGGATCACACCATCTAGATTATCAAGCAGAGCCCCTCCACCGGTCAACATAATTCCGCGATCAACAATGTCTGCTGACAATTCTGGTGGGGTGGCCTCCAAAGCAATTTTTACAGCTTCGACAACTGAAGAGACGGCCTCAGTGACCGCTTCTGCAACCTGCCTGCGTGATATTGCCACTTCTCTTGGAACCCCTCGCATGAGGTCCCTTCCCTTAACAATAAGGGTAGGACCATCATCTTGGCCATCATAACGAGCAGAACCAATTTCTTTTTTGATTCGCTCAGCTGTTGATTCGCCAATCAGCAAATTATGATGTCGCCTGATGTAGGCAATAATTGCCGTATCAAGTTTATCACCTCCTACGCGGACCGAACGTTTATAGACGATACCACCCAGTGATATAACGGCAACTTCCGTTGTACCACCCCCGATATCAACCACCATAGACCCCTGAAGGTTCTGTCACTGGAAGTCCTGCACCAATTGCTGCCGCCATAGGTTCTTCAATCAACCAACCTTACGCGCCCCTGCCAATTCAGCGGATTCGCGAATTGCCTTACGCTCAACAGGGGTAGCACCAGAGGGTACACAGACAATGACGCGGGGATAAGCGAACGAAGAACGACGATGTACTTTACGGATGAAGTACTTAATCATTTCTTCAGCAACTTCAAAGTCAGCGATGACGCCATCCCTCATAGGACGAATAGCACTAATATCTCCTGGCGTACGACCCAGCATAGATTTGGCTTCTTCGCCTACAGCAATAACTGTTTTACGTCCGTTGACTTGCTTCACCGCAACCACCGACGGTTCATTCAGCACCACACCCTGACCTCGAACGTAAATCAATGTGTTGGCGGTGCCTAAATCAATGCCCATGTCCGAAGAAAACAGACCAAACAAACCCGCCAACATATATTCATCCTCCGATAGGCCTCTACAGACTAACGCTTAACCCTTTGCCTTCCGTCGGACAAGCTCTGAAACTTATTGCGCGCTAATCGCATCAAGTTCAGCAGCACCCATTTTCTCGCGTCGAACCACCAGCTTATTCAACGCATTCACATATGCACGTGCGGACGCAACCAAGGTATCTGTATCAGCACCTGTCCCTGTGACAGTACGCCCCTGTTCAGACATTCGTACCGTTACTTCTGCTTGTGCATCTGTACCTTCTGTCACCGCGTGAACCTGATACAAGTCTAAGCGTGCATCATGAGGGAAAACATCACGTATAGCTTTAAATGTAGCGTCAACGGGTCCATCACCCTCTGCGTGAGCTTGGCATCTTTGACCATCAACATTCAACTCAATGTCAGCTGTTTGTGGCCCTACCGAACCCGCACGAACTTGTAATGATACAAATTGAACGAACTGATTTTCACGCACTGCAGCATCATCAACGATTGCAATAATATCCTCATCAAAGATGGTTTTTTTCTTATCAGCCAAATCTTTAAAGCGCCGAAAGGCTTCATCAAGCTTATTGGCATCCAAAGTGTAACCCAATTCACCAAGCTTTTCACGAAACGCATGCCGACCTGAATGTTTTCCCATCACAAGAGACGAACGATTTAAGCCAACAGTCTCCGGGGTCATAATTTCATAAGTTTGAGCGTTTTTCAGCATCCCATCTTGGTGTATGCCACTTTCATGGGCGAACGCGTTTTTGCCGACAATAGATTTGTTATACTGCACAGGGAATCCTGTGACAGCGGCCACAAGCTTTGATATCCTTGTTAAGTATTCTGTCTTGATTCCTGACTTTGCTTTGGTCAAATCGGGACGCACATGCATCGCCATCACAATCTCTTCTAAAGATGCATTTCCTGCTCGTTCACCAAGGCCATTGATCGTACATTCCACTTGGCCCGCACCTGCTGCAACGCCCGCTAAGGAATTCGCGACGGCTAAACCCAAATCGTTATGACAATGTACTGATAACACCGCCTTATCAATGTTTGGTACACGCTCACGTAACATAGCGATAATTTCCGTAAACTCTTCGGGTGTTGTGTAGCCAACGGTATCGGGGATGTTAATGGTTGTTGCCCCATGTGCAATGGCTACATCGACGACTTTACATAAAAAATCACGATCAGTCCTGGTTCCATCCTCAGGAGACCATTCCACATCATCACAAAGATTACGGGCGTGAGACACGGACTTGGCTACCGCATCTAAAACATCTTCACGGCTCATTTGAAGCTTATGCTTCATATGCAAGTCGGACGTCGAAATAAATGTATGAATCCTGGGGTTTTTGGCATGCTGCAAAGCTTCCCATGCCCGATCAATGTCGCGAAGTCCGGCACGAGACAACCCACATATTTGTGCGAAACGAGCCCGCTTCGAAATTTCTTTGACGGCTTCGAAATCACCATTCGACGCGATGGGAAACCCTGCTTCAATTACATCCACACCCATTTCATCGAGCAAGTCAGCTATTTGTATCTTTTCAACGAGCGTCATGCTCGCCCCAGGTGATTGCTCACCATCACGTAATGTTGTGTCAAAAATTTTGATATGTCTTTGATCTGCCATGATCCACCTCAGGTTTCAATCAATCTATTTACCGGCTATTTACTAGAAATTGTGACTTTGATTTTAGCTTTCGCTGTTCATCCCCTGGGCCAAGCACACAGGTATGTGCATGCTCAGGGGCTGGTAAGGAGCCCGAGTGAAGTGAGGTTTGCCTGATATGCACCATGTCTAATAATCATGATGATATTATGCGCCAAAATGACAAAAGGGGCAAGACATTATTCATGACTCACCCCAATCGCATTTCATGAGAGATTGTTAGATCAATTTTTCTCTTGGTCTACCAGTTTATTTGCAGAGATCCATGGCATCATACCACGCAATTTGGCACCAACTTCTTCGATTTGGTGTGCATCATTGTTTCGACGGATTGCTTTGAAGCTTGGCTGTCCAGCTTTACACTCCAGCATCCAGTCACGTGTGAAGCGACCTTGCTGGATATCATCAAGCACACGACGCATCTCATCTTTAATTTCTGGTGTAATAATCCGTGGTCCCGTCGCGTATTCACCATATTCAGCTGTGTTTGAGATGGAGTAATTCATGTTTGCGATACCGCCTTCATAAATCAAATCCACAATCAACTTCACCTCGTGTAAGCATTCAAAATACGCCATTTCTGGTGCATAGCCAGCTTCCACCAAAACCTCAAATCCAGCCCTGATCAATTCTACCAGACCACCGCACAGCACAACCTGTTCACCAAACAAATCAGTCTCACACTCTTCTTTGAAAGAGGTCTCGATAATGCCAGAACGTCCACCACCTACTGCACATGCATAAGATAGCCCTACTTCTTTCGCATTGCCTGTCGCATCTTGCGAGACTGCAATCAAGCAAGGGACACCACCGCCGCGTGTGTATTCAGAACGAACTGTGTGACCTGGACCCTTCGGCGCAACCATCAAAACATCGACGCCAGGCTTTGCCTCAATGAGATTAAAATGCACATTCAATCCATGGGCGAATGCAATCGCCGCACCGTCGCGGAGATTATCATGGATATGGTCACGATATATGTCTGCCTGAAGTTCATCTGGGGTTAACATCATGATCATGTCACACCAACGCGCTGCATCAGCTACACTCATCACCTGCAATCCTTCGGCCTCAGCCTTACGGGCAGAACTAGATCCTTCCCTAAGGGCAACCACAACATTCTGCACGCCTGAATCCCGAAGGTTTAAAGCGTGGGCATGTCCTTGGGATCCATAACCTACAATGGCTACTTTCTTCCCTTTGATTAGGTTTAGATCAGCATCTCTATCATAATATACGCGCATAAAAATCTCCTCGGTTATGCTGCTTCAAGACATAGTTTCAGAACCACGAATGATGGCCGCGACGCCAGTACGCGACACTTCCGCCAACCCTAATGGTCGCATGAGTTCAATAAATGCGTCCAACTTGCTGGGCGCACCAGTAAGCTCAAAAACGAAACTTTGGTGAGTTGTGTCCACAACCTTGGCCCGAAATGCATCTGCAAGACGCAGAGACTCAACGCGTTTTTCGCCAGTGGACACAATTTTTACAAGTGCCATTTCTCGCTCTAAAGCCTTACCCGTGATTGTTAAGTCTGCAACAGAATGAACTGGCACCAGGCGCTCTAGTTGATGCCGTATCTGCTGTACGACTTGCTCTGTTCCTGTGGTCACCACGGTAATTCGTGACAAATGACTAGATTGGTCTACCTCGGCCACCGTCAAGCTCTCAATATTGTATCCACGCCCAGAGAACAAACCAATCACACGAGCCAGAACACCTGCTTCATTGTCGACCAACACTGACAGCGTATGATGCGCCTCTTTCTGTTGCATAACCATATTCATATCGTCCCCAATCGTCAGATCACACCAATACTTTTCCCGACGCATCTATCTGTGAATTCTCATCACCAGGCGCCAAAATCATTTCATTATGCGCTTTGCCGGATGGAATCATGGGAAAGCAATTCTCTTCCTTGCTCACAATACAATCAAAAAGAACCGGGCGGTCATTGACCGCAAGCATGCGATCAATCGCATCATCCAACTCTGACGGATCGCTAACCCGGATACCGACAGCGTTATATGCTTCCGCCAATTTCACAAAATCTGGAAGAGCTTCTGAGTAGCTGTGCGCATATCGGCCGCCATGCAACAACTCCTGCCACTGCCGGACCATGCCCATATATTCATTATTCAGAATAAAAACCTTCACAGGCAGACGGTATTGGATAGCCGTACTAAGCTCCTGAATATTCATTTGAATGGAGGCTTCACCAGCAATATCGATCACGGTGGCCTTCGGATGCGCAAGCTGAACACCTATGGCGGCAGGCAAGCCGTACCCCATGGTCCCCAGGCCTCCTGAAGTCATCCAGCGATTAGGCTCTTGAAAGTGAAAATATTGTGCAGCCCACATCTGATGTTGCCCAACTTCAGTCGTCACATATGTATCAAGGTCTTTGACTTTTTCATAAAGTCGTTGCACCGCATATTGTGGTTTGATCACATCACCTTGCTGTGTAAATCCTAAACTATCGCGCTTACGCCACCGGTTGATTTTTTCCCACCAAGGGTTGAGGTCTTGTGATGACGCTCCCTCTGCTGACCACAATCGATTTAACCCCTCCAATGCAGCACCGGCATCGGCGGTAATGGGAAGATCCACCATGATGGTTTTGTTAATAGAAGAGGGATCAATATCGATATGTATCTTTTTCGACTTTGGAGAAAACGCATCGATACGCCCTGTGATTCTATCATCAAATCGCGCCCCCACATTGATCATCAAATCACAATCATGCATCGCCATATTGGCTTCGTATGTACCATGCATGCCAAGCATACCAAGCCACTTACCATCCTGAGCCGGAAAACAGCCAAGGCCCATCAATGTTGATGTGATTGGAAATCCTGTCTGCCGCACCAACTCTCGGAGTTGGTAAGACGCATCAGGGCCAGCATTGATCACGCCACCACCTGTATAGAAAATTGGGCGTTTTGCAGCCTTCATCATTCTAATAGCTTCTCTCAAACCAGCAATTTCCGGTTTTGTTTGAGGCTTATAGGTTCGGTGGGTTGCCGTTCTCTTCCCCATATAAGGGCATTCAGCAAATTGAATGTCTTTAGGCAAATCAACAACCACTGGCCCAGGTCTGCCGTGCGTCGCCACATAAAAAGCTTCATGCATGGTACGCGCTAGGTCCTCAGGCTGCCTCACCAGATAATTATGCTTTGTACAAGCGCGGGTAATTCCTACAGTATCACATTCTTGGAAAGCATCGCTTCCAATAAGATGTGTGGGCACCTGGCCGGACAAACAAATTAATGGGATTGAGTCCATCATCGCATCAGTTAAGCCTGTAACAGCATTGGTCAAACCAGGCCCTGAGGTTACGAGAACAACACCAGGCTTTCCGGTTGAACGTGCATAGCCTTCTGCCGCGTGGGCAGCTGCTTGCTCATGACGCACGAGAACATGTCGTATGGAACCATCTGTGAACAATGCGTCATAGATAGGCAGAACAGCACCCCCTGGATAGCCAAAAATGGTATCAACACCTTGGTCCTTGAGAACCTGCACAATCACTTCTGCTCCACTCATATGCCGTGCTGCCATGGATTTGCTCCTTAAGGGTAAAAAGACAGCGCACGTTATACTTGCTTCACCCCTACCGTCAACCAATTACTTTGTTTTATTATTTCATTTACATTATTTTTGTTAAAATTTTCTTTCGTTTTTAATACATTCCACGACATCATGTTTCTATTAAACCATGTGTACTGTCTCTTTGCATATCTTGTTGTAGCCAAAGTCAAGGCATCTAAGGCTTCCTCTAACGCGCAACCCCCTCGCAGATAAGATAACATATTGGGCAATCCACACGCTTTCATAACGGGCAATTGGGGATCCAATTCTTGTTTCAGCAAATCCTGCACTTCTTCGATAAGGCCGCGGGCCATCATCTGATCTCGACGCATGACGATTTGGCTTTTCAGCAAATCTCTCGGGGACAGAGATAAACACCACGGTAATTCAACCCAATGGGAAGAAAATATTTTGGCTGATGATAGAATGACTGGATAGGCTTTCCTGTTTGCCAAAAGACTTCGAGTGCGCGGGCTGTTCTTTGAGGATCCGTAGAAGGCGCATGAGCTAAAATCATTGGATCTTTATCAAAATATTCTCGATGAATTTCCGACAAATTCTCACTTGCAACAAGTAAGCGCACCTTTTCACGAATATCTTGCTTGATAGGCGGTATGTCCGCCAAGCCCTCCAACAGCCCCCGGAAATAAAGCCCTGTGCCTCCGACCACAATGCATGAACGCCCAGAAGACATATATTTGTTGATAAGTTGTGAAGCCGATGCTGCCCAACTAGACACCGAACTAGGGTCTTTGGGGGATAAAAAACCATAAAGCTCGTGAGGAACAGATGATCTATCCTCATAGCTCGGCTGTGCTGTAATAATCTCGACCCCATTATATATTTGCATAGAGTCGGCATTGATAATAATCCCATCGATAGCTTTTGCTAAATCTAGTGCCAGGCTTGACTTGCCAGAAGCCGTCGGGCCAGCGATACACCACAAATCAACATGTGAAGACAGGTGAGGGTTCAACATGGGTCAACTTCGTTTAATTGCACAATCTCAAAATTTCATTCCCAGAGAACTCGTTCAAGAACTCACAGATTGTCAAGCTCATGTAACAATAGGCACATGGAGAGGGAGAGCAACGCTCATAAGCGAAGGCCTCTCTGATTATAGGGAACGCATGAATAGGTACATGGGTGCATCTGTTGATTTTGCTTGTTTACCGAGCGCACCTCAAAAACCAAACCTTTTCATGGCTGATATGGATTCCACCATTATCACCACAGAATGCATCGATGAAATTGCCGATGCCATGGGAATACGGGAACAAATATCAAAAATAACAGAGTCCACGATGCGTGGTGAACTTGATTTTGAAGACTCCCTCCGGGCACGGACGAAACTGTTGCGCGGTGCCCATATAGATAACCTCGATGATATATGGAGAAATCGCATTGCCTTTCAGGACGGTATTCATGAAACCGTTTCAATGCTTAAACAACAAGATGTTTATTGCATCATCGTTTCCGGTGGATTTACCTATTTTTCTGAAAAAGTAGCTCACCATGTCGGATTTCATGAACATCGCGCCAACATATTAGAGATACAAAACGGCCATCTTACCGGAGAGGTAGAAGAACCAATTTTGGGGCGGGAAGCAAAAGCAGAAACGTTAGCAGAACTTACCGCTTCGAAAGTTCAGGATGGTTGGCGTGTGTGCATTGGTGATGGAGCAAATGATTTGGCCATGCTGGCTGCTGCAGACTTAGGTATTGCTTACAAAGCCAAGCCTCTTGTTGAACAAGAGGCCCCAGCACGTATCTGCCATACAGATCATACATCAACCTTATTTTTCTTGGGACTCTGATTTACACAGAGCCCCAAAAGATTTTTTGCTTACTCACGAATCCTTAACGCAACAAATCGATACTGCCCGCCGACATTCAGGCGGAGTAACATGGTCGACCCACCGTTTTGCTTGAGCTGCTCCACAGCTTCTAGCACATCTGAGGGCTTTCGCACCTGCATAGACAATACCTTATCAATGACATGACCGGCCTCTACCCCTTTTTGCGCGGCCTGACTATTAGGATCAACAGAAACAATAAGGACGCCCTGGACTGTTTCCTCGATTCCAAATCTTCCTCGAATTTCTGGGGTAAGTGACGTTAGACTCATACCAAGAACAGTTTGGACTGGCGAGCTATCTGGACTCTGGTTGCTGGCCACCACATTGGTCTCATCAAGCAGTGCAATTTCAACATCTTGAACCACCATACGACCATCACGCCACAATTCAACCTTTACGGTTTTACCCACCTCAGTTTCAGCCACGATACGAGGCAAGTCTTGCATCTCGTCTATGGGGCGCCCATCAAATGTTAAAATGATGTCACCAACACGAATATCGCTTCGCGCACTTGGACCGTCTTCACTCACCGCAGCAACCAATGCGCCACGGGCGTCTTTCAGCCCGACAGAGTCTGCAATATCCTCCGAAACAATTTGAATACGAACGCCAAGCCAACCCCTGCGCGTGCTGCCAAACTCCCTCAGCTGGCTAACAACAGATTTCGCCATGTTTGAGGGAATGGAAAACCCAATACCTACGGACCCACCTGTTGGGGAAATAATGGCTGTGTTCACCCCAACAACAAACCCGTCCATATCAAACAGAGGTCCACCGGAATTGCCCTTATTGATTGCCGCATCTGTTTGAATGAAATCATCATAAGGTCCAGCATTGAGTCGACGATGCCGTGCAGAAACAATCCCGGCAGACACACTCCCCCCCAAACCAAAGGGATTACCAACGGCGAGCACCCAATCACCCACTTCTAACGTATCACTCTCACCAAAACGCACAAACGGGAGTGGGGAATCAGAGTTAATTTTAAGCAAAGCTACGTCTGTTTTGGGATCACGCCCTACAAGGGTTGCATCATGGGTTGTTCCATCCTGCATGATCACTTCAATTTCATCGGCAGATTCAATTACATGATTATTGGTTACAACATAACCATCGTCACTAATGATAAATCCGGAGCCTAATGATTGAACGCGACGCTGAGGCGCCTGCCTATTGCTCATACCAGGACCACCAAACCGATCAAAGAAATCTTTAAACATATCCTCGAAAGGACTGCCTGGTGGAAAAGCTTGGGGCATATTTGGCCGATTGGTGGAGGTTTGCGATGTAGAAATATTCACAACCGCAGGCATTACGTCACGTGCCAATTTTGAAAATGATTCAGGGGCCGTCTCTCCGTTCAAGGGAAGAAAACACAAACAGACAGCCAAAGCCATAGAGATACTTCTTAACAGTTTTGTCATGATCTTACTCCCAAATACGACTGATGTAGATGATATGGGCACAATTTACGGCAATAATGTGGCCAACATGTGACTCGTTATGCCCCCCTGACCAACCAAACGATACTCAAGCCAACGATAGCCGTGATTAACCCGACCATCCGCAGTTGCTCAGATGGAATAGCCTTGAGGCGCTCATAAAGCTTCAGAGCTTCCGAGGGAAACAGAGCATAAATGAGGCCTTCAATGACAAAAACCAGCCCTAAACCAACAAGAAAATCAGACAAATCTACCGAGCCCCATCACCTTGCATACCACCAAAGAAACGGAAGAATCTTGAGTCTGGCGAGAGCACCATAGATGTATTGGATCCATCATAGACTCAACATAAGCCCATAGAGCGGTAAAATGCAAGAACTCTGGGTCTTTGCTGCGTAAACCTCAGCAAAAATCCGGTTTCGTTCCGCGTCTCCCTCGCTTTGATGATTTCGGCTTCGGCGCCTCAGCCAATAATTCTACAACCATACGATCGGCAACAGAACGAATGCGTCGGGATTGCTCGTTTTCCTTCGGAACGAAAAGCGTTGCGCTTCTTGCTGTCTTTCCGTTTGCATCCGCCTAAAAATTGACTGTGAAATGTTATCTGGCAGGTCCACGCGACGGATTCGAACATCCAGCACATCAATACCTAGGATCTGAGCCTCCTTATTCACAGCATCACGAATTTGCAGCATGAGGTTGGCTCGCTCTCCAGAGAGAACATCGTCCATCTCTTGTGTACCTATAACACGACGCAACGCTGAGTTCAAAATCGTACTCATCCGAGATTCCGCCGCGAAATCCGTTTTGACCGTCTGAAAAAAGCGCAAGGAATCAGCGATACGAAAAACAGACCAAATGCATCCCGAAACCAGACGTTTTTGGTCCTCGGTAATTACTTCTTCCTTTTGTGTAGAGACCGACAAGAGGCGCCTATCTACATATGCCACCTCATCAACAATTGGCATTTTAAAATGCAATCCCGGTTCCGTGATAGGTGCTCCAACAACCCGACCAAATCGAATGACAAGCGCCTGCTCAGTTTCACGCACAGTGAAGACGGCTGAAAGAGCAACAACCACAAGAACAACGGCTACAATACCGGCAATAATTCCCTTCATATTACTGTCCTCTTCCTTGCGTGTTGGTTGGCTTATTTAGCCTGTCTAGTGGCAAGAAGGGTAAAACTTGCTGCCCATTCTGCCCCTGCTCTAAAATAATTTTGTTGGTACTTTTCAGAACAGATTCCATCGTCTCCAAATAAATTCGTTCTCGGGTAACACCCGGTGCAAGCGCGTATTCCTGGAGTATTTTGTTAAAGCGCTCAGCTTCACCATTGGCCTCTGCAACCACCCTATTTGAGTATGCCTCAGCTTCTTGTTTAATTTTTTCTGCATCACCGCGTGCTTCTGGAATCACTTTGTTTTTGTAAGCGTCAGCTTCATTCCGAAGTCTCTCTTGGTCCTGGCGTGCTGCTTCCACATCCCTAAATGCGTCAATCACCTCTGCGGGAGGATCAACCTTGGTCAGCTGTATCTGTGTGATCTCAATACCTGATTTGTACTCGTCCAAGAAGTTTTGCATGAGCGTTCCTGCCTGCGCTTCAGCACGCTGACGGCCTTCTGTCAAAATAGGCTCAAGATCCTCGCGGCCAATGACCTCACGCATCACGGACTCCGCCACCGCCTTTACCGGACGCAATGGGGTCTGCAATCTGGAACAAGTAGTTGCTTGCATCCTTGATACGCCAAAACACTGAAAAATTGATATCAACAATATTGGCATCCCTGGTAACCATGCGGCTTTCAGATGTGTTCAACCGTGCGCTATCACCAAAAACATTCAAGCCAATATCAGTCCGATTGACCGTTGTAACCTTAGGCGTGAACACTTCCTCAATGGGATAAGGGAGATGGTAATGCAATCCAGGGCCAGAGGTTGCAACATATTGACCAAACCTCAAGACTACCACCCCTTGTTCATCAGGCTGTACCCGATAAAATCCTGTAAGCATCCAGCCTCGCTATGACGACCAAAATCACCGCCAGAATGCCACGAATCCCACCAAAGCCTCCGGGTAAACCACCACCAAATCGCTTTGATATTTCATTCATGAGGTCATCTAAACCAGGGGGTTCATTCCGACCTCCCCCACCATTATTTTTGGGGCCTTGTCCCCAGGGCGAGTTTCCTCCACCCCAAGGACCTTGGCTATTATCGTTCCAAGGCATGGACAACTCCTAGCGGTTTTCGCAATTCAAAAAAGACATTCAGCTTTGTATATAGGTAGGCAGTGGGGCAAAAGGCAAACCTCCGCGACGATCCATACACAAAAAATGTAACGCTGGGTTGTGTACATCAGCAGATCGGTACCGTCCAGCACGCCCTAAAAATTTATCTTTGGGCCATGAAAAGTATGTATCTCCATCGACATGAAGATCGACATAGGTGAGATGAATACGTTGAATATGGGGCATAAAAAGATCATAAATTTGGCCGCCCCCTATAACAAAATATTCTTTTTTACCAAGCTTTTTCGTCTGTTCCTCCGCATATTCTAAGACATCTTCAATATGACCAAAGGATACAACATCTGTGTGTTTTTCTATTCCCTTTTGACTGAGCACGATATTGACACGTTAGGGCAAAAAGCACGACCAGTGACGACCATTTTCATTATAATAGCAATGCTT
>JAYPQH010000003.1:0-37764 GCA_038131935.1 Alphaproteobacteria bacterium | reverse complement strand
TTCTCCTCAGTTTGATGCCAACACCTATGCGTGCTGATGACACGCGCGCGCTGGACCTATTTGACCTGGCCTCGGAACACGGGGGGAGATCTGGTTTGCCGCTTTATCGCGTAAGCGCAAGCGTCTTGCCTCTTATCGCCTCGTTCAGTTCTGACTGGCGCTTTCCGCCTCAGCGATCCATTGAGATCCGAGACGCGCTGATGGCGGCGGGGAAATCCGTGACATACGCGAACATCGAGACAGATGACGGCCACGATGGTTTCCTATTGCCCAATCCCACCTATGAAGCCTTACTCGCACAGTGGATGCGCCGGGTGGGACCGTCATGAATCGGCTTGATCTCAGGACGGTGCTGGACTGGGTGCCCACAGGTAGTCGCGTGCTGGATCTCGGCTGCGGTGACGGCACATTTTTAGCGCGTCTTAGAGATGAGCGCGCCGCGATCGGCGTTGGCGTCGATATCGACCCCAACAATCTGGTCGCCGCAGTAGCAAAGCGGGACTGGATGTCATTCAGAGGGGATATCAATGACGGCCTGCACTGCTTCACCGCCAATCGGTTTGATGTGGTGGTGCCGGCCCACGTGCCCTTCAGAGAGCTCACCCATCCACACATCGCTTTGCAACGTATGGTCGACATTGCCGATGAAGCGATTGTTTTCTCTCCCGGACTTTGGCCGCTGGTCTACGCAGGTTGCCTTTGGGAGTCAAAGGTAAAATGCCGATGTCGCGCGCCATGCCGCTACATTGGTGCGACGCACCGAACATCCGCTTTTGCACCGTCAGGGATTTTGAAGCGCTGTGCTCAGCATTAGAGATCGACATCATCGAGCGGGCGACCATCTCAGGGAATGCCCAGCACCTGCTGGCGAAGTGGCGCCCCAACCTTTTTGCCACCAGCGCCATCTATCGCATTCGTCGTTCGGGAGGCTGATTACCGGTGTCGTTCTATGCCTCGCCGCTACCGCCTCAGCATTGGCTCAACAATCGACGCGCTTTGATCAGTACGAGCTCCATCACAGCATCGTCTACACCACCTTCTTGTCTCCTCAGGAGGCAGCGGAGTACGGTATCGCACGCGGGGCTGACAAAGCCATTTTGACGCTGTCCGTTCGCGATGTGGAGTCAGGAGAAATTGCTGGACGCCCGATGGTCATCGAGGGACGCACTTGGGATTTAATCACCGGCGGCGAAATGGAGATCAAAGAGATCGCTATTGTCAAGGACCGATCACATTATCCCTTGAATTTCTGGATCGGGAATACCGCTTCTTCGAATTCACCTTCCAGCCCGAGGGCGCCGAGTCGCCCTTTGAACACAAAATGAAAGTGCAGCTTTGGCGGCAGGGCTAGACAGTGAATTCAACGGAAAGACCGAGGCTAGTGATTGCCAGTCATAACCCAGGGAAAATTAAAGAATTCCATGAGGGTACTGGGTGATCGCTAGCGGATTACACTCAGGGCGAACTCGGCGTATCGGAAGTCGCCGAAACCGGACTCACCTTTTGTCGAAAATGCGCCCTTAAGGCGAGGCATGCGTATCGCCAGATTGCGCGTCGCTGACCGACGATTCAGGGACTAGTCATGCCGCGCTCGGAGGCGAAACGGGACTGCGATCTGCTCGCTACTCCAGTGAAGGGGACAAGGGCAATAACGCGTGCTTCTGGCAAATATGGCGTCGCTAACAGGACACCACCGCACAGCGTTTTATGTGGCGGTCGTGGTGCTCTTGCGACACGCAGAAGATCCGACACCCGTCATTGCCGAGGGCCGCTGGTTCGGCAAAATCGCCGAAGCCCCTCGAGGCAAGGTGGCTTTGGCTATGACCCACTGTTCATCTCCAGAGGGGCGCGAGATCCATGCCGCCGACGACCTGCATAATAAGCCTCTTGAGAACCGCTAAGAAGTTGAACGGACGTTCCCAAATTATTCTCTACAAGTGACCGACAATCAGGGCCATTACGCGCATCGCGCATTGCTGCTGTCGCAAAGGCTTTGATGAAACCAACATTATGAGCTTCGCAAACAGTTCGAAATCGTCTGATCCCTTTTTGGAGGGAAATTACACTATCTTTTGGGATATTGCCCTCATCATCAAGCTTTCCTAAACCAATAGACAACTTCTCATTCAAGACTGTCACGAAACTACTTTGGTTTTGTTCAAAGACGACAAGCCGAACTGTATTAGATCCTATATCAATAACAGCAAAACGATCACGCTCAAGCTGTTTAAACAAACGTTGGTCCTCAAAATTTATGTTCAATCACGACCTCCCAAAGCATAACTTTTTTCGACAAGGCTTTTAACCAGCAGAGCCGCGGCCTGATAAGCTTGGGTTGGTCATAAAAAAGTGATGAAGATTAAAACCTGTCTCATCACTATCAATAACTCTCTCATATCGTCCATCTGGTTTTAAATTCCAGCTCTGTTGCACATCTTTCAGGTTTGCAACCATAATTTGATCAAGAATTTGTTGATGGACCGTCTCATTTTCAACAGGCACCAAGGTTTCCACACGACGGTTAAGATTACGTGGCATCCAATCAGCTGATGATATAAAACCTTTGCTTCGCGTGATGGCAATTTGAGCCATTCGCAAAACAACAAATACGAGAATGTTCCAAAAAACGTCCGACCACAGAACGCACCTGAATATTTTCGGACAATCCTGGAATTCCAGGACGTAAGCAGCATATGCCTCTAATAATCAGTACAATTGGTACCCCTGCGCACGATGCGCGGTAAAGGGCGTCAATAACATCTGGATCCACAAGAGAATTCATCTTCGCCCAAATACCAGATACATTGCCAGCTTCAGCCTGTTTTATCTCATCATCAATACATTTAATAATCGTTGGCTTTAGCCCAACAGGGGAAACGTTAACCTTCATGAGATCTCTCGGTTCAGCATAACCTGTTATAAAGTTAAAAATACGGCTAGCATCAAGACCAAATTGCTTATCACAGGTAAAGAGCGATAAGTCCGTGTAAATTTTTGCTGTTATAGGATGGTAATTTCCTGTGCCGAAATGGCAATAAGTTTTGAGCTCGCCGTCTTCTCGCCTGACCACAATAGAAATTTTTGCATGGGTCTTCAGGTCTACAAAACCATAAACCACCTGAACCCCAGCCCTTTCCAAATCTCTGGCCCATTGAATATTTGCTTCCTCATCAAAACGAGCTTTTAACTCCACCAATGCCGTAACTGCTTTTCCCGCTTCTGCCGCCTCGCAAAGTGCTTGAATGATAGAGGAATTGTTAGAGGTTCTGTATAAAGTTTGTTTAACAGCAACAACATCTGGATCTCGAGCAGCTTGCCGTAAAAATTGGACGACTACATCGAATGATTCATAGGGATGATGTACAACAATATCTTTAGCTTTAATTGCGGCAAAACAATCTCCCCCGTGATCCCTTATCCGCTCAGGAAAACGAGGATTATACGGGGGGAATTTTAGTTCCGGTTTGTCATCCACAATCAGTGCTTTAATATCCATCAAACCAATTAAGCTTGCCATTTCAACAATGTCATGTTCTTCAACTTCACATTCCGCCCTAACCTTTTCACGTAATTCAACAGGTGTTTCCCGGGAGAACTCTAGCCTAATGACATCCCCACGCCGGCGTCTTTTCAAAGCACTTTCGAACATACGAACGAGATCTTCTGCCTCTTCCTCTATGTCGATATCGCTATCACGCAAAATCCGAAAAGAACCATGGGCTACTGCCATGTAACCTGGGAACAGAACATCCAGTTTGATTCCTATGATTTGCTCCAGCGTAATAAAACGGATCATATGATCACGGTTAGGAAGCCTCACAAATCTAGGGAGGGATTGGGGAATAGGAACCAATGCATTCAGTTCTTCTCCATCCATTTTTCGACATAATTTCAGAACAACAGCGATACCTAAATTAGGAATGAACGGGAATGGATGAGCAGGATCAATAGCTAGAGGCGTAAGAACAGGAAATATTTTTTCCAAAAAATGTTGATCAAGAAATTCATGATCAGAACTATCAATTTCGCTATCATCTAAAACGGCCATGTTATGATGGCGAAGTTCACTTTTGAAACCTTCCCAGCGTTGCTGCTGATGCTCCACCAGTTCGGACGCCACGGCATTAATTTTTTGGATTTGTTGCAAAGGTGTAAGCCCATCTTGACTCACCGCTTCTACACCTTCTCGCACCATACCATAAAGCCCAGCAACACGCACATTGAAGAATTCGTCAATATTGCTACCCGAAATAGATAAAAACCTTAATCGCTCTAAGAATGGGTGTGAGGGATTTTCACTTTCTTCCAGCACTCTTCTATTGAATTCAAGCCAAGATGTTTCGCGATTAAAAAATCTATCTGGCTGGCAAAAGAGATCCTGCATGGCTATTCCTCTCCACTATAGAATTAAGTTTTGATGTTCTGTATCAATTAAAAATGCGGCATCGTCTGGAACATAAGCTAGAAAACCGTATTATACCATCTTTATCATTGATTTTGTGACAAAGCCGTAAACAAAACATCTTTCGTAATTTTTTTATTGGTTCTTGCCATATAATCAGCCAGGTAACGACCGATTGTTACAGCCGTCTGGGCATCTCTTGGCATGCGACGCAGCAAATATTGCATATCATGATCAGCAATCTGCATACCATGAATTTGCAATTCCCGCATGATTATGACGGTCAACGTCAAGTCACATGGCGGAGGAATACGCAAAGACACACCCCCATTTATACGTGATCGAACATCAGCCAAGGCCTTCAAACGCTCAGTACCTGCAGGGTAAGACAGCAAGAAAATGACATGTCCTTCATGCCATGCACGGGTTAAGACATGAAAAACAGCTTCAGGGTCATTATCTAACGCTGTCGCATCACAAATGTATCGTTCCTCCATCTCACGATTGATGTGATGGTGCGAAAGCCACCCCCGAACAAGATGTTTCTTTCCTGATTTCTTCGGTCCTTCTAGATGTACCAAGAGGTAAGGCTCCGGCTTAATAAGCTGGAGTTGCGTAATCAACGTCTTCGTTTCTGAATTACAAGCAAATGTGGAGAAGTCCTGAGCCATGTGGCTTTTAAATTTCATGTATTCTTGTTGCATCATGGTAAGCACAAAACCGCTAATTCCCAAAATCTTTTAAGTCCTATATAGGAAACTAAAATCTATTCCGCATGACAAGCGGCACTTTGTAAACCCGCAGACGCAAAGGAAACCATGATGGCGCAGAACACCTCGACATATAAAGATGCTGGTGTGGACATTCAAAAAGGCCAAGAATTTGTTGATGATATTGGTCATCTTGTTAAGAGAACCTGGCGCAGTGGCGTGATGGATGGCCTAGGCGGCTTTGCAGGTTTTTTTGACCTTAAAGCCACGGGTTTTGATGACCCAATTCTGCTTGCAGCAACAGATGGCGTAGGTACGAAAGTTGAGTTGGCGCGCCAATTTCAGAAAGTTCAAGGACTGGGTGTTGATTTGGTTGCTATGTGTGTCAACGATTTGATTGTTCATGGAGGTCAACCTCTTTTCTTTCTTGATTATCTTGCTACTGGCAAATTAGAACATCCACAACATCTTCAAATTATAGAGGGAATAGCAGATGGTTGCCGTGAAGCTGGATGCGCCTTAATCGGGGGCGAAACAGCGGAAATGCCTGGAGTTTATGACTCTGGCAAATTTGATCTCGCGGGCTTCGCTGTTGGCGCTGTAGAAAGACATCTCAAACTTCCACGTAAGATAGCAGAAAACGACATTATTATTGGCGTTTCATCATCTGGTTTTCATGCAAACGGTTACTCTCTTGTTCGAAAAATCATACAAGAATGTGCCATAGATGCTCATAAAACATTGCCACAAAGTTCTGTGCGTATCAGTGATGCCTTGTTAGAGCCTACAAGAATCTATGTACAGCCTGCACTAGACTGTATTGATCGTGATTTAGCCCATGGCTTTGCCCATATTACAGGCGGCGGCATTATAGAAAATCTTCCAAGAATTCTTCCTCAAGAACTCTCTGCAACGATCGATGTAAGTCAAATACAAACACCGGAAGTTATTTCTTTTCTTCTGTCCCATACAAAAATTGAAAAAACAGAGGCATTGCGGACATTTAATATGGGCATAGGATTTTGCGTTGTCTGTCATCCTGATAATGCCGGTGCTGTATGTGCCAATTTCTCGGCTTTTGACATGACAGCTTCACCAATCGGTACCATAACCCAAAGGGTAAATTCGCAGCCTCTTATGTTGCATGGGCTCTAAATACATATGAAAAAAAATATCGCTATTTTGATTTCAGGCCGCGGCAGCAACATGCAGCATCTCGTCAACTTATCCGAAGATGATGATTGCCCTTTTCGAGTGGCGTTGGTTGTTTGTAATGTTGCTAATGCCGCAGGACTGACATGGGCAAAACAACAAGGCTTGCCTACTTATGTCATGAACTACAAAGGACAAGATAAAGAATATGTTGAGAGCAATCTTACCGATATTCTTGATGAGCAAAATATTGAGTTTGTTATCCTTGCTGGTTTCATGAAACTTCTTGGCAAGACATTTGTGCGAAAATGGCAAGGGAAATTGGTAAATATTCACCCTTCACTCTTGCCCGATTACCGTGGTCTTCATACCCATCAACGGGCTTTGGATGATCATGTCTTGTTTGCTGGATGCACGGTTCACTTTGTCGTTGAAGACGTCGATGCAGGCCCTGTTATTGGTCAAGCCGTTCTGCCCATCAGTCATGGTGACTCCGCAGAAACATTAGCTTCAAAATTATTACCATGGGAACATGAATTGTTGGGCCGAGCTGTAACAGCAGTTGTGGAAAATAAAGTGACGTGGACGGATGACGAACTTATCAGAACGCAAGCCGTCCAAGAATATCTTCAGATTGTTGCTACGAACAAATGATTTAACCGACAATCTCAGTGCCGGCAAAGAAAAATGCAATTTCTTCCGCAGCTGTGTCGGTGGCATCAGATCCATGAACAGAATTGGCTTCTATTGATTCTGCGAAATCAGCACGAATGGTGCCTTCCGCCGCATCAGCTGGGTTGGTTGCCCCCATAACCTCACGATTTTTCATGACGGCATTTTCACCCTCGAGAACTTGTACAACAACAGGTCCTGAAATCATGAATGATACCAACTCATGGAAAAAAGGCCGCTCTTTGTGTACTGCATAAAAAGCTTGAGCCTGTGCTTCAGTTAACTGCATCCGCTTTTGGGCAACAATGCGTAATCCAGCTGTTTCGAAACGATCGACAATTTTTCCAACAAGGTTACGTCTTGTTGCATCTGGCTTGATAATAGAAAGGGTACGTTCAATGGCCATAAGGTCCTCATAAACTATCGTTAAAAATATGACGGGTTTGTCGAACGCGACTTAGACGATCTTTAACGCTGGGCCAAGGGGGGTTGTATGCAAAAGTCCATCAAACAAGCTTTTATCTTACAACTTCAAGAAGAAGATGCCCAATCACCTGATGTATCTTGACGAAAATAATAAGCAGGCAGGTGAAGTTGACGACAAGATACCCACAGCTCGCGTGCAAAAGACCTCATATCATTATTTTGATCAGTGAAGACCAAATATATATGTCTATCAAAACGTTTTAAAATATTATCCACGGGCGAGAGCAACAATAAATTACGCTGGATATCATTCAAAGAATGAGGTAAATTATTAATTAATATCAATGGAATGTCCACATTATCTTGTGACATCATTGCATGTGGAAGAAACTTCTCGTCAGAAAAGGTCCACAGGAAGTCATCAAGTTTTTTAAGCCGCTCATGATCTTGATCAAAAACAGCCACAAACTTTTGATCTTGATAATGTTTCAACAACAACTGTGCCACAGTCGGGGCAATTTTGCCCCGACCATGATAGACATGAAGCTCTGTCAAAAATGTTCACCCGTCCTTCCGCGCAAACTCAAACAATAACCGGGCACCATAACCCGTTGCTCCTTTAGGGCCTTGATCATGAGCTTCTTTCACATAGGCTGTTCCAGCAATATCCAAATGAGCCCAGGCCGTATCACCAACAAATCTCTTCAAAAATTGTGCTGCTGTAATAGAACCAGCATAGCGACCGCCAATATTGGCTATGTCAGCAATTCGCGAACGAAGCATAGAATCGTATTTTTCAGCTAGAGGAAGCCGCCATACACGCTCACCAGAGCGCTCTGAAGCCTCATTGAGCTGTGACACAAGCTCATCATTGTTGGAGAATAAACCTGCATATTCATGCGCCAGTGACACAAGTATGGCCCCGGTCAATGTTGCAAGATCAATCATACAACTTGGTTTGAAGCGCTCTTTTGTATACCACAATGCATCAGCCAACACCAAACGCCCTTCAGCATCAGTATTGAGAACTTCGACTGTTTTTCCTGCCATCGTGGTAACAACGTCTCCAGGACGCTGAGCTTTCCCATCAGGCATATTTTCAACACATCCAATAACCCCAACCACGTTGGCAGGTAACTTGGCCTTTGCAATGGCATGCATGGCACCCACAACAGCTGCTGCGCGCCCCCATATCCATGGTCATTTCTTCCATCCCAGAAGCGGGCTTGATAGAAATCCCACCGGTATCAAAACAAACCCCCTTACCAACGAAAGCCATAGGGGCTTCATCTTTACCACCATTCCACTGCATCACAACAAGTTGGCTTGGCTCTTCACTTCCTTGACCGACCCCCAAAAGAGCTCCCATGCCTAGCTCGCGCATTTGGTCCTCATTCAAGATTTCCACTTGAACACCTAATCGCTCTAAGTCTTTGGAACGTTGGGCCAATTGCGTAGGGGTCAGTATATT
Source organism: Alphaproteobacteria bacterium (assembly GCA_038131935.1). Lineage (GTDB taxonomy): Bacteria > Pseudomonadota > Alphaproteobacteria > UBA8317 > UBA8317 > UBA8317. The sequence goes on along the minus strand of JAYPQH010000003.1, from coordinate 28,931 downwards.
ACCAGGCTCACTAACCAAGTCTCTAGCCAAATAAACGCCATCAACCAAAGCATCTACTTGGCTATTTTGTTCTTGCGTTAAGCCCAAAACAACACAGCTGGCAGGTCCAACGAATCGATCTTCTGCTTGACGATATTTATCAAACCGATAACCTCCTAGTCGTAAGCCTATCGCCAATGCATTTGTGTTTTTAGCTTCTTCTTTGCCCTTTAAGTCTGCAGATAACGTTGCAACAACATGCTTAGTTTTGCTCAACAAATTGCCAATTGAGACTTTTACAATGGATTTTTCGATGTCCTGTGCGGAAGCATTCTGCCCAGCACCAGCAAAAATAACCTTTCCTGGAAATCCGTCCCCTACCACGGGAAAGCTAATGATTTGACCTGCTTTTCCCTCAAAACCAGCTTGTTTTGCCAATTGCTCAAGATGCTCATGTCGCCCTTGTGTGAGCACATGTGAAAGATCGGGATGATCTGCCCCTGAAACAACAATAAGAACATGGTCCTTATCCCATTCTGGAATTGTAGATTGGCCACTGATATGCATTCTTCTCATTCTCCACAAAGTTACGCAAAATTCGATTGCTGGTTTAACGTCATTATGATGTATGTAAGCATCAAAGCTGTCACTATCTAGTTTTAGTATTACAATAAGGCGGGGACAACGGCATTTGCTTCAGCGGTATCTTATTGCCCAATCATTAACAACGTTCACCCTACTCACGTTGGGTTTAAGCCTCATTATATGGCTAAGCCAATTGCTTCGACGCGTGGATATCATTTTGGGCAAGCCTGATGCTCTATGGTCGCTTCTGGAGCTTTGCATTTATTTACTCCCCCAAACCTTGAGTTACGCAGTACCTATTTCATTTTTGATAACATGTATGCTTACGATCATAAGACTTGGGAATGACAGTGAACTCACAGTCATGTCTGCTGTAGGCTTTTCTAACAGAAAAATCTTACTCCCTTTCTTGTTGTTGGGATGTGCCCTGATGGTACTTTTGATGTTCCTTAATACAGTTGTGGCCCCCAACGCCAATGAGCGCATGTATGGGCTCATCTTCAAGCTGCGCGACCAAATCTCTACCAATCTCATTAAGACAGGTAGCTTTGATGACAGAATTCCAGGCATCACGATCTTTATCGAACGACAACAATCAAATGGAACATTGGAAAATATTTTTATCCATGATCGCCGTGATCCCAAAAATATTCTTACACTCACCGCGCAACAAGCCTTGATTGACGCCGTAGATAATCGTCTCGTTGCGCGGTTGCGTCATGGTGCTATTAAACACCACCGTGCAGATGCAAACCCATTGGAAGGACTTCGTTTCAGCTCCTACGAATATGTGATTGACCTCACAAAAAGTGGTGAAGTGCCTCGACAGCAAAAACGTTCAGAACTTACATTTTTTGAGCTTGTAGAGGCTGCGAATCTATTACAATTCTCAAAGCCTAACGAATCAATACGCTACCTTGCCAGAGCCCACGAACAAATAACGCGTACATTATATCTCCCCTTTTACGCTTTCTGCGTGGTGGGTTTGTTGATTCTAAGCCTTCATCACAGGTCTTCAATCATAAAACCTGTGCTCATCAGCTCTTTCATTGCTATTTTTGTTCGGGTTGTTGGATTCCAGCTACAAAACAACGCAAACGATTCTGAGTTATTCATCATTTTCACGTATATTTGGCCTATTCACATGACTTGCTTGATGGCTTTGTTGGTACTCGTGCCTCATCCTCAATTCTGGCTAAAAAGGTGGTTGTCTTGATTGGTCTTTATCAGCGTTATGTATTCCGGTCAGTCATGCTAAGATTCTTTTTGACCGCCATGATATTTTTCGTTGTAACCTACTTTGGTGAATTGGTTGACCTCAGTCGTCGCACGCAAAATATGGCCATGTCACCGGAATTTTTGTTTTTTCTTGCTCTGCTTAAGACGCCTAAAACATGGATACTGATGATACCTTTTGCTATTCTGATATCTGGAGCCTGGTCAATTGCACAATTGGCTCGTAATCAAGAATTGGTCGCCGTCTTTGCTGGTGGAGGTTCTGCATGGACGATCATCAAACCCATTTGTTTAGGGGGATTAACAGCAGGTTTTCTTATTGTGTTTCTGTTTGCTCCAGTTGGATCTTTTTTACATAAACAATTTGATCACATAACCACTCAATTTTTTGGCCAAGAGCAACTTGTAGCAAGTCTTCAAGAACAAGGGATATGGTTTCGCACCTCTTTGCCTCAGCAACAGGTTCTCATTGCAAGAGGTTCACGTGTTGACCCCAAATCGGAGACAATATCAGACGTATCAATGTTTACATTAAGTGATGATGGAAAATTGATTTCACAAGAAACAGCGGAGCAACTCTCCTTTCAAACTGGAAAATGGATTGCTATTGGTGAGAGTTTTAGCGAACCCACACCTATTGATATTACGTTAGATTTTACAACGATCTTGCAAAAATTCGAACAAGCCAGTTGGTTGCCCATTTGGCAATTACCAAGTCGTATTAAGGATTTACAGATCGCTGGTTTTTCTGCAGCAGACCACATCCTTCAATTGAATAGAGAATTGGCAAGTATTCTTCTTGCTATGGGCATGGCTATGATTGGTGCAAGTCTTCCTATAGGCCATCGCCGCGGCGATAGCCTTATCAAATCTTTTATTGTTACCATCGCCATTGGGTTTTTATTTTTTATCATTAACGATATCAGCCTAGCACTTGGGGTGACGGGTCAACTACCTTACTGGCTCGCCGCATGGTCACCTGCTGTCATAAGCTTAGCAATGGCTGTTATTTTTTCTGAGGAATACAAGAGAATGCTGAGACAGTGCGTCTTTGGAGTTCTGGGGACATTATTGCCCATCTTAGCAGTTCACGCTCAAGATGAGAAAGAAAACATTACAATCATATCCGACCTCTTATCTAAGAATTCTGATCAGGAATATAGCGCTGAGGGTAACGTGAAACTGCATCAAGATGGCTATATTATTGAAGCAGATCAGCTGAATTACAATGCTACAACAAATATGGTTCGCGCTTCTGGCAACGTACGAAGTCTGTCACCTCAAGGCCATGTTGTCCAAGCTGATGCCATTCAATTTTTGGGAGATGATCAAACAGGCATTGCAACCTATCCTATTATTTATATTGATGGCGGTAGTGCACGCCTTTCCGCGGCACAGGCGGAGAGAGTATCTGTGGATATGTCTGAATTGCGAGATGCCCAATTCACAACCTGTATTCCATGCGCCAAAGACAAAAAATTAAGCTGGGAATTAAGTGCATCTCACATCACATGGAATCAAAAATCTCAACAAATTGAATATGAAGACATCTGGTTAAAGCTGTTTGACATACCTTTGCTCTATGCACCTTATTACGCCCATCCCGATCCAAATGCTGGTCGGCAGTCAGGGTTTTTGAGACCTACTGTCCAATTCAGCAGCAATCTAGGTGCAGGTGTCACAATACCCTATTATGCAGTTCTTTCACCTCAACATGATGCTACAATTGCAACCACCATTTTTAGCAATGAGTATCCCTTAATAGATCTAACAACAGAAGGGTTAGAAACTTGGGGGAAATTTGGTGCCCAATTTATCACGACATTGACAGAAAACCCATCCAAAACATTGGCAGAAACGGGAACAACAAACTCAGGGCAGTCAGGTACTCAAACCTATGAGCCAAGCAATTTAAGAAGCTATGTTTCGCTTGAATTTGAAGCTCCACAATTTGGGGGTGGACAGTTGGATGCTCATATCCAACTTACAAGCGACGATACGTTTCTTAGGCGCTACAATATTCGTTACGACGATCAACTCACAAGCACTGTTCAGTATCAGTGGCAAAGCGAGCGCTTTTCAACTGAAGCTCTTGGGCTATATAGCCAAAGGCTCCGCGCTGATGAACCGCAGGAGCTGGCAGGCCATGTTGCCCCCCAATTGAGCCTCTCTACTCATGGCTATTGGCCACAACTCAAAACAAATTTTTTAGCTTGGGGGAATATACTCAATATCTGGCGGGAAGAAGGTAGCAAAACGCAGCGTCTTTCCGCAGATTTTGAAGCCTCAAGATCATTTTTTCTTCCTCTAGGGCAACTGCTCACCACAACAGGTACGCTCTCTGGTGATTATTACCGCGTTTGGGATGGTTATCAAAACGACCTAAACCAAGCCAGCTTGGAGAATTGTAAAAGCTTGCTCTCACGTGGACCAGACTGTTGGGTTGCAAACAATACAATCGAACGAACATTTGCGACTTTAAAAGCTGATTGGCAATGGCCCTTTATTACCCAAACAAATAATCTGTCGGGCATTGTTACCCCCATCATTGAAGCACGTTTGCGCACAGATAATTTTCGAGACCCATTGCAGCCTAACGAAGATTCACTTTCATCTATGTCGATATATGATATTTCACTTTTACAAGAATCAAGGACACAACGCGACGGCATGATTGAGGGTTCCAACATCCAATTTGGTGCTAATTATTTATTTGATTTTCAAGATATTGGCCACCTAAGGGGCACTATACGCCAAACGAGTTACCCACAAGCTGGTCACTATATAGGAACTGCAAGTCTAGACTTCTTAAATGGCCTGTTTGCAGAGCATAAATTCAATATAGACAATCAAGATTTTAGCTATGAAGCTTTTTATGTAGAAGCTGGTGTTGAAACAGTCCAGTATATGGTAAGAACCAGCTTGGATGTCCAGAATTACCAACTGCTCAACGAAACACAGGAACTTGTTGTTTCAGGACGTGTCGCCCTCAATGACCAATGGTCGCTCAACGCAAGTTTACAACGTGATGTTACCAACAAAGCAAATACAGGTGCGCAATATGGTATTTCTTACGAAGATCAGTGCTTAAGGGTTAACCTAAGTGCCAAAAGGGAATATACAACAGATCGTGATTTTCAGGATGAAACAAGTTTGTACCTCCAAATTGTTTTCCTAGGACTTGGAGACCAAATCTACAATGCACCATAAACTACGCATTCTTTATAGAATTTCTATCATTAAGTTTGTGGTCCTTGGGCTCACCGCTCTATCGACGCTATCCTATTGTCTTACCCATACTGTCGCACAGGCTACCTCTTTGGAGGTTGTCGCAATTGTGAATGATGAGATCATCTCGTCAATTGATTTAGACCAGCGAATCAAACTTTCACGGTTGGGGAGCCAAACCCAAGATAACGAAAAAGTAAAAAATATTATTCGTGACAATGCTTTGGAAAGCCTCATCAATGAAGCCGTTATAAGTCAGGAATTGCGAACCTTAGGTCTTAAAATTCCAAAATCGAGCATAGACAAAGCCGTAAGCTCGATTGAGAAGCGAAACCGCATACCGTCGGGAAAATTGGGCACCATATTGGCGCAGAATAATATCGCTATGGAGGCTTTAATCCAACAGGTTCAAGGCGAGTTGGGTTTGATGATTATCGCGCAACATCTTTTTGGGAAAAAGTACTTATCAACAACTTGGATATTGAAACGGCTCTGCTCAGTCGTATTCAAGATTCACAGCAATCCTTATTTCCACTTCAAGAACTCGTATTACGAGCAGATACGCCAAAAAGGAGACAAGAAAGCACCATTCTTGCTGAAAATATTATCGCAGCATTGCAAACACAAAATGCACCGTTTGAGGCTGCAGTTGGGCGGTTTTCCATCGGACTTTCCGCTCAAAATGGTGGCAACCTTGGTCTTGTAAACATAAACACTCTGCCAGAAGAGATAAGAGAGCCACTGTTACGTGCTCAACCAAACTCTCTGGTAGGCCCTATATTTTCCCAAGGAAGTGTTTACCTTTTTCGCTTAGGTGAAGCGGTACGTGACCCTTTGGTTGCCTCACTCAACAATATGAAAATTGATGTTGTTAAGCTCTCTACCCCTAAAGGTGAGGAGTTAAGTACATTTATCCAAGACCATACCCCCCAACACATTTGCAACCTTTCGTCACCACCACAAAATATCAGCATGTCAAAGCAAGAAAATATTTCTTTAACGCAACTACCACGACATGTTCGTATTCAGTTATCCATTCTTGATGTTGGCGATAGCAGCAGACCCTATTTGGACAATGCCGACATGATAAGCTACATACTTTGTAACAAGTCCAATACTGAGAGTGCGGTGCGTGAATTAAATCAATTACGCGAAAACATGGCTCAAAACAGACTGCGAATTTTGGCAGACCGTCATCGTATGACTTTAAGGCGTGAGGCAAGAGTTGTTATCAGATAACCTTTCAACTGTGATATTAACAGCTGGTGATGTTCTAGGTATTGGACCTGAAATCATCACCAAAGCGCTTACATCTATTCCAGATCAAGATCAGTCTCGTGTTTATTTGGTTGACCCAGCTGGTAGTTTGGCAGAGGAACAAAAAAGATTTTCGCTGGCGGGCTATGTTGGTCCCCGTCAGCCTATAAATATGACGAATTTTTCACCCCTAGAAGCTGGAAAATTCGCTTGGGAAGCCCTGGAAATAGCGGCTGAAACCGCAAAAAAATTCGCCAATGCATGCGTCGTAACAGCACCCGTTAACAAAACGCGCTTGAGATTAGCTGGATTTTCCTACCCAGGACAGACAGAATTTTTTGCCTCGCGCTGGGGGGGTGACCACCCTATCATGATGCTTTGTGACCAAAAACTTCGCGTTGTTCCGCTTACCATTCATATGGCTTTGAAAGATGTTCCGACAGCTGTTACCGAGGATCTTTTTCTTAAAACAATCAATATTTTGACACTAGAATTGCAGCAGAAATTTTCTATCAAACATCCTAAAATTGCAATCTGTGGCATCAACCCTCACGCTGGTGAATCAGGTCATATGGGACGAGAAGAAATAGATGCAATCAAACCATGGATAGAATCATGTCAACCATATTGTCTCGCAGAATTGGATGGCCCACTTGCCGCTGATGGTATTTTTATGCCTGATAATGTTGGTAAATATGATGCAATTTTGGGCATGTATCATGATCAAGTCCTTGTTCCTTTCAAAGCATTAGCATTTGCAGGGGGCGTTAACGCGACCCTAGGACTAAAATACTTAAGAACCTCACCTGATCATGGAACTGCTGACGATATTGTTGGAAAAAACGTAGCAGATCCTCGCCCCATGATAGCAGCCATGAAAATGGCCTTGGATACCACCTATGCACAGTCTTGAGACCCTACCGCCTTTACGCGAGGTCATCAAACAAGCGGATCTTCGTGCTCACAAAAGGTTTGGCCAAAATTTTCTTACAGACTTAAATTTAACCCGAAAGATTGCACGTTTGGGGGGTCCCTTAAATGACTGTATTGTTATTGAAATAGGTCCAGGCCCCGGAGGACTGACAAGGGCTTTGTTACTTGAGGGCGCCCAAGAAGTGCATGCCGTAGAAATTGACCAAAGATGCTTGCAGGTCCTTGATGAGATCAAACAACGAGACCAGCGCCTACATATCCACCAAGAAGACGCACTAAACTGGACATTCCCTGGCGCCAATCCTGTTCGTGTTGTCGCGAACTTACCCTACAACATAGGAACATTATTACTCACGAATTGGTTGGAGCATATTCCTATTGCTCAGCATGTGCTGTCCTACACCTTGATGTTTCAGAAAGAAGTAGCTCAACGTATAACGGCACAGGTGGGTCAAAAAAGCTATGGACGCTTGGCTGTCCTGACACAGTTAACATGTTTTGCTGAAACACTGTTTGATATACCACCGGAAGCATTTGTACCCGCACCAAAAGTTACCTCAACGGTTGTTCGACTCACCCCACTATCGCAAAGGAAGACACAACATTTGCATCTTGTTGCTCAGATAACCAAATTGGCTTTTGGTCAGCGGCGCAAAATGCTACGCAGGTCTCTCTCCTCACTGCATCCAAATATTGAAGATATCCTGAATGAAACAGGTATCAATCCAGCATGGAGAGCTGAAGAAATTGGGGCTGACCTGTACGCTAAGTTGGCGGAAAAAATCATATCACACGCACAAACTTCATAAATATTACAGTTTTACGTCTCGCTAAGTTTTCGGACAAAATCATTCAAACCAATGAACCGATTACGCCTATTACGTTCAGCTTCTAATATGGCACGCAAGCTAAGACAGGCGCGATCAAAATCATCGTTAATGATAACAAAGTCATATTCTGGGAAATGTCGCATTTCTTCGCGAGCACGCGACATTCTATAGGCAATGGTGTCCTCACTGTCCTGCGCACGGGTCTGCAGCCGGCGCTCTAAATCTTTCATGGAGGGAGGTAAGATAAAGACACTTACCATGTCCTCGCGCATTTTTTCATGCAATTGCTGTGCGCCTTGCCAATCAATATCAAACAAAACGTCATGACCGGCGTTTAAATGATCTTCAACGGATTGCCTTGGCGTGCCGTAGTAATGCCCAAAGACATGCGCATGTTCTAGTAAAGCTCCAGATGAAATGAGGCTATCAAATTCCTCAGTTGTTTTAAAAAAATAATCCTTGCCCTCCTCCTCACCTGGTCGTGGTGATCTTGTGGTGGCTGATACAGAAAGCTTTAAATCAGGTTCCAATGTCAGCAAATGACGCGACAAACTTGTTTTCCCAGCACCGGATGGCGATGACATAACCAATAACAGCCCCCTTCTGCGTGGGAAGTATGTATCTTGCTGTTGCATTGACATTACTGCTGGACCTTTCTTCGATATTTTTGAACATTGCGCAAATGCTCTTTTAAGGTACGCGCAAACCAATGCCCGCCCTCTGCATCCGCAACAAAATAAAGTGCGTCTGTATCATCATATTGAGCAGTGGCCCGAAGAGCCTGCACACTTGGATTGCATAGTGCTGATGGCGTTAGACCGAAACGCGTGTAGGTATTGTATGGGTTGTCCATACGCAAATCTTGCCGGGTAATAGGTCTACCCAATTTTCCCATGCCATTTGTTAAATGATAAATTACAGTTGGATCTGACTGCAAACGCATGCCTTTTTTTAAACGGTTTACAAACACCGCTGCAATTTTATCTTGTTCGCTACCACGCCCCGACTCTTTTTCAACAATGCTCGCTAAGATGAGAAGCTGCTCTTTTGTCTCAAGCGGATGATCAGGATGCCGGCTCTGCCATATCTTTGACAATTGTTCCTCACGAATTTTTAACAGCCGATCAACAATATCCTGTCTTTCATTTGCCTCCGCGACATCATAGGTATCCGGAGCGAGCATGCCCTCTTTGGGCATCTTTGGCTCAGGACCATGTAACCGATCATCTTTCATTAACAACGCAAGAATTTCTTTTGAGGTCAGGCATTCTGGAATCGTTAACCAAACCCGTTTGTTGCTACCCTTTTGAAGCAAAAACAACAATTCTCGCCTGGTTATCCCAGCTTGGAGCTCATAGGTTCCAGCCTTGAGATGACCAATATCCTGACCTAACAGATACTCTATCAGTACCAATTCATTAGGGAGGAGAACCACACCATGGCTCTGTAGTTTTTTTTCAATCATCCGAGTACTCGACCCTTTTTGGATGATAACTGAAGTGGTTTTATCTAAGGCAGGTTGATCAAGTCGGTGGGAAAAGTACCACATAGCTGCCACGAGTCCTAATGCCAAGAGGCCGAGAACCCGCCCAAACCATGTGGTAAGAACAAACATTAGATTTTCCGGAAACACAAACTCGCGTTGGTTCCACCAAATCCAAACGAGTTGGAAAGCACCACATCAATCTTACGTGATTGTGGCTCGTGAGGCACTAAGTCAATAACTGTTTGCACTGACTGGTTATCTAAATTTATCGTAGGAGGTGCAACCTGATCTCTAATAGCCAACAAAGAGAAAATAGCTTCCACTGCGCCTGCAGCTCCCAACAAATGACCAATAGATGATTTCGTGGAAGACATTGCCAATTGTGATGCATCCGCCCCAAACAAACGAGCAACGGCCGAAAGCTCAATCTCATCCCCTAATGGCGTAGAAGTACCATGCGCATTCACATAAGCGATATCTGAAGTTGAAATGCCTGCTTTCTGCAATGCTGAACGCATGGAGCGGTAGCCACCATCTCCATCGGGAGACGGCGCCGTGATATGGTAAGCATCACCAGACAAACCATAACCAATCAATTCGCCATATATTTGAGCATTTCTAGCTTTTGCATGCTCATATTCTTCAAGCACCAATACTCCCGCACCCTCACCCATGACAAACCCATCACGATCAACGTCATAGGGTCTAGACGCTTTATGCGGTTCTTCGTTGAACGACGTACTCAACGCCTTACAAGCATTAAAACCAACAATACCTATTCGTGTGATGGCACCTTCAGCACCACCAGCCAGCATAATATCGGCGTCTCCCAGGGCAATGAGACGACCTGCGTCGCCAATCGCATGAGCACCGGTTGAACAAGCCGTCACAACAGAATGGTTTGGCCCTTTGAACCCATATTTAATGGAAACTTGACCAGATGCGAGATTGATAAGTGATGAAGGTATGAAGAAAGGAGATACTTTCCTTGGCCCATGCTCATGAAGGGCCACGGCCGTTCTCGCAATCGTGTCCAGACCACCTATACCTGAACCAATGATAACCCCTGTACGCTCTTTTTGATCATCATTAAGATCATCAATTCCAGCATCTTTCACAGCTTGTGTTGCCGCCGCGATTGCATAATTGATAAACATATCGTTGCGACGAACATCTCTTGACGCCAAGTACTCATCCACATCAAAACCATCTTCTTGTTGCTGTTTGGTTTTGATTTCACAAGCAATACGAACAGGTAAATCAGACGCATCAAAACGTGTGATAGGACCTGCAGCAGACTCACTTTTCAAGAGGCGAGACCAGGTCGTGTCAACTCCATCTGCCAAAGGCGAGAGAAGTCCAAGACCCGTTACAACAACACGGCGCATGATTAGTTGGTGTTCTCTTGCACGAACTTGATGGCATCACCTACTGTCTCAATAGACTCAGCTGCATCATCAGGGATCTCAACGCTGAATTCTTCTTCGAATGCCATAACCAATTCAACGGTATCTAGGCTGTCTGCACCAAGATCATCAATAAAATTAGCGCCCTCGGTTACTTTCTCAGCATCGACGCCCAAATGTTCCACAACAATTTTCTTTACGCGATCCGCAACATCACTCATTCGTGGTACTCCTAAACAAAAAGGACAAAGACATGTCCGTTAAAAAATAGATCATGGGGCCATAACCCCCATTCGAGGAAAGTGCAATGGATGATCATTAAATCACCCAACGAATCGTTTAAATCATAGCCATACCGCCATTTACATGCAACGTTTGACCAGTCACATAACCGGCCTGTTTTGAGACTAAGAAGCTCACACAAGCAGCGACATCCTCTGGGCTGCCCATACGCCCCATGGGAATTGATGCAATTAATTTTTCATGGACTGTTTCACCTAGCTCAGAGGTCATTGCTGTTTTGATAAAACCTGGAGCTACAACATTTACCGTGATATTCCGACTTGCAACTTCTTGAGCTAGTGATTTGCTCAAGCCTATCAAGCCGGCCTTTGCAGCAGCATAATTTACTTGACCCATGTTTCCTGTGGTTCCCACAACGGAGCCTATTTGTACAATACGACCATAACGAGCTTTCATCATACTTCTCAGCGCTGACCTACTTAAAGCGAAGGCAGCACGAAGGTTGATTTCAAGAACTTGGACGAAATCATCATCCTTCATCCGCATGGTAAGTTGATCTTGGGTGATGCCAGCGTTATTTACCAAAATATTTGGCGCACCATAAATTTCTGTTGCACGTTCGAACAACTGAGCTACGTCTTCTCGTATTGATAAGTTGCATGTGACCGCTGTAACTCGATCATCATATTGTTCGGACAATTCATTAAGGATGGTTTCTCTGGTTCCTGTCATGACAATTTTAGCACCTTGATCATACAAGGATCGAACAATGGCTTGGCCAATACCACCGGTAGCCCCTGTTACAAGAGCAACATCACCATTCAAATCAATCATCTTAGGGCCTCCTCAAGAATTTTTATATCTTCATGCGAACCTATAGAGGCACAAACAGCTCCGCGCAATTGACGCTTGATCATTCCTGTGATGACTTTTCCATGGCCTATCTCCAAACAGTGCGTATATTCATTATCTGCCAACCAAGCTACGCTCTCACGCCAACGCACGCGCCCCTCAACTTGTCGCACCAAACCATCGACGGCACTTTCAGGATTGGTAATAGGCTGAACATCCACATTGCACAGGACAGGTGTTGTAACAGGACCAACATTTGTTTTTTCAAGCGCATCACGCATAACGGCCGTTGCCGGAGCCATAAGTGGCGAGTGAAATGGTGCGCTTACATTTAAAGGCACGACTTTTTTTGCGCCTTTTTCAGAAAGTATCGTAGACGCTTTTAAAACCCCTTCTGCAGCTCCAGATATAACCGCCTGTCCAACACTATTATCATTAGCTAAAACCACCACAGAAGTTTGTGATACTTCTTTACAAACTTGCTCGATCTGCTCAACATCCAAGCCAAGAATGGCAGCCATTTTTCCCTCACCTTGAGGTACCGCGGCTTGCATTGCTTCACCACGCAATCTTAGAAGTTTCGCGGTTGTTGACAAATCTATTGCGCCCACGGCGCAATAGGCAGAATATTCGCCCAAAGAATGTCCGAGTACAACATCAATGGCTGACATAACATTGTCACCCATTTGTTCTTTTATCATTGCCAACACTGCCATTGAACAAGACATGATTGCAGGCTGGGCATGTGCCGTTAAAACAAGCTCTTCTTCTGGCCCGTTCCACATAATATCCGTTAATGAAAAACCTAGAGCGTCATCCACCTCATGAAACACGGCGCGTGCGGCGGTTGATGTTTCAGACAATAACTTTCCCATACCCACCGCATGGCTACCTTGGCCTGGAAAAAGTAATGCAATCTTTGTCATCATGTATCCTTTTCAACATTGTGAGCTTAAGATGTGCTCATGGCTTGATAAAATTCCTTTTTTCTGGTTAAGACTCCAGCCTTATCTGGTCAACCATATCCACGCATGGTGCGTGGATGGCCTTGTGTAAGCGTGAAAGCCATACGGTATGGTATGGCATAAGCAATACTAAGGGCCTGAACCTGAAGGATGAAAAATGAAACTTTATGAACACGTGTTTATTGCGCGTCAGGATCTCAGCCACTCACAAGCTGAAGCCTTAGGGCAGAAATATAGTGAGATCATTTCAAACCATGGCGGTGAAATTGTAAATTCTGAATATTGGGGACTCCGGTCACTGGCTTACCCGATTAAGAAATACCGCAAGGGTCATTATGTGCTTCTCAATATAAGTGCATCATCAGATGCAGTGCACGAGATGGAACGTTTGATGAGATTCGATGAGGATATTATCAGACATTTGACCATTAAGGTGGACAAGCATCCCGAGGGACCATCTGTAATTCTACAAAATAAAGGCGGTGACCGCCGCAAGCCTCGTCGTGATGATGATGGTGACGATCGTGGTAGGGCGGCTTACGAAGATAGGCAGAATGGAGACTCCGAATGACCCAACAACGTCAACCTCGCCGGGCTTTCGTGCGTCGGCGCAAATCATGTCCGTTTTCAGGCTCAGATGCGCCTAAAATAGATTATAAAGACACAAAACTTTTGCAGCGCTTTCTTTCAGAACGTGGTAAAATTGTCCCGAGCCGAATTACGGCTGTGTCAGCCCCGAAACAACGTGAGTTGGCCCGTGCTATCAAGCGCGCTCGTTACATTGGCCTGCTTCCCTATGTTGTGAAGTAAGGAGATTAGATATGGAAATTATCCTTCTTGAGCGGGTAGAAAAATTAGGTGCTATCGGCGATATCGTTCGTGTAAAACCTGGCTTTGCCCGCAATTTTTTGCTTCCAAAAGGAAAAGCGCTAAGAGCAACAGCAGCAAACAAAGAGCGCTTTGAGCGCGAACGCGAGGCGATCCTTGCGCGGAATGCGGCTGATAAAGCTGATGCAGAAAGTGTAAAAGTGGCTATTGATTCAAGGCGCTATGTGGCCATCCGCTCTGCGTCAGAAACGGGCCTTTTGTATGGCTCTGTAAGCACAAGAGACATCGCTGAAATGATAACAGCAGGTGGTCAGCGTGTTGCACGTGGTCAGGTGGAACTTAACCAACCCATCAAAAATCTTGGCTTAACGGATGTTACAATTCGACTTCATGGTGAAGTAACAGCAACGGTAACAATCAACATTGCCCGCTCTGAAGAAGAAGCAGAGCTACAAGCTAGTGGGGTTGATGTGGTTGAGGAAGCACGCCGTATGCGTGAGACGGAGGCCGATGAAATGGCTAGGGATATGGCGGAAAACTCGTTCCGTGATGAAGACGGTCCTGCTGATCTTTAATCTCAAAAAAATTCTAAAAAGCTCTGGCGAAGCCCAGAGCTTTTTTTATGCCCTTTGAAAAATAAAAATATTTACTGAATTTTCTATACCGCTCATGATAGCGTACGCAAAAAGAGAGTTTATCATGAATGGAATGACAACTGTTAACTTGAATGCAGAGCAAGCTGTAATCAGCGCCCTTATGGCTGACAATAATGTTTTTGACAGCTTAAGTAGCTTTCTGATGGAGGAACATTTTTCTGATCCTCGTTATGCTAGTATTTATGCTGAAGCTTGTGTGCAAATTCCTCGTGGGCGAACCATTAATGCGATTACTCTAGCACATACGTTGCGCGCCAATGAAAATTTCCAAGGCATGGAGAATATCGATGCCTTTCTGGCAAACTTAGCAACGGAAGTTGTATCGGTTAGCAAAGCCCCTGAATATGCGCGTGTTGTTCATGACTTGGCCATACGTAGAGAATTGATACGTGTTAGTGGCGATCTCGCAAATCGTGCTCGTGAAAAATTAGATGTTGACGCAGAGCAATTGATCTCTCTTGCTGAACAAGATCTCTACCGAATGGCAGAGCGTGGACGGTATGAAGGCGGGGCCATTTCCTTTCAAGAAGCTATGCAACAAGCAATCGAGAATGCAGAAGCTGCGTTCATGCGTGATGGTGGTCTTGCGGGCCATTCAACTGGGCTTCAGGACCTGGATAAAAATCTTGGTGGGTTGCATGAATCCGACTTGCTCATTTTGGCCGGTCGCCCTTCCATGGGGAAAACAGCACTTGCAACGTCCATCGCATTTAATGTGGCCAATGCTTGCCGACGCGGCAAAACGGAATCTGGAGATAAAAAGCTAATCAATGGGGCACCAGTGGCTTTTTTTTCACTGGAAATGTCTGCTGAACAACTTGCCGCACGAATTTTGTCCGAACAATCAGAAATCAATTCCAGCAAAATCAGGCGAGGCCAGATAACCAAAGAGGAAATGTCTAGGCTCGCAGAGGTGGCAAGGCGATTGGAAGAAATAGAGTTGTTCATTGACGACACCCAGCCCTACCGATCAGCACACTTGCTGCAAGATGTCGGCGCCTTAAACGCCAAAAAAATATTGGACTGGTTGTGGTAGATTACCTTCAACTATTGCGGCCCGCAGGACGCGGTGGTGATAACAGGGTACAAGAATTGAGCGAGATCACACAAGGATTGAAGGCACTTGCAAAGGAATTGAACCTCCCTGTTTTGGCCCTATCCCAGCTATCACGTGCGGTGGAGCAGCGCGAAGATAAGAGGCCTCAATTATCGGATTTGCGTGAATCCGGTTCTATTGAACAAGATGCTGATGTGGTCATGTTTGTTTATCGTGAAGAATATTATGTTGGACGTACCGAGCCACGCGAAGGAACCGCGGAGCATGAACAATGGAAGCAAAAAATGGATGAAGTATACGGCATGGCTGAGGTGATTATTGGAAAACAACGCCATGGTCCTATCGGTACAACAAAATTGCATTTTAACGCGGACTTTACACGCTTTGGAAATCTTGCCCACCATGATGATTGGCAACGATAAGATGATAGCCAAACCGCAACTCACTGTAAATTTGGCTGCGGTTCGCCACAATTATCTAACATTACGAAACATTCATAAATTTGGTCGAACAGGTGCAGTTGTAAAGGCCAATGCTTATGGCCTTTCTGTTGAAAAAATAATTCCTATTTTGCGCCATGAAGGCTGTCGTGATTTTTTTATTGCCCAACCTCAAGAATATGATGCAGTTGCCCCCTTCCTTAAAGATGATATGCAACTGTATATTTTAAATGGAGCTTCATTGCTTACCCCTGAAATGCTCCAAAACCCTCATGTGATCCCTGTTATCAACAACATGGAGGAGTTGTCACAGATGCCATCTCTTGATCACAGCTGCGTGCATATTGATACAGGAATGAATCGTTTTGGCATTTCACAGGATCAGCTTTCAGAAGTACCCCAAATCCCTTTTATGGCCATGTCCCACTTTTCATGTGCTGATGAACCAGACCACAAAGCCACAAAAATACAGATAGAAGTTTTTCAAAAAATCATTGATTCATACCAGCCCCAAATTGCAAGTTTGGCCAACTCAGGGGGACTCTTGTACCATCCCATGTCCCATCATGATCTCAGCCGTCCAGGTATTGCCTTATATGGTGGGATTCCGCACAACCAACTCAAAAATGTTATATCTTTACATGCCCCTATCATGCAAAAACGGACTTTAAACCGTGGAGATACTGTTGGATATGGCGCAAGTTATGTAGCACAAAGACGCCAAAATGCTTACGTCTTACCCGTAGGTTATGCGGATGGACTCCCACGCAGCCTCTCCCATCAAACTTATAGAACCTCAGATAATATAGCTATTTCATTTCTCGGTCGCATATCCATGGACAGCTGTGTTGTGGGTTTAGATCCAGATCCTTTGGTAACCCCTAACTATATTTCATTGATAAAAACATCTCAGGATCTTATCAGTTTGGCGCAAGCGGCAGGAACGATAAGCTATGAAATACTCACAGCTATAGGAAACCAATTCAGAGGAAGTAAGTCTTGGGTGGAGGATGCATCTTATCATGGATAAAAGCCTAGACTATATTTTGTCCATTTGTGGTGTTGTAGGGCAAACTGTTCTCGCATTTTGTGGGCTTGTTGGTCGATTTTTTACGTTTGTTGGCATGTCCCTGATACGAGGGATTCAACCACCTTATTACCCCAGGGTCATTGCTGAACAGTTCATCCGTATTGGATTTTTATCACTCCCAGTGATTGGCCTCACAGCTCTTTTCACAGGTGCAGTGTTGGCACTTCAAATTTATATAGGTGGTTCACGTTTTAATGCTGAGGGGATCGTTGCCTCTATTGTTGTCCTTGGAATTACAAGAGAGTTAGGGCCCGTGCTCGGTGGCCTTATGTTGGCGGGACGTGTGGCCGCAGCTATTGCGGCAGAAATAGGCACCATGAAGGTATCAGAGCAAATTGATGCCCTCACAACTTTGTCCACAGACCCTATGCGCTATTTGGTATTTCCACGTTTATTGGCAGCCACATTATCCATGCCCATACTTGTTTTGGTAGCTGATATCATCGGCGTTTGGGGAGGTTTTTTGGTAGGTACCAATAGATTGGGTTTTGATCCAGCAACATACCTCAACAACACAATTGATTTCTTACAAACTGAAGATGTGCTCTCTGGTTTGGCTAAAGCTGCAGTGTTTGGGTTTTTGATTGCAGCTGTAGGCTGTTATCAGGGATTCCATGCAGATCGTGGTGCGCAAGGGGTTGGAAAAGCAACGACTCATGCCGTTGTTCTATCCTGCGTTCTTATTTTGGCAGCCAATTATATTCTTACTGAGGTGTTCTTTTCACAATGACCGCACCCACAATAAAACTGGAATCCATTGAAAAATCTTTTGGAAGCAAAACTGTCCTGAGTGGTATTAACCTTGAGGTACCTAAAGGCCAATCATTGGTCATCATTGGTGGTTCTGGAACTGGAAAGTCAGTTTTGCTCAAATGCATCCTCAATATTATTACGCCAGACAAAGGCAGGGTATTTATTGCAGGGCAGGATGTAACCAAAATTCCTTTACACCGACGCATGGGACCCAAATTTGGCATGCTGTTTCAAGGAGGTGCCCTTTTTGACTCCCTAAAGGTATGGGAAAATATTTCATTTGCACAACTGCAAGCCGGCGATATTGGTCGAAAACAAGCGCGTGAGCTGGCTTTAGAAAAGCTTCATGACGTCGGATTAAGCGCTGAAGTTTCCGACCTATTTCCTGTCGAACTTTCCGGAGGCATGCAAAAACGGGTTGGTCTGGCAAGAGCCATTGCGAACAACCCAGAAGTTATATTTTTTGATGAACCAACATCTGGGTTAGATCCAATCATGTCTGGGTTGATCAATAAGCTCATTCGTAAAATCGTAGATAACTTGGGAGCAACCACCATAACGATCACCCATGATATGACCAGTGCACAATATATAGGAGATGAAATCGCCATGCTTCACAAAGGAGCTGTGTTGTGGAAAGGTCCTTCAAGTAACGTTAAGCAGTCAAACAATGCTTATGTAGACCAATTCATCAACGGTTATGCTGATGGTCCTTTAACCTAAATCATCACGAAGGATTTAGCCTCTTGCGAAAAATCAAACAAGAATTCGTATGCCTTCAATGCCAGCATGTTCAGGCACAATGGTCAGGCCAATGTCCATCCTGCAACAGCTGGGGGCAGATTGAAGCGAGAGACCGAGATACCCACAAAAAATCAACAATACTGATGCAAACAGATGAATTGTTACCGTTACAACCATTGGCATCAGGAATAGATCGCCAGCCTACTTATATTTCTGAATTTGATCGTTGCCTTGGAGGCGGATTGGTGCAGGGATCCGTGGTACTCATCAGCGGTCCTCCTGGAATTGGAAAATCGACTTTATTAACGCAGCTCGCCGGGCATTTGGCAGCGAATGAGCAAGTCATTGCCTATGTTTGTGGTGAAGAATCTGCCGAACAAGTCGCCGGGCGCGTACATAGACTACAATTACCCACAACAGATAATATTCGTGCAACCACGTGCACAGACGTTGATAAACTTGTATCAATTATGAAAGCGGCGCAACCGAAGCCACAATTTATGATTGTCGACTCTATGCAAACATTGTTTAGCACCGAACTATCTGGACCACCAGGAAGCATCAATCAGGTTCGGGGTTGTGTTCATGAATTGGTACAATGGACAAAAAAGCATAACGTCACTCTTATATTGGTGGGCCATGTCACCAAAGATAACCAGCTCGCAGGACCGAGGGTTGTTGAGCATCTGGTAGATGTAGTCTTGCAATTTGAGGGTGATGGCTCTCACCAATTTCGTATCTTGAGAGCCACCAAAAATCGTTTTGGCAACACGGCTGAAATTGGGGTTTTCGACATGACCATCAATGGCCTTAAATCTGTAGAAAACCCATCGGCACATCTGCTTTCAGGGCGCTCAAACCATATTGCTGGTTCAGTGGTGTTTTCATCCCTTGAAGGGACAAGACCTCTACTTGGAGAAATCCAGGCTCTGACAACCCCAACAGGTTACGCGACCCCCAAAAGAAGTGCTGTTGGATTTGATAGTCATAGACTTGGTATGTTGTTGGCTGTGATCGAGGCAAGAGCAGGCATTGACGTATCCCGGCATGATGTTTTTGTAACCGTCATGGGTGGTCTAAAAGTTTCTGATACATCACTGGATTTGGCTATCGTCGTTGCCATTCTTAGTGCATTACATGATATTGCACTACCATCTGACTACATGGCTATTGGGGAGCTGGGGCTCACAGGAGAAGTGCGCGCCGTGCGTCAACTATCTGAACGTTTAGAAGAAGCAAGACGTTTGGGTTATCAACGTGGTATTATTCCACATTCTGGGCTGGAGTTCCCTTCTAAGGAGGGGTACAAGCAAATCGCGCATGTAAATGCTATCTATCACCTGATAGAACAATTGATGAACGCTGAAGGGGTGTAAAATGGAACAGATTGGCATGACCATCGGCGACATCATTCTTTTAGCTGTCATGCTATTTTCGGGTTTACTTGCCCTCATTCGAGGCTTCATCCGTGAAATGTTAGGGCTCATTGCCCTTATCTTGGCTATTGTTGTCACCATCATGACACATGAACAAGCCACAACTTTTGCCAATCAATATCTTCAGCGCGAAGAAGTTGCAGAAATCGCTGCTGGCGTCGCTGTTTTTATCTTGGCGTGGTTTGTTTTTGCGATAATATTCAGGCAAATTTCCAAGGTTATCGCTGGTATGGCACCCGGAATGATCAACAGATCATTGGGCTTTGCCTTTGGGCTTGTAAGAGGTTTGGTTATCGTCGCAATCATTTACCTGGTATTTGATAAAATCTTACCAGGGCAGCAGAGCAAACCTGAATGGGTGAACCAAGCACGTTTTCTGCCTATGGTTACCTCAACTGCGACGTTTGTTGCTGGCTATTTGCCCAAAGCTCCGGAGGATTTGCTGATGCAACCTCAAAATATTTACCCACCCAAAGTGGCTGATACGCCCGACGCATCTTTAGACCGTGAGGCTTTGAAAAAAAAGCTCCAAGGGTTTAGCAACACAAGTGATAACAACCCCAATACTGCTCCCTCAGCATCAGGAAACAACAACAATGTACAATGACCATGACGATCTATTCCATGATGAATGCGGCATATTCGGTGTATTTGGTCACCCTGACGCAACCACGTTAACAGCCTTAGGACTGCACGCACTGCAACATCGAGGACAAGAGGCTGCTGGTATTGTGAGCTATGATGGAAAACAATTTCATTCTGAACGCCGCTTGGGCCTCGTTGGTGACAATTTCACAAGATCGGAAATTATTGATCGGCTCAGTGGTCACAATGCTATTGGCCATGTCCGTTATGCTACCTCAGGCGATACCATCCTTCGTAACGTACAACCATTATTTGCCGAATTGTCATTAGGAGGTATGGCCATTGCTCATAATGGCAACCTAACGAACGCTTATTCTATTAAAAAAGAACTTGTACGTTCCGGCTCTATTTTCCAATCCACATCTGATACCGAGGCCATTATTCATCTATGCGCCAATCAACGAGATTCAAACCTTACCCATCGACTGATGGGGGCATTAGCACGCGTTGAGGGTGCCTTCTCTTGTTGGCGTTGACCGCTGAAGGAGTAATCGGCGTTCGGGACCCTCTTGGAGTCCGCCCGCTGGTGATAGGAAAATTAGATGATGCCTATATCCTGTCATCAGAAAGCTGTGCTCTGGATATTATTGGTGCCAGCCTTATCCGTGAAGTAGAAGCAGGCGAAATGGTCGTTATTAATGAAAAAGGACTTTCAACACACCGTCCGTTCGGCGCGAGCAAACCAAGCCGTTTTTGCATTTTTGAATATGTTTACTTTGCGCGACCTGATTCGGTTATGGAGGGCCATTCCGTTTATGACGCGCGTAAAAACATTGGAAAACAATTGGCAAAAGAGTCTCCCGCTGATGTAGATATGATTGTTCCGGTTCCTGACTCCGGTGTACCCTCAGCCATCGGCTTTGCAGAACAATCGGGAATTCCCTTTGAATTGGGCATCATCAGAAATCATTATGTTGGAAGAACCTTTATTGAGCCTTCAGATCAAATTCGTCATTTTGGTGTCAAACTTAAACATAATGCCAACAAGAGCAAAATTGATGGGAAGCGCATCCTTCTGGTTGACGATTCAATTGTTAGAGGAACGACTTCCATGAAAATTGTAGAAATGGTTAGAGAGGCTGGAGCGGCCGAGGTTCATTTGCGGATTGCATCACCACCCACGACGAATTCATGTTTTTATGGCGTGGACACCCCAGAACGCGAAAAACTCTTGGCATCACGTTACGATATACCAGCAATGGCCAAGCATATTGGTGTCGACAGTTTGGCCTTTATTTCTATTGATGGGCTGTATCGCGCCATGGGAGAAAAGGAGCGGCAGAATTCCTGTCCGCAATATTGTGACGCTTGTTTCACAGGCGACTACCCCACCAGCCTGACCGATATCGAATCTGGTGACATTGGACAAAACGCAACTTTATTAAGTGAATCACAATGACAGAACAAGTTTCTCGTATTACCCTCATCACTGGTGCCAACCGTGGTCTTGGCCGTGCCGTTGCTCTTTCTTGCGCGGATCGTGGGGACCATATTGTTGCCGTAGGGCGTCAAGTTGGTGGACTGGAAGAACTAGATGATGAAGTACAAAAACGGGGCAGTTCAGCTACACTGGTACCACTAGATGTGACTGACCGTGATGGCATCAATCGTTTGGGTCAAATGATTTTTGAACGATTTGGCAGGATCGATGGTGTATTTGCAAATGCTGCTATCTTAGGCCCATTAAGCCCATTAAGCGATTACCCAGCCGACAAATTTGCAAATGTTATGCAAGTTAACCTTGCAAGTATCCATGATCTGTACCGCTCCATGCACTTACTTTTGAAACAGTCAGGTCGGGGTCGGCTGGTATTTATGTCTTCAGGTGTTGCCCGTCATCCACGTTCTTATTGGGGTGCTTATGCCATCTCTAAGGCTGCTATTGAAAATTATATGGCCATTGCAGCTATGGAATGTGCACCCTTTAACATCAAAGTTAATGCTGTTGACCCTGGTGCTCTACGCACCAGAATGAGGGCGCAAGCAATGCCAGGGGAAGACCCCCTTACATTGAGGACACCTGAAACAATTGCACCTTCCATTTGCAAGCTACTTGGTGATGAATGTCATCAACATGGTGAGGTGGTCATGCTCAGAGATTGAGACATGCTTAACGATTTCCTTTTGATGCGAAAGAAATTTTTATCTTCAAAGCATAATAAAGGCTTATTCGCATCACACTCTTTTAGGATTTTTTGTAGGGATTATCGCCACGGCGTAAATAAAGGCGGATGGGAATTGATGAGAGATTGAACTGTTCTCTCATGTCATTCACCAAAAAGCGGGTGTAGGAGGCAGGAAGTTCCTCTGGCCGTGAAACGAATAAGATGAAGGTTGGTGGCCGACTCTTAATTTGGGTGATGTAACGCAATCTAATACGTCGTCCACCAGGCGCTGGTGGTGGATTACGTATCTCAATATCACCAAGCCATTTGTTCAATTGTGCTGTGGATACCCTTGTATCCCACGTCTCATGCACACGAATGATATTCTTCATGAGCCTGGGTATACCACGGTGCTCCACCGCAGAAATAGGAATAAAAGGCACATCTTTTAGCTGAGACATATGATGAGACAACTTATATTTTGCCTCATCGAGAACTTCCTCTGATTGGCCAACAAGGTCCCATTTACTTAATGCCACAACCAGTGCACGTCCTTCACGTTCGACGTGCTCTGCGATGGTAAAATCCTGTTTTTCAAGGCCTTGAACAGCGTCAACCAACAACACCACGACATCGGCAAACCGAATTGCGCGTAAACTATCATGGACGGATAACTTCTCAAGAGATTCCACAACCCGCGCGCGCCTTCGCATGCCTGCTGTGTCAAACAGTTTAATAGATTGGTCCTGCCACTGCCAGGATACAGATACAGTGTCACGCGTGATACCTGCCTCAGGACCTGTTAATGAACGCTCTTGCCCCAAAAGTTTGTTAAATAACGTTGATTTTCCTGCATTTGGACGTCCAACCAATGCAAGATGAATAGGTCTCTGCTCTTCCTCTGAAGATAATGGGGTGTCTGTTTCCTCATCATTGTTATCACGCGCGCCTTTATCATGGGCATCCAATAACGATAGGATACATCCCCATAATTCACCCATGCCTTCATTATGTTCTGCTGAAACAGCTATAGGTTCCCCCATTCCCAACTCAAAGGCATCATAGAAACCAATATCACCTCCACGCCCTTCACACTTGTTCACAACAATTGTAATGGGCAAACCAGACATTCGAAGAACATCCGCAAAATGTCGGTCCTCTGGCAGCAAACCAGAACGTCCATCAAGTACAAAAAGAACATGGTCCGCAGCCAAGGCCGCATTCATTGACTTTTCAGTCATTCGGCTAACCAGATCCCCAGGGCGCTCTTCTTCTAAGCCTGCTGTATCCATCAACGAGATCAACGCACCATCAAATTCTAAAATTGTTTCGCGAACATCTCTTGTCACACCAGGTTTGTCATGCACGATTGCAAGTTTTTTACCAGCCAACCTATTGAATAAGGTTGATTTACCAACATTGGGTCGTCCCACGATGACCAATCGAAAAGGTTGTGAAAGATCATCCATTATTTATAAGCCACCAGTTTTCCGTCACGTGATAATAAGAATGCATTGTTTGAAACGATTATGGGTGCGAGCGCTGCTTCTTCAATATCTTTTTCGTCTTCAACAACAGCTGAAAGTGGATTTATTTCCATCATTTTGCCATGACTTGAAAAAACCATAATCTTTTCATCTATGATTAATGGCCCAAACCAAGCAATAACCCCTTCCTTTTTGCGTTCATTTTCAAATTCTGGCAATGATATAGACCAAAACAGCTTTCCATCAGTTAGAGAGATCGCGCGTAGATTTTGGTCATCATCAATTCCAAATGCAACATCATCAGTTACAGCAGGGGTATCACGCAATCCAAATGGCAAACTCCATATCCGTTTCCCTGTTGTCACATCAACCGAGAAAAAAGAACCATTGCGCGCGGATACAAGCGCAAAATCACGCCAAATTACGGGGCTGGCTGATAAAGTCGGTGCAGATTCCAACACTGAATCAGTTCTTTGGAATACTGGAAAATCAACCCATAAACGTCCCCCATCATTCGGTTTCAGCCCAACGCCCTCTCCACCAATACCTGGGTAGACGATCACGTTGTCAGCCATAGCGGAAGTCCCCACCCTATCAAAGGTAGGTGACGATGGGATCCCTAAATCAACCCATAAAGTTTCACCATTGTTTACAGACAATGCGGTGGCTTGACCATTTAAACCCTGCACCAACAACATATTCTCGTTCACCATGGGATTACCTGTAACGGGAACCCCAATATTCACACGCCAAAACTCGTCTCCACCCTCAAGATCTAATGCCCAGACATCTCCAAACATTGTGGTTACAATCAAAGCTGTGTCGGTAAGTGCCAAACCCCCACCTGATAACCCATGAATTTCTTCGTTCGGCGGGACCAGTGAACGTGACCATATTTTGCGGCCATTAAAATCAAAACGTGATACTTGAGCAGCTGCATCATCACATATAAAGCGTCACGAGATGCAACTGGTGGAGCGAGCAGAGCAAATCCATCAGAAATGCCTTCGCCAATATCAACACTCCAGGCTTTAATCCAATCACCACCAAAAGCAATATGACCAGTGACGTGCTTCGTATTCTGCCCTACCTGATACCAATTTGGTATTTCCTTAGGTACAGCAAGTTGAAGTGTTTGATCTGCTTGCACAAAGGGGAGATCAATGCGTGCGCTATGACGAATATCTAAACGTGTGCCCGCAACTTTTGGGCCAGAATCTTGATCCAACAAATCACAAGATGCCAAAAAACCAGCACCTAAAGCCAAACATAAAAAACGCCTGATGGTCATGAATGTTCAGCCAACTCTAACTGGATTTCTGCTTCGCGCAGTCTTGCCGCCATCGACGCGGGTAGGTTCTCTAGCGTTTTCCAGCGACTCAAGGCTTCTTTTGCACCGCTCATATTGTTATCAGCCATTTGCCCTAAGAATTCCAACTCAGCTGAAGCCCCTTGCATCGCAGGCGTTAATTGGTTGACAAGGCCTTCGATGCGTTGCCAACCCAAATGCGCAAAGCGATAAGACAGCACACGGGCCAGTGATGCTCTGGTTGTAGCATCGAGATCTGCAGACATGATGGTCTCTAAGGCTCTCTCAGGCTCTAGCTCTTCGTTCATGAGAAGAAGATTGGCCATGATAGGATAGATCCCAGCCCCTTGCTCCGCCGTCAAGCTTTTTAAAATTTCTAAATCAGCACCATCTGAAGATAACGCTGTGAAATAACGCTCTGCTGCAGCTGCCAGTTTTTCCTCTTTTTGATTTTCCATATATGTCCAAACTGCGGCTGCCAAAAGGGCCACGACCACGGTAACACCAACCCATGGACCATAACGGCGCGCCATATATTTGAGGCGATCTTGTTGGAGCTCCTCATCTACCTCACGAAATAAATCAGACATTAAAACCTCATGAATAACTTTCATCGTCCAGCGGGAAATTGCTGGAACGAACATCCTCTCCATAGCGCGTTACGGCATCTCGAACCATATCCCGTAAATTGCCATAACGCCGAACAAATTTCGGAACTTTGTGATGGCAACCAAGCATATCCTCTGCAACCAAAATTTGGCCATCACATGAAGCGCCTGCACCTATACCGATAAGTGGACAGGACTCTCTTTCGGACATACCATCCATCGCTTGGTTCGTCACGGCCTCTACGACAATAGCAAATGCGCCCGCTTCACGCACTGCAGTAAGATCTCCTCTAAAACTTGCTATCTCTTCATCAGTCCGGCCCACAGAGCGGAAAGATTTGCTCATTAATGTTAGCTGCGGTTGCATGCCAACATGTCCCATCACAGGAATTCCTGCAGAAACAATTTTATGGATGGTATGGGCACGCCCCTGACCACCTTCAATTTTAACAGCATCGGCACCAGCGCGAATAAAACTCAAAGCATTTTCAATAGCTTGCTCATCGGAAATTTCCAATGACCCGAAAGGCATATCAGCCACAATCAAACTTGATGGACAAGCCCGCACGACAGATTGCACATGAAACATCATCATAGACATATCAACTTGATTGGTGTGAGGCGCCAAATGGCGAACCATTCCCACTGAATCGCCAACCAATAACAAGTCAACAAGATCCCCATAAAGGGCAGCACTCAGACCATCATAGGCAGTCAGGCAAACAATTTTTTCGCCTTTTTGTTTCATACGAATGAGGGATAGTGGAGAGACCTTCTTTCTAACTTCAGAGGCAAAACTCATGATGGATGTCCTTTTTCAATATCTTGCCTTTATGTAGTGGGACGGCTGGCCTTTGGCCAGCCATCATTTTGGCATCATTGGCCTGCAAATAGATCATGGAGAAACCAGCAACAAACCAACGGCTAGGAAAAATTTTCCTCAAACCGGTCAGAGAACGCTTTGACATATACTGTCAACGCCTGCTGATAGCTCTACCCCATACCGAAGAGGGCACTTTAGGTAAAAAACGCATTAAACCGTATGCTGGCCTATGCTGGCCCACTGGGTGCGGACGCCGCGGGCCCATTTGCCCACCAACACTCAATGAACCTGTCCAACCTGGCAGCCAAAATGGTTGCTATGAAGACAGCACCAAATTTCATGCCCCTGCTGCCTTAAGAACTAAGAATGGCTGAGGCAACAACGCTGATATACGCCATTATCACAAATCCAGAAAGTGCCACCAGCAATTCTGTTTTGACGGATGTGCCTGCTTTTAAAGGCGAAAAATTGCTCTCACTCAACAATTCTGCTTAACGACTCGTTCATGGAATGTTCTTGAGAAAAGAACTTGTTCACACAATCATCAAAATGTATTGAAAAAAGGAAATTGATCCGCTTTGTTCGTAAACAACGATGCGACCATGCCAGCAAAATTTAGGAGGTCTTCTCATGATTTTACGACAAATGTTTGAACCTGTGTCATGCACCTACACCTACCTTGTGGCATCGCGACAAGGTGGAGAGGCATTACTGATTGATCCTGTTTTTGAGAAGGCTGAACAATATTTACAATTGCTAGGTGAACTCGATCTGAAATTGTTAAAAGTCATTGATACCCATGTGCATGCTGACCATATCACAGCCATGGGCGTTTTGCGTGATCAAACAAACTGTATCACGGTGATGGGTGAACAATCTCCGGTTGATATCGTTTCCATGCGCGTATCTGATGGAGAATATGTTCATCTCGAGGGAGTAAAACTTCAAGCCATACATACACCAGGGCACACAAGCGACAGTTATTGTTTTCTTTATGAGAAATGTATTTTCACTGGCGATACCCTATTAATCCGCGGAACAGGTCGTACCGATTTCCAAAATGGTGACGCGGGTCAACAATATGATTCTATTTTTGGAAAATTACTTACATTGCCAGAGGACACCATCGTTCTGCCTGGGCATGATTACCGTGGTCAAACCGCGTCAACCATAGGTGAGGAAAAAGCCCACAACCCGAGGTTACGCGTTCGTTCTAAGCAGGATTATATTGCGCTCATGGACAGTTTGAATTTGCCTAACCCCAAAATGATGGATGTAGCGGTACCTGAAAACATGAAAATGGGTTTGAGCTTAGAACGTCAAAAAGAAGTTCCAAGCGTTGATTTAGAACACACATCTCTGGCCACACTTGAAAACTATCAAATCGTGGATTTACGAGAAGAGACTGAAAGACAAAGATTTGGCATCATCCCCAATTCATTATCCCTTCCCTACTCAAGCCTTGATCGCCACTTTTCAATATTGAAACAATGTTCAAAACCTATTTTGTTTGTTTGCGCCGCGGGAGAACGCTCAGCCATGGCTGTTGCGATTTCAAGAGCAAGTGGACTGGAGAACATTCAACATCTCGTAGGTGGATTCACACGCTACCAACAAAAAAGCCAGATTTAGTTTTCCACATGTTAAGGTCTTGGGGAGCTAGGCATGTGGAAAATGATTGTTTTCATGAAAATTTATACGCCGAAACCTCATGTTTAAGGCGAAGTTGGCAACTCTGCTTCCTTCACAATGAGTTCTAAGATTTATGAGCAGTCTAAGGCATTAAAGAAGATGACGTGGATGATACTGTTCGCTATGTCATTTCGAAAAGAGGCGTGTACATTGAACAAGCCCACTGAGTATCTGAAACCGCATATGTGCTCGCGCGGGGTGATCAGTCTTGAATTTCAGCAATAATATTTGTATATACATAAATATACGGAGAACTAG
>JAYPQH010000002.1:0-52386 GCA_038131935.1 Alphaproteobacteria bacterium | reverse complement strand
GATAAAGGTGCTAAAATGACCCTATGGCGGAAACCTAGGCTAAAAAACTTTTCAGATTTTGGGCAACGCATTGTTGTCATGGGCGAAAAAGGTTCCAAACATGTTATAGCCATTCATTGCCTTAAGTTATTACACAGGAGCAACAGAATAATGACCGCTCGTTTTGCTGTTATCATCGTCGCAGCAGGGTCAGGCTCGCGCATGAACGCTGAAACACCCAAGCAGTTCCTTCCTTTTTTGGGTGAACGCACCATCTTGGGACAAACGGTTCATGTCTTCGACACTCATCCCCATGTGGACGTTATCAGCGTAGTCTTGCCTGATCATCATGATCATAATCTTCCCGCTCATATTGTAACATGTTCAGGAGGAGCCTCCCGCAAAGACTCCGTCTTGTCTGGTTTAAAATCTCTGTCAGAACATAACCCATAATTCGTGCTCATTCATGATGCAGCTCGTTGTGGTATAGATCATGGCTTGATCACAAGGGTGATGGATGCAGTTGATCACAAACATATTGTGGTTCCTACCTACCCATAGCGGATACCGTAAGACGCAAATCTTCCAAAGGTTGGGAAGACGTATCACGCGATGGCTTAGATGCCATGCAAACACCACAAGCCGTACATTATCAAACCTATAAAGATATACTCGAACAAGATACGACTGATACAACTGATGATGCTTCCAGTATGCTGAATGCAGGCTATCAACTCAAAGCAGTATTGGGTTCGCGTCACAATTTTAAAATCACCTATCCAGAGGACTTAGATATGATGCGCAAATTACAGGATGCTTCGTTTTCTGTTGTGGGCCAGGGTTTTGATGTTCATCAACTCCGCGAGGGAACCGGAATGATGCTTGGTGGTGTGCATATTGCCTGTGAATTGGAACTTGTGGGGCATTCTGATGCTGATGTTTTACTTCACGCCATTACCGATGCCGTCTGTGGCGCTTCAGGTTTAGGTGATATTGGCCAACATTTTCCGCCATCAGATGCTCAATGGAAAAACAAAGCCTCAGATGTTTTTTTAAGAAAAGTCATTGAACTGGCATCACAAAAATTATGTTCATTGGTACATATTGACGCCACAATCATTGGTGAAAAGCCAAAAATTTCACCTATGAGATGCAATACAAAAAGTATCGCCGATATTTGTCAATTGCCAATATCCTCCGTGAATATTAAAGCAACAACAACGGAAAAGCTTGGATTTACCGGTCGTGAGGAAGGCTTGGCAGCCATGGCTGTTGTTACCATGAGGAGAATGTAATGCTTTTAGAGGATCTAGCTTATGACGTTTTGGAACATGCCAAGCGCGCTCACGTTAAAATCGCTACAGCTGAGCTGCACGGGGGGTATGGTAGGAGCATCTCTCACGGCAATACCAAATTCCTCGGTATGCTATTTGGGTGGCTTTGTGACCTACGCCAATAGTGCAAAACAGAAACTGCTGTCAGTCCCTGAAGAATGCTTGCAAATCCATGGTGCTGTTAGCCCTGAAACTGCTCACTTTATGGCCGAGGGTTGTTCACAACAGTTTGAAGGCGCATTATCGATCGCTATCACGGGGATCGCGGGACCAGGTGGTGGTAGCCCTGAAAAACCAGTTGGTTTGGTATATATTGCAACCTCTCACAACAACCAAACTCAAGTGGAAAAGCATATTTTCACGGGTTCAAGGCAAGAAGTCCGTCATGCAGCAGCAATGGAAGCCTTGAAACAAGTGTTAACGCGCCTTCAGTGAATTTTTGGTGGAATAGATTGCGTGGGCACGGGTTTCAAAAGCGCCCACAACCTTGCCCATAGCCTCGTCAAACAGAGCTGTCACAACCTTTTGCAAAATAAAATTTCGAAATGAAAAATCAACAAAAAAGTCTAAATGACAACCTGTCTCGTCATCTACAAATTTCCAGGAATTCGTAAGGTTTTGAAATGGGCCACGAACATATTCTACTTTCAAGCTATTATTGGCATGGTCAACACTCACAGCTGAGGTGAAAGTTTCTGTGAACATCTTGAACTTAATGACCATATCAGCTTCAAAGCCTGAGCAATGGCCTTCTTGCCAAGCTTTGCGCAAACGAACAGCATGACACCATGGCAAAAATTTAGGATATGAACCCACATCTGCAACAAGTTCCAACATATCATTTGCGGCAAAGGGTAAATGCCGTGTTTCATGTCTTTTGGGCATATATTACGATCCTAAGGCTTGCCGACGGGAGCGTAATTCCTGAAAATCTTCATCTGCATGATAACTTGAACGGGTCATAGGCGACGCTGATACCAAAAGAAATCCCTTACCTCTCGCCAAACTTTCCAATTCTTGAAATTCTTCTGGATGATAATAGCGAACAACAGGGTGATGCTTTAAGGTAGGCTGTAGGTATTGTCCGATGGTCAAAAAATCTACACCAGCAATCCTCATGTCATCCATCACTTGCATCAACTCATCACGCTCTTCACCTAAACCAACCATCAATCCTGACTTGGTAAAAATTTGTGGCATCCGGGCCTTTGCTTGCTCAAGTAAGCGCAGTGAATGAAAATATCGTGCACCTGGACGCACTGACGGGTACAAAGACGGAACGGTCTCCAAGTTATGGTTGAAAACGTCTGGACCTGCATCAACAACAACTTCTAACGCACCAGGTTTTCGAAGGAAATCTGGCGTAAGCACTTCAATAGAACAATCAGGAACACGATGTCTAATAGCCCGAATGGTTTGAGCATAATGTTCAGCACCACCATCTTCGAGATCATCACGATCCACAGATGTCACCACAACATGACGCAATCCCAATTGGGCTACAGACAATGCAACGCGACCAGGCTCAAAGGCATCAAGAGCCTCTGGCTTTCCAGTAATGACATTACAAAAATCACATGCACGGGTACAAATATCGCCCATAATTAACATCGTTGCGTGCTTTTTGGACCAACATTCCCCAATATTTGGACAGCCAGCTTCTTCACACACGGTATGCAATTTCTGCTCACGCATGATGTTTCTTGTTTCAGAAAAAACATCACCAGCAGGCGCACGAACTTTTATCCAGTCAGGACGCTTTGCACCCAACCTATCAGGACGTTGTTTCTTTTCAGGATGTCGAACCAAATTATTCATGGGTTAAATATGTATCGCTCGACCATAAGCACTAAGAACACTTTCATGCATCATTTCTGAAAGGGTAGGATGTGGAAAAATAATATTCATAAGATCTTCTTCCGTGGTTTCCAACCCTATGGCTACCGCAAAACCTTGGATAAGCTCTGTTACCTCCGCACCAATCATATGGGCACCAAGCAACTCACCTGTTTTGGCGTCAAAAACAGTTTTTACAAGCCCTTCAGCCTCACCTAACGCCAAGGCTTTCCCGTTGCCCATAAAAGGAAATCTGCCAATGCGAACTTCGTAGCCTTCTTCTTTTGCCTTTTGTTCAGAAAGGCCAATAGAGGCCACTTGAGGATGAGCATAAGTACATCCAGGTATCCGACTCTTGTCCAAAGAATGGGGATGAAGACCCGCTGCGTGTTCTGCAACCATGACCCCCTCATGTGATGCCTTATGCGCCAACCATGGCCCGGCTGTCACATCACCGATAGCGTAAAGCCACGAAAGGTTTGTTTGACCATGCGCGTTCGCTTGAATGCAACCACGCTCCAGTTTAACCCCAAGATCTTCGAGTCCGATGTCTTCGATGTTGGCCACCACACCAACCGCACTTAACAAATGGCTCGCGTCCAAAACCTTTGGCCCATCCGCAGTTTGCACTGTAACTTTTAAGCCTTGATCGACTTTTTCAACAGAGCTCACTTTAGCACCTGTCATGATTTTCATGCCTGCTTTGGTGAATGATTTTGCTGCCAATT
This sequence comes from Alphaproteobacteria bacterium, assembly GCA_038131935.1. Classification (GTDB taxonomy): domain Bacteria; phylum Pseudomonadota; class Alphaproteobacteria; order UBA8317; family UBA8317; genus UBA8317. Next base: position 48,509 of record JAYPQH010000002.1, on the reverse strand, counting down.
GAGCAATTTCCGCATCCTCAGCAGGAAGAATACGATCAACCATTTCAACAAGAGTAACGGCTGCACCTAAAGAACGATAGAAGCTCGCAAACTCAACACCAATTGCACCCGTGCCCACAACAACCAAATGATCTGGAATTTGCTCACCAATCATCGCTTCACGATAGGACATAATCCTAGATCCATCAGGTTCCATCCCAGGCAATATTCTTGCCCGTGCACCTGTGGCAACAACAATATTTTTGGCCCTAATCTTAGATACACCTTTTTCAGAGGTAACTTCCACCAGTTGTTTGCCTACCAACTTACCATGACCATTAAAGGTCGTGACTTTATTCTTCTTTAACAAATGCTGAACGCCGGAGTTCAATTGTTTCGCCACATCACGCGATCTTTTAACCATTGCAGGCAGATCCGCAACCGCTGTTGTTTGCTTCACTCCATAACGTTCTGAATGTCTAACCAATTCTAAAACTTCAGCTGAACGCAATAATGCCTTGGTAGGGATACAGCCCCAATTTAGGCAAATGCCACCATAATGTTCTTTTTCAACGATGGCTGCCTTCAAACCTAATTGAGCAGCCCTAATAGCAGACACATACCCGCCAGGTCCTGCACCAATTACCAAAAAATCAAATTCTTGCTCGCTCATAATGCTAACGCCACCGGATTTTCTATATAATGCTTGAATGCTTGTAAAAGCTCTGCACCCAAAGCTCCATCCACAACACGGTGGTCACAAGACAATGTTACACTCATCATATTGGCAGATGTAATTTGACCACCCCTTGAAACAACCCTCTCTTCTCCTGCTCCAACAGCTAGAATTGACGCATGTGGAGGATTGATGACCGCTTGGAAGTTTTTAATACCAAACATGCCAAGGTTAGAAATCGATGTACTTCCGCCTGTATACTGATCGGGTGTAAGCCTTCGCTTTCGAGCAAGGTCTGCTAAATGCTTCATTTCAGATGAAATTTCTTTTAACCCTTTGGTTTGAACATCGCGAAGAACAGGCGTAAACAAACCACCTTCTATCGCTACCGCCACGGCAACATCACTGGTGTGTAGACGCACGATATGGTCCCCTGCCCACTGAGCATTAGCTTCTGGAACATCCCGCAACGCGAGTCCAAGAGCTTTAATAATGAAGTCGTTTACAGAAATCTTTGCATCATCCATCCGACTATTTAAGGCTTTACGGGCAGTTAATAGATCATCAAGTTGACAATCTAGCGTTAGATAGAAATGTGGAATTTCACGTTTGGCTTCACTCAGACGTGCCGCAATTGTCTTACGCATTCCATCTAATGGAATCTTGGTTGTTTCACCTGCTTGGGCAGTTGTTACTGGGGCTGGTGATTGTGTAGCTTGCGACACTGCCGATTTCGGCTGAACCAGTGCTTTATCAATATCTCTTTTTACAATTCTACCACCGGGTCCAGAACCTTCGATATTTACCAGTTCAAGGTTATGCAGAGCCGCCAAACGACGTGCCAGAGGCGATGCCTTTCGGCGCTTTGACGCTTGACCCGTTTGATGCGGTACAACATGGGCAGGTTCGGCAGAAACTTCTGGTGTTTCTAATGCGTGAGCGGACATGTTGTCGTCCTTAGTCTGATCGCCAGAAACAGCATTGTCTTGTTTGGGTGACGCTGATGATGCAATGACTTCAATGTCTTCACCATCTTCTGCTAGTCTTGCAATGACAGAATTAACAGCCACCCCGTCTGTGCCTTCATCTACCAGATGCACGGCCATGATACCTTCATCTACCGCTTCTACTTCCATGGTAGCTTTGTCAGTTTCAATCTCAGCAAGAATATCACCAGCAGAAACCTTCTCACCGGGTTGTTTGCACCATCGAGCCAATTTTCCAGACTCCATGGTAGGTGACAATGCGGGCATCAGAATATCGATAGCCATGGGTTAACCTCAACGATAACAAACGGATTTTACAGCAGACACAACCTCATCTACCGTGGGCAATGCAAGTTTCTCCAAATTCGCAGCATAAGGCATAGGAACATCTTTGCCGGTTATGCGGATTACTGGTGCGTCTAGATCATCAAAACCTTGCTCCATCAAACGTGCAGAAATTTCAGACCCAACAGACCCCTGAGGGAAGCCTTCTTCAACTGTAACACAACGATGTGTTTTACGAACCGAGGCAAGAACCGCTGCAAAATACATGGGCCGAATGGTACGTAAATCTATAATCTCTACATGGATATTCTGTTCAGCCAATATATATCAGCAGCAGCTTCAGCGTAAGTCATGCCAATACCAAAACTTACAATCGTGGCATCCTCTCCTTCACGCGCCAACCTGGCTTTTCCGATGGGCACCAAGTACTCATCATCATCAGGAACTTCAAATGACTTCCCATAAAGGATTTCATTCTCCAAAAACACGACAGGGTTAGGGTCTCTGATAGCAGACTTTAAAAGCCCTTTAAAATCAGAAGCCGTGTAAGGCATTACAACTTTCAAACCAGGCAAATGCGCATACCAAGCTGCATAATCTTGTGAATGCTGTGCCGCAACACGAGCTGCCGCGCCATTAGGCCCTCGAAAAACAATAGGACAACGAATAGCGCCTCCTGACATGTATAATGTCTTAGCTGCTGAGTTGACGATATGGTCAATTGCCTGCATTGCAAAATTGAATGTCATAAATTCAACCACCGGACGTAGACCTGCAAAAGCTGCACCCACTCCAAGCCCAGCGAAACCATGTTCAGTAATAGGCGTATCAATCACCCGACGGTCACCAAATTCATCCAACAGGCCTTGGGTAACTTTATAGGCACCTTGATACTGCGCAACTTCCTCACCCATAACAAAAACATCATCATTCCGGCGCATTTCCTCAGCCATAGCATCACGTAGAGCTTCCCTCACCGTCATCATGCGGCCAGAAATAACTTCCTTGTTAGCGGCCTGAGCTACTACCGGTTCAGCTGCACTTATTGAAGATGCCATCACGTTTTCATGCAATGGTGCAACAGGGGTATCTTCTGTGGAAGCTGAGATTGATGCCGCATCTTCTGAACCATCACCATCTAAAATGGCAATGACAGAATTCACAGCAACATCTTCGGAGTTCTCCGGCACCAGGATGGATGTCAATATACCCTCGTCAACCGCTTCAACTTCCATGGTGGCTTTGTCTGTTTCAATCTCGGCGAGGATATCCCCTGAACGAATCTCATCACCTATTTTTTTACACCAACGCGCAAGTTTACCAGATTCCATCGTGGGCGATAATGCAGGCATTAAAATATTTGTCGCCATATCACTCGACCTCCACCAAAATATCGCGCATAAGTTCGGCCGCATCAGGTTCAGGGCTTTGCTGTGCAAACTCCGCAGCTTTCATAACCGTCTCACGGATTTCTTTATCAATTTGCTTAAATCCATCTTCATCAAGAATATTAGCTTGGATTAGTTTTTCTCGAAGATGGTCAATTGGATCCCGGTCTTCACGCATCTTTTGGACTTCATCACGGCTACGATATTTGGCAGGATCGGACATGGAATGCCCACGATAACGATACGTCTTCATTTCCAAAATAATGGGACCATGTCCAGCTCTACACCAATCAGCAGCACGTTGTGCGGCGTCATACACAGCCTCTACATCCATTCCGTCTACCTGTTCACCAGGTATAGAAAAACTTGCACCACGATCAGCCAAACGAATATTTGAAGATGCCCTCTCAACAGAGGTACCCATGGCATATTGATTGTTTTCAATAACATAAATCACAGGCAAACCCCATAATTCTGCCATGTTAAAGGATTCGTACACTTGTCCTTGGTTTGCAGCCCCATCACCAAAATAGGTAACAGATACATGATCATTGCCACGGTATTTGTTGGCAAACCCTAATCCCGTACCAAGAGGCACCTGCGCCCCCACAATCCCATGCCCACCATAAAAATTCTGTTCAGTTGAGAACATGTGCATAGAGCCACCCTTACCCTTAGAGTACCCACCCACACGACCAGTCAGTTCTGCCAAAACACCGTCTGGATTCATACCTGCTGCCAGCATGTGACCATGATCACGATATCCAGTAATCACTTGATCGCCTTGTTTAAGTGCAGCTTGGACACCTACAACAACGGCTTCTTGACCTATATAAAGATGGCAAAACCCGCCAATAAGTCCCATTCCATACATTTGTCCTGAGCGCTCTTCAAAACGGCGTATCAGCAACATACTCCGATAAAATTCTAACAACTGCTCTTGGTTAGCAGCGCTGGCACTACCAGCAGGTGCCAAAGATGGCAGCTGTGGTTCAGCTGTTACTTTTTTACGGGGCATCAACTATCTCCATACTCATTAGCGCCTTATTTATTTGGGTTCACTTCCCAAATAAATGACGATTTCGTTATTTTGGGCAAGCCCTAATACAGAACGAGCTTGCTCGTCCAATAAATCCTTATCAATTGGATGCAGATCTGATCCGAGCAATTTGTTCTTGTGCTCAAGAAACGCCCTCTCTGCCAACAATTGTTGGTGCTTCTGGGCTACTTGCTGCAAACGATTCTCTGCCCTCATCCATGAGACCACCCCTAGGTCGCCTTGCACAAGGTGATACAAAAAATAAATAATGAACAAACTAAGCAATAAAGCCAGAGCATTTTTGCCAAATCGAGATACAACGAATGAGCTTGTCATACACCCTCAACACACAAAACAACGATCACTGAACACTATCAGAATCGTGAGAATATTGCACGCCCGGGGTAACGTTTTGTTGTATCAAGAATTTCCTCAATTCTGATCAACTGATTGTATTTTGCGGTACGATCGGATCGCGCAAGAGACCCAGTTTTGATCTGACCACAATTCAAAGCTACAGCCAAGTCCGCAATGGTCGCATCTTCTGTTTCACCCGAGCGATGTGACATAACACAGGTATATCCTGATGATTGAGCCAAACTGACAGCCTCGATGGTTTCACTCAAGGTACCGATTTGGTTTACCTTTACCAACAAAGAGTTGGCTATCTTTCTGTCTATTCCCATTTGCAATCTTTTCGGATTGGTTACAAACAAGTCATCACCAACCAACTGACACTGACTTCCTATGGCGGCAGTAAGCGCCAACCATCCCTCCCAATCATCCTCAGCCATTCCGTCTTCAATAGAAAGAATAGGGTAGTCAGAAATAAGCTGAGTCCAATACTTGACCATTTCATGATCATTAAGTGTTAATTTTTCACCAGCTAAAACATATTTTCCATCATGGTAAAATTCTGTTGCTGCAGCATCTAACGCGAGGACAATATCATCACCAGGTGCGTAACCTGCCAATTCAATTGCCTTCATAATGTAATCAAGCGCCGCTTTACTTGATGCAAGATTAGGGGCAAATCCGCCCTCATCACCGACGCCTGTATTATGACCATCAGACTTCAATGACTGTTTTAAAGCTTGGAATACTTCAGCCCCCATTCGAATGGCATCTGAGGCAGACATTGCTCCCACTGGCATGATCATAAATTCTTGAATATCTATAGGGTTATCAGCGTGTGCTCCACCATTTAGGATATTCATCATGGGAACAGGCAAGGTACAAGCATGCACCCCTCCCACGTAGCGAAACAACGGTAGACCCGCTGATTGCGCCGCTGCCCGTGCCACAGCCAAAGAGACCCCAAGAATTGCATTTGCACCCAAGCGTGATTTGTTGTCCGTACCATCAAGGTTGAGCATCGTTTGGTCGATTTCCAATTGCTCTGAAGCTTCCAAGCCAACGAGAGCATCATAAATGTCGGCATTCACGCAGGAGACGGCATTTTGCACCCCCTTACCTCCGAAACGCGACATGTCTTTATCCCGCACCTCAACCGCTTCATACGCACCCGTAGACGCCCCTGAAGGAACCGCAGCCCGTCCAAAACTTCCATCTTCAAGCAGAACGTCTACCTCTACCGTGGGGTTGCCACGACTATCAAGAATTTCACGTGCACGGATATCAACTATGTCAGCCATTTCAACTCCTTAAATCACTCACTTAAAGGTGGGTATAGGTCGTAACTTCGCCATTTGGTCAAAATCTTTAAGGTCCAAAAGAACATCTTCCAGATAAGAAAGAGGGATCATATTAGGTCCATCTGATGGCGCGTTATCGGGATCTTCATGTGTCTCCAAAAACACTCCAGCTACACCAACAGAAACAGCAGCTCGTGCAAGTAACGGTGCGAATACACGTTGGCCGCCAGATGTACCACCCTGCCCTCCTGGTTGTTGAACGGAGTGAGTCGCATCAAAAATTACGGGGCAGTTGCATTCTGTTCGCATAATGGAAAGACCACGAAAATCCGTTACCAACGTATTATAGCCAAATGATGTTCCCCGTTCACAGGCCATGACTTGCTCACAACCGAAGGATCTCATTTTCTCAATAACCTGCTTCATATCCCAAGGTGCTAAGAATTGCCCTTTTTTGATATTCACCAACAGGCCGGTATTGGCTGCTGCTTGCAGCAAATCAGTTTGTCGACATAGAAAAGCTGGTATTTGCAAAACATCAACATGCTCTGCCACCTCTGAACACTGCTCGGGCAGATGCACATCTGTCATGACCGGCAAGCCTGTTGCGCGTTTAACTTGATCGAAAATATCCATCGCCGCATCAAGACCAACACCCCTTGGGGAAGAAGCAGATGTTCTATTGGCTTTGTCAAACGAAGATTTATAGACCACGTTCAGGCTATGCTTCTGAGCAAGCTTGGCTATATGCTCGGCCGTGAATAATGCATGGTCCAAACCCTCAATTGCACATGGTCCCAGCATAAAAATAGCTGGCAGATCATTTCCTATATCAAACGAGCCAAGTGATAACAAAATAGTATCCTCCGAGGAGATGCTAGACCAAACGGGAATGATCGAGAGCCGCTGCAATGAATGATGAAAACAAAGGATGCGGTGCAAACGGGCGTGACTTTTGTTCTGGATGATACTGCTCACCCACAAACCAAGGATGATCTTGATATTCGATTGTTTCCGGTAATTTACCATCAGGAGACCAACCGGAAATAACCAATCCAGCTTGCTCCAGAACATTTGCATAAGCTGCATTGACTTCAAAACGGTGACGATGGCGCTCATCGATTATATCAGCTTGATAGATGGATTGGATCAGTGTCTCAGACCTCAAATGAGCGGTATAAGACCCTAGCCTCATGGTGCCACCTACATCATCATCCAAACCACGTTGTTCTGTCTGGTTCCCCTTTGTCCATTCCGTCATCAAGCCCACAACAGCATCGCCACAAGGCCCAAATTCCGTAGAACCAGCATCATGAAGACCAGCAAGGTTTTCTGGCGGCCTCCACCACTGCCATCTGCATCCCAAAGCAAATACCCAAAAAGGGAACTTTCTTCTCTCGAGCAAACTTTACAGCTTCAATTTTTCCCTCTGACCCTCGCTCTCCAAACCCCCCGGGAACCAAGATCGCATCAACAGATTCCAATTCAAAAATTGACTCGGAATGTTCAAAAATTTCTGACTCTTTCCAGACAATTTCAACGTGCACATTGTTGGCAATTCCACCATGTCTTAAAGCTTCTATCAGAGATTTATAAGCATCAGGCAGGCCAGTATATTTGCCTACGATTGCAACCCGAACATGTCCCTCTGACGCATTCATTGCCGTGATAATATTTTGCCATCTATCTAGATTAGGTCCCACATCACCAAGACGGAAATGCCGCAAAACTTCTTGATCAAGTCCTGCCTCATGATAACGCAATGGGACCTCATAAATAGTTTCAACATCAAGGGCATTCACCACCGCTTCTGGACGCACGTTACAGAAAAGGGCAATTTTCCGCTTTTCTTCCTCAGGCATGGGTCGATCTGACCGGCACATTAAAAGGTCAGGTTGAATACCAATTGAACGAAGTTCTTTCACAGAATGCTGTGTTGGCTTGGTCTTTAATTCACCAGCTGTGGAAATAAAGGGCATGAGTGTCAAATGCACAAACATGCTGCGTTCACGTCCCAGTTCCTGGCCTAATTGACGAATAGCCTCAAAGAAAGGAAGCCCTTCAATATCACCAACGGTTCCTCCAATCTCCACAATTAAAAAATCCAGCTCATCAATGTCATGAGTTACAAAATCTTTGATTTCATTTGTCACATGAGGAATAACTTGAACCGTACCCCCGAGGTAGTCACCTCGACGCTCTTTGGTAAGAACATTTTGATAAATGCGACCGGCTGTAATGTTATCAGATTGACGTGCATCAACCCCTGTGAACCGCTCATAATGGCCTAAATCTAAGTCTGTTTCTGCCCCATCATTTGTGACAAAAACTTCGCCATGTTGATAAGGTGACATCGTTCCAGGATCAACATTGAGGTAAGGATCTAATTTGCGTATGCGCAATTTATAACCGCGCGCTTGCAACAAAGATGCTAAAGCGGCAGACGCAATACCCTTACCCAAGGAGGACACAACGCCCCCGGTAACGAACAAAAATCGTGTTTTAGACTGATGAAGTGGTGAGGATGCATCCATAGATCTTAATCACTCAAAGGAACTGCAGGTTTTTGTGAGGATGTATTTTCTTGCACAGCATCAGGGGTTTTCTGCTCTAGCATTTTAATTTCATCACGAAGGTTCGCGTCTTCAAATGTGCCTGCCACCCAGGTCAAACCAAGGCTAGAACATACAAATAAAAATGCCAAAATTGTGGTGGTGCGGGTCATAACGTTGGCTGCTGATCGCCCTGACATGAATGCCCCTTGACCGCCACCAATACCCAACACTCCACCTTCGGAGCGCTGCAACAGCACCACCAAGATCAACATCAACACAATGATGATGTGAACGATCATTAAAATATTTTCCATATCAACGTCCTCAAGAAGCGAATTTCAAACCCCTGGTCAGAGCCATATCAAGGCCTTTATTCGCATTAGTTCTACAATGTTGAGGCGAAAGCCTCAACAATACTCTAAAATCTTCAACCTTCAGGCTAGCCCCACCAACAAGTGCACCGTCAACACCACGCAATGCAGCCAGATCGTGGACATTATCTGGTTTAACAGAACCGCCATATATGACGGGTATAGAAGAACCTTCACCTCCCCAAAATGAAAGCAATGTTTGCCGAAGAAATGCGTGGGTTTCCTCAATTTGTCCTGCCTCCGCACGCAATCCTGTTCCAATAGCCCAAATCGGCTCATAAGCCAATATCAGCTTATCTGTTGGAATCTTTAGACCGGCCAAAGCTTGCATTTGCTGCTGTAAAAAAACCTTCCAGTCACCTTCTTGTCGTGCTTCAAGTGGCTCTCCAACACAAAAAATAACACGAATGTCGTGAGACGCCGCCATTTGAATTTTCTCTGCGAGAATACTGTTGCTTTCTGAGTAAGCAATCCGCCGTTCGGAATGCCCAACAATCACGTAACTGCAACACATCTCACGCAACAATTGAACACTTATATCACCCGTATGCGCACCAGAGAGTGATTGATGACAATCCTGTGCGCCGATTCTCATGACCTGACCAAAAGAGGACTTTGCCGCATGAAGAAGGGCTGAAGGTGGGCAAATTGCTATCTCCAAGCCTTCGCGTGCCGAGAGGGTTTGGGCGTAGGAAGAAAACTTCTCCACATCAGCCAACAAACCATTCATTTTCCAATTGCCAACAACAATTTTCATACCTACACCCCCCTTATGGCTAATTTATTCTTGGCCGTTTACGTTTTGGCCACAATCGTGGCAAGACGTTAGGGAATAATTTTTACATCGAGGTTTAGAAATGTTGCATGGTTTGCGAAACTGGGCGTCTTCAAAATATAGTGCTGTATTGATAGCCTTACTGGTAATTTCTTTTGCCATTTGGGGTATCGGAGATTTCACCAATATGGGCAATACAGATGTGGCAACAGGTAAAGACATCACCATATCTCAAGAAGCCTTTTTGAAAGAATTTGATCGCACACGGCGTCAAACTGAGCTTCAACAGCGGCGATCAATCTCAATCGCTGACGCACGCGCATTCGGTATGGACCAACAGGTTATTCAAAGTCTTGTGAGAGATGAGCTGTTTCGTCATTACTTAAAGACAGCTGGCTTTTCGGCATCACCTGGCATGGTAGCAAAGCTTATTTTTGAAAATCCTGACTTTGCTGATGAGCAAGGAAAATTTTCGCAAGAGTTATTCGACCAAATTCTTTTTAGAAATGGATTCACAGAACAGGAAGCACAGACATTATTTTTTACCATCATGATGGAGAATCAATACGCCCAGACATTGATAAAACTTGGCAAGGCCTCACCCGCAATCAACACCGGCTTGACCCAAACCAGTAACATTTCTGTTCGTTTAAAAATGATTGAAGTAGATATCCCGGAGCAGGAAATATCTAACAATGATGCTCTGGAGTTTTTTAATAAGAATCAAGACCTTTATAAAATACCGCAACAGCATCAATTTGAAATACTTAACATTGATCAAGATGCTTTGCGTTCAACCCTGCGTGGCGCCATAAAAGATGAGGATGTGCAGACATATTATGAGCAAAATAAAGATAGTTTTCGCACCGAAGAACGCAGAAACTTCATCCAGTTCAGAAACAAGTCTAATCTCCCTAAGGAAGAGTTTGTATCGCGGGTAAACGCTTACCAAAATCATAACGATGATAGTGACATAGCCGTTATTCGGTTTGAAGGAAAAACCAAAGCCAGTTTGTTAGACGAGATGGCAAATATTGTCTTTGATCTTAATGAAGGCGCGATCAGCGAACCCTCCAGTGAACTCATGGGTGAAGTTATCTACAAGGTCGAGAAGATCATTCAAGGTACAATAACACCGCTCGTTGATATCAAATCACTCGTTTTGGACACCATGGTAGATAACCAACTTCCTGAAGCAATTAACGATTTGTATATTGCTGTTGAAGACCGTCTTGCTGCAGGCGAAACGTTCCAAAGCATGACCAAAATTCAAGGTCTTACCATAAAACAAGAGACCATTTCGAAGAACGCCTTAGCAACAGCACTTCAACTCCCAGATCGCCAAACCTTAGACGATATCCTGAATTTGCAGCCCGGTGATGAGCCTTATGGGTTTAACAACCGCAAGTTGGTTCCTTCATTTATTAAATTGCTAAATATTGAAGATGAGAGGCCTGCGCAATTTGATGAGGTTCAGGAACAAGTAAAGTCAGATGCATTGGTAGAGAAAAATATTCAAACCAGAGATTTATCTATTTCATCTGCTCGAGAAGACTTTGGTAACGCCATGGATAAAACCCTTACCCGCCAGCAATTGACAGAACTTCTGCAAGGTCAAGATCTCTCCCCAATATTGCTTAGGGATGATATTCATGCGTTCATAATCAGTGATCAAAAAGCCATTGTAGCCCAAAAAAGTTGAGCTCATTTCTTCAGATCAAAAGCCAGATCCCAGGTTAAACCCACTGATTTTAAATGAACTTATCGTTGAGCTACAGTCTGATGTTTTGGGTCAATTGGTTGATTCAGGTGATCTGAAAACCTACCCAGCCAACATTGAGGGGGCGTTATCGCGTTTTAATTGATGAGTGACTTAAAAAACACAGAGCAAGCGATAAAATCTCTCTCACAGGGAAAATCTGACGTTGTTTATACAATTATTCCCGGAGACCTTCACACACTGTGGGGATATTGTTACGCTTCCAAGAGTATTGCAAAGATCATTGTTTCCTTTTTGAATCAGTAATCAATGGCACCAGTAAAGGCAGGTTTTCTGTTCTCGCGCACTCACCTGACCTCATTTTACAACTTGGCAGAAAAGTAAGCACCGTAAAGGACGATGAGGGTCGTGTGCTTAGCCAAACGGAGGATGGCTTAAATGCCTTGAGAGAACTATGGGCAACATTACCTCAGCAACTTCCCGCTGAACTTCCTTCAATGGCGGCGGGTATTTTCGGATGCACCTCTTTTGAGGCTGTTGAGTTACTCGAACCAAAGTTATGTTTTCCTGAGCCAGACGAACAAGACTTTCCACTCGGTGTCTATATAAGGCCGCGACAAATTCTTATTATAGATCATGTCCGCGACAGCCTTCACATCGTACAGTTGGTTGTGCCCAAAACAGAAACCGACCCTCACCAACTCATTGATGACGCCAAACAGGAAATTGCTCGCAGTATCAAATGCCTGCAGCGGCCACTTCCAGATATGCCGATCAAGAACAATACAGCACATGGACATGTAACACCCATGAGCAATATGTCGGCTGAAACCTTTCTTGATCATGTGGAAACATGTAAAAAATATATACGTGAAGGTGACGTCTTTCAGGTTGTTCCTTCTCAGCGCTTCTCGCGACCATTTTCATTGGGCGGCATTGCGTTATACAGGGCATTAAGAACCACCAATCCCTCACCTTATATGTTCTATGTACGTGCAGCTGGATTTGAATTGGTTGGTTCTAGCCCTGAAATTTTGGTCAAAGTAGAAAATAATAAGGTTACACTGCGCCCAATCGCTGGAACCCGAAAACGTGGTCGGAATGAGGAAGAAGATCAAGCGCTTGCAGAAGATCTACGCAATGATCCAAAAGAATGCGCAGAGCACCTCATGCTGTTAGATTTGGGAAGAAATGATGTCGGCCGTGTAAGTCGTATCGGCACCGTCAAGGTTGAAGATGAATTTATCATCGAGCGCTATTCACATGTGATGCACATGGTTTCACAAGTCACGGGCGTATTAAACGAAAATTCTGATGCGATTGACGCATTATTGGCAGGATTACCTGCGGGCACTGTATCTGGGGCCCCTAAAATTCGAGCACTGGAAATTATTGCTGAGCTTGAACCAACGCGTCGAGGAATCTACGCTGGAGGCATAGGGTATTTAGGTGTGCGTGGTGATATGGACACCTGCCTTGTTCTACGCACTGCGCAAATTCGCGACGGTGTCATGCATGTTCAAGCAGGCGCAGGTATTGTTTATGATTCTGTGCCTCAATCTGAATTTGAGGAAACCGTGAACAAAGCGCGTGCGCTTTTTCATGCAGCAGAAGTTGCAGAGGAACGTTTTGGGGAGAGTCATGCGCTTACTAATGCTGGATAATTACGACTCATTCACCTACAATCTTGTGCATAGGTTAGGCGAGCTTGGCGCCCAATGTGTTGTCGTGCGCAACGATCAAATGTCAGCAGAAGACATGTTACAACATGATGTCCAAGGCATTGTGATCTCGCCCGGTCCTTGCAGCCCAACGGAAGCGGGTGTCGCCTTGGACTTGGTTAAAAAGGTACCCAATGAGATGCCGATTTTGGGGGTTTGTCTTGGACACCAAACCCTGGCCATGGCGTATGGTGCTACATTACAGCAAGATAGTCCCCCTGTTCATGGGAAAGTTGCACAGGTAAAACATATGGGTCAAAATCTTTTTGCAAGATGTCCCGATCCTGTTTTTGTTACTAAGTACCATTCCCTTTCCATCTTACCTAATTCCCTTCCATCTTGTTTTCAAATTGATGCCATGGATGGATCTATTATTATGTCTATCACACACAAAGAGCTGCCAAGATATGGCCTGCAATTTCACCCAGAAAGTATCCGCAGCCCCGATGGATACACATTATTAGAAAACTTTATTTCACAATGCAGAGGTGGATCATGAGTGGCCAACAACACCTTTATCTTGAGCAATTGCTTGATGGAAAAAATTTGAGCAGTCACGAAAGTCGAGAGCTTTTTATGCAAATCATGGAGGGGTTGGTTGACCCATTGATGATTGCTGGCATCTTAGCAGCATTGCGGGCAAAGGGAGAACATGTTGACGAGTTAACTGGCGCAGTTGAGGCCATGCGAAGCCATATGACTCCTGTGGACGCACCAACAGATATATTGGACACATGCGGCACAGGAGGAGACCGTAAAGGGACATTGAATATTTCGACTGCAACGGCTTTGGTGGTAGCAGGTGCGGGTGTTAAAGTTGCCAAACATGGTAATAGGTCCGTTTCATCACGGTCAGGTTCTGCAGATGTCCTTGAACAACTTGGCGTGCCACTAAACCTGACGGCTACCCAAGAGTCAGCGCAACTTCATTCTGTCGGCATGACATTTTTGATGGCACCAAATCATCACGCAGCGATGAAGCATGTTGTTCCTGTTCGTAAAGCCCTCAAAACGAGGACGATCTTTAATTTGCTCGGGCCATTATCAAACCCAGCAAGAGCAAAGAGGCAACTTATAGGTGTTTATGATCGAAAATGGCTGAAGCCTTTTGCCACTGTTTTGGCGAGGCTAGGCTCTCACAAAGCTTGGATTGTGCACGGGCATGATGGCCTTGATGAAATCACATTGGGTGCACCAACTGACATTGCCCAACTAAAAGATGGTGAGGTGACAACATTTACACTTAATCCAAATGATTATGGGGTAAATTTAAAGGACCCCAATGGCTTGATTGGTGGACTTCCCGAACAAAACGCACAAGCGATTGATGACCTACTCCACGGCGCAGACAATGATTTTCGCAAGGTGGTGTTACTTAACTCAGCAGCAGCCCTGATGGTGGCTGAAAAAGCAACTGATTTCCAAAACGGGCTTGAATTGGCAGCGTTATCTATTGATGGTGGTGCAGCTCTTCGGGTTTTACAACAGCTAAGGGTGGAATGATGCATGAGTAACATTCTCGACCGTATCAAAGAATATAAACTTGAAGAAATTTGTTCGCAAAAACAAATAGTTTCCCCACAAACCATGAGGGAGATGGCTGAAAGCCATACGAGACCATTGCGGGGTTTTGTTCGCCGGCTCAAATCTCAATATGATGCAACACAGCATCCAGCATTAATTGCAGAAATAAAAAAAGCCTCTCCATCTAAAGGATTGATTAGAGAAGACTTTCAACCTTCACAACTTGCAGCCTCTTATGAAGAAGGAGGCGCTGCATGTTTATCAATTCTCACAGATCAGCCAAGTTTCCAAGGATCACCTGAATTTTTAGAGCTTGCTGGAAAATCAAGTTCATTACCATGTTTGAGAAAAGATTTTTTGTATGACACGTATCAAGTGTTTCAAGCCCGAGTTTGGGGGGCTGACTGCATTTTGGTGATCATGGCGTCTGTAACAGATGCGCAGGCTAAGGATCTTGCTCAAACAGCAGAATATCTAGGCTTAGACTGCTTATGTGAGGTTCATGACCAAGCTGAGCTCGATCGTGCCATGGCACTTGGCATGACATTTCTGGGTATCAACAATAGGGATCTCAAAACATTTGAAGTTAGCCTCACAACATCACAGCATTTGGGAGAACAAATCCCATCAGATATATTTTGGGTATCAGAGAGTGGTATTTTTACAGCCCATGATGTGACAAGAGTCAAAAATTTTGGAGCTCGGGCTATTTTGGTGGGTGAATCATTGATGCGCCAAGCTGACATAATCAAAGCCACAAAAGAATTGATGGCAACAACATGACGACAAAAACATTAACCCATATCGACGAGGAAGGTGCTGCACGTATGGTGAATGTTGGTGAAAAACCAGCGACATGGCGACAAGCCGAAGCGCGTGCGGAAGTTCACATGCATGAAGAAACCATGGCAGCTATAAAAGCAAACCAGATTGTGAAGGGTGATGTCCTAGCAACCGCAAGAATTGCAGGTATCAATGGGACAAAGCAAACTGCGCAACTCATTCCTTTATGCCATCCCTTGGGCCTAGAGCATGCTGAGGTACAATTTTATATACAGTCCCCTACCTGCCTAGAAATCATATGTGTTGCCTCACTTACCGGCAAAACGGGCGTTGAAATGGAAGCCATAAGTGGTGTTACCATCGCGGCTATGACCATCTATGACATGTGCAAAGCTATAGACCGTGGGATGCGGATTCATAACATTCGCTTGACCCGAAAAACCGGAGGGAAAAGCGGTGACTTCACGCAAGCATGATGTAAAGGCCCATAAAGTAGATCAAGATGCTGATGAGCAAACAAAATCTCCTTTTCTAACCGTTACACAAGCTCGGAAGAACATCATAGATGGTTTACAACATATCATGAAATATGAGGCGATATGCTGTGATACAAACCTTGTGAATAGAGTAATTGCCAGCCCAGTGGTAAGTCCCATAGCTCTTCCACGACATCATTTATCTGCGATGGATGGCTATGCAGTCCGCCGTCAGGATTTGGTGGCGGGTATCACAACTTATTTTTGCAAAGGTGAGAGTGCCGCAGGACATCCCTACACCAATCCTTTAAAAAGGGCTGAAACGGTACGTATTTTTACCGGTGCCATTCTTCCTCCAGAAGCAGACCATGTCATTATTCAAGAAAATGTCTCTGTCACAGGTACAGACATATCGTTGATGGAGGCATCTGATCACATACTCTCTCAAAGCCATGTTCGCTTGCGGGGACTAGATGTTCAAATAAACCAAGAGGTAATGACCCAAGGGACCCGCATAACGGTGCGCCATCTTGCACTTCTTCACGCTTTAGGTATTGAAAAACTCAACGTGTTTCAACGCCCTAAGGTTGCCATATTTGCAACTGGCGATGAAATCAAACCTCAAGGTGCCAACCTTCAACAGGGTGAGATCTATGATTCAACGAGCGCACCTCTTAAGTTTCAATGTACGCAATGGGGTGGTGATGTAACAACCACGGACATTATTACAGATCATCCAGAAATGATTACCGAGCACCTCCTTAAGCAGGGACAATCCGTGGACCTTATTGTCACCATTGGCGGAGCATCTGTTGGTGACCATGACCATGTGCAACAAACACTGATTGATCAAGGCTACCATATTAATTTTTGGAAGATCCTCATGCGACCAGGCAAGCCACTGATGTTTGCTCAGCATTCACATTTACCACCAGTGGTTGCTCTCCCAGGGAACCCTGTATCAGCCATGGTATGTGCGCAGTTGTTCATTCAACCTGCGTTAGGAAAACTAGCAGGCTTAACACAACCTATCATACCTCATACATATCAAGGCATCTTAGGTTGCGATTTGCCACAAAACGGTATTCGCGAGGATTACATGCGCGCAACGTTACGATGGAATGGAGAGCAAATGGAGGTTCATCCGTACCCCACTCAAGACTCGTCAATGCTCCATATTTTTGCTCATGCAGACGCACTGCTTGTACGTCCGGCGAATGATCCGCCAGCACTCACGGGTGAACCTGTTTTCTACATCGATCTAAACTAAGCAGATTGCAAACCATTCAGCTTCATGTTTTGTTCATACATTTTGCGATTATGATGACATCGAGCTACTATATACCTGTATTTCATCGTTGCCATACATGCATTTTTTTGTTAGAACAAAACAGAAACAAACAACGAAATAGTGGTTTGTGATGTAAATTGACGATGCTGGGGCCCGAACGATGCTCACAATGAAACAAGACCTTCTGCTCAGATTTATCCATGATTGGATGAAGACCCATCAGCGTTGTCCTTCGTTTGATGAAATGATGGAAGGTATTGGATTAAAATCAAAAAGCAATATTCATAGGCTTGTTGCTGCGTTAGAAGAACGTGGCTATGTACGCAGGCTCCCTAACCGGGCACGGGCACTAGAAATTATCAAACCACCGCTGGATGAGGGTGGACAAAATTTATCAGCAGCGATTGGTAATGACAGCTTAGAGCATATGGCCAGCCTACCCATGATTGGGCGCATTGCTGCAGGCCTTCCCGCGGAAGCCATATCAAACCCAGATAGGTTGGTTCAGATACCTCTAGACTTGTTGCCGGACGCTGGGTCACGCTGTTTTGTTTTAGAGGTTACAGGTGACTCAATGGTTGAAGCTGGTATTCATGATGGCGATTATGCCGTGATCAAACAACAAAATGATGCCCATAATGGCGATATTGTTGTAGCCCTTGTTGATGGCACGGAAACAACATTAAAGCGTTTTCGTCGCAGGGGAAATTCTATCGCCTTGGAACCTGCAAATCCTCTTTTGAAACACGTATTTACGGTCCAGATCGCGTTGCTGTTCAAGGGAAATTGACAGCATTAATACGCCAATATGGATAAATTGATGTAAGGCGCCATTGACATAAGCGCATGTGACTATCACAAGTTGTGCCTAAGAAACCTATGATTTTTGAGGATTTTGAATGACCGTGGTAACAAGGTTTGCGCCTTCACCGACTGGTATATTGCATATTGGGAATGCGCGCACAGGACTATTCAACTGGCTGTATGCTCGGCACCACAGGGGAAATTCCTGCTCCGTATTGAAGATACCGATAAAGAGCGTTCAACGGAAGAAGCTATAAAAGCTATCTATGATGGCCTTTCATGGTTAGGTATTGATTGGGATGGTGATGCCGTCTTGCAGTCTAAAGGCATAGAGCGACATCAATCTGTTGCACATGAGCTGATCGCTGCTGGATTGGCCTACTATTGTTACTGTACGCCAGACGAACTTGTAGCCATGAAGGAAAAAGCAAAGGCTGAAGGACGACCAATGGTATATGATGGTCGATGGCGCGATAAATCACCAGGTGAAGCACCTAAAGATATCCCTCCTGTTGTCAGGTTCAAAGCGCCCAAAACAGGAACAACGCTCATCAAGGATGCAGTGCAGGGTGATGTTGTTGTGGAAAACGATACCCTGGATGACATGATTTTGTTGCGCGCTGATGGCACACCAACTTACATGCTCTCCGTCATAGTTGATGACCATGATATGGGCGTGAATACGATTATTCGTGGTGACGATCATCTGATTAATGCCGCACGACAGTCACAACTCATCACAGCTCTAGGGTGGAATGTACCACAATATGCCCATATTCCGCTCATCCATGGACCTGATGGTAAGAAATTATCAAAAAGGCATGGGGCTTTGGGTGTTATGGCCTATGCAGATATGGGGTACCTGCCTTCAGCCATGAAGAATTATCTTTGCCGTTTGGGATGGTCTCATGGGGATGAGGATATTTTCACAACCGAGCAAGCTATTCATTGGTTTAGCTTAGAAGCGATAAACAAGGCTCCGGCGCGGCTAGATTTTGACAAGCTTGATTATGTTGACCAACAACATCTGCAAATGCTCAATGGTGATGAATTCGTTACTCTATATGAGCAATGGCGATCATTGCAGCAAAAGGCCCCTCTAACATCACTACAATGCAGTAGATTGAAAAAATCATGTAAGGAGTTGAGTGAGCGTATACATAATTTTGCGCAGCTGGAAGATGTGGCCAGCTATTTATTGCGCGACGACGTGCATCATGACTTTGTAAATGTAGAGAAAATGATCAATGATGATATGCTAAATGTCATTGAAGATTGGTTAAATGTCATTTCTGGGGTTGATGATTTTACAGAAACACGATTACAAACTTGTGCAAAAGAATTTTTGGCGGAACGAAACCTTAAGCTTGGTAAGGTGGGCCCTACCCTTAGAGCCCTTCTAACCGGGCAAAAATCATCACCCAGTATTTTTCAAGTGATGGAAGTACTCGGGAAAAACGTTACGATCGAAAGATTACAGAATGGAATAAATATAAGAAGACCAGATTCTCAGTAAGAGATATAAGCTGGCGGATCATTAACGAGGTGGCGTTTATAAGCGACCCTTAGAACCAGTTTTTGGTATATGTTAGAGTGAGGATAAGATGACTGATAAGCAAGCAAAATTAATTGTAAATGACCAGGAAGTAGGGTTTGATATCATCAATGGCAGCATAGGGCCGTCTGTTATTGACATCCGGTCATTGTATGCAAAGACTGGCATGTTTACGTATGATCCAGGCTTTACATCAACAGCAAGCTGTCAATCACAAATCACGTATATTGATGGTGATAAAGGAGAACTCCTTACAGGGAATTCAATTGAACAATTGGCTGAAAAATCAGATTTTATGGAAGTAAGTTACCTTTTACTTCATGGTAAATTACCCAACAAAGCGGAGATGTTAGAATTCAGTAACGGCGTGACCTACCATACAATGGTGCATGAGCAGCTGACGAACCTCTATAGAGGCTTTCGCCGAGATGCACATCCTATGGCCATCATGGTTGGAGTCGTAGGTGCTTTGTCAGCGTTTTACCATGACTCTCTTGATATTAATGATCCAGAGCAAAGACGAATTGCAAGTTTCCGGATTATTGCAAAGCTGCCAACCATTGCAGCAATGGCTTATAAATATTCAATTGGCCAACCTTTTATCTATCCAAGGAATGATATTGGTTATGTAGAAAACTTCATGCGGATGTGCTTTGCTGTTCCTTGTGAAGAATACAAAGCGAATCCAGTTGCCGTGCGTGCGCTAGACCGCATCATGATGCTACATGCTGATCATGAACAAAACGCATCAACATCAACGGTGAGACTTGCTGGTTCATCAGGCGCCAATCCGTTTGCCTGTATTGCTTCAGGGATCGCTTGCCTTTGGGGACCAGCTCATGGTGGTGCCAATGAAGCAGCGCTTAACATGTTGATGGAAATTGGTGACGTTAAAAATATTCCTGAATACGTTAATAAAGCTAAAGATAAAAATGATCCTTTCAGGCTCATGGGTTTTGGGCATCGTGTGTACAAAAATTATGATCCACGCGCTCGTGTTATGCAGCAAACCTGTCATGAAGTTCTGGATGCCTTAGGGGTACGTGATGAGCCGCTCCTGCAAGTGGCTATGGAGCTTGAAAAAATTGCACTGAATGATCCCTATTTTGTGGAGAAAAAATTATACCCCAATGTCGATTTTTACTCTGGAATCATTTTGCGTGCCTTGGGCTTCCCAACATCCATGTTTACGGTATTGTTCGCATTATCACGCACTGTAGGCTGGATTGCCCAATGGTCAGAGATGATCGAAGATCCTAGCCAAAAAATTGGACGTCCACGCCAATTGTACAACGGACACACAAACCAAAACTATGTAGATATATCTCAGCGGTAAGATAAGCCTTACGTTTGCCGAGATGCAGAAATGACCTGGCCAGCGACAAAGCTGGCTGGGTCTGGCTCTTTATCCAGTAAGTTATAGAGTACGGAAATGATTTCAGTTGTTCTTCACTGTTTAAATTGAGCAAACTCTGAGCCAAAACATTGGGACAACACTCACTTTGAAGATGTTCTGGAACGATCTTTCGTCCCAAGATCAAATTTACTAACGATACATACGGAACCGAGATCAATCTTTTTGCAAGAAACGCTGAAATTGCATCAACTTTATAGGCGATCACCATGGGTGTATGAGCCATAGCCAACTCCAAACTGACCGTACCAGAAGCAGCCAACGCATATTTACTCTTTTGAAAAACACCAAATCGCTTTGAAGGATCAGACATAACACGAATAGGGTAATCCTTCGCCAATTGGTTTACCAAGTCTTTATACCGTTCAAATGTTACCACGGTGATTATTTCATCTGGAAAAGCTTCAAACGCAGCTTTTAAAAAAGTGGGCAAATGTCGAACAATTTCTTTTTGCCGTGAACCCGGCAGCAATAAGATGCCCTCTCTAACCTTAGGACCTGGACTTAAGCGATGTATCACCGGATGTCCTGCGAACGAATTGATAATTTGATAATGATCAAAAAAATCTTGTTCAAATGGAAACAAACAAAATAGTTGATCGAACAATCCACGCAGCCGATGGGCACGCCCTGGTCTCCAAGCCCATAATTTTGGTGCTGCATAATGATAACAAAGCGTTGATGGTCTGTACTTTCTTATTTTTCGGATCAAGGGCGCATTTAATGCCATAGCATCAATGGTAATGATGATATCCACCTCAACAGTTGAAACAAATTGGAACAATTCATTGAGCAACTTTCGGGCGACAAACAACTTCCCGACGACATCCCCAATTCCCATGACGGGACTAAGAGGTTTGATATTTGTTGATATTATATTTTGTGTTGTCGAAGAACCTGAATGATGTTGAATGATCGTGACATCATCATATGCACGTAAAGCATTAATCAATTCATCTGCGAGAAGATCACCTGAGGCCTCATGTGATACAACCAGAATAGTCTGCGAATACCTGGTCAAAAGATCTCCTTGGACAGTAAAAACATCTTATGATCGCGTAACAGTTGCATACTATTTTCAGGTGATGCCAGTAAAAAATTTTTTGCAACCACTGCGATACCGGCCAACCCTGCTTCCGCAGTCAACTTTATGGTCTGCGGTCCAATTGTAGGAATATCAAAGCGCATGTCTTGTTGTATTTTGGGGGCTTTGACCAATACCCCACTAAGAGATCCCTGAGGGTCACGCCGAGACCTCTTAGGTGGTAAAGCACATATATTTTTCAACATTTGATCTGTGCCTTCTATGGCTTCCATCGCAAGCAAAATACCGTCACGAACCACACAACCTTGGCCCATATCAAGGCTACTTGTCACAGCCAGTGCTTGAAACCCTTTTTCTATATCTTCAAGATGTCTGGCACTTAAAACTCCCCAATGTCCCGCTTCCAAGGATAATTCAGGCACCATGTCCAAAACAGACAGACAAGAAACACCTTCATTTTCCAAAATTGAAGCAACTTCACGCAGGAGGGCATCATCTCCTTGACGCAAGGCCCTCGCAATTCTTGGGAGTATGCGTAAACCATACAAATCTGGCCGCAAGTCTCTTATCAAAGGGCGTTCCAGAGATCCAACCAAGATAACATGTTTGATATGATGTCTTCGTAAATATGAGAACAATCGACCAGGTCGATCTATGGGAATAGAAATGCTCTTTTCAAGTACAGGTGACGCCCGCCCCAACATGATTGGAAAAACATCATGATTATGAGCTAGCAACCCCTGCAAAACCTGGCTTGGTATGTGACCAGACCCAGCAAGAAGTCCTATCCTCATCGTTCCTCGCGACGCTCCGGTGTGCAGAATGCCCGATCGCTTTGTTGTGTCATGAAGCTCACAATATGATCGACGGCAGGGCTTGTGTAGTGATCTCTCATGTCTTGAACACGCTGCATCATTGGTACATCAGTCTGCTCAAAAAGCTGCCTGAAGAATTGTCTTACCTCATGAATATCTTGTCTTTCAAAATCCCGGCGGCGCATTCCAATCAGGTTAACACCAGCGAAATGGGCTCGGTTTCCCAAAACAGTGGTAAACGGTATGACGTCATTTTCGACACCACTCATTCCACCGACCATGGCATGAGCACCAATACGAACAAACTGATGAACCGCACTTAACCCGCCAAGAACAGCAAAATCACCAACAACGACATGCCCCGCCAAGGTAGCATTATTGGCAAAAATCACATGATCACCAACCTGCGCGTCATGGCCTACATGGGCTCCTACCATAAACAAACATCCATCCCCCACACGGGTAATCATGCCACCGCCTTGGGTCCCTGGATTCATGGTCACATGTTCTCGGATAATATTTTTTGCACCTATAATTAACTGGCTAGGCTCACCTTGATATTTTAAGTCTTGAGGTATCGATCCAATGGACGCGAAAGGAAAGATCGTTGTTTGAGGTCCAATTTTTGTATGACCAGACACAAAACAATGTGATTTCAAACATACAGATGAAGCCAATTCGACAGGCCCTTCAATCACGCAATAAGGACCAATTTCAACATCGGGCGCCAAACGAGCTTCTGATGAGATAATTGCTGTTGGATGAATACTCATTCATCACCTGAGAAAATCATGGCTGAAAAAACCGCTTCGGCGACCTTTGTACCTTGAACCATGGCTTGTCCATTAAATCGCCACACATTACGGCGCGCCTGCTCTGTTTGCACATGTAATTCCAATTGGTCACCAGGCACTACTGGTTTACGAAAACGAGCTTTGTCTATCGACATGAAATAAACAAGCTGGTTTTGGCCCTCTGTCCCAAGCGTTTCCACAACCAAAACACCAGATGTTTGTGCCATAGCCTCCACAATCAATACACCTGGCATGACAGGCTTTTGAGGGAAATGCCCCATAAAAAAAGGTTCATTCATCGTAACATTTTTAATACCAACTGCAGAGGTACCTGGAATCATATCCTTGACACGATCAACCATTAAAAATGGATAGCGATGAGGAATCATCCGCATGATGCGCTCAATATCCGCCATACCCAACTCGTTGTCTGAGGTTTGCTTATTCATCACTTTTATCCCCTTTAACGAAACGATTTAGAAATGCGTGCATTTTAAAAAAGCTACGCACATCTGTGGCAGGATAACCCGCCATTTTTGCTCCAGGCTTAACATCACGCATGACGCCCGATGCCCCAGCAATCTGAGCGCCCTTGCCCACACGAATATGACCATTTATGGCCGCTTGACCACCAATAGCAACAAAATCATCAATAAAGGTTGAACCTGCAACGGCACCCATACCCGCCACCACAACATGCCTACCTAAATGAACGTTATGTCCAATCTGCACGAGATTATCCAATTTGGTACCTTCTCCAATCACTGTATCAGGACCAGAGCCGCGATCAATACAGCTATTGGCACCAATACTTACATCGTCCTGGATGATGACGCGACCGAGTTGGGGAACCTTTTTATGACCTTGCTTACCCATTGCAAAGCCAAAACCGTCTTGTCCAATTCGAACCCCTGGTAAAATTTCAACACGGTCACCCAGCATCGCATGTGAAATCGTTACTTGAGCACCAATCATACAACTCCGACCAATACTCACCTGAGCCCCAATGACAGAGTTTGCTCCAATACGCGTGCCACGACCAATCATCACATGGGAACCAATAACAACACCAGCTTCAATGACAACCTGATCTTCAACCACGACATGTGTTCCTAAAACAGCAGTAGGGTGAATACTTGCTTGGGTAGGTTGCTCTATGGGATAAAATAAAGACGCAACCCTTGCGTAAGCACGATACGGATCACGCACGACAATTCTTTTAAGATGTGGGGGTAGCATTGCTTTTCGTTTTTCTGAAATAAGCACGACCCCTGCTTTTGTTTCCCTAACATCAGCAATATATTTTGCATTGTCCAAAAAACTTACATCTTGCTCAGTGGCTTGTTTCAAAGGTGAAACATCCTCCATCATTGAGCTATCATCATCAAAGTTTGCCTCCAATACCGGTTGCTCTTCTTCGATGGCGTCAATAATAGCGCGTAAATTAAACGGCCCTCGTGAATGATGAAAACGTTGATCGACCACACCTCTACCCTTTGTCTTTCGAATCGGTGACCAAGTCCACCTCAGGTACCAATATATTTAAACGTTCTAGTGCCATCTTGGTCAAATCAACATCAGGATTGGCAAAAATGAGCCGGCCACGATCAACCAATATGTTTATTCCCAGTTCATCAACCAAAGTACGCAATATCGGTTTTAAACGTTGGCTCACATCATTACGAACCCTCTCCAATGCAGCCTGCAATTCCTGTCTGCGGCTCCGAAACGCCAATTGCAAACGAGAAGCTTCAGCCTCATATTGCCGAATTTGTTCCCTGCGCTCTGGGCTATCCTCTTGCTCTATAAGCGCCAAGCGACGTTGCCTTAAGATATCCTCTGCCTTATTTGCTTCATCTTCTAGGGTTCTAATTTCAGCATTGATATAGCTGTTTGCCCGCTGTGAGGCCTTAGCTTCACGAACAATATAACCAACATCCACAACCCCTACCCGCGCAGTTGGAAATGTTTCAGCCTGAACAGACAGAGGCACAAAAATTCCCAACAGCATCATGATCAAAACAATATGTCTCATTAGAACCGAGTACCTATAGTGAATTGGAAACTTTCGGTCTTATCAACATCTTCTTTCAAAACAGGAGACGAGAGATTAAAGCGCAGGGGACCAAACGGAGAAGTCCAAATAACACCCGCGCCAACAGAAGCTCTTAGACTGGACTCATCAGAGACAACAGTGGCGCCATTTGTACGTGCACCAACATCCCAAACAGAACCAGCATCAGCATAGATGGCCCCACGGAAGCCCAAATCATTCAAAGATTGACCCAATGGAAAATTCATCTCTGAGCGAAGCACACCAAAATATTGTCCCCCAAGCGCATCACCTGTATCAGCATCACGTGGTCCTAATCCACCACGTTCAAAACCACGGAGAGAAAATCCCCCCAATTGGAAACGATCAGAGACACGGCTTTCATAACCATCAAAAGGCGCTAAGGCACCCGTCTCTCCCGTTAACCTAAAGGTAACGTCTTCATAAGGAGTGATATAACCACTTGCCTTTATAGAGGCGCGCACAAATTTGACTTCACCACCAAGTCCGCTTGTTTCTAAATCTGTAACAACCGAATAACCTGCATCTGGACCATAGCGCAAAAAGTCACGCTGATGACGATGCGACAGCAAAATACTAGAACTTAATAATTCTCCCTCTGAATCTATCACCGCCCTTGATGCTATGGGGGGATATATCAGAGATATCTTCATTTTTTAACGTGTAGGTTGTGTTCAAACGGTCAAAAGAGCTTAACGGAAACCCAATACCAAACGAAAAGCCTTGCCTTGCCAATTTATATCCAGATTGATCGATAACATCTTCTTCATTTGCAAAAATGTTTACATCACCTGATACCTCACGTCCTAACAGGTATGGCTCTGAAACCCCTAAATCTATCTGATTGTTCACGGCAGCTAAAGACACAATAGCCTTTAACTCACGTCCAGTTCCCAAAAGATTTCGTTCTTTTAGGCCAACATTAAAAACAAAATTATCAACGGTTGAAAATCCTGCACCAAGTGTTAATTCCCCAGTAGATTGCTCCTCAACATCCACCACAACAATCACCTTATCTGGCGCCGTTCCTGGTAGTTCTCGAAAGGAAACAGATTTAAAGAAACCAAGTCTCTCAATATCTCTCTTGGCCAGTCTTAAATCCAATCGATTGAAAGATCTCCTCAACAAGATCAATTTCACGTCGAATGACACGATCACGTGTGTACGGATATTCCCAAGAATATCAATACGTTCAATGTAAATTTTTGCACCTTCTACCAATTCGAACTCAACAGAGATTTTTCTATTTTGCCGGTCCTTTATTTCTCTAATTTTAACATCCGCAAAGGCATAGCCACGCTCTTCAGCTTCAACAGATAACCTTTCTTCAAATTGCCTGATTAACTCAGAATCATATTGGGTTTCAGGCTCCAATTTCACCAACTTCTTGAATGATACAGCATCAAACCCGGGTAATTTGGTTTGAACAGAGACATCACTAAACACATATCTCTGACCCTCATTAACAGAAAATAACGGAAAATGCATCGATTGATCTGATTTTTACGAATGCAGGATCACCAACCGCATCAGCAAAGCCCTTCTGAGCGGTAGAACTGGAATAAGTTTTCACGATCAACAGCAAGTCTGTCTTGATCATAAATAGAATTGGCAGAGAACAATGATGCCAATAGCCCTGCTTCCTCAGAAAGAATAACCGAACGCAGCCTACTATCTTTAAACTGTGTGTTCCCCACAAATCCTATTTGTTCGATATAGGTTTTGTTTCCCTCAAATATTTCAAAAACAACATCAACACGATTTTGTGGTCGTTTGATGATTTTTGGCTCGACACGCGCTGCGTAACGCCTGAACGTTGGTAAAGATTTAAAATGCGACGCGCATCATTTTCTGCCTTGTTTGGTGTAAAAACAATTCTCGGTTTTAACATCAATTCTGGCATGAGGGTTTCATCAGCCAATTCACTATTTCCCTCCAAAAATATTTCATTAACAGAGGGGTTTTCTTCAACTGTAACACTGAGAATACCATTATCCTCACGCACACGCACATCTGCAAACAGACCTGTGTCAAACAACCGCTTGACCGCAATATTTAGTTGAAATTCATCAAATTCATCGCCGACAGACATCGGGAAGTATGCTGTAACCGTAGAAGGATCGATGCGTTGAGCACCATAGACAACAATATCACGAATAGTGTTTGCCAAAGCAGATGAGCAAAAAATCACCGACCCTAAAAAACACACTGAAACCCACTTTTGTAACAACATGGATCCACCCCATATCCGCATCAGAACAAACCAAGATGAGTCAAATCATTCCATGTTGAATAGACCATCAGAAAGAGAACAAAGCCAATACCTAACTTCGCACCAATTTCCTGCACACGCTCTGAAACTGGCTTTCCAGTTATAGCTTCAATCCCATAATACAAAAGATGCCCACCATCTAAAATGGGCATGGGGAATAAATTTATCAAACCAATAGAGGTAGATAACAAAGCAATTAAGTTAATGAGAGGGAGAAGACCCATATCTGCAACTTGGCCAGAAATTTGCGCAATTCTAACAGGACCATAAATTTGATCACCACTTTCGACCAGAAATAACCCCTGAAATGTAGTCTATCGTTGAGGTAATGATGAACCAGGTTTGTCCCACGCCATGCATAAGCGCTTCTGGAATAGACAATGAAACAGCCTCAACAGCTTCACCATTTGCGCCTGGTTTATGCTGTATCCCTATCTGATAGCTTTTGCCTCGGGTCGCACCCTCCCCCACTTCAACCAATCTAGGTTGAACCTGTAAAGAAAGTTCGAGTCCACCACGCTCCACAACAACAATCATCGGAGCTCCAGCTGAGGCGACAACACGTCGGCTGACATCTGCAAAGCTGTCTATCTCATAGCCATCGATGTCAACAATAACGTCACCTTCACGAAAGCCTGCAACTGCCGCAGGTGAACCATCTACAACACCATCTACACGTGGGATCTGTCGCATCTCTCCAAAGATAAAAGCCATAGATGCAAAGATAACAATCGACAAAATAAAGTTTGCAACAGGACCTGCTGCAACAGTCGCGGCACGAGAAGGTAAAGAAGCCGACTGAAAAGACCCAGCAATATCTTCCATACCCGGTCTTGCACTAGAGGGGTCACGATCTCCAACAAATTTTACGTAGCCACCAAGTGGTAGAAGAGCAAGGCGCCATCTTGTGCCCCGGCCATCAACAAAACCAAAAATCTCAGGACCGAATCCTATGGAAAATGCCTCCGCATGGATACCACACCATCGGCCAACCAAGTAATGTCCTAACTCATGAATAAAAACAACCACGGTGAGAACCAAAAGAAACGGGAGAATAACACCAAGGAAATCCATAGATTAATACCTTTTTTTCATTATCAAATCAGCTTCTTTTCGCGCCAAATCATCCATAACATGCAGTTGCTCTAAACACGAGGGCTCCTGACCTAATTCCGAGGCAAAATTGCCAAGGTTAAGAACTTCTTCTACAATTTCTGAGATTGCCGTGAACGGAATCCTAGATTCTAAAAATGCTGCAACAGCAACTTCATTTGCAGCATTCAGTATATTTCGTGGCTATTGTCCCCTCTTTCATGGCTTGGCGAGCTAGGTAAAAACAAGGATAGCGATCCTCAGAAATTGTATCAAATTCAAGTGATTTTCCCAACAATAACGGAAGGATATCCTCCCCTCCGAACAGTCGCTGTTCATCGATTAACGACCGCCTTATAGGCACTTGCATATCCGTTTCCGACATATGTGCCAAACAACTTCCATCATGAAATTGCACCAATCCATGTACCAGCGATTGAGGATGGATGACAGCGCCCAGTTTTTCGTCTGGCAATGGGAAAAAGAACCCCGCTTCAATCAATTCCAACCCTTTATTCATCATGGTAGCCGAATCGACAGATATTTTAGCCCCCATGCTCCAATTAGGATGCGCAACAGCTTCCTGTGGTGTTATAGAGGAAAAGCTATCCAAGGGACGCTCACGAAATGGACCGCCGGAGGCCGTGATCCAAAGTTTGCGCACATCTTCTAAGCGATGCCCCTCCAACAATTGAAACAACGCATTATGCTCACTATCAACAGGCATAATCACACAGCCTGATTGTTGAGCATATTGCGCAAGCAAAGCACCTCCACAAACAATACTCTCTTTATTCGCAAGGCATAAACGAACTGGCTTTTGGGCAATTTCAAGGGCGAGTTCCAACCCTGCAGCCCCTACCAATGCCAACATGGCAACATCATATGGCCCCTGTGTGGCAGCGACGAGAGCGTCTCGCCCCCACTCCAGTTTCGTACCAGCATGTTGAGCCAGAAGCTCGAGTTCTGGTGAAGGCTTTGAGGCAAGAACGGCGAGCTGAGGTGAAAATTCTTTGATCTGCAATCCCAACTCGTGTTGATTCTCCCATCCTGTAAGTACCGTTACATCAAACAAAGAAGGGTTTTCACGCAAAACTGCTAGTGTCGAAAGCCCTATGGAACCTGTGGAACCAAATACCGCAACACGTTTCATCATAAGGCTCCTATTTTGACCAACAACCACATCAAGGGCGCTGCCAATACAACACCATCAACCCGATCCAATACCCCACCATGGCCAGGGATAAATGTAGATGCATCTTTCTGACCATAAAAACGCTTAAAGAAACTCTCAAGCAAATCTCCGCAAATCGCTGCGATTGCAATCATTGGCGACCATACTAATAAAGTCCAGAAACCATAACCAACAGAATACATAATCCCCGAAATGATCATAGCTGAAATCACACCACTTAAGGCACCAGATTTTGTTTTATGAGGCGATACCCGCACCCACAAACGCGGACCGCCGATGCATTTTCCTCCCACATAGGCTCCAATATCTGTCGCCCAAACAATTAAAAAAAAGTTTACCAGTAATAAAAAGCCTTCACCTTCAACATTACGAATACTTATCAAGCCCATTGCTGGTACCGTAATATAACAGAACCCCATCAGCATAACGAAACGACGATTAGGTGGTGAAGATATCAATAAAAACCCAAGAATGAAGGGCCATGATAGAATACCAACATCCCATTGAGATGAATATAATGCTAAAATTAACGTCACTGAAAATACAAGTGGACTCACCGGACGTTGTTGCTGAATGGATGCAACGGAGGACCATTCCAAAGCCATAACACAGGCTAATGCAAGGACCACACATTGAAAAACCACCCCCCCCATATAAAAGGAGGATAAAGCTAAAGGGATCATGACAACAGCTGAGAGGACCCTAAGTGCAACCTCTTTTCTAAGGAGCGCTTCCACCTTAACCTGATAACGCCATGTTACCAACGCCACCAAAACGACGTTCGCGGTTCATAAATTGATTAATCGCGTCATGGAAATGATGCTTTTTGAAGTCTGGCCACAATACAGATAGAGATAAATTCTGCGTACGCTGATTGCCAAAGCATAAAATTTGACAACCGCATTTCTCCAGAGGTCCTAATAATTAATTCTGGATCGGGCACGTCTGGTTGGTATCGGTTAGCAGAAATCAAATCTTCATCTATGTCAGTCAGTTGTATATCCCCTGCCATGACAAGCGCCGCTATCTTGCGCGCTGCTGATACAATCTCTCTCCGACCACCATAATCTACCGCAATATTAAGATGAAGCTTGTCATTATGCCGTGATGCCTCGGTCAACCAGTCCATTTGTTTGATCAAGTGGCCATCAATTCGATGACGCTCACCCATAAATCGAACCCGAATACCTCGGTCCACCAACGTTTTGGCTTTGGTTTTTATGTAGTGATCTAACAGACCGAAAACGGTACTGATTTCGGCTGCTGGCCTACGCCAATTTTCTGATGAAAATGCGTAAATTGTTATATATTTGATGCCGACTTCTTCTGCTGCAGAAATTGCCTCTTCAACAGCATCTGCACCACGCCAATGACCAACTGAACGGGGCAATCCACGGGCAGTTGCCCATCGACCATTCCCATCCATTATAATACCAACATGCTTCGGAACAGTATTTTGTGTGGGCATCAAATTATACCTGCATGATTTCCTTTTCTTTATTCGCAAGCATGCTATCCACAAGTTTAATCAACTTATCGGTAACAGCTTGGATGTCATCGCCATAAGCTTTATGCTCATCTTGAGATATTTCACTATCTTTTTCCATCTTTTTCAATTTATCCATGCCGTCTCGACGAACATTCCTGATAGCCACACGCGTTTGCTCTGCATATTTTGCCGCAACTTTACTTAATTCTCTGCGTCTTTCTTCATTCAAATCAGGAAGTGGAATTCTTATCAAAGTACCATCAACCGCCGGGTTCAGTCCAAGACCAGAATTGCGAATCGCTTTGTCCACGGCAGCCACCATGGACTTATCCCACACAGATACCGCGAGCATTCGCGACTCTGGGACTGAAACCGTCCCAACCTGATTAAGGGGCATAGATGAACCATAAGCCTCAACCATGACAGGATCTAAAATACCAACGGAAGCACGACCGGTGCGGAGGCTTGCAAATTCACCTGTTAATGTTGAAATTGCCCCTTCCATACGACGTTCGATGTCGTTTAGATCAAAATCGCTCATCTTAATCATCTCCTATAACAGTGGCATGCCCATCACCGGACAAGACACGCGTAAACCCACCTTGCTCGTGAATATTAAATACCAAAATTGGTAAGTCATTATCCCTGGCCAATGAAATTGCGGAGGTATCCATAACCCGAAGATCTTTAGACAATACATCCATATAACTTAGTGTATCAAAACGTATAGCGTTAGGGTTCATCTTTGGATCAGAATCATAGACACCGTCGACCTGAGTGCCCTTTAATAGTGCATCACACCCCATCTCAATGGCGCGCAGAGCAGCTGCTGTATCTGTTGTAAAAAAAGGATTACCGGTTCCCGCCGCAAAAATCACGACACGGCCCTTTTCCATATGCCTTATGGCTCGCCGACGGACATAGGGCTCGCATATCGTGGTCATGGGAATAGCGGAAAGAACCCTTGTATCGACACCTATTGTCTCCAAGGCATTCTGCATTGCCAAGGCATTCATGACCGTGGCCAACATCCCCATATAGTCCGCACTTGCACGCTCCATACCTTTTGCAGCAGATGACAAACCGCGAAATATATTTCCACCACCAATTACCAAGCAAACTTCACAACCGAGCTTGTTCACCTGTTGTACATCTTCAGCGATGCGGCTCACGGTATCCATATCGAGGCCGTATTGGCCAGAACCCATGAGCGCCTCCCCTGATATTTTGAGAAGTACGCGCTTGTAGGTTGGTACCACCATGACGTTCTCCTCTATATCTAATCAGGATCTGGCTGTTGCCGCCACTTCTGCGGCAAAGTCGGATTCTTCACGCTCAACACCTTCACCAAGAGCAAAGCGAACAAACGATTTCAATTTCACCGGTGACCCAAGGTCCTTGCCAGCTAAGTTTAAGGCTTTCTCAACGCTATTTTCACCATCAATAACGAACGTCTGCTTTGCCAAGCAGATTTCCTCATAATATTTCCGGATCCGTCCTTCAATCATTTTTTCAATGACGTTATCGGGCTTACCAGAATTCCGAGCTTGTTCTGTTAGGACCTCACGC
The DNA here is from genome assembly GCA_038131935.1 of Alphaproteobacteria bacterium. Lineage (GTDB taxonomy): Bacteria > Pseudomonadota > Alphaproteobacteria > UBA8317 > UBA8317 > UBA8317. The sequence continues at coordinate 15,167 of JAYPQH010000002.1, read as the reverse complement.
TCTCTAGCAATCATGTCCTCAGGAACCTCATCTGGGTTCACGCAAACAGGTGAAGTCGCCGCAACATGCATCGCTACCTGACGCGCTAATGTCGCAACTTCTTCTGTCTTGTCACCATTATAGTCCAATGCAACCAGAACACCGATTTTACCCATATCTGCGACCACGGCATTGTGCACATACGTACCGAAAACTGCATTTTCTTCATCAAGAACAGCCATGCGACGGAACATTAAATTTTCACCAATGGATCCAACATGTTCTTTGACAACATCATCGACTGTTTTGTCTGACCCAGGGTAGGTAGCCCCACCGACTGAGTCGCGATCACCACCATTGCTGAGAGCCACTGAACAAATTTGCCCAACCAATTTTTGAAAATCTTCGTTTCGGGCAACAAAATCAGTTTCTGAATTCACCTCAACAACAACCGCACGTCCCTGTACTGATGCTACTGCCAACAACCCTTCTGCAGCTGCGCGATCTGCCTTTTTAGCAGCTTTGGACAAACCCTTAGCTCTAAGCCAATCAACCGCGGCCTCCATTTCACCATCAGTTTCTTTTAATGCTGTTTTGCAATCCATCATGCCTGCGCCGGTTGCTTCACGCAATTCCTTGACAAGCGCCGCTGTAATTTGGGCCATGACACCACCTATTCTCTCTAGTTAAAATATAATCAACATAGACGGTGCGTTAAAACAAAACACACCGCCTGCGCAACAAACAACCATCGAATTTTGTTTAAAAACTTATCGGTGTTTTAAACTTTTTGCTCCGATTCGTCTGACCCGTTTTCTTCTGCGGCATCAGAAACCTCAAGTGAAGACTCTCCGCCTTCAACAGCTTCTAGCTCTGGCAAAGAAACATCAGGCTCATCCATAGCACCTAAGTCAACTCCAGCCTGAATGTTGGCTTGCTCTAATCCGTCTAAAATTGCACGAGCGAACAAGTCACAATAAAGAGCAATGGCACGTGACGCGTCATCATTTCCTGGTATCGCATAGTCCACCAAACTTGGATCACAATTGGTGTCCACCACGGCAACAATAGGAATGCGCAACTTCTTGGCTTCCTGCAGGGCGAGAGCCTCTTTGTTGGTGTCAATGACAATAACAATGTCAGGAACACCTCCCATATCCTTGATACCACCGAGTGACAGCTCTAATTTGCCTAACTCTCTGTCAAGCTTCAAACGCTCTTTTTTTGTAAGACCTTTTGCACCTTCGGCCAATTGCTCTGACAACTGGCGCAATCTTTGTATCGAGTTGGAAATGGTCTTCCAATTGGTAAGTGTACCGCCCAACCAACGGTGATTGATGTAATATTGAGCAGACGCACGTGCAGCCTCAGCAATTGGCTCAGATGCTTGTCTTTTCGTACCAACGAACAACACACGACCACCACCAGCAACAGTATCACGCACAACTGTAAGCGCTTCATGCAGCATGGGCACCGTCTGGGTTAAGTCAAGAATATGAATATTGTTCCTATCACCATAAATGTATGGTGACATCAAAGGGTTCCAGCGATGTTTCTGGTGCCCAAAGTGCACGCCAGCCTCAAGAAGCTGACGCATCGAAAATTCTGGTAAAGCCATCTCATAAATCCTTATTTACCGGTTGAACCACCGCAGACCTACTTCTGTTATGATACAAAAGACCGGAGGGCCAAAGCCAAAGCCTGCGTGCGGAATGTTGGCGTGTTTAGGCTATTTCCAATGAGAACACAAGGTGGATCACCCTTTAACGTCAATAAGGACGTAAATCTCCAATTCCATGTATGGCAAGAATTGCGTGCCGGGTAGGAATATTGATATTGTAACGAGCGGGTAACTGAAAGAGTGTCTCACATCCCATTTCACCGCACCGATGCCTTATAAACACCTCACAGCCACCTGGCTGCAAAACCTGGCGTAAATCCCTCAGCGCTGAGGGATCATCAATCAACAATTCAACCCTGCTTAATGCATGAGCCTTAGAGCGTTCCAAGGGACGCACAGATTCTGCACGTACTTTTGGCTGGCCATCAACCCATTCGACCTGCAAGAACAAGACAAGAACTTCACCAGGAATAAATTTATCTTTGGATTGCGTCCATACATCAGAAAAAAATGGGACTTCAAATGAACCACTTTTGTCAGAAAATTTAACAATACCAAACCTATTTACCTGCCCTTTACGCTCCTGCACCGACACCACCAAACCTGCCACAAGACCTTTTGATGGCGCGCTTTCCGCATCAGCGACGAGTTGCTTGTAATACCCTACTTGCTCTTGATCTAACTGCTCGCGGTACGCATCCAATGGGTGTCCGGATAAAAAGAAACCCAAAGACTGATGCTCGTGCTCTAAACGCTCAAAATCTGTTAATTGTCGGCTGGGGCGACGTAACACCAATTTATGACTACCAGCATCAGCAAACATATTTGCTTGCTGAACCAACTCATCAGTACGAATACGGTTAGCTTCAGAAAAAATGAGATCGATGGATCCTAAAATAGTTGCTTGATCAACGCCCAAATCTGAAAACGCACCTGCACGTGCAAGATACTCGAATGCGCGCTTATTTACCGATTCAGGGTGCAATCGAGATACAAGGTCGTCAAAATCCTTAAACGGTCCATGATTGTTTCGTTCATTTATAAACCATCGGATCGCTGACGAACCTACATTGCGCACCGCTCCCATGGCATAACGAAGCTTACCGTCTTCAGTACTAAAATCATGTAACGAATGATTTACGTGAGGTGGCAGAATATCGAAACCAAGCAGTCTTACATCATCACAAAATATAGCTAATTTGTCAGTGTTTCCCAAATCGAGTGTCATCAAAGCAGCCAAAAATTCAAGTGGATAATTGGCTTTCAAATAAGCTGTTTGATAGGCAATCAACGCATAAGCAGCAGCGTGTGATTTGTTAAATCCATAGCCTGCGAACTTTTCAACCATATTGAAGATAAAGCCTGCTTGATGAGCATCAATACCTCTCTCAACAGCACGTGCAACAAACTTCTCATGTTCTTTGGCCATGACGTCTTTTTCTTTTTACCCATAGCACGACGCAACAAATCCGCTTCGCCAAGGCTATAACCAGACATGACTTGCGCAATCTGCATGACCTGCTCTTGATAAATAATCACACCATAGGTTTCTTCTAGAATAGGCTTAAGAATAGGATGAAGATAATCTGGTTCAGCACGACCCAATTTACATTCGATGTAACGGGGTATGTTATCCATTGGTCCAGGTCTATAAAGCGATACCAATGCAATGATATCCTCAAGACAATCAGGTTGCATTTTGCGCAGTACATCCCTCATCCCTGAGCTTTCCAATTGAAAGACACCCGTAGAATGACCTAACCCCAACATGGAAAACGTTTTTTTATCGTCCATTGGAATAGTTTGGATATCAATATTTATCCCTTTTTCCGCAATGAGTTTTATGGCGGTCGCAATAACGGTCAAGGTTTTTAAACCTAAGAAATCAAACTTAACCATTCCTGCCGTTTCTGCCCAATTCATATTAAATTGTGTAACCGGCATGGTCGATTTTGGATCTCGATATAGCGGAATTAGCTCTTTGAGAGGCCTGTCACCAATGACAACCCCAGCTGCATGCGTGGATGCATGGCGATAGAGACCTTCCAGCTGAAGAGATATATCAAATAATCTTTGTGTTTGTTCATCTTTTTGGCTTTCAAGCCGCAAAGCTTCTTCTTCATCTAGAGCTTGCTGCAAAGTTACCGGATTTGCTGGATTGTTTGGAACAAGCTTACAAATACGGTCTACTTGTCCATAAGGCATACCCATGACCCTACCCACATCACGCAATACAGCCCTGGCTTGCAATTTTCCAAAGGTAATAATCTGAGCCACTTGGTCAGATCCATAGCGCTCTTGAACATACTGAATGACTTCATCGCGACGATCTTGACAGAAATCCACGTCAAAATCAGGCATAGAGCGTCGCTCTGGATTTAAAAACCTTTCAAAAAGCAGACCGAACTCAAGAGGATCAAGATCCGTAATGGTCAATGACCACGCCACAAGAGAGCCTGCACCAGAACCACGACCTGGCCCTACAGGTATAGCTTGTTCTTTAGCCCATTTGATGAAGTCTGCAACGATTAAGAAATAACCAGCAAAACCCTTTTCCTGAATAATTTTTAATTCGAACAACAAGCGATCTGCATAGAGTTTTTCATCAACTTCACTATCTTTTTTTGCCAACCGCCTACGCAAACCATCAAGAGCTTGACGCTCCAATTCCTCATTCTCTGCATCCACACCACCATCAACGAAGCGAGGCAATATAGGGTCTCTTGGACCTGGAAAAAAACCACATGATTGGGCAATTGCTAGCGTGTTTTCACATGCCTCGGGTAGATCAGCAAATAATGTCATCATTTCAGATGCGGATCGAAAAAAATGACAAGGAGCTAACACTTCACGAGATGCATCTTCAAGATATTCACCCTGCGCGATGCAACGCAGCGCATCATGAGCATCATGTGATGACGGGGTTGCATAGTAAATGTCATTTGTAGCTACCAACGGAAGTTGTGCATCATATGCATAAGCAATGAGCTCTTGCTCTATCCTTAATTCATGAGGAGCATCAACACGTTGCAATTCTATAAAAAAGCCACCTGGAACAACTGATGAGAGCGCTGATAAGTATTCACGCAACAAATCAAGCTTATTCATGGCCATTAGTTTGTGGGCAATTCCCTTATGATTACCCGACAGCAAGAATAAACCTTCACAACGACCGCGTAAAGCATCTAACTTAACCACTGCACCGTCTAGATCTGACCCACCCATATATGCATCTGAAATCAAAGCAAGAAGGTTTTTGTAGCCTACCTCTGAGCGTACAATAAACCCAACTTCACCTAATACACTCCCAGGAAATTCAACGAGAAGAGAGCATCCAGGTATAGGTTGAATACCCTTTTCAGATAAGCATTGCCCTACTTCCATGACACCAAAAAGATTGTGCGTATCACAGACAGCGATTGCGGGCATTTCATGCTCAAAGGCAACGGACGCAAGTTTACGTGGCGTGAGAGCACCTTCTAAAAGAGAATAGGACGTATGCGCGCGAAGATGTACGAAAGACAATAAACAATTCCTAAATCAAAAGACCACCACCTGATATTAACAGAATAATCATCATTACGGTAGCAAGCAAATCTACGATATCTTCCTTAACAAACATTTCGTTCTCCTTTTGTTCTTGTAAGAACATAAAGGGAACAAAAAAATATGGCAAGGATTAAATTACGCTTCCAATTTACCTGAAATGAGCTTTAAACATCTGTCCATTTTGGATGCTAAAGTCATATCATGTGTTGCCAAAACAGTTGCTACGCCATCATCACGGGCCATTTCCTGAAATAGCGCCCCAATTTCCGCGGCCAAACCAGGATCTAAGTTTCCTGTGGGCTCATCAGCAATAACAATGGCAGGTTTGTGGACGACCGCACGACAAATAGCGACCCTTTGACGTTCCCCACCAGATAATTGACTAGGAATTGCATGCATACGCTTTCTCATTCCAACCTTATCAAGAATTTTCTCTGCGCGATCTCGTGCAGCTTGTAGCGAAACTTTGTTGAGCAACAGAGGAAGGGAGACGTTCTCTAAAGCTGTCAATTCCTCTAACAAATGATGAAATTGGTACACAAAACCCAGGCTCGAACATCTTACCTTGGTGCGCTCCGCATCTGTCAAATCCACACAGCTTACCTTATCAATGGAAAGAAACCCTGAATTGGGCGGCTCCAACAAACCTAAAATCGACAGCAGACTGGTTTTTCCTGAACCTGAGGGGCCTACGATGGCAACCTGTTCTCCAGGCTTAACCATTAAATCGCAGTTATCGAGAACCACTTGCGTACCGACAGCATCGGTAAATGTCCTCATAATAGACTTGGCTTGAAGTGCAAAAGTAGCATTATCCACGACGCAAGGCCTCCGCCGGTGGCAAACTTGACGCACGCCATGCTGGTACAACGGTCGCAAGAAGCGTCAATATGAAAGACATGCCAACCGTGAGCAAAATATCGTCCAACTGAACGTCAGCAGGCAAACTCGCAAGAAAATACACAGATGGGTCAAACAAAGGAACGCCCAACAATGACGAAACAATGTTTTTGATTTCATCAATGTACGCACAAAACACCAACGCAAGCCCCACCCCGGCTACAGTCCCCACGACACCAATAGAGCTACCGGCCATGATAAAAATACGCATCACAGCCATACGTGACATGCCCATCCCCCTAAGCACTGCGATTTCAGCTGCCTTATCCCTCACCAACATGGACATACCAGAGATAATATTTAATGCGGCGACCAAAATAATAAGTGACAAAATGATAAACATCATTGTGCGTTCCACAGCCAAAGCCGCAAAAAACGCTGCATTAGACTCCTGCCATGTCGTAGCTGAGGCACCCCATTTGTTGGCCAAAATAGCACTGACGATGTTCTGCGAGAGATCTGGCTGATCAATAAAAATCTCCAAGCCTGTAATGCGCTGCTTTGCTTGAAAAAATCCTGTGCCAGAGGCAAGTCCATAAAAACATATGCACTATCATACTCTGTCATCCCTACCTTGAAGATACCGCCGACTTCAAATCGCTCAACCTTAGGTATTTGACCAAAAGGCGTAAAAGCCCCTTGCGGACTGGTTAGCGTGATAGCCCCACCAACTTGCACCCCTAATTCTTCGGCCAAGCGAACGCCAATCATAACTTGGCGAGAACCTTCTTGCACAGCCTGCCCTATTTTTAAGCCTTCTGAGAGTAATGACAAATCCATCATAGATTGTGCAGGCATTCCACGTATAATGGCACCTTTCATACGACCTGAATGAGAAATCAATGCTTGTCCTTCTTGCACAGGGACAGTTTTGGTCACATGGTTTAAGCCCTCAATTTTTTTTTGTAAGGCTGAAAGCTTCTGTGGATCTGCATCGACATAATGCAAAACTGCATGGCCATTAAGACCAACAATTCTGTTGGTTAATTGGGTTTGGAACCCTTCCATGACCGCCATGACAATAATCAAGGTCGCAACGCCCAAAAAAATACCCAAGAAGGAAAAAATTGTTAAAGCGGAGACAATTCCATTGGCCTTTCGTGCACGAAGATAGCGTGCTGCCAACATGACCTCCAAACCCAATTGCATAAGCTGTACCTTTCCTGGCTAGAGAACAGCTAACTCAGCCAAACGGTTCATGGCCTCATCAAGAGACATTTCGCTTCGTTTACCAGATTGCCTTTCCTTCCACTCGACCTGATTATTCTCAGCCAATCGTGGCCCAACGATGATTTGGTGCGGCAGACCAATAAGATCAAATTTTGCAAATTTTCCACCTGCACGCTCATCTGTATCATCAACCAGAGGGTCAAGGCCTTGGTTGCAGGCACTTTGATAGAGTGCCTCTACTAGCTTTGTTGTTTGCGCATGATCTCTTTTAAGATTGATAATACCCAAATCAAACGGTGACACAGAAGATGGCCATTTGATACCCTGATCATCATGGTGAGCCTCTATTATAGCCCCAACCAAGCGGCTAACCCCAATTCCATATGAGCCCATATGGACAGGAACTTGCTGCCCCTGCGCCTCTTGAACACGGGCATTCATGGGGTCTGAATATTTGGTACCAAAATAGAATATGTGACCCACTTCGATACCTCGGCCACGCACGCGGTTATCTGGATCGACACGCTCAAAAAATTCCTCTTCCACGTATTTTTCATCTGTTACGGCATAAGCAGATGTCAGATCATCAATTTTGTTCTGCAAACAAATGCGATCATGAACATCCAACTCATCATCAACATTCAAGCCATCAAGATATTTTTGATCAAAAAAGCCCTCAGCCTCACCCGTATCCGCAAGAACAAGAAATTCGTGCGAATGATCTCCCCCAATTGGACCAGTATCAGCACGCATGGGAACGGCCGTTAAACCTAATTTTTGAAAAGTCCGTAGATAAGCAATGAACATTTTGTTGTAGGCGTGGACGGCACCATCACGATCAACATCAAAAGAATAGGCATCCTTCATCAAAAATTCACGACCACGCATCACCCCAAAACGAGGTCTTACCTCATCTCGAAATTTCCACTGGATATGATACAACATCTGAGGAAGGTCACGGTAAGTCTGAACTGTTTGCCTGAAAATATCAGTGATTTGCTCTTCATTGGTTGGCCCATACAACATGGTACGATCATGACGGTCCTGAAATTTGAGCATTTCCGGCCCATATGCATCAAATCGCCCAGACTCGCGCCATAGCTCAGCTGGCTGTATGGTCGACATGAGCACCTCATGAGCACCAATTTTATTTTGCTCCAAACGAACAATTTCTTCCACACGTTTTAAAACACGAAGTCCTAAAGGTAACCATGTGTAAATGCCAGCAGCAGTTTGCCTTATCATGCCAGCACGCAACATGAGACGATGAGACGTAATCTGAGCTTCAGCTGGATTTTCTTTCAATATTGGCAAATAAAACTTTGATAAATACATAAAATAATCACTCACTTACAATGGGATTTAAGCCTATGATGTTATCTAAGCTTATAATTCCTGTTGTTCTACCGACATAGAAAAAACCTAACACGAGCAACGCAACAAATGTTGTCACCAATATTTTTCGTCCCATCTGTGGACGCACAGGTGCACCTGGGTCAATGGCTCGATCAACAATACCCTCCTCATGATGACTACGCACACCAAAAGGCAAAACTATAAAAAGTACAACCCACCAAATAATGGCAAAGGCGACAATCACCTCAACAAAAGTCATGTCAGGACGCCTGCTCTAGTTCCACCAAGGTTCCATTAAAATCTTTAGGATGAAGGAAAAGGACAGGTTTATCGTGAGCACCTATTTTAGGTTTTCCATCACCCAATATTCTTGCCCCTTGTGTCACAAGATGCGCAGCAGCTTTTTCAATATCATCAACCTCATAACAAACATGATGAATACCGCCAGAGGGATTTTTCTGCAAGAAACCAGCTATTGGTGAATCTTCACCCAGGGGCTCAAGCAACTCAATTTTGGTATTAGGCAGATTAACGAATACAACTGTAACCCCATGCGCAGGTTGGGCTATCTGTTCAGACACATCAGCACCCAAAGTATTGCGATAAAGTTGCGATGCTGAATCAAGGTTTGGTACAGCAATCGCCACGTGATTCAAACGGCCAATCATGGAAAAAGTTCCTTCTTTTCTAACATATGAACATCAACAAGCGGTTTTTTACCCCACAAAGATTTAAACTGACGCCTTATGGCTTGGCGAACATGTTCACCTATAACAGATGCACTAGGGAGTTTGTTATCAAAATTTGAAAGAACAGCCACAACAGCTTGATAAAAACCATCATGATGATCATCCAACAAGGCTTGGGGCACACCTCGCCCTGTCAAATAAAATGACTCTACTGCACGTTCATCATAAACAACGCAAACGAACACACATCCTGCAAACGTTAGCCGTCTTCGGTCGTCTGCTGCTGACTCCCCGGCTCTCTCCATTAGGTACCCATCAACATACAAACGGCCCGCATCAACATGTTCTAAAACCTCACCAAGGTTTGGTGCCAACTCAATCATCATTCCATTAGATGGAACCAGTGCAGCTGGAACATTGGCTTCATAAGCAATGCTTGCATGCGTCATCATATGCATAACTTCACCATGAACCGGAATAGCTAGTTTTGGCTGAATAATTTTATACATGTCTGATAATTCTTCAGCACAAGGATGACCAGATACATGAATATTAGCATGTTTTTCTGTAATAATGCGTACGCCTTTAGCACTTAAGCGGTTGAACAAACCAAAGACTGTTTTTTCATTGCCAGGGATAATTTTTGAAGAAAATATGACCGTGTCACGCGAGCTTAAAGAAATAAAGGGATGGGTACCATCTGCCATTTTACCAAGTGCTGCACGTCCTTCACCTTGTGAACCTGTACATAAAATTAAAGTATGCTCAGGCGGTAAAAAACCAGCGTCCTCCTCAGGAACAGGTGAAGGCAACCCAGCTAGATAGCCACAACCACGGGCCGCATCGACAATTTTATGCATGGATCGCCCTACCAGTACAATTTCCCTCTGATTTGCTTGTGCTGCTTGAAAAATTGCTTTCACCCGCGCCGCATTCGATGCAAAAGTTGTAACGATTGCCCGTCCTTTGATACCAGCAACAACATCTTTTAGTTCATCGGCAACAGCACGCTCTGATCCAGATCGGCCTGGTGTGATCGCGTTTGTCGAATCACAAACCATTGCCAAAATATTGTTTTTTTCTGCAAAATCCCCAAACCCATCCAAGTCACTCACAGATCCTATCACGGGATCGGGGTCAAATTTCCAATCACCCGTATGCACAACGGCGCCAAGCGGCGTTGTGATACCCAAGAGATGACTCTCAGGGATAGAATGGGTGATGGCCATGTAGCGAATATCAAAATCACCAATACGTATTGTTTGCCCTGTTTTAATTCTATGAACCTGGGAAGTGGGCAAACCTCTCTCTCTTAGTTTTGCTTCTACCATCAATGCCGTAAATGGTGTTGCGTAAATAGGGCATTGTAATTCTTCCCATAACATACCAATTGCACCGATATGATCCTCATGGGCATGGGTCAACACCAGCGCGAGCAATCTTTCACGTTGCTGTTTTATAAAGGTGATGTCTGGTGTGATAAGATCTATACCCGGTTCATTAGGACCACCGAAAGTCACACCACAATCCACCATAACCCACCGTTCTTGGCCCTTGGGACCCAGTCCATATAGGTTAAGATTCATTCCAATCTCACCTGAACCGCCAAGAGGAAGAAATACCAAATGTTTTGTATCTATCTGCCTTACTCCTTTGGTGACCTCATCATAACCATGTCATATTTTGTTCGCTTGATAGATGGCCAATAGACCATTGATGGTAAGATCAGGATCATAAATTTCAATGCTGCTTGTCGCACCCCGAAATAATGAAACAACCCCTCCGGTAGCAATGGTTGTAAGAGGCTCATTATAACCACTGCGAATGCGATTAATCATGCCTTCCATCAGGGAAATGTAGCCCCAATAGACACCGCTTTGCATAGCACTTACCGTGTTCGCACCCCAATATTCTGATGTTTTTCTAATTTCAATGCGGGGCAACCTTGCTGCTGCATTGTATAAAGCTGATAAGGATAAATTTATCCCAGGGCAAATCACCCCACCAACAAAAGCCCCATCTGATGATATGATATCAAACGTGGTTGCAGTGCCAGAATCAATAATCAAAAGCGCGCCATCGTGATACGTACGCGCGCCTACTGCGTTAACAAGACGATCTGCTCCAGCTTCTTTTGGGTTATCCAAACGCACTTCCAAGTCAACAATAGTATCCGGGTCCCCAACAACAAATGGGTCTACCTGGAGATGGCGCTTGGAAAAATTCCGGAAATGGAAAAGAGATTGTGGAACAACACAAGAGACGACACAGGCCGTCATGTCAGATAAGTTGAGCCCAACAAAAGCCATAAGATTACCTAACCAAACAGCGTACTCATCAGCTGTACGTTCTGTCGATGTTGAGGTCCTCCATTGGGCCACCCATTTTGTCCCATCATGAACAGCAAAAACGGTATTTGTGTTACCTGCATCAATTGCGAGAAGCATATAAATTTTCCCAGCGACAATTCTCTACGTCACCTGCATGTAGCATGTGAAGGACATTACGCCCATCCCTCAATTTCAAACAGCCATCGGCTGTTAAACCCTCATAAGTGCCGTGCAGGCGTTTATCTCCACTTACGACATCCATCACACTGTTAAGAGGAAACCCCCTCTTCTGGGCATGCTTTGCACATTCCTCCAATGACGGTCCATGAAGCAGCCCCCGCAACCAATCTTGCATTATATACAAGAGCGACGATATCTCTTGCTCTGGAATGCTTAAATCTTTCAGAGAGATAGAGAGGTTGCGATCGTCCTCCAATGTTGGGCTATTGATTGTATTTAACCAAGCCCCAACAAGAACCATCCAAGTTGATGGTCATACTCACCAAGCATACCAGAGAGTTTTTTCCCTTCAACAATGATATCATTAGGCCATTTTATATAAACAGATTTGGAAGTTCTCTGCGCTACCCACCGATGCAAGTTTACCGCAAAACCTAAAAGGAAACGTACCGCGTCGTTTGCTTCAATATTCATTGCAAATGTTACGGCCAAGTTCCCTTGAGCGTGCGACCAGCTACGACCTTGGCGACCACGACCATCTGTCTGGCTTTCTGCCGTACACATAAACCAGTCAGAACTTTTGGCTATCAAACGCCTCGCTTCATCCTGAGTAGATGAACAGCTGGCAAAGTGATAATGCTGTATTTTAGGGGACAATCTTTGCAATCGCATCAACAGAATCGAATAGTACCCATGGTGCAAAGGCCATGATACTCACCAAGATTGCGCCCAATGCAGCGACCATTTTCGGCTGAGCCACCACAAGTTGATCATCATTTTGGTACATATACATGCCAACCACAATGCGTAGATAATAGAAACTTCCCAAAACAGACGCCAAGATCGCCAATACCGCAAGACCAATCAATCCTGATTCAAGAACAGCCATGAACACAGCAAACTTAGCAAAGAAACCAGCCAAAGGAGGAATCCCTGCCAATGAGAACATCAAAATGGCAAGAACCAAAGCCATTCTAGGATGCGTTAGTGCCAAACCATTCAATTGCTCACGGTCTTGTACCACCCTTCCATCAAATTGAAGTGAAGAAATCGCAGCAAACGTTCCGATCGTCATCACCCCATAAATGGCAGCATATGTTATTACCGCGGCAGAGGAACCATCAACTCCATTGAGAAAGCCCAAGAAACAAAAACCCATATTCGCTATAGAAGAATAGGCAAGGATCCTTTTTAAATTTTGCTGACGCATCGCCCCAAGTGCACCCCACCAAGTTGATGCAACGGCAAGCACACCAACAATTGGTACCCAAATTTCAGATCCAGTAGGAAATACTTCACGAAGCAATACTGCAAAAACACCAATGGCAGCAATCTTGGGTGCGGCGGCAAAAAATGCTGTCACACCAATTGGGGCTCCCTCGTAAACATCAGGTGTCCACATGTGAAAGGGAACCAAAGAAACTTTGAACGCCAAGCCGAGTATCACAAGACACATACCAAGTACCAACATATTATCTTCCAGTACTTGCACGGTTGCGATGTTGCTATATGTGAACGAGCCTGTGGCTCCGTAAACAAAAGAAATGCCGTATAACAAAATTCCAGAGCTTAACGCGCCCAAAACAAAATATTTTAAACCTGCTTCTGATGCCTTCAAGGAATCTCGCTTCGTCGCCGCAAGAACATAAAGAGATAAAGATTGTAACTCTAACCCCATATACAACGTCATCAATGATCCAGATGAAACCATCAATGACATCCCACAAACCGATAATAGGACCAGGACAGATGTTTCGGTACGACGAAGGTCATGATCACGTTCTAGGTCTGCATGTATCAAATATGCACCTGCCAAACCAAAAATCATCACAAGCTGACGGAAAAAGCTCGATATAGATGTGACGGCAACCTGTCCACCAAAACCAACCCCTGTCCCAGATGACATCGCAGCAATCAATGCCAACCCGAAGAAGAATAAACAAAGATAGCCCATCAGTGACCAAGCCCTTGGTCCTTGCAAAAACGCACCGAGGGGCAACAAAATAAGCGCACCAAGGCAGAGAATGATTTCTGGTATAATCAATGTCATACTGTGATAAAGATCAAAACTCATTTGTTATAGCCTCCTTCACGGACGACAACTTCAACGATATTGTTAGCTTCTACCAAATGACTTTGAACTGGCTCTAACATCTGCGTCACAGCTACATCGCTCAAATCCAAGACCAATGATGGGTAAAACCCTAACAGTAAAGTAAGAAAGGCAAGTGGCAACAAGGCCATGATTTCTCGAGCATTCATATCTTTAAGACCTTTGACGAGGTCATTTTCTAAGGCACCGACAACCACTTTACGATAGAGCCACAAACCATAGACCGCAGACAAAATCATACCCAACGCAGCGAGCGCAGTTAGGTTTGGATTCATTTTAAATGAACCCGCAAGTGATAAAAATTCACCTACAAAACCTGCGGTACCCGGCAGCCCAATATTGGCCATGGTGAACAACATCATCATAATAGCAAAGACAGGCATGACGCGCAGAACACCACCGAACGCATGTAAATCCCTTTGTATGCGCACGTTCATAAATAACCCCAACACAAGCAAACAAAGCTCCTGAAATGATCCCATGCGAGATCATAAGAAAGTAAGCGCCCTGCACACCTTCAATGTAACCAGAGAACAATCCCAATCCAACAACACCCATATGCGCAACCGATGAGTAGGCAATAAGCTTTTTGATGTCATCCTGCGCAAAAGCGATAATGGAACCATAAATAACGGCGATCACACAAATCCATTGCACCAAAGGCGCCAAATCAATGGATGCCTCTGGAAACATGGGCAATGAGAAACGCAACAGGCCATACCCGCCCATTTTCAGCAAAATTCCCGCCAAAATAATTGACCCACTTGTCGGCGCTTCAACATGTGCTGCAGGAAGCCATGTGTGAACGGGAAAGAAGGGCATTTTTACGGCAAAAGAAGCGAAGAATGCCAACCATAACCAGGTTTGAATGTTTGCATCAAAATCATGTTGCAACAATACACGGATATCCGCTGACCCAGCATCAGCAATCATGTAAATCATGGCAAGCAGCATCAAAACTGAGCCAGCAAGCGTGTAGAGAAAGAATTTGTATGTCGCGTAAATTCTACGCGTCCCACCCCAAACACCAATGATGAGAAACATAGGGATCAGGCTACCTTCAAACAGAAGATAGAACAAAACTATATCCAATGCACAAAAAACACCGATCACCAATGTCTCAAGGAGTAAAAACGCGCTCATAAAATCTTTTACCCTGCTTCTAATTGATGTCCATCTCATCAAAATACATACAGGCATCAGAACGGTGGTTAATAAAATCAGTCCCAATGAAATTCCATCAATACCCATCCGGTATTTGATGAAACCATTGATCCAAC
>JAYPQH010000001.1:0-99544 GCA_038131935.1 Alphaproteobacteria bacterium | reverse complement strand
AGAGATTTTTTGGTTGAGGAGCCATTAAGTTTGGACTGGGAGGTCGATAACTTACCCATTCATATTTATGGGAAAGTCGACCGTGTTGATCGTGACGCGAGGGGCTGGTTGCGTGTTGTTGATTACAAAACGGGGGCATTGCCAACGGCAGATATGGTTTCAAGTCATTTGTCTCCGCAACTGTCAGTGACGGCGATGATATTACGTGAGCAAGGCCATCATATTGATGAACTTGTTTATATCCACTTGCCTGAAAATAGATTAAAACCAATGGTTTCGGCTCGGTTAAAAATTGAGAATATAGACCAGTTAATTGTCGACTTGGAATCCCGTTTGCGACAACGTATCAGGCAATTCTTTGACCCTAATTTACCATTTGCAAGTCGTGTTGCGCCCAAGCGTGAAGAGGGATTTCATGATCTTGTAGAGCAAATTGCACGTTTTGATGAGTGGTCCATGGAGCAGGACACATGACTTTACCCGCTCCATTACCAGCCCAACGAAATGCCGCTGACCCACATAAATCATTTTTTGTTATGGCAAATGCAGGGTCTGGAAAAACAACGGTTTTGGTTGATCGTATTGTGCGGCTCATGTTGCAAGGTTCGGAGCCCTCAACGATACAATGTTTGACCTATACCAAGGCTGCAGCTGTAGAAATGATTGAACGGTTGCGACAGCGCTTGCGTGTATTGGTGATGTTTGATGATGATCTGCTTATAAAAGAATTGGCACGTCTGACTGGGTCCCCACCTACGGATGATATGATTATTCGTGCAAGGCAACTATTTTCGAATGTTTTGGAACAGCCTGGACCTTACATAGAAACCATACATGGTTTTGCTCAACGGCTCTTGGCGCTGTTTCCGGAAGAGGCGGGATTACCAGCTGGTAGTCGGCTTGCCAATGAAAACGAGCTTCGAGACATAAATATGCGCGCTGATCAGCAATTGTTTCAGCATATCAAAAATATGAAAGGAGGCGAGGAAGCATGTGCTTATTTTGAAGCGCGACATGGCGCATCAACCTTGTTCACATTGATACGCCATTTACAGCCTAAAAATGCAGCTGAGATGCCCACTGCTGCATCTGTTGATGAGATGCAGCGGATAAATTTTGATCAGCAATTACAAGACTTTCTACAGGCTATAAAAGACCACAAAGGCAAAAAAACGCAGCAATTTTTTCAAGTGGGCCAAGACTATTGTTGTAACAAATATCCTTTGAGCCACCTAACTCGTTTATTTCTGACCAAGGCAGGTCAGCCGCTCAAGTCACTTGCGAAAGACATAGATAACGACTTCTTCGCTCTTCAGGACTTGTTTATGTCGCTTTTGTCTCAAGAGGTTCTGGCGCAACTTGGGAAAGAGCATGCTGACCTTAGGCGCTTGGGTGCCCTTCGTCAGCTCTTATGGGAAAAAGAGAAAGAAAAACAATCTGTAATTGATTTTGACGATTTGATCCATTATGCCCAACATCTCCTTGCCCAGGCTTCTGATAAGGATTTTGTGAGATGGGTTTTAGATGGTAAAATCAATCATTTGATGCTCGATGAAGCGCAAGATACATCTCTACCCGCTTGGAATATCATTTCAATCCTTATGGAGGATATCTTTCATGCTCCAGAGGGCAAAACTGTTTTTGTTGTTGGTGATGTTAAACAATCTATTTATGGATTCCAGGGCGCTTCGCCAGAAAGCTTCATAGATGTCCGCAATCACTTTATTGATCGCAAAATTTATCCATATTCTTCCGCCCAGAACCAAGCTCTGCCGGTATCTTTTCGTTCCTCTAAACCCATACTCGAATTTGTTGATGCGCTCTTTCAAGACCCAGCCACCGCAGAAAAATTGCAGGTCCAGGCGGGAAGTTCATCATGAGTTGTTTATGGGTGATGCACCAGGACGCGTAGATTTATGGCCTTTGCCTTCATTACAGCAGCCTCCTGAATCTGATCCATGGAGTAACCCGGTCAACAGATATGCCCGAATTTCACCTGCAGTCATACTATGTCAGGAGCTTGCAGAATGGTTATCTGGGCAGTTGTCCGCAGAACATCCTGAGTGTGGTGGGCCTCAGTTGCGACCTAAAGATGTTTTTATTTTATTTCGTAAGCGAGGCGCTTTGTTACGTGAGATGACCAGAGCGCTTCATGCAAAAAATATCCCCTGTTCGGGTGCAGACCGTTTGCTGCTGTCTGATGAAATTCTCTGTCGAGATGTTGTGTCTTTATTGCGCTGGCTTGCCTATGAATTTGATGACATGAATTTAGCGGCTGTCCTGAGGTCAAGTTTTATGGGGCTGAGTGAAGATCAGTTAATGATGCTTAGCTTGGATCGTATTGATGAAGGTAGGTCGCTTTGGGAACAATGCCAACTCATGCTCCCTGACATATCGCAAAGGCTTCAAAATCTGCGCATTTGTGTTCAATCTGATGGTATTTTGTCAGCCCTAGAGCGCTTCTTCTTACATGATTTGCATGCTGTGGTCGCACATGTTCGATATGGTCCATCAAGTTATGTCTTATTAGAGCTGATCTTAGACAAGCTTCATGAAATGGTTTTCGATGGTATTGTAGATCCGATGACGCTTGCAGCCGAATTACGTAACGATCAAACAGATATTAAACGCGAAGTTTCTCATCAAGATGATCTGGTTCAATTAACAACGGTTCATGGTGCAAAGGGGAGAGAGGCTCGGCTTGTGATTATACTTGACGCGACCGCTGATATATCAAAGAAAAAATCTCCTCATACGACCGAGGTGGAGGGTGGGAAATTTCTTTATACCCATGTAGCTGAAGGCACGCCTCTTCCTGATGTTCTCAATGAAAGTATGTCTTCACGTAAACAGCACAAAGCAGATGAAGACCTCCGATTGTTTTATGTCGCCGCAACTCGCGCCAAAAGTCATCTTATTGTTGCAGGGCCTGGCCGCAAGAAATCCAAGCTGGCTGAGGTTAGCGTACCTGAGGGGAGTTGGTATCATCGTGCAGAAGCTGCCTTAGGACAGCTGGGTGCTTGTTACGCCTCAGATGGAAGATTTGTGTATGAATATAAAGGGGACAGTAAGGAAGAAAAAAAACAGCTTAAGCCCTCTCAATCTGGGATTCCTTATCCAAACAAAGATATCCCCATTGTATCTGCAACCCCTATGCGGCCACTTATGGACATGTCTGAAAAGTCATCACAAGCGGCTCAGCGAGGGGTTTCTTATCATCACAGAGCACAAGATATTATAAAATTAGGCTTATCTGTTGATGATCAAGACCCTATTCTTAACTGGTTTGCGAAGTTATGCCAGCAGCAAGGATGGTATAATCATGAAGTTTTTATAGAACATCCATTGGCAACAGGCGATGGGCATTTGTATTTTGCTGACATTGTCATGCGGGATGATAAAGAAAATTGGATCGTTGTTGAATTAAAAACAGGTGAGCCTAGAGTGGAACATCAAGAGCAAGTGGAACGATATTGTGCATGTCTTGGGAAGCAAACATGTGGGGTTCTGGTCTATCTTGATAGACAAGAAATGATACAAGTGCTTTGATGTATACCATGACCCACACAGGGTCTAAATCATAAATTACTCATCAGCTGATGAGAAAAGGGAACAAGACAAGGACTGATTTGATAGCATCAAATCTAACTGGACAAGGATGCGGTTGAAGTTATTTGAAAAACGATTATCATTTACATGGATTCTGGATACAATAGATCTACGTAAACGACCGCAGGTACAAAGCAAATTTTGATGTAAGTTGAGGATGACAATATGACGACGCTTAAGGTTTCAGACGATAGTTTTGAACAAGACGTATTACAGGCTGATGTGCCTGTTGTGGTTGATTTCTGGGCAGAGTGGTGTGGGCCCTGTAAGCAAATCGCTCCTGCGCTTGAAGAAATTGCTGGAGAGATGGAAGGCCGTGTTCGTGTTGTTAAAATCAACATTGATGAAAATCCAGGCACCCCCGTGAAGTATGGTGTGCGGGGCATTCCTACATTGATGATTTTTAAAGATGGCAATGTGGCTGCAACCAAAGTAGGCGCATTACCTAAGGGTAAGATTAGTTCCTGGATTGATGAGAGCGTCTGAACCTAACCTTACTAGGGGGTCACTGGAGCTAAGCGCTTAAGGACATGACCGACCAAATACAAAGAGCCAGATATAACAAGGTGTCTGGCTTTTTTACATTGTGATAAGCTTTGGCAGGCTAAATCCCAATTGTTGCAACGTTGTGAATTCCAAGGATGAGGCATGTCATTAATCTGATGGTTTTCGTCACAAGGAATTTGAATAAGATTGTTGATGAGGGGACCAACAGATTGAAGGTATCCTGGTGCATCTTTATGTGGCTGTAGACCTAGTATGAGATCGATAGGCCCTTGCTTTTTTTTGATAAATTCAGCCATGGCGCGTCCTGCATGAGGATTATGCCCACCGTCTAATGTTACCGTTTCATAGTTTGTTTGGAAGCTTAGGTTGTATGCCTGGGTAATATCTTGCATTCGCCCTGGCCATTTCGTTTGTGCGAGACCTTCTTTGAGTGTTTCGGTGGAATGACGAAGATTTAAGCTGGTCCCCAAACGTATTGTGGCAAGTGCGACAGCCGCATTGTCATACTGAAACGTCCCCGCTAGAGGAAGGACGCCCAAATCAAGACTACCATACTGATCTTTATAGATCTGATTTTGGAGATCAAAGTCTCGGCCGAAAATATAGTGTTGTATTCCCATCTCTTTGGCTTTTGTTTCAATCCATTGGCTAACCTCGGGGCGTTGTCTTCCAACGATAAGAGGACGCTCCTTTCGGGCGATGCCGAATTTTTCAGCAGCAATGCCCATGATGTCATGTCCTAGAAACTCATGATGGTCTATATCTATGGGGGTTATCACGCTTACACCAGGACCTGAGGCCAAGTTGGTTGCATCGAGTCGTCCACCTAATCCAACTTCCAGTACAAGCCAGTTAGCTGGTGTTTTGGTAAATGCAGAGAAAGCAGCTGCAGTCGTAGATTCAAAAAATGTGATAGGTTGGTTGTCGTTTGCTTCGAGCATCTGAGTCAGGAGACAACATAGTTCCGTCTCGGCAATTTCCTGGCCTTGAATGATGATACGCTCATGAAATCTTATCAGGTGAGGTGATTGATAAGCATGAACATCAAGCCTCATCTCTTTGGAGCATAGCCCTGATCATCGCACAAGTAGATCCCTTACCATTGGTGCCAGCGACGTGAATGATGGGGGGAAGCCGGTGATGAGGATTGCCCAGGCGACCCAATAAGTGGGTTAGGCGCCCTAGGCTCATATCAATTTTCCGCGGGAAAAGGGCTTCAGCTTGTTTCAGTAGTTGGCTGCTGTTCATTGTCGGGCTCAGTTGCAATATCATTTGCGTCGATTTGAGGTAAAGCTGGGCCGCGTAATATATTGAGTATACCAATTAACTCATCGCGCATATGACGTCTGTCCACCACACGATCAATCATGCCATGGCTAAGGAGATATTCGGCTCGCTGGAACCCGTCTGGTAGCTTCTCACGGATTGTTTGTTCAATAACCCGCGGCCCAGCAAAGCAAATGAGGGCTTTGGGTTCAGCAATTTGTATATCACCTAACATGGCATAAGAGGCTGTGACGCCACCAGTGGTTGGATTGGTCAACACCATGATAATAGGAATGCCAGCATCTTGCAGTTTTTGAATGGCTACTGTCGTGCGGGGCATTTGCATGAGTGAGAGAATTCCCTCTTGCATTCTTGCACCCCCAGCAGAGGGAAATGCAATAAAGGGTATGTGGTTTTTGAGCGCAACTTCGGCTGCATTTAAAAATGCATTGCCTAATGCCATTCCCATGGAGCCAGCCATAAATGAAAAATCATGGGCGAACATGACCGTATCATGTCCCCCTAAAAGACCCCTAGCGGGTACTGCGCAATCTTGTAATCCTGTTGCCGTTCGGGCCTCTTTCATGCGGTCAGTATAACGACGCAAATCACGAAACTTCAATGGATCACGTTCTGGCTCATCATACGGAATAAGGTCGTAGGATCCATGATCAAATAGATGTTCATAGCGCTTTTCGGGGCGAATACGGGCGTGGTGACCGCATAAGGGACATACTTCAAGATTGTCGCGCATGTCCGAATGAAAAACCATTTGGCTACATCCTTCGCACCGCGTCCACATTTCTTTTTCTGTTTCGGTACGGTTTGAAAGTACAGCCTTTATGCGAGGTTTGACATAGTCAGTAATCCAATTCATCGATCCAAAGCCTCTCTTAATGTTCGAACTTGATCAAGAAGTGCTTGGCTATGTTCTTGTGTGGGATTTGGCACATCAAGTTTCTCTACCAAAGCGGAGCCCACAACGACGGCATCAGCAAATTGAGCGTAGCTTCTTGCCTGCTCTGGGGTGCGAATACCAAAACCAATGGCGACAGGAAGTGCTGTGCGCGCCTTAATGCGGCGAAGGTCTTCCGCTAATTCTTCATCCTTCGCGGATTGACTGCCTGTAATACCTTTAACGGAGACATGATAGATAAACCCACCAGCATGTTCGAGTACATCATTAAGTCTTGTATCATTTGTTGTGGGTGTCGTGAGGCGTATCATGCTTATCCCATGCTTGGTCGCATGAGTGCGCAATGTTTGGTCCTCCTCTGGAGGAAGGTCCACGATGATCAGTCCATCAACACCGGCCGACGCTGCTTTTTCAATGAACAGATCTTCACCCATAACAAAAATGGGATTGTAATACCCCATCAGGATAATAGGAGTGTTTGGATGATGTTGGCGCGCAAAGGCTGCATATTGAAGGGTTTTCTCAAGCGTGGTCCCAGAGGCCAGGGATCTATTGGCTGCTTTTTGAATGGATGGTCCATCCGCCATGGGGTCTGTAAAAGGCATGCCCAATTCTATAATGTCTGCACCGGCTTTGGGCAAACCTTGAAGAAGATGCTCTGTGATGTCTCTGCCCCCATCTCCCGCCATGATATAGGTAACCAAGCCAGTTTTTTGTTGGGATTTAAGCGCTGAAAACGTAACTTCTAGTCGACTCATTACCCAATCTCCACTTCCAACGCATCAGCCACCGTGAATATGTCTTTGTCACCGCGGCCACACATGTTGAGAATAATCACGTCATCTTTTGATAATGATCGCGCGTCTTCCATCACGCGCGCGAGGGCATGGGATGGTTCTAACGCGGGTATGATACCCTCCAAACGACAACAATCCTGAAAAGCTTGAAGAGCTTCATCATCAGTTGCTGAGAGGTAATGCACACGTCCATTTTCGTGAAGCCAAGCATGTTCAGGTCCAATACCGGGATAGTCCAACCCTGCGGAGATGGAATGGGCATCGGTAATTTGACCATCCTCATCCATCAACAGATATGTCTTATTGCCGTGCAATACACCGGTGCGACCACCTGTAATAGATGCAGCATGCGCAGATGTTGAAAGCCCATGGCCTGCTGCTTCAACACCAAACAATGCCACGTCTTTATCGTCTAAAAATCCATGGAATAATCCAAGAGCATTTGAGCCACCACCGATACAAGCATATACCCGATCGGGGAGGCGTCCCTCCTTTTCAAGGATTTGTGCCCGTGCTTCTTTGCCAATAACGGACTGAAAGTCACGTACCATTTCTGGATAAGGATGTGGTCCTGCTGCCGTACCAATAATGTAAAAAGTGGAGTCAACATTCGCGACCCAATCACGTAATGCTTCATTCATTGCATCTTTAAGCGTTCCCGTTCCAGAGGTAACAGGAATAATATCTGCTCCAAGCAACTTCATTCTAAAAACATTGGGTTTTTGCCGCTCAACATCGGTAGCACCCATAAAAATATGAGCTTTTAAACCAAACCGTGCCGCCACGGTTGCTGTCGCAACACCATGCTGGCCTGCTCCCGTTTCGGCGATAATTCTTGTTTTCCCCATACGTTTGGCCAAAAGAATTTGCCCAATGCAGTTGTTGATTTTGTGTGCACCTGTGTGATTCAGTTCGTCTCTTTTGAAATAGATCTTTGCGCCGCCACAATATTCGGTGAGTCGTTCCGCAAAATATAACGGACTCGGACGCCCAACAAAATCGCGCATGAGTTCGTCCATTTGTGCAAGAAATTCGCTATCTTGCTGGGCTTTGCGATACTCTGTTTCCAATTCGAGTATCAAAGGCATGAGGGTTTCAGCTACGTAGCGACCGCCAAAAGCTCCAAAATGCCCCTGGGCATCAGGCCCATGAAGAAAACTATTAAGTTGTGCGATATGTTCAGCGGTCATGGTTTTTCTCCAAATTTTGGGCGACAGCCATAAAATCCCGTATTAGCGCACAGTCTTTAACACCACGACGCACTTCTACGCCAGATGACACATCATACATTTGCGCGTTTGTGGCTTCATAAGCCGCGGCTAAATTTCCTTTATGTAACCCACCTGCAAGCATGTAGGGCTTTTGATTGTTCCATTGACGAACAATATGCCATGGAGCTGTCTTCCCAGTTCCACCAGAGAGACCTGTGCCAGGTTTATGGTCAAACAAAATAATGTCAGCATCGATATATTGCTCGGCCGACCTAAGATCATCGATATCTGCAATGCCAACAGCTTTCATGATAGGCAGACCTGTTGCATCTTTAATGCGTGACACATCTTCTGGGCTTTCCTGGCCATGGAGTTGAAGAATACCTATGGGAACAGTTTCCAGAACCTTTTTGATTTGTGCGCAGCTATGATCGGCAAATAACCCAACTGCAATAGAATCTTCCGGCACCATATAAACCAATGGCTTTGCATCTTCGGGTTTTATATATCGTGGTGAGGCTTCCACAAAGACAAAACCAAGCATCCTAACGCCTGACTCAATGGCACATAAGACGTGGTCCGTCTCACGTAAGCCACATATCTTCACCTGAATCATGATGCAGGATGCTGACGGTTGTTACGCTTTAACTGACGCCTATAGTCACCTTGCATAAACCACATCATGACGCTTCCTATGATCAAACCCAGAATAAATACACAAAAAATGAGCGTTGCCAGGTTTACATCAACCACAGGAGCCCCTGGTTCATAGGGCCTAAATGGATCGAGGTATAAGGGGATGTCATGTCTATTGGCGAGTGCAAGAAGTACCATGATAAGAGCGACAACGCCGGAGAAACAGAGTTTGATAATTCTTACCATAAATGCCCTTTTTTTTATCAGTTTTCGCGGTTCAGGCGCGCTTTAATATCTTTGCCAGAACGGAAGAATGGTACAACTTTTTTACCAACTTGCACACTTTCTCCAGTGCGGGGATTCCGGCCTTCTCGAGCTTCCCTAACACGTGGTGAAAATGTTCCAAACCCACGTAACTCAACACGCTGTCCTTGGGACAATGCGCGCGTAATTGACTCAAAAAATGTGTCTACGATTAACTCAATATCTCTTTGATAGAGATGCGGATTGCGCAATGCGACGCGCTTTACCAACTCTGATCTTATCATGATTACTGGTTTCTCCCTGGTACTTTTCTATAAAGACTAGCGAAAACCGCTGTAAGGTCAATCACTAAGTACATGTTAAAGCCCCTCTACTATGGTAGGGGCTTTAACAATGCGACCAAGTTAGCCGTTATTTGTGTCATCTCTATTAAGAGCAGCACCAAGAATGTCGCCCAGTGATGCCCCTGACTCGGTAGAGCCATATTGAGCAACAGCTTCTTTTTCTTCTGCGATTTCAAGTGCTTTTACGGATAGAGAGATGTTTCTACTGTTTTTATCAATTGACAGCAGGCGTGCATCAACACGATCTCCTACGCTGAACCTTTCAGGCCTTTGTTCTGAGCGATCACGTGATAGATCTGCCCGACGAATAAAGCCTTCGACACTGTCATTCACCATGACGCGCAGTCCACCTTCAGTAACTTCCAGAACAGAACAGGTCACTGTTGCACCTTTTTTGAGTCCATCCATCCCAGCTTTAAATGGATCTTCAGCAAGCTGCTTGATGCCAAGACTAATACGTTCTTTTTCTACATCCACATCTAAAACCTTGGCGCGAACAACGGTGTTTTTATGGTAGTCCGCCATGGCTTCTTCACCGCTCTTATCCCATGCGATGTCGGAGAGATGAACCATTCCGTCAACATCACCTTCGAGTCCAACGAAGAGACCAAATTCGGTAATGTTGCGGACTTCGCCCTCGATTTCACTGCCAACGGGATGTTTGTCAGCGAAAGCCTGCCATGGATTTTCCATAACCTGCTTAAGGCCAAGACTAATGCGACGTTTCTCGGAATCAACTTCCAGGATCATCACATCAACCTCTTGTGAGGTGGAAACAATTTTTCCAGGATGTACGTTTTTCTTTGTCCAGGACATTTCTGAAACATGAACAAGACCTTCAATGCCAGGCTCAAGCTCAACAAACGCACCATAATCGGTGATATTTGTCACACGACCTGAAAACTTTCCTTCCAATGGGTAACGAACAGCAACGCCGTCCCATGGATCTTCCTGAAGCTGTTTCATGCCTAAGCTGATGCGCTGTGTATCTTGGTTGACGCGAATAACCTGGACGCGAACAGACATACCAATTTGGACCACTTCTGATGGATGGTTAACACGGTGCCATGCCATATCGGTAACGTGCAACAAACCATCCACGCCGCCCAGATCCACGAAGGCACCATAGTCTGTGATGTTTTTCACAACACCGTCACGGATATCACCTTCGCTCAATGTGTCAATCAATTCCTGGCGCTGTTCAGCACGAGCCTCTTCCAATACCGCACGTCTTGAAACAACGATATTTCCGCGCCGGCGGTCCATCTTTAGGACTTGGAACGGTTGCATTTGGTGCATCAACGGTGCCACGTCGCGAACAGGGCGAACGTCCACCTGTGATCCAGGTAAAAACGCAACGGCGCCAGATAAATCTACCGTGAAACCACCTTTTACGCGGCCAAAAATATTTCCTTGGACGCGCTCGCCAGCCTCAAATGCTTTTTCGAGTTTGTCCCAAGCTTCCTCACGACGTGCTTTCTCGCGTGAAAGAACGGCTTCGTGACGGGCGTTTTCAAAGCGATCAAGGAAAACCTCGACGACATCGCCTATTGCGAGAGGCTTCTCAACTTGATCAGCTGCGAATTCTTTCATGTCAATCCGGCCTTCTGTCTTTGATCCAATATCGATCAAGGCCTGATCATTTTCGATGGCAATCACCGTCCCTTTGACGACGTTGCCTTCGTATAAAGATGTTTCTTCGAATGATTGCTGCAGAAGTGTTTCAAACTCTTCCATGGTGGGGTTAGATGTTGTCATTAATACTCCAAAGGTTTCATTTTTTCAGGCCAGCTGGTTGTATCCAGCGGTCTTTACCATCATCATGTTAACCATGAATGTCTCCTGTCCCTTTTTCGAGCACCTAAGTTTTAAAAGGTGAACGCGATACGAAAAGAGCAAAACTCATCCGCAGGCAAACGAATCAATTCGTTTGTTCCCGATAGCGGCTGACAAGATCCAAAACATGATCGACAGACTGGTCTATACTTGAGCTTGTGGTATCGAGCAAGATGGCATCGTGTGCAGGTTTTAGGGGGGCTTCAGCGCGCTCTTGATCGCGTTTGTCTCTAGCAGCCAAGTCTTTCATGATATCATCAAATTGAATGTCCGGCTGCGTGCGGGATACATCAAGATATCGACGTTGTGCTCGTACCTCAAGATGCGCTGTAACAAATATTTTGATGGGTGCATCTGGAAGCACAACAGTACCTATATCACGACCATCCAAGATGGCTCCTGGCATTTGTTCAGCAAAATCTCGTTGCCATGTAAGTAAAGATGACCGTACGGGGGGTGAATGGCAATTTGTGATGCTGCAGACCCGATGTGATGTTGGCTCAGAAGAGTGTTGTCTAAATTATTTGGTTCGAGTTGTGCTACAAGCGGCAAAATATTCTGTACATCATCCAAGTCAATTTGAGCGTTGAGTGCAAGCCAAGCAATGCCGCGGTAAAGTAGTCCTGTGTCAAGGTAATGGAACCCAAGAATTTTGCTCACATTTTTGGCGATGGTACCTTTGCCAGATGCTGCGGGACCATCGATGGCAATTTGAAGATTCAGCATGCCTCGCATGACGCACCCAATTGACTCATGATCTGAGCGAAACCAGGAAAGCTTGTTTCTGCGGTTCGCATGTCATCAATTAAGATATCATTCTCTGCAAACAACCCAAGTACAAAAAAACTCATGGCAATGCGATGATCCAAATGGGTATCAATTTTGATCCCTCCTTGTATTTTGCCGCCTGTGACATGGAGATCATCTCCAACTATTTTACATGTAACACCAGCATCTTTGAGGTGGTCGTGGACAATTTGTAGTCTGTCTGACTCTTTCACCCGTAACTCATGCAGCCCGCGCATAATGGTAACGCCTTCAGCCTGTGCTGCTGCCATGGCGAGAATAGGGTACTCATCAATCATGGAAGGTGCTCGGGACTCCGAGATGTCTATAGCTTGGAGTTTACTGTATCGAGCAGTAATATCCGCAACCTCTTCGCCCCCAACCACCTGGTGATTGGCATAAGTCAAGTCTGCTCCCATTTCCTCAAGGCATGTGAACAACCCGGTTCGGTGTGGGTTGAGCATAACTTGTTTGATGGTTACTTCTGACCCCGGCACACATAATGCTGCGACAAGAGGAAAAGCAGCTGAGGAGGGATCTGCTGGGATAACCCATTTTTGAGGTTTTGGTGCTTGCGGCCCCACGATTGAAACAACAGGGTGTTGGGGGTTTTTACGGTCAGTTTGAACGTCCACGCGAGCACCCAATAGCATTTTTTCTGTATGGTCTCTTGTGGGTGCAGTTTCAATGATTTCCGTTCGACCTTTTATGTTGAGTGCTGCTAATAGGATGGCTGATTTCACCTGAGCCGATGCTACAGAAGGTTTGTGCTGTAAAGCTAATCCTTGATCAGTTCCTCGCAAGGTCAGGGGCAATCGATGCCCATGACGCGAGAGAGATGAAGCCCCAAGACGATGCAATGGGTCAAGAATTCGCTGCATAGGCCTCTTATGTAACGATGCGTCCCCAACAAATGTAGCGCTGATGGGGGTTGAGGCCATCATTCCCATGGTAAGCCTTGAGCCTGTGCCTGCATTGCCAAAGTCTAAGGCAATTTTGGGTTCCTCTAGCATGCCCACGCCTTGAACCGCCCATGTCAACGGGTCGATTTTTGTTATCCTGGCGCCAAAACAAGACATAGCATGGCGTGTTGCTGTAACATCTTCAGCGGTGAGTGCATTTGAGATGTAGCTTTCCCCCACTGCTAATGCTGACAGCATAAATGCGCGATGAGACATGGATTTGTCGCTTGGTACATCAATAATTCCCTCAAGTTGTTGAGATTTCTTACTAATCATAGGTATGGGTTTTGTTTGTGCCATGATATTTCCTCAGTATGTCTCAACGAATGGATAGGGTTTCGCAGGAAAAAATTTCGTTTCTTTTGACAGTTTGCTTTCAACGTGGCAAATGCCCGCTCTTAATATGTAAAACAATTGCTCTTCACAAGAAAACGACAACGCTTTAGGTCAGATTTAAAAGAGCAATAAACAATTTGGCAAAGCACATGGTTCATGATTAATAGAGCCATGATGATGGTGGAGAATTTGAATGGTAAATCCTGAGTGGGGAACAAAGCGTGTTTGCCCAACCTGTAGTGTAAAATTTTATGATTTTAATCATGAGCAGCCGCTTACATGCCCTTCATGTGCGCAAACATTTACCCCTGAGCTTCTGCTTCGCTCAAGGCGTGGACGTCCTTTGGAAGTTGATCAAGATGACAACAATGAAGATGTTGAATTTGATGGTGTAGAGACCGACGAAGACGAAGATGAAGATGATGCTGAAGCCATTAAAGAGATTTCTGCCGACGACGCCGTCATGCCTGTATCAGGTGGGGATGATGACGATGATGATGATATTGGTGATGATATCAATGTTGGCGCTGACGACAGTGATCTAGACGATGATGATGACGTATTAATCGATGATGATGATGATGATGTCGGTGTCGATGACGACCTTGATGACGAATTTGATGAGGACGAGACCAGGTAATATTGTCAACCTCGTCAGAATTTGTGTATTACCCTTGGGTACTTGAAATAATCAGGGGCCATAGCTCAGTTGGGAGAGCGCTTGCATGGCATGCAAGAGGTCGGCGGTTCGATTCCGCCTGGCTCCACCATTTGAAAAAGACAGACCCGTCCACTAACCGCGTCCGGTTAATGGGCGGGTTTTTTTTCTGCGTATTGTCAGCGACTTACGTCGCTTTCAGGGTGTCGGTGCTACCGACCCGATCACTCCCTTTTCGGGAAACTTGTCGCACCCGGATTCCTGCGGCTGATGCAATCAGCGGGAGATGTCCAATGGCCATGATCCGCCAACCCGAAAATTTCCCGGAAACGGTCAAGGAGGTCCGGCGGCAGTTGGCGCTCTCCCAGGAAGAGCTGGCCCACGCCCTTGGGGTGAGCTTCGCCACGGTCAACCGCTGGGAGAACGGCAAGACGGTGCCGTCGAAGCTGGCTCAGCGGCAGTTCGAGCAGTTTTGTAAACAGAAGAAGATCGATCCGTCTTCCGGCGAATCTTCCGATAAATCGAGACAGGATCAAGCTGAATGAGCAGGAAGAACGGAAATAACAATTCAGTCGATCTGGATATCGGGACCCTGTCTAGCCCCAATTTTTTGTACCACTAATTTTCGTTTTCTCTATTAGCGTTTCAGGTACGGGTGGACGCATATTTAGTCCATGATGTGGTCTGATGTGATTGTATTGGCGGAGCCATACATTGATTGCAGTTTGCGCTTGATGGATAGTGTGGAACCATTCTGCGTTGAGCACTTCATTGCGTAACGTGCCATTGAAGCGCTTGTTGTAGCCATTTTCTTTACATTCTCAAATGGCCAACAACATCAAGCAGCTTCTGTAGCCAAAGGTTGATTGATTAAGGCGTGCACGGCGTCTGCAGTTTCTGCACCGCGTAATTTTTCACAATGCTCCCTGTCGCGTAAAAGTCTAGAAACACGCGCAAGTGCACGGAGATGGTCGGCCCCTGCGTTCTCTGGTGCCAGTAGTAAGAAGATGAGATCAACATGCCTATCGTCTACCGCATCAAAATCTACTGGCTCAGAGAGCGTAACAAACATACCTACAACGTGGGGTAGTTTTGCGACTTTGCCATGGGGAATGGCAACGCCATTACCCACGCCTGTACTACCTAACCGCTCACGCTCCAGCAAGGTTTCAAAAAGCACCCTTCTATCTAAGTCAAATAGTGCGGAGGCTTTTTCAGCCAGCTCTTGAAGGAGTTGTTTTTTACTCGTTACATGTAAACCAGCAAACACCGCTTTAGCAGGTACTATTTCATCGAAAGCAATCATGCCTACAGATGCCTCTTGTTGTTAATGCTCTTTTGGATCGACCCATCCCACATGTCCATCATCCCGACGGTAAACCATATTTAAGCCACCATGGCCAGCGTTTCTGAACATCAAAGCCGGTTTAGAAGACAGTTCCAATTGCATCACAGCCTCCCCAACGGTCAATTCCATAATTTGCACTTCCATATCAGCAACAATCAGAGGATCAAAGCCCTCATTTTCATCTGTTTCATCATTCGTGGTATCCAAAACGTGATATTGGGCAGCAAAACGGGCAAGTTCTTCTTCACGATCATGGTGATGCTTCTTCAACCTTCTCTTGTAGCGTCGTAATTGTTTGTCAAGTTTTTCAACGGCTTGGTCAAAACTGGGATAGGCATCGTGAGCGGTATGGCTAGAATTGAGAAAAAGTCCCGTTGGAAGATGGATGTGACAATCTGCCGTGACGCGACTTCCTTCCATTGTGAAAACCACTTGTGCATTAGTGGCCCGTTCAAAATATTTTTTCAACCATAGCAAGAATGCTGTCTTGCACATGTTGCTTGAGCGCGTCACCGGTTTCCATATTTTTACCGCTAATGGTAATATCCATGATGTACTCCTCTCATTGTGAGTTTCAACAATGCAGCACGACCCTAGCTATGTGCAAGTTAAAGCGTGAATCTATCTCCTAAATAAACGCGACGAACATCGTGGTTGTTGATAACGGATTCAGCTGAACCTTCATGCAGAACCTGTCCATCATGCATGATATAGGCTCTATCGATTAAATTGAGGGTTTCTCGGACATTGTGATCTGTAATCAAAACGCCAATATTGCGTTCTGTCAGTTGTGCCACAAGCTCTTGGATACCTCCAACTGCAATAGGGTCAATGCCAGCAAATGGCTCATCGAGAAGAATATATCCAGGTTCTGTTGCGAGTGCTCGGGCAATTTCTAGTCGACGCCTCTCTCCACCAGACAATGCAATGGCTGGTGTATGACGCAAGTGGGTGATGCGAAACTCTTCAAGCAAAATTTCCAAGTGCTCTTGCCGTTCAGACTTTTTTTTATCAGTTAGCTCTAGCACTGCCAGAATATTTTCACCAACCGTAAGGCCTCGAAAAATAGAGGCCTCTTGAGGAAGGTATCCAATCCCTAAATGTGCTCTTGCATGCATGGGCAAGCTCGTAATATCTGTTCCTTCCAAAAATACGCGCCCACGGTCTGTCATAATCAAGCCACATATCATATAAAAGCAGGTTGTTTTTCCTGCTCCGTTTGGCCCTAAGAGTCCCACAGCCTCGCCACGTTTTAGGCTTATAGAAACATCTCTCACTACAGGCCGGTTACGATAACTTTTGCCTAATTGCCGTGCCTCAAGGCCTTGGATTTCGAAGTTTGACGTCACTTTTGTATCTTCTCGTCTTTCTGTTTTGAGGGCTTTGAGGATGGATCTTGGGTCAATAATGTCCTTACCCGTTGGCCTTCTTTTCCCACAACCTGTGCACGCCCGGTCGTTGTATCAATCACAACTTTTGGTCCTGATATAATGTTTTTTGCCTGTTTCAGTACGACTTGCCCCGTGAGAATAATTTGGGATGTTTCAGGCCTGTACTCAGCTTTTTGCGCTACGGCTTCTTCACCAGTTTGGGTCACGATCAAGACATCTGTCTCTGCGATCATTCTTTTAAGCTTATTTTCGCCATTTATGGCTTCATAAAAAACTTCTAGTTTTTGACAATAAATTTCTGAGGTTCCCTGTTTTGCAAGTACGTTCCCTTGAAAAACCGCATGTTTGTTATCGTCAAAATATTCTAACTTATCTGACAAAACTTCTATGGGCTCTCCTGTTTGGGCCATGGGGAGCTGGGTGTATCCGTAAGAAGGTACAAAGTAGATAAGGGCACTGATCAACAGGTATCTTGAAATCATATGTCAACCTCTCTCCATCTATTGGTTCAATTGATCAAAAACCGAACCGAGCCTTCAAATGAGGCGGTCTTTTTTTTCTTATTAAAAACCGCTGTTTGTGCAGATATGTAGCCTAATTGGCTGGCAATTGATACAGACCCTGTCAATGTCAATTTTGAGTGGTCAACATCCGTTTGTAAATGTTCTGCAGACGCTTGAAAACCATTTTCTCCCTCAACAATAATATTATGCTCTAATTGGAATTTGTTGTCAGCAAGAGATAAAAACCCTTTTTCTGCTTGGAATGTGAGGGGATTGCCCTGGGGTGTTGTAAATGAACCATACACATTTTGGAGGTCAACATTGTTAGGATTGATGGCGTCAGGGTAAGCTGTTTTTGCAGAAATTTCGAAGGGATTTCCCTGAGCATCCAGACCTTGATAGACAGGTTCTTCCAACAAAACGCTGCCAATCATACGATCTAAATTTCCAACAACCGTTTGGCCCTCGTAAAAGATCAAGGACAAGACCGTAATACTTCCAAAAATTGAGGCTAGTGCCCAATTTAATCGGCGAATTCTTTGCTGATGGAATTTTTTTGCAAGTTCTGATCTTTGCCTATCTTGGAATGCCGCATGTTGACGTTCGTTTGATGGCTCATCCCGTATCATGCTTATTTCAATCCTGCTCTTAGACAATCATGAATATGCAGCAAGCCTACAACATTCTGATCTTGTAACACCAAGATGGTAGTGATCGATCGCTCTTCCATCAAAGCCAATGCTTGCACGGCGGGCGCATGGGATGGCAGTCCTATGGGGTTTTCAGTCATGATATCGGAGGCGGTCATGGATGACAAAGGCGCTGTGATATGCCGTCTGAGGTCTCCATCTGTAATAATCCCTACGCATTCATTGTTGCGCATCACCAACGTACATCCCATAGATTTCGCGTTGATTTCTGCGACCACCTCATGGATATTCGCATGCTCGGTTACTTTTGGGATGTGCTGATCTGCGTGCATGATGTCAGCTATGGTTACGAATTGAAGACCTAGACGGCCACCAGGATGCAGGGCATGAAATTCTTCAGCAGCAAAGGTCCGCCGACGCATGAGCGCTATCGCCAATGCATCGCCCAGTGCCATACTCATCGTTGTTGACGTTGTGGGGGCTAAGTCATGGGGACATGCCTCTGGTGCTTGTGGCAATACAAGTGAGCAATCTGCCATTAATGACATGGTGGATGTTGATTTGCTGGTGATGGTGATGAGTGGAATGGTCAAGCGTTTAGCATGCGCTAGAATATCCTTAAGTTCTTTGGTTTCTCCAGAATTTGAAAGCGCCAGCAGACCATCTTCTCGGCCCAGCATGCCAAGATCTCCATGGCTAGCCTCTGCAGGATGAACAAAAAATGCAGGTTGTCCTGTTGATGCAAGAGTTGCTGCAATTTTTGAGCCCACGTGACCACTTTTACCCATTCCCGTAACAATCAGCCTTCCCTTCAATCCAAGTATTAACGCAATGGCTTGTGAGAAGTTTTGATCCAGGCTTTTTGCAAGAGCTTCCAGGCCATGAGTCTCTATGGATATGGTTTCTCGGCCTGCTTGAATATCTTGGTCAGTGACTGAAGATGTCATGGTCATTCCACCCCGCCAAGTCTAGTTCTACGCGATGTGGCAGAAAAGACAGACATGGATCAAGCAAATGTTGTCTACCTTCTCGTTTTAGCATGGCCTCGAGTCCTGCATGAATGGCATGCAGATGAAGGACGTCATTTGCAGCATACTGGCATTGAGCTTCGGTCAGTTCTTCAGCACCCCAATCTGATGATTGTTGTTGCTTAGATATCTCCACACCACCGATTTCACGCGCGAGTTCTTTCAACCCATGCCGATCTGTGTAAGTCCTTGCAATTTTTGAAGCTATTTTTGTGCAATATACAGGTTGCAACATAATATTGAGATAACGCTTGATGATGGCCATATCAAAACGTGCATAGTGCAATAATTTTAATTTCTGTGGGTCTGAAAGCAACCTACTCAGATGAGGGGCAGCATAATGCCCTGGTGAAAATCTGACCAAATGGGCTTCACCATTACCATCGCTCAGTTGTACGACACAAAGTCGATCTCTGCCATCTTTTAGCCCCATGGCTTCTGTATCAATCGCTAGAATTGGGCCAAATTCCAAATGTTCAGGTAAATCATTGTGATGAAGATGGATTGTCATATGTTCAGTAGCGTCCTTATGTTTGACTTTTCATTAGGATTGGTCATGAAGCACCTTTAAACTAATCTCAAGGCATTCGTCACCAATAATGGTCATTTTGTGTATCTATGAACAACATTGTAACCTCTTTTGGGAAAGTATTCCCCCTCTTCATTGTTATTATCTTGCTGATTTTAGGTGCCGTATTTATCGACCCTTTGAAGTTATCACGTTACCTTTTTGAAGAATTGGTCGTCATAAAGGAGGGGTATTTTTATCTTTTCGTACTTGGTTTTGTTGTCACCTATGCACTGATTGTAACCTGTGCATTGCCCCTAGCCACCATGGCCAGTTTGTTGGCAGGATTTATGTTTGATTTTTGGCTGGCGTTAGCTGTGATCTTGTTGTCGGTTGGCTTAGGACTGGTTGGGAATATGTATTGGGCTAAGTGCTTGATGAGCCAAAAGCAAACAGAACGGTTGCAACAATATATGATGAAATGGGCAAATGTATTCAGCAATGCCCCCATAAGAACGCTTATTATTCTGCGCTTATTACCTATTGTTCCATTTGTTTTGGTGAACCTTTTGCCAACTTTTATACCCATCAAGGGGTGGATTTTTGTCATGGTAAGCATGTTGGCAATTATTCCTGGAGCTGTCGCGCTCATATTGGTGGCTCAAGGTGTAGAGGGCATTTGGGCGGGACAGCAGGATAGCTTGTTATGGTTAGGGGTTGGGGTGGCTTTTGTCATTTTGTGCCAACAATTGGGACAAGGTATTATGAAAAAATGGGATAAAACACATGAAAAAAGTTGATGTCCTGGTCTTGGGTGGTGGCGCAGGTGGGCTTTCTGTAGCGGCCGGTGCAGCTTATATGGGTCTTTCCGTAACATTGATTGCTCCGCAGCCCATGGGCGGAGACTGTCTTCATTTTGGCTGTATTCCCTCTAAAAGCTTACTTCATGCGGCAAAAAATGGATGGCCATGGTTAGAAACCCATGCTCATATTCAATCGACCATAAGCAGTATCCAACCACATGATAGCCAAGCGCGATTTGAACAATTGGGCATACATGTTGTGGCGGGTGAAGGAAGACTAACGGGGGTGAGGGAGGTCACCACCATATCTGGTGAAGTTTTTCGTGGGCGCTATGTTGTCCTAGCAACAGGTTCCTCTCCACGCACCCATCGCGCCTGTCATGGGCTGAAGATTCCACAGAAGTTGAACAACCAAAGTTTCTGGAATGCCATCAAAGAGCGTCAATTGAGTGGCCGAGTTGCTATCTTGGGTGGTGGTGCCATGGCGCTTGAAATGGCCGAAGCATTGGTTGGTATGGGTCATGAGGTTATCATGATATGTCGCGGAGATTTGCTTGGTTCTTCATCAGCTTCACTGAAACATTATCTCACCAACTACATATTGGGGCTGGGTGTTCAATTGCTGAAAAATACAGAGGTAACCCATGTTGAGCAAACCGATGAAGTTCTCACAATAAAGCTCTCTAATGGTCAAACATGTGAGGTTGAACATATTTTGGAAGCCATGGGGCGGGAAGTTTCCTGGGAAGGTTTGGGGTTGCAAAATATATTGCGCAAAACACCTCTTGTTGACCCTCTTCTCCGGGTTGGAAAACTTCCATGGCTTTTTGCTGTGGGAGATGTTTCAGGCGCGCCCATGTCCACACATGCTGCGGCCTACGAAGCTTCAGTGGTCTTGAAAAATATACTTGGCATAATGCCGTGGCTTCGGCGGAGAGGTTCAATGCCTCAGGCTATTTATTTAAAGGATGAAATACTACTCGTAGGATCTATGCCCCATGAACTTGAAGAGAGTTCTAGGCCATATATGGTCTTACAGCCTGAAAGGCCGTCAGATAGGGCCTTAACAGAATGTCGAAAATCTTTTGCTGAACTCTATATTTGCCCACGTACTGATCGCATTCTTGGTGCAGCGCTCATGTTTCCTGCTGCATCGCTTTTGGCACCTTGGCTTGACGACTTGATCAATAAAAAAAGGTCAGTGGCCGAGTTGATGAAGCCAATTATTCCCTATCCTAGTGATGCTGAATTGTTGTCCATGATGGCGCGACAGAGACAAGCTAGAAAACTTACCCCTTGGGTGAAAACGTTTCTTCGTGTTCTGGTACGTCAGCCTTTTAAATTTGGTTGATATGTTAAGATAAAAAACTGGAAAATAGGACGAGCATTACCCACATAAAGCTCGACTTAATCATAATAGGAGATAGGTGATGAGTAGAGGCATGATATTGTTGGGTGTGCTGCTGGTTGCCATGGTCGTGGCTGGAATAGTAGCGCAGCAACAAGGTATTGAAGGCCCCTCTCACATGAAATGTAAAGAATCTCTGGTTGAACAAATGTTGGGGTCGCAATGTACCCCTCGACGTGGTGTAATGATGCAACCATCTCAGGAAGGCTCTCCGACGGTTCCGCAGTCACCTGAAACAACACCCGCGCCTATGGAGGGCCTCAAGCCTAGAGGTGTTGGCATTTGATGTCATTCTCATTGGTTACATAAGGTCTTTTTGGGTATTATTTTAAAAAAATCTTGAGAATAAAGCGGATATCACTTTTGCTGTTGGCAAGTCATCGTCAACTGCGCTGAAAAGACCGTGACCTTCAGTTGGTGAATGACAACATTTTTGTATTCGTCGGCAACGCGAAAGAAAAAACAATGGCGTTACCAATAATGGCCAAGTCAACGCGGAATGGTACGTGTTGAAGGTCATGTTGGGATAGATAAAGTCTACGCACCCCAGTTTTGTTCCTGCGGTAAGGCAACCCCCCCCTTTGTCTAAAGGGTGTCGATAGCCTTGTAAGACCTGTATGGTAACGTAACAAGATCGTTTCAGTCTATGACAGAGACGTCCATGCGGTTTGAAACATTCTCTCGCTCGGGCATGAGCATCCCCAAGAGTGCTACAGCCATCAAGGTGGCCAGGATGACAGAGCGTGGATCAGGGAACTTGCGATTTTAATCCAATCAGGTATCGTCATAAAATGAAATAGTTTATTGGGGTAGGTGCATGACAAATATTCAAGATCTTTATGGTGTGGTTGCACCATTCACAACGCCGTTCAAAGAAAACGGTGATATTGATTTTACGGCCATTAAACCACAAGTAGACTGGCTCATTGAGCAAGGTGTTCATGGCCTTGCTGCAGGCGGTAGCACGGGGGAGGGTCATGCACTTGACCGTTCTGAATATGAAGAACTTATTTCCGCAACTTATGAGGCGATAGCTGGGCGGGTTCCCTTGGTTGCTGGTATCATTGCAAATTCTACAGATGAAGTTGCGGCGCGAGGTGATCTGGTAAAAAACAAAGGCGTTGTGGCTTTGCAAGTTACCCCACCTCATTATTTGTTTCGTCCTGATGATGATTCCATGGTGCAACATTTTCGAGACATTCACCAAGCCAGTGGTGTGCCCATACTGATTTATAATGTCGTCCCTTGGTGTTATTTATCACCTGATTTACTTCTAAGAATAATGGATGAAGTTCCCGGGGTTGCTGGGGTGAAGCAAAGTGCTGGTGATATGAAATTATTTGCCGATCTCATGCGTCGTGCAAAGCCTCATAATCTTATATTTTCTGCGGTGGATGCTCTTTTGTATCCATCTTATCAATTGGGGGCTCGTGGTTCTATTGCTGCCATTTTGACCGCTGTTCCAGGGCCATCAGGTCGCACTTTATCAAGCGGTACAGAAACAGCATTGGGATCATGCAAGAGAGCTTCATGAAAAGCTCATGCCGGTTTGGGATGCCATAGGTGTCGATAATATGCCATCTCTTGTCAAATATGCTCAGCAACTTCAGGGTGTCCCAGCGGGGGTAGCCCGAAAACCAACATCCCCTATAACGCAAACCCAAAAACAACAGGTCGAAGAAGCTTTGCGCGGTGTTGGGGTTATCAAGTGAGGGGTATTCTGTTCTAAATTTATTGATCCTTAACTGAGATATACAATTGCAGAAGACAAAAGCGTAAATTTGTTGTGAGCCTGCTCATATGCGGATGGGATATGTGCTAAAAGCAATCATATGTTTACATTGCTTTGCTGCAGTTGAGCTGTTAGGTCATTTCGAAAACCTTAATAAAATACTCATAATAAACAAAAGGTAGTTGTATGGCTTTCATCAAATTTGCAAAACAATCATACTCCACACCCTTTTATCTCGCTTTATGGTTTTCTATTTCCTACGTTGTTGCTGTGCTCGCCGTCCAATTCATTGGTGGGATTGCACCTAAATTTGTTGTCACAACCCCTGAATATGACATGTTGTCACAAAAATTGTTGTGGCGGCGTACTATAGCTATTCTGTTTTTTTCCGTTATTTATATTGCTTCGCTCAGAGCTGGGCGGTTCTTTGGGGTTGTTTCTTTTGTGGGGGCTGTTTGGACAATATCTATGTTTGTGGATGATCAAATTGCACTAAGACCTCACTTGTTGGTCCCAGAAAATACAACAGCAATTATCTTGTTGTCTTTGCGGCCTCTTTTTCTGCTTACCATCAGTTGGATGGCTCTTGAACATTTTCTTCGATACGGAAAACGAAGGGATATGTGATGGTCAAGCTTACCAGAGAAGAAGTGGAAGTCTTCTCTAATGCATTAGAAAGTATGGGGTTCGATTACAAAGCTTTTCATCGACAGGATATCCTATTCTTTTGTGCATTTGGGACCGTTGTGGTTTATTTTTTGGCCCAATTTGTGTTGATGCGGGATTTCGCTCCCACATCTTTTGAATATATGACCACAACGGAAACAACATCGGTATTTGTGCAAATGATCGAAGGGCGAAGGGTTTTTCATGTTCTTCTCCTTGTGGCTTACTTGATCACTTTTTTTTTGGGTTTTGGTTTTCAAACCGTATCAGTAATGATGTTGGTTTATATGGCCAACGCCACATTTGATTTTTGGGTGCTCCATACCCTTCTTTTTGATACAAACACGCTTGATACATTCTTTTCCAGGCAAGTTTTACAAGTTAGTGTGCTAATATCCTTGTTGATTACGAGCCTTCGTTACAAAGCCTAGCTCTCCAATCCGTGAGCATATAGGTTTGATGAGGTGCGGCTTTAGGAGGGATGATGAAAAAGGTTGTCTATGTTCACTGCGATGGCTTGGGTCGATCTTGGATCAAAAAGAGTAGTATGCCATTTTTGTGGAGACTCCTGATAGAAGGGCAGTATTTTCCCAATATCATGCCGTATATCCATCCGCGCCACGTCCGTCGGCCGCAACTGTGGCGACGGGTGCCTTTCCAGGAGCCCACGGTCTGACGGGCAACCGTCTGGTCTTGCAAAAGGAAGGTGCTCTTGAGGTCTTTGATGTAGGTGATCCCAATTTTTTCCCCCAATGGAGGTCACTTCGATCTGGAACCGCATTAAGATTGCCAACACTTGCAGAGCGGTTGAAGGATTTTGGTGGTTTTCGAGCTTTTTCGAATGTTTCTGCAGGTGCGGCCTATGCGCTAGATCCTGACCATTTTGGA
Organism: Alphaproteobacteria bacterium; assembly: GCA_038131935.1. Taxonomy (GTDB): domain Bacteria; phylum Pseudomonadota; class Alphaproteobacteria; order UBA8317; family UBA8317; genus UBA8317. The sequence continues at coordinate 74,491 of JAYPQH010000001.1, read as the reverse complement.
TATATTCATCATCGCGCGGGTAGTTTTGGGCCTGGTGGCGTGCCGTTAACTGAACCTTTGAAAGGTGACGATATTTCTGGTGATTGGTGGATGGCACGAAAATTTGTAGATCATTTACGCAAAACAGGTTCTGAATCTGTTCACTTTCTATGGTTGGCAAATCCAGATAAAACCCTGCACACCAATCCACTTGGTTCGGTTACCCATATCGAAGCATTGAAATCTGCTGACGAAATTATCCGTTATGTTCATGCTGTGGTGCGGGATTTACGACGGCAGGGAATGGATATTCTCTTTCTTACAGGTTCTGATCACGGCCATGAGAGCGTTGGACAGGGTATAAACATTAACAAATGGGCAGAGGAAGCAGGGTTTGGGCCTGAATTGCGCTCTGGTGCGTTAGCATTTGCAACCCAAGGCTTATCTTTTACCATTTATGCACAAAATATGAGTGAGGCGAGACGAGCACAGTTGGTTGCCCATTTGGAACGTCAAGCTTGGGTGGATGAGATCAAAACAGTGGAACAACTGCAGGATATCGGCCTACGTGATGACGCCCTGCTGGCCGCAGTAAATATGTCTGGTTATGTCCATGACCATGGGTACAAAAAACGTTATGCTGCTTTTGAGAATGATGCTTTTGAACATATTGGCTGTGGCCAACATGGGGGATGGGGTGATGAGGAAATGGCTCCTTACCTTGTCTTAGAACATCCCCATTTGCCATCTAAAAATATTGATGCCAAAACAACATTGACCGATATTGCTCCTACTATTCTTGATTTTTTAAATGTTGCCTATCAGGGACTCGACGGCAAATCGCGGTGGCCAGCAGCTAAATTTCATTGAATGATGGATGCCGTTATTGCTTGGCCCTTATGATGAAAGGCAGCCATAGGTGATGCGATTGTCGCAAGAACTGAGCGAAGGAATTTTTGACACATTGCCGCTTGCACTCGGTGTGGCTGCTTATGGCTTTGCATTTGGTATCTTTGCAGCGCAGGCTGGAATGACTGAATTACAGACCGGCTTTATGGGGGCTTTTGTTTTCGCAGGTTCATCGCAACTCATCGCTGTTGAGCGTTTTGTTGGGGGTGCAGGCGCTTGGGCCGCAATTTTGGCCGGTTTGTCGCTAAATCTAAGGATTTTCCTGATGACAGCATCTATGCAGTCTATTTTTAAAGGCAAGCCTATCTGGAAAATCTTGCTAGGGCTCCATCTCACCGCCGACGAGAATTGGGCATTATGGCATGCCAAAAGAGCCATAGGTAAGAATGTGGGGTATGACTATTTCTTGGGTAGTGGCCTATGTATCTTCTTGGCATGGGTTTTGGCCACATTGATGGGTGTTATGTTGGTTCAGATCATGCCTTCAGTGCGTGCTTTGGGCCTAGACTTTGCGTTCACAGCCGCTTTTATCTTTATTTTGCGCAATATGTGGTCCCCTCAAACGGATCTATTACCATGGATTCTGTCGGCGTCTTGCACAGCAATCACTATTTTATGCGGTATCATGGACCCATCCTGGGCGTTGATCATAGGAGCTGTGATCGGTGCTTTGATGGCAGGCTTTCGCCATCATGAATGACCTTGTGATCATCATTATTACATTGGCCTTGGGTACATTCATGATCCGTGCTGGGGGTTATTTTTTGGCCTCAAGAATACCTTCAAAAGGATTGATCGCACGTATGTTGCGAGCATTACCCGGTTGTTTAATATCCTCCCTTCTTACGGTTCTGTTGTTGGTCGCTGACCCTATTGAATGGTGGGCTGCATTTGCAGCCATGTTAACTGCTTTTTGGACAAAGAATCTCCTACTTACCATGTTCGTTGGGGTGATGATTGCCTGGGTGTTGCGTTCAAATATCTTACTCTAATGGGTCATTTGCTGTTTATGCCTTAAATGTAGTTTATGCATGGCCCACACGCCTATCATGGGCCCCAAAGCAAGCAATGAAAGAACGGCTGGCCATCCCCATAAATCAGCGAACATGGGTGTTACTTGCACGGTAAAGCTGGTGAGTAGAAACCCGAGCGCAGTTTGCAACGTAAGCAAACTGCCTGTGGCTTGTCTGGGCGCTGCGTCAGCGACTAAAGCCGAAAATTGTGCGCTGTCTGGTATGACAAAAACACCCCATATCACAGCAAAAATACGCTGAGTAAGGGCATGCTTGCAAAGGTAATGGCGGTTATGAGAGCAAATGTCCCGCTAAGCAGCAATGACCAACCTGCCACAACCTCTTTGCCCCATTTGTCAGCAAGAAAACCTGCCAAAATACAACTGATTGCCCCAAGCGCAATGGCGAGGAATGTGAAAAAACGGGCAAGATCCTCAGCATGTGGGAGAAAGGCATAATTAAGGGCTGTTGTCATAGCCAAACCAATCCATGCCCAAAACGCGTATAGTTCCCACATATGTCCTAGGTACCCAATGTAGGCGAGTCTGATATCCATCTGCCGCCATGCTAGGGCGAGAAAACCAACATGAAATTTTTGTGCTTTTTCATGATAAGGACCTAACCTCACCATCAATATGAGACCTGATGATAGGAGGGCACAACCGCTAGCAATTAAGACAACATGCTCCCAAGCCATGCCTCCAATGAGTGTTATGCCATGTGGGAGTGCAGAACCTAATGTGAGGGCGCCCACAAGAATTCCCACAACCAAGCCACGCTGTTTTTCTGTCCAACCAACGGCAATTTTCATGCCTACAGGGTAAATACTTGCCATACATACGCCTGTGAAAAAACGTAAAAAAATTTGTACAGCGCTACCTATAGGGCTGATGATAAGGATTGCATTGGCAATCGCTGCAAGCAGAGCCCCAAGAGCAAAAACATAACGGGGGTCGTAGCGGTCAGCAGTGCCGTGCATCGCTAAGCTAAGCGCACCAACAACAAACCCTAATTGAACAGATGACGATAACATGCCTTCTTGAAAAGCTGTCAGCGTGGCTTGTGCACGAAATTCAGGGATAATGGCAGAAGCCACAAACCATAAGGACATGGCCAAGATTTCTGCCAGTACCAGAATGCTAAGAGATATCTTCACGTTTTTTGGGCTTTGGTTATGTGTTGACGAAAAAGATTACGGTCAGCTTTACCTGTCGACCCAAGGGCAATTCTTCCCCAAAATGTATGGAGTCAGGAACCTTGAAACGCTCCATTTGCGTCTCTCCCCATCGTTTTAAACTTTGCGCGTCAAGATTTTTACCCATTTTGGATATGACCAGCATGTGGATGGCTTCACCAAGTACCGTATCAGGCACAGATGTTACCAAAATATCAGCTATGTCGGGATGTCCGCGGAATATGTTTTCTATTTCAAGTGGAGATATTTTCATACCTCCGCGGTTGATTAACTCTTTCAATCTTCCTTCAAGAACCACGGCACCTTTATCATCAAAATGTGCTGCATCACCTGTCATGATCCAATTCTGAACAATTGTTTCTCTGGTTTTTTGAGGTTCTCCCACATATCCCAGCATACCAAACGGCGTTTTGATGGCCATCTCATGGCTTTTAGGTTCAATATGTACCTCTATGTATTTCGCTGGATAACCAAGGCTTTGAGGTGATGCCTCACCAGCTTTATCATGGCGAAACAAATCACAAGTTCCTGTTTCGGTTAGACCATAAATGCTGAACATATCCATCAAGGGCCATTGTGTGAAAAGTTGCTGGCGTAAGGTTGCGCTTACGGCTTCACCGCCAGTTAAAATCGTGAAAGGTTTATGAATAGGCCCTTGATCAAGCATCATGCGGAGCATGCTTGGTACAGCTGCAAGGTAGGCTGAGGGATGTTCTGCTAAGTAACCAAATGTTCTCTGTGGATCAAATTTTGATCCAATATAGACAGTACCGCCATACATTAACGGTAACAACGTTGCCCATTGTCCAAAGCTAAATATCAATTGCAGGGGCATGATGCATATAGGATGTTTCTTTAGGTTAATATGGGTTGCGATGGTTTGAAATTTTGCAGACATACGCCCACGGTTTAACATCACACCCTTGGGCTGACCCGTGGAGCCTGATGTGAACGTAATTATTGCGGTATTGGCAAGCTGTGGGTCGGTTTGGGTAGGGAACTTGGTCGCTTGATGCTCTAGTTTTGGTATGTTGCGTGCATTTGGCTTCGTATGAGAAAACTTGTAGCGGCTTCCCGTGCATTGAGCGATATGCTGCCATGTTCTTTGGTGTGCCTTTTCATGGACAGGTACAGCAATCGCCCCGTAATCAATGATCGCCAGAATAGCTGCAATATCTTCCGCGCGGTTGTTGACGGAGATCAAAACTGGTTCGTGCGGCCTGACATTTTGTTTGCGAAGTTCGGCTTTTATATCACCAACCATGCTCATACAGTCTGTGAGCGACATGGGGGCTATATCATCATGGATCAAACCTTGGTCCTGAGATGAAATGCAGGTTATAAAATCGTCCGCGGAGGGTAAATCTGGACATGAACCAGTCATTGGGTAAATCTCGTGTCACGCCATACCAGCGCAGCCTTTAAGCCTTCTTTGCGCAATATATCTAGAAAAATTGCTTTGTCTTGACTTCCTATTCCCTCAAGATCTCCATCAATTTCCAATGCACGATGTAAGGCATGTTCCATACCTGCCAGTTGCATACTTTCGTTGATTTGCTGTTTTGTTTTTTGCATCACCATAGGATCAACAAGAGCAATTTTCTGAGCCATCTTCAAAGCTGTTTGCTGAAGTTTCTCATCATCTACAACTTGATTGATCATACCATATTCCAAGGCTTGATCTGCTGTGATGCCGTCTTCTCCCAAAAAGGCAATTTCTTTTGCTTTTTTGGGTCCAACCAGCCATGGCAGAAGCATAACCACGATACCTGCACCAAATTTGACTTCAGGTTCTCCGAATATTGCAGATCGTGCAGCAATCGTTATGTCGCATGCCATAGCCATCTCACAGCCACCTGCAAGGGCATGCCCATTTACCGCTGCAATGGTAGGCTTTGGGATATTCCAAAAACCCATGACACCGTCAAAATCTTTTTGAAGAACTGGTTTCCAGGCTTCATGCCCTTTGGGCGTGTTGGCCGCTTGATCTTGAAGATCAAATCCAGAAGAAAAGGCTTTTCCCGCACCTGTGACAATCAAAACATGACATGAGTCATTATGTCGAACATGATCCAGGGCCTCTTTGATTTCTTCGAGCATGGTTTGACTTATGGCGTTGAGCCGATGGGGTCTGTTCAAGGTGAGAATGGCAATGTTGTCATGCTGCTCCAGGGTTATGTTTTCATAAGACATGGATGGAGTTCCTCACATGGTAATAAATGGCACGGTGATATCATGTTGATGTTGGTGAGCATGATCCTTAAAGTTCTACGGATCAAGGTTTAACAATACTCTCAGCAATCAAGTGCTATGCTGTCATAGCCTCAGGGGTTGCCAAGTGATTTCTTATCATCAAGCATAACAACGTATAAACAGTTAGATAAATTTGAGGGAAAAATGAGTGCAAATCAGGTTGAATATGTTGTGTATGAAGTGGAACAGCATGTTGCGCACATAATCTTGCAGCGCCCACCGGTTAATGCATTTAGCTTGGAATTTTTGGATGATATTTTACAGGCTTTGGCCCAGGCACGTCATGATGACAATGTTCGTGCTGTTGTCATCAGAAGCCGAATACCTGGGATGTTTTGTGCAGGTTTAGACTTAGATATCTTGTTGGGCCAACCAATGGAACAAATTAGGCGATTCCTTGAAAAACTGTATATCGAATTATGGGATGCACAATATCAATTAGGAAAACCCAGCATAGCTTCCATCAATGGTGCGGCACGAGGTGGAGGAATGACACTGGCCATTTCCTGTGACATGATTGTTGCCTCCGACAAAGCAAGTTTTGGGTATCCCGAGCTTGACCTTGCCGTTCCTCCAGCAATTCACTTTTTACATTTACCTCGTATTGTTGGTCGGTATCGCGCATTTGATTTGTTGTTCACAGGGCGGACATTTTCTTCAGCTGAAGCGCTGGATATTGGTTTGATCGCTGAAGTGACAGACCATGATCAGTTGGAACAACGCACCCTAGATATTGCTTATGGATTTGCGCAACGTGCACCAAAGGCTATGAAGCAGGCACGTCAAGCATTTCATCGTGTGAATGATTTTGATTACAGAAGAGGTGTGGCTGTTGCTGTGGAAGATTTTTGCAACATGGCCGTTTTAGACGAGGCGCAAGAAGGTATCGCAGCATTTACAGAAAAACGGAAGCCTCGTTGGCAAACATCATAATGGGTCATAAAATTTGATGGCATTATCATGAAATATCGCGTGCCGTTCTTCATCTGTGCATATGTTGAGAATTGTTTTTATTTTCTCAACTTGGTCTTGGTAGCCAATGCGTAACCCAGCCACAGGATAATTCGATGCCCACATACATCTTTCCACGCCGAAAATATCGAGCGCTTCAAGAATGACCCGTCGATTATCTTCGAGACGCCATGGTTGGTCCTTAAGCCCAAGTTCTGATATTTTTAAATGAACAAAGGGAAGTTGAGCAATTTCGCGCATGTTTGTTCGCCATAGGTTTAACCCTTCTTCGCTGCGGTCCCAAGGAAACCCAAGATGGTTTACCACCACAGGAATATCATCATGTTTTGACAAAATTGGCTTTGCTTCTGCTAAGTGCCAGCATGGTACCCGAAGATCATACCGAAGACCAAATTTTGCGAGAAGTCCATAACCGTGCTGCCAAGCGGGATCTTGTAAGGAACGTTTGCCTTGCGGTTTGGAATCCATAGGTGTGAGGCTTGTCACAGGTTTTGATCGGATACCGCGCATCAATGAAGATTGGCAATGCTGCTCAAGAATTTCTTCAAGTCTTGGGTCATCAAGCCAGGCATGTGCAACCAGGGCATTTGGCCAACCTGTTTGTTGGTAGAGTTCTCCAAGCCAATTTGTTTCCCCAACTTGATCTTGACGGTCCCATTCTGCTTCGCAGTGGATGAGTTTGGTGATCTCAAACTTCTGGGATATCTCTTGGTAATCACTGGGCAGGAAATTTTTTTTGAGGGCGTCATAAGCCCCTAAGAAAAAATGTGGCTCATCTTCACCACATAGCCAAGGATGCTTGTTCATGGAAAGGTCCCAAAAATGAAAATGGGCATCCACCAATTTAATTGTCATGGCGTCATATCCTGTTCGTTCGTAAGGATCTTTAGATGGTTGCAGCACGAGGTTGAACACCTCGTCTTGGGCCGTTCAACGTTTTGTTGGCAAAATCATCATCAAGTGGTCGTGCGCCATCATGGTTAAGCCATAAGCGCAAAAGAAGCCTTTTTCGTGCAGGGTCTTCATGGTCAATGACTTTGGTGCGGGCATGCAGCGTGACATAATTGTTGAGCAATTGGATGTCACCAGACTGGAAATCCATATTTAAAACGATTCTTGGATCTTGGGCGAGTCTAGCAACTTCCTCAACGGCTTCAAGGGCCTCTCCTGTTAAAGGCAAGCCTGCTTTGATCATGCCACCTTCGATGGCTTTTTGATTGTATCGACAACTCAAGTAGCCTTGGTGCCAACTATATACAGGAATTCGATGTGTGATTTCATCAGCTGCGCCGGTAGGTCCTTTGCCGTCCAATTCAAAGAAAAAGCCTTCATGCAAATAGCTCAATAGGTGCGGTTTGTGATGGAAGATTTCATTATATATTGTCATGGAAGATCGTAATGTGCTTACGCCTCCAGATTTTGCTCCTCGTATGCACAGAAGGCCAACCAAGTCGCACACATCGCAGTGAGGTCTCAATTCAGCCGCGGTCATAGATCCACGATGTTCACTTTTCGTGTAATCAAAACCCATATCTGTGATTTCTTGCATCAATTCACCTTTGATGTTCTGGGATTCAGCCTTGCCCAAATAAAGGCCCATGCCCCAATAAATTTGGCGAATTTCCTGATATGTATATCCGCTAAGATCTAGTCCGCGAAGGAGCGCCAAACCTGTGCCATATTCCAATTCATGCAAAACATCTTGAAGGAAAGATGCTGTTTCATGAAGAGGAAAATCATCTCGTTGCATTTCGCTTTCCGATTTACCTGAGCGGTGAAACTGCTGTAGGGCGTGATGAATATCTTTTAGGTGATGGTGGTTGAACCTCCATATCCAGGAGTCCTCTTGTTGTAGATCTTGCCCATACCAGGCACTCGGGCCGGTTATTGCTTTAGGGTTGGCTGCAGACCCTCCCATCCAACGTGTGTCAGGGTTTGTAAGAGATGATTTGTGAGACATGGCAATATACCGCTGTTGCATAGGAGAGGTTTCGTATGAATAAATGGTTGCATCATTTTGATGTAATGAAAAGTCCTTTGCTATAGGTTTGATCTCGTAGGGCAAAATATGATGACACAAAGACAAAAATTACAGCAACTGCTCTCTGATCCAGATAGTTTTTTGTATCTGCCATCGGTTTATGATGGCTTATTGGCACGACTGGTTACCCAATGTGGTGTGCAAGCAGCATATGTTGGTGGCTATGTAACAGGTGGTTCGCGGGCTGTGAGTGAGCCTTTGTTGACCTTGACTGAGCAGGTGGAAACAGCTGCAGCTGTAGCGCAAGCCACAGACATCCCCGTTCTATGTGATGCGGGTGCAGGTTTTGGTGAACCCCTACATGTTACCCGTACGGTGGCTGAATTTATTCGCGCTGGTATTGCAGGTATTCACCTTGAGGATCAACTTTTTCCAAAGCGCGCACATTATCACAAATATGTTACGCATGTGATCTCAAGGTCAGAGTTTCGCGACAAAATTGCGTGGGCGTGTAAAACACGCGATGAGTTAGATCCAGACTTTGTTATTATCGCGCGCACAGATGCTTGTAGATATGACGGGTTTGAAGAAGCTGTGGCACGCATAAATATGTGCCAAGAATTGGGCGCAGATTGTGGATTGATGTTCCCATCAAATGATGAGCAAGCAAGGCAGGCACCAAAAGCATGTAGACTTCCTCTTATCTATGTACAAAGCCGTGGGAACCGAGAAAATCGTCCTCTATATAACATGAATGAGCTCAAGCAGATGGGTTATAAAGGATGTATTGATGCGCAACTGGTTATGCTGACAGCTCTTCATCATGTTCAAAAAGCCCTTCAGGATGTTCTTTCCTTTGGGGATGCAAAAGATCTTGATCCGCAAACCATGATTGATACCCGTCAATTGGTAGAAGATCTTATCGGATTAGACAGATATTATGACATTGAGGCGCAAACGGTGGAGGAGCGCAAACCACTTACCTGACGTGGGGGTAGATAGGCTTCTATGTCCTTAAGGCACGCGCCAGTTCTGCACCAGAAATATGCTCCAAATGTAGAATCATTTCAGCAATATCATGAGCTTGTCTGTTTGATAGGAACATAGAGGCATTTTGAAGAAATTTTTCAAATATTTCATGATGACTCAAAGCGCGTTCTTCAGCACCGCGGTTTATCTGCTCATAATGTGATAGGGTAGAGCCATCGTAGAATTTTATCGTGACGCCCCCTGGGTAAACCTTGGGAAACTCTGTTTGTTTTTGTGGTATGCAGCACGTGCGCATGCTCAATGCGATACTGCGGGGATCTCGAAGTGCTTCTTCATGCAATTCCTTAAGTCCAAATTGGCCTCGTTGAAGTGCCGTTGCCACAACATAAGGAGCTGAAAATTTAGCGTCATACTCATTGCCGGGCTGTTTCTTTCGTTCTGTGGGTTCTGCAATGATAGGAATGACTTCCTCAGGCATGTGAATATCAATGCTTTCAATTTGTTCTAAGCGACAAGCAGGATTTTTACGCAATATAAGTGCCGCATCAATCAGCGCATGGGTGAAATGGCATGTGGGGTAAGGCTTGATAGCTGAGGAGATAAAAGACCAATCAATGCCTAAATCATTCGTTATCGCTGAGATATCCGGTTGTGTGTGTGCAGATGTAAGATTTGTGAACAAGCCATATCGGCCTTCAAATACGCGTTTTGGCGCACGAAAATCTGATGCTGCCAGATAAGCTGCGGTGATACCTGCTGCGGCACCCCAACCAGGATGAAAGCGTTTGTTCCATGCTCCATCATCCACAAATTGTTGCGATCCTTGTGCCGTTGAGCCAACCAAACCTAGCGCCATGGCTAAGTGTTCCGCTGACAGCCCCAAAAGCAGGCCGCTGGTGAGCGCAGAAGAAAAATGGCTTACGATTCCTGTGGCATGCATGCCATTTTCATGAAACCCAAAGTTGGCGGCCATACCAATCCGGATACATAGTTCCATGCCCAAAATATACGCCCTTAGAAGCTCTTTGCCGGGTGCATCACATGTCTCGCCCATCACCAGCACACCGGGCAATGTTGCGGCCGTTCCATGCACAACAGCCTTTAAATGGGTGTCATCAAAATCAAGGCCGTGAATAAGGGCGCCATTCATAATGGCCGCATTTCTAAGAGACAATTTTGTTTGTTTGCCAATGATGGAATGGGTGGCGGGTTCTGGCATGCTCGCAAGTCCAGAATATATGGCTGAAACAAAAGGTTGTGATTGACAGGCAAATGCTGTCCCCAATGCATCCAGAATGAAATATTTGGCTTGTGATTTAACATTTTCCGGGATGGTTTCAGCGTTGGTGTTGAATGCAAATTCGGACCAAATTTGAGCAAGTGATGCCTCATCCTCCAACATATTTTGCGTATTTTGATCACTATTTTTTAAGACGTTGGGTGTAAAATTCTTATTCATTTGATCCTCAGGGGGTTTTGCATATTTGGATTTATCATGCACAGCCATTCATGGCGTTGATTGCATGTTGGGGTTATTCTGGCCAAGCATAGCGGATAGGATCTGTGCCATCCCAGTCACGCGCAGCTTCTTTCACCGCATTGAAAATAGAAGACCGTGTGGGCGTTAATTCAGCCATCTCTATCACACTACCTGGATGATCTTGGGCCGCCAAATAGACAAAGCGACCTCTTGGAGAATTACCCTGATGACCAATTTGATAGCCCTTTTGTAAAGCGGCATCCAAAAGATCATCATAATTTTCAGGCCAACTTGACCAATGTTGCATGCCTTCATGACCAGCATTTAAAAAATCACGATACATACTTGGGCGGTCACAACGTTGTTGGATCAACTCCAATTGGATATCGCCTGAATTGGCAAGGGCGATGGAGAGGTGAATATCATCAAAATGTTCCCCGCCATATTGAAAGGAAGTGAGGGGGAGCTTTTCTGTATAAAACCATGGTCCCACACCACAAACCTGCGCCCAATGATGCATGGCCTTGTCGATATCCCTGACAACGATGCCAACTTGTTTCATACTACCAAATAAACGACTCATGACGTACCCCCATGGATGGAAACCCACTTAAATCCTATACGAGCCTCGTCATCAGGCAACCAAAAAATAACAATGCACGCGTGCATCTTAGGCTTTATGATGGGGTGTTGGGTTGACGAGGAATGCCTGTAAAACCAAATGCCATTTCCATGGCTTTGGCAAAACGCAAAAGGTCAGCATCCGCCCTGGGGCCTCCAATCAATTGTAGGCCTAAGGGGCGTCCAGACTTGTCTAAGCCTGTGGGTAACGAGAGACAAGGCATTCCCATATGTGTGGGAATGCCTGTAATCAGGGAGGCACCTAGATAGTTCGTAAGTGGCAGGCCATCGATAGATTGGGGCATTTTTTGCTCAATAGGAAACGCAGGTGTTGAGGCGCCTGGGGTTATCAATAGGTCATAATTTTGGAAAAAACGGACCGTTTCTTGATAAAAAGAAGCCCTCCGGCGCTCAGCTTTTGCAACATCGTCAATTGATGCGGCCAGGCCTTGTTTGGTATTCCAAATGATATCTTCTTTTAACTGTTCAGGTTGTTTTTTGATCAATTCATAAAAATCGCGTGCATATTCCTGGCCTCGGAGGATCATGAATACATCATCCATCATATCTGTGTTGGGTGCATCCTCGACGACCTCGACACCCAAGCCCTCTAGCAAATGAAGCGCCTTTCGGGCGGCTTCTTCGGTTTCTCTTTCCATGGGAACCAGGCCACCAAAATTGGAGGTGAAAGCTACCCTTAACGGTAATCTTGGTGTGCGAACAGCTTCGCGAAATAGGGTCTCAGAACAAGGAAAGGTCATAGGATCAAAGGGGCAAAATCCAGCCATAGCGTCCAATAATAAAGCAATGTCTTCAACATTTCTGGCCATAGGTCCGTGGGTACTCACGGGGCTATAAAGCCCAAATGTTTCCCCTCGTGTGACAAGGCCCGGGGATGGGCGCATGCCAACCACGCCGCAATAGGTAGCAGGGCGTCTCAACGAACCTGCATGATCTGTTCCATGAGCAAGCCAAAGTGAACCAGCAGCCAGCGCAGCTGCACCTCCACCCGTCGATCCTCCAGAGGTTAGTTTTGTATTCCATGGGTTAGCCGTACGGCCAAAAACATCATTGAATGTTGATCCACCAGCTGCAAATTCAGGGCAATTGGATTTGCCAACAATAATGGCGCCAGCATTCTCCAATTTTGTGACAAGAGGGTGAGAATGATTGGGAACAAAATCTTTGAAGATTGGTGAGCCAAAGGTTGTCCGTACGCCGGCAACCTCGGTATTATCCTTGATTGCAATGGGTATACCAGCAAGAGGAAGTTTGCTGAAGTTTGTCTTGTCTTTCATCAAGGACTTGGCTTGCTGATACGCCCGTTCAAAACATAGCGTTGGCAATGCATTAATGTGAGGTTCAGTTTCCCCAATGCGACGTTCACATGTCTCGAGAACATCGATGGGGGTTATCTCACCCTTGAGGAGGTCTTCTGATAGAGCTGTTGCTGTTTTCTCCCATAAAGCCATGTCTCATTCTCCTTTGTATGGGTAAGCCCGTTGATAAAGCTCTCAACTGTCAATTGATAAATTCAAAGGTGAGATTGTATCATTCTGTTGCAATTTTTGCGGCTTCATAAGACTCTGATATAGCCTTCAATAGCTCCATACTGGCATAAATGAGGATGCCATGATGTGCGCCTATTTCATCAAATTCATGGATAACTTCATAACCTGCCGTGATAATCATTGAGATGGAAATAGCCATTCTGAGCATTCTATTTTCTACAAATTTTTTAAGCATGGTTATCTTTCATATGATGATCGAACTGTAACGTATAAGTTGCTGAGCAATTTTATACTGGCAGTTTATTTTAGATCAAACAACGTTGCTCAGATGATATGATTGGCATTTAATCGCATCGGGCTGTCATGCCACCATCGACAATAATTTCTGTTCCGGTGATGAATCGTGCTTCATCGGATGCCAAAAATAGCACTGCATTGGCTGTGTCTCGGCCATCTCCCATAAACCCTAATGGTATACGTTTGAGGCGAGAATTCAGAAGGGCGTCAACGTCACCACCCATGCGTTGTCCTGCAAGCCTTGCTTCCACCATTGGTGTGTGAAGTTGACCTGGCACAACGGTATTCACACGAATATTTTGAGGGCCATATTCTACTGCCACCACTTTGCCAAATTGTATAACGGCAGCTTTGGTTGCGGCATAGGCGGATTGGGCAGAGCCAGTCCAGCGGATGCCAGAGGCTGATGCAGTGTTAATGATTGCACCGCCACCAGATTTGACCATATGAGGCAAAACAGAGCGGCAAGTGCGGTAAACTGATGTTAAATTAAAATCTATTTGTTGTTGCCAAACCTCTTCAGGCATATCCACCGGGCCGCCCTTCGCTGAGCCACCAACATTGTTCACAAGAATATCAATGGTACCAAATTCCGCCAAACATGCTTCAACCATATTTTCAACAGATTCTTGCTGCATGACATTGCATTGGTAAGGTTTGATAAAACCTGCCGTAGCCTTTGTCCGTTGGATTGTCTCTTCCATGCTTTGAAGATCTATATCGACAGCAAAGACGGTTGCTCCCTCTTCAGCAAAGCGAACACATGTCGCGCGTCCGTTGCCCCAGCCAGGGCCAACACAACCAGCGCCCGTTACAATGGCAATTTTTCCTTCAAGACGACCAGGCATAATATGAAACCTTATTGAAAATCATACAATTGATGAGGGTTATGCACCAAGAGACGATACAATGACTTTTGATCAGGAGCAATTTGTTCAAGTAGATCAACAAGCATGCCATCATCTGGGGGGGCTGCTCTAAAATTGGGATGTGGCCAATCTGTGCCCCAAATAACGTGATCAGGAAAGCTTTCCACAAGCTTGCGTGCAAAGGGTATCGCATCAGCAAAGGGTGGATCTTGCCGAGAAGATCGTTCACTCCCAGAAACCTTAACCCAAATATGTTTGTGATCTAAAAGCTTTAATAGCTGCTGAAATGGCTTTTGCTCCATTCCACCGGTAGCATCAATGCGTCCCATATGATCAATCACCACCTTCACAGGAAGATCAGCAAGTATACCGGCCATATCACCAATCAACTTATCTTCCATATGGATTACAAGCTGCCAGCCAAGGTCGGCCAGTCTTGGAGCAAGTGTGCGCAATTCCTCAACCGTAGCGCCAGGTGCAAGATGTGACATGTAATTAAAGCGCACGCCTCTAAATCCGCTTCTATGCATGGCTTTCAATGTCTGCGTTTCAACATCTGGCGGCAATAGTGCAATGCCCAAATAGCGACCAGGTTTTGCTGCCATGGCATCTGCGACCACTGAGTTGTCATACCCGTGGCACCCAGACTGCACAATGACGCAATATTCAATTCCCAACATTTGGTGTAATGTAAACAGCTGTTCTTTTGGGGCATCACCTGGGTGAAAGCTACTGTTTTTGTCATAAGGGAATTTTCTGGTAGGGCCAAAAACATGGACATGGGTATCCGTGGCGCCAGCTGGCAGTGTGATACGTGGTTTGGAGGGTGATGGATGCCAAGTTATAGGTGCTGTATTATGCTCATCGTTCATGCTGTGGGTAACCCTCCATATGGTCATACAGTTTCGTTTGGTTTTTGTTAGACTATAATAATGATCTTCAAATGCATTTCCTATTTGCCAACTTGTCAACAAGTTAAGGTTTGGTAATTGTTTGCACAAATACGTTTTATCGCGATAGCATTTATTCGATTGATTGTTCGCGTGATGAGGAGAAACTGATGAAACGGGAGACAACCCATGGCTATGCCTACCTACCAGGTGTGATGCAATATTCTGCTGGTGTGGTGAGTATGCCAGGATATGAATTGGTAAGGGTTCAATTTCTAGATTGTCTTCCTATGGAACAAGGCTTTGCACATATTCAGGATCATCTCAAAGGTTTGGGCTTACCCCTTACAGCTTTTTGTGCCTGTGAAATGCGCTCACCCAAACCATTTAGTGAAGTTGGGTTTTATGACTTCAATAAAGTTATATGCAGATGTTTTAAGAGAATGGGGGTAATGAAAGGTGACGATAACCCTATCGCGCGGTCAAATGTATGTCCTATTGATAACCCACCCAAAAGCCCATCCTTTTATGCCTTCACCTACGCGGTACCAAAACCAAATGCCATAGGAGGTGACTTTGTGGTGGCTGGCAGTGGGGAAGCCCCTGAGGGTACCGGAGACTATGCTGGAAATGCTATTTGTCCAGGACGAACCGATCCAGATGCCATCGCACAAAAAGCTAGATTTGTTCTTGATGTCATGGCAGCGCGGTTACATGGACTTGGTCAGGCTTGGGACCGCGTGGTCACGGCACAAATGTATACAGTCCATGATCCTTATCACGTATTCAATAATGAACCTGACATGCAGAGGGCGCGCAAACAGGGCCTAACCTGGCACCTTGCTCATCCACCAGTTAATGGCCTTGAGTTCGAAATGGACTGCCGCAATGTCAGTTGCGAACTTGTCTCGACAGGGTAAATAGATCTGTTGTTGCCCTGTCGAAAATCTACAATGGTCGTCTAAATCCAACCGCGTTTTTTTAGCAAATCATTCAATCCCCCACCAAGGCCTTGGGGCATGTAGATGATGAAAAAGACCAACATGAGGCCATATATGATCACATCCAACCCATGAATTTCATGGCCAAAACTTTGGCGTAAAATCTCAGCAAGTAGAAGGGTAAATGCGGCACCTATTGTCGGTCCCAACGGTACCCTCATACCCCCGGCAATCACGGCAAATACAATGTTCAAGGAGACGGCAATCCCGGATACTGTATGAGGGTTTACATAAAGCTGATACTGACCATATAGGCAGCCACCTACAGCGGCAAAAACTGCAGAAATCGCTGTAACAATAAGTTTGGTTTTGGTCACAGGTATGCCAATAGAGGCAGCCGCATCTTCCTCCTCATTAGCTGCTTCTAATGCGTAGCGCATCATTGATCTATCAATTTGTCGCCACACATAAAGACCCAATAGCCATACCATAAGAGCAATATAGAACCAGGTCACCTTATCTGTGAATTGCATGGCATAAAGGGAATAGGTTGATCCCTCTGGAATAGCGCCATTGGGCGTCACCCCAAGCGAGCCTCCGGTGTAATGACGTAGAGCCACAATGAGCAACAAGGCCACTTCACCCAAAGCAAGCGTAACCAATGCAAAGTAATGTCCTGTAATCTTAAGCCGAAAACAGGGATAACCAATGGCCACAGCTACAACAACCGACAGTATCACTGAAATGGGAAGACCAATCCATGGGGTTATATTCATATGATTCCACAACATTGTGGTCACATAGGCTCCAATACCCACCAGGGCCCCATGCCCCAAAGAGGTTAAGCCAAAACGTCCCATCAAGGACCAACCGGTGTAAATAAAACCCCAAAGAAGGATAGAAATTGCTATGTGCAAAACATAATCATTAAATCCCGCCACTGGGAATACAGCTAACAAGCCAAGGGCTATAAAGGCCAAAATTTGGGAGTTATTCAGAGCCATTTCTTACCCTCGCTTCGCAAAGAGTCCCTGCGGTCGCAGGAAGATCATAACAATGAAAAATGCAAATGAGATAACATAACCCCACTCAACTTCTGTGTAATAACCACCCAAAGCAATAAATTCTGCGAATATAAAGGCTGCTACAAACCCACCGATGATATTACCCAGACCACCCATCACGCAGATCATGAAGGTAAGAGGTCCAAAACTCAGCCCAATTGCTGGATGGATGTCGTATAATAGGGCCAAAAGACATGCGCCAAGTCCTGCTAAGCCTCCACCTATTGCTGAGGTGATCAAATAAATACGATCTGGACTCACGCCTAGAAGTGGCATCACAGTTCGATCTTGGCTAATAGCTCTTATGGCAATGCCAAGATAGGTTTTTCGCAAGAAAACATAAAGGCCTGCCATGGCAGCCAATGAAACGAGAAAAGCGATGATTCTGTTCCATGGTAGGAACATTTCACCAACTTCTAGGCTGCCCATAAAACGCCAAGGTTGCGAAATTGTACTGAAAAAATCAGTGTTGCAAGTCCTTGTAAAAAGAACAGTACCCCCCCAGTTACAAGCAGCTGATTGATTGGTTCTGCATGTAAAATTGGCTTGATTACCGTAACATGTAGCACCACGCCCATGACTGCAACCGACAGGATGCCGAGTAAAAAGGCAAGGGGCAGAGGAAGTCCCATTTCAACATGGGACCACCAAATGAGGTACATCCCCACCATCATCAATTCTGCATAGCAAATCCACACCACGTCGATAACGCCAAAGATAAGGTTTAGTCCCAGTGATAGGAGAGCAAGGACACCCCCAAATAGTAAGCCCTGCACCACAGTTTCCCAAAGAAAGGGATCACTTAATGAAAATTCCATCTTAAAACCCCCTAGATGCCAACATATGCCTGCCGAACTTCGTCATTATTTAACAACTCTTGTGCGGTGCCCTCTGCACGTATCCGTCCCACCTCAAGCAAGTAAGCGCGATCTACGAATTTAAGAACCTGTTGAATGTTTTGTTCAACGATCAATACCGTGTATCCCTCAGACCGAACTTTCTGCACCAGATCCAACACCTGCTGGACAATCACAGGCGCAAGTCCTGCTGATGGTTCATCCAACAGAAGTAATTTGGGACCGGACATGAGTCCTCGTCCAATAGCGCACATCTGCTGCTCGCCACCTGACATGGTGCCAGCGAGTTGTTTGCGCCGTTCTTTGAGGCGGGGAAACATTTCATAGACATAATGTAAACGTTCCTCAAAATGGGGACGCGCTGTTTTCATGTAGGCTCCCATACGGAGATTATCCTCTACCGTGAGACCTGGAAAAAGCCGCCTATGCTCTGGGACATGCGCAATTCCTAAATCTATCACCTGATGGGCTTCAATAGTTTCAAGAGAGACCCCTTCCATCAAGATCTGTCCAGATGTTTGATTGATGATCTTGGAGATCACCCGCAATAATGAAGTCTTACCTGCGCCATTGGGGCCAATGACGGCCACGGCTTCGCCGGCATGAACTTTAAGGCTCACGTTAAAGATTGCCTGAAATGCCCCGTAGCCCGCCGATACATTGTTTAGTTCTAACATCAATGAGCCTCCTGTGAACGACCTGCCACCTGATGTTGAACAGCATGAGCATCTGTACCTAAATAAACTTCGACGACCCGCTCAGAGTGAGCGACATCCTGAGGAAGACCCTGTGCGATAACCTCTCCGTGGTCCAACACGATACAGCGATCCACCACACGCATTAAGACACCCATGATATGTTCTACCCAAATGATCGTAATCCCACGCTCTTTACGGATGGTTTGAAGCATGTCGGCTGCCTGGTTCATCTCATTTTCATCCAGCCCACCGAGGCTCTCATCGGCCAATAGCAACACTGGATTCGTCGCCAATGCCCTGGCAACTTCAAGTTTTTTCAAGCCTGCGGCCCCCAAGCCATCAATGGTATTAGCCCCTTCAATAGGTAATTGTGCGAGATCTAGGGCATCACGCGCACGACCTTCTGCCTCTCGTTTGTCAATGGGCGTAGAAGCTCCATAATAGGCAGCTAACGTAACATTTTCAAAAATGGACATCCTTCGAAATGGTCTAGGAATTTGAAAAGTCCTGGCAATACCCAGACGACAAATTTGTGATGGGTGCAAGCCAGAGGTGGCTTGCCCTTGAAAGATGATGCTGCCAGAGGATGGAGCTAAGTTGCCTGCAATGAGGTTAAAAGTGGTACTCTTCCCAGATCCATTAGGGCCAATCAAACCTAGGATCTCTCCTTGGTCAACGGAAAAAGAAACCTGGTCAACAGCGGTAAAGCCACCAAATTTTTTTGTGAGGTTCTGGACCTCAAGTAATTTTGACATAACCTGAGCTCCAGAACAATTGATGCCAATTATTCATCTTAGCGACGATATGAATTACCAGCAGGAAGAGGCGCGGGCGAAGCCGTTTGTATGACTGTTGGCCACACAATCTTGGTACCGTCTGGTGTATACTGCATAACTACAGGGCTTGAACGCTCATTCTGGCCCGCCATTTTGGTGCCTGGTCCAAAAAACTTCACGCCATAGCCTTGGATGGTGCCTCCAGCAGGGATATCGGTATCAAGTGCAGCCTTGCGCAAAGCTTCAGCAGACACCCCGCCGTATTTCTTGATGGCCCGAGGCAATACGTCGGTAAACAATATCCAAGATTGGTTAAAGCCCATGGAGGTATGTGGCGGAACTTCTGTAACCCCAGTGCGTGCCTTGTAGCGCTTGACCATTTCCGCTGTGATATCACCCAAGCCTGGTGCCAGTTTAGAAGGATCAAGCAATTGGGCTGCAACCGGGTCAACATTCAACAGATATTCTGCATCGCTTCCAAAAGTTGCACGCAATTTATCGATCTGACCGTAGCCAGCACCATGTCCGATAAGGGCCTTCCACTTCAAGCCTTGCTCCTTGGCCTGGCGCAAAAACAGTGTGATATCTGGGTTGTAACCAGTATGTAGAATCACATCAGGCTTGGCGCGCCGCATCTTGGTCACCACTGACGACAGATCTGGAGCGGTTCGGGCATAACTTTCTTTCAGAACAATTTTCATGCCTTCCTTGGTGCAAGCCTCTTCATTCCCTGCCGCAGTTCCTGATCCATAAGGTCCATCTTCATTAAGGATCGCAATTCTGACATCTTTGGCATCCATGCCAAAAAGTTTCTTTGAATTTTCTGCAACAAATGAGCATGACGCAGCTCCAGATTGATCAGAATGTACTTGCGCGCGGAAAACATATTTTAAGTTGCGGTCTTTAAAAACTGCTGATGAAACACAAACATTGGCCCACATGAACTTTTTCTGTTGGTCAATTTTCTGGGCCACCGGTACGCATTGTCCGGAAGAATAGAAGCCCATCATAAAATCCACCTTCTCTTGATCAAGTAAGCGGGTCGCTTCACTGATCGCTACGTCAGCTTTTGACTGGGCATCGGCGATGATAGGCTCGAGTTTTCGACCTTCCACGCCACCGCGTTCATTGATCATTTCAAAAGCGATCTCTGTACCAATTCCTGCTGCTGTTGATCCCCCAGCCGCGAGTGGCCCAGTGTAATCAAATATAACCCCAATACGGATAGGGTCAGCTGCTACTGATGAACCTGCAATCCCCAAAGCTGTGCAGGACGCAATAGCTAATAAACTTAATTTAGCCTTCAAAGTCCTTCTTCGTGACATAGTTTCCCCCTTGTTTGTAATTTGCTCTGTTATGTTTTTTATGCGTTTTTTAAGAACGTATTTTATTTAGGACGCATGTATATTTGTTGTCCTTGTTGGTATTAGAGGATTGAAAATTTTAATCGTCAAGCAAAATTTGTAGCCGGTTCTCTTTGAATTTCATGACATGTTTGATTGGTTTTAATAGCAATTCACAATATAGCCTCATTTTATAACCCCAAAATTGCGCCATAAGTTGGTGGTTTTATGGGGTGAACATTTTGGGCCAGAAGCCTTATTTGAAAACATATTTTAAATATTTTCGGGTAAAATGAGACTGCATTTCCAAGCTGGCAGTTATGTTGGTTAGCGCTTACCGCAAGGATGCTTTGAGCTTCCTATTGAGGAAGCAGGCCTTATTGCCTTCAATCGCCCCGGGTTGTTCAAAGCATCAATGTACCTGTCCAAAAAAAGCACCTTGGTTTTCATCCTGCCGGTGTGAACGTTGTTTGTGGCGATAACGGCTCGCGAACCTTAAAACTACACCCTTTGAATTCCCTCACCTTCATGCGCCAACTATAAGACTGCTTCACAGCAAAGGTCGCCATCTCCTGAACAAAGATGCCCGAATGTTCAGTGTGGCAATAAAATCTCATGTGGGTGGTAAAAAGTGGTGCCCAGGGGCGGAATCGAACCACCGACACACGGATTTTCAGTCCGTTGCTCTACCAACTGAGCTACCTGGGCGCTGTCTTCAAAGCGACAGAACAGGTGTTATACACATGCTTTTAAAGCGACGCAATGTCCATTGCGATTTATAATGGGATTTGGTTGACCCATGGGTGTAGTTTCCGCTATTGAGCAGGACGCTTGATTGACGTTGTTATCACATGGTTCCAATTTGCCCATGTAGCTCAGTGGTAGAGCACTCCCTTGGTAAGGGAGAGGTCGGTAGTTCGATCCTACTCATGGGCACCATGATATGGTACGATACAATCCAAGTGAAGATAGTGGTATGCCGTCGTAGCTCAGTTGGTTAGAGCGCCAGTTTGTGGCACTGGAGGTCCCCTGTTCAATTCAGGGCGACGGTACCATCTTCTCAAAATGTATTTCCCAATATATCTCGTCTGTTGGTCCGTTTAGGTCAATCGGCTACAGGTTTTGATCTGCATTGTTTTATTGGCTTTGCACAAAAAAAGGGAGCAATATATGCCCCCTTTCGTATGTTTAATGATGATGTGATCCTATCACATCATGCCGCCCATGCCGCCCATGTCAGGCATTGCTGGGCCTGAACCTTTTGGCTCAGGAATTTCTGTCACAACCGCCTCGGTGGTGATCAACAATCCTGCTACAGACGCAGCGTCCTGAAGTGCAGTGCGCACAACTTTCACTGGGTCAATGATACCTTTTTCAACAAGGTTTCCATACACTTCGTTCTGAGCATCAAAGCCGAAGTTTGGATCATTGTTTTCCAGTACCTTTCCAACAACAACAGAGCCGTCAACGCCACTATTTTCAGCAATTTGACGAGCAGGTGCCTGAATGGCCTTGCGAACAATGTTTACACCAGCACGCTGGTCTTGGTTCTCAGGATTGATGCTGTCGAGTGCCTTGCTTGCGTGTAGAAGGCAGCAGCCACCACCAACAACAATGCCTTCTTCAACGGCAGCGCGTGTCGCATTCAATGCGTCATCAATGCGATCCTTACGCTCTTTCACTTCAACTTCTGTTGCTCCACCAGCACGGATGACGGCAACGCCACCAGCAAGTTTTGCAAGACGCTCTTGAAGCTTTTCACGATCGTAATCAGAAGTTGTTTCTTCTACTTGAGCGCGGATTTGGTTAACACGTGCCTCAATGTCTTCCTTCGCACCAGAACCATCGACGATTGTTGTTTCGTCTTTGGTAATCTGAACACGCTTTGCTGTGCCAAGCATATCCAAGGTTACATTTTCGAGCTTGATGCCAAGATCTTCTGAAATAACCTGTCCACCTGTAAGAATGGCGATATCCTGCAACATGGCTTTACGACGATCACCAAAACCAGGAGCCTTAACGGCAGCAACCTTCAAGCCAGCACGTAGTTTGTTAACAACCAATGTTGCCAACGCTTCACCTTCAACATCTTCTGCGATGATCAGCAAAGGCTTTCCTGACTGAACAGCTGATTCCAAGACTGGCAACATTGCTTGTAAGTTGCTCAATTTTGATTCATGAATGAGGATCAATGGATCATCAAACTCTGTGATCATTTTTTCTGGGTTGGTGATGAAGTACGGTGACAGGTAACCACGGTCAAACTGCATACCTTCAACAACATCAAGCTCAGTTTCAAGAGACTTAGCTTCTTCTACAGTGATAACACCTTCGTTGCCAACTTTTGCCATAGCTTCAGCAATCATTTTGCCGATTTCTGTTTCTCCATTGGCAGAGATGGTGCCAACCTGTGCAACTTCGTCGTTTGATCCCAACTTTACTGCACGAGAAACAGCATCCTTGATCACGGCATCAACAGCCATATCGATCCCTCTTTTGAGATCCATTGGGTTCATGCCAGCAGCAACTGATTTCATGCCTTCACGCACGATTGCTTGAGCAAGCACGGTCGCTGTTGTTGTTCCATCTCCAGCGAGATCATTGGTTTTGGAAGCAACTTCCTTAACCATCTGGGCGCCCATATTTTCAAACTTGTCAGCCAACTCGATTTCTTTGGCAACGGTCACACCATCTTTGGTGATCCGAGGTGCGCCAAATGATTTTTCGATGACAACATTGCGACCTTTTGGGCCCAAGGTGACCTTTACCGCGTTTGCGAGTGTATCAACGCCGCGGAGCACGCGATCGCGCGCATCGGTGTTAAATTTTACGTCTTTAGCAGCCATTATAAATATTTCCTTCTGCTTTGTGAGCGAACAATCAACTTACTCGACGATGCCGAGAATATCGGATTCTTTCATAATGAGGAGGTCCTCACCATCAACTTTGACTTCAGTACCAGACCACTTTCCGAAAAGTACCCGGTCACCAGCTTTAACGTCTAATGCGACGACTTTGCCGGAATCATCTCGAGCGCCTGCGCCTACAGAGATGATTTCACCTTCTTGGGGTTTTTCTTTTGCTGTGTCTGGGATAATGATACCGCCAGCGGTCTTCTCGTCGCTATCAATGCGGCGAACGAGAACGCGGTCGTGAAGTGGACGAAAAGCCATGCCACGAAACTCCATAAATTAGTTGGTTAAACATTGTTAGCACTCGCACTGTTTGAGTGCCAACGACGTGGATGTAGGGTTAGGTGCCCCCGAATTGCAAGGGGTTTTCGAAAAAAAATGGATTTTTTATGATTAAAATTTCAGGTTTACAGGATATCGCCAGTAATTATCGAGCGATTATATGCGATGTTTGGGGCGTGGTTCATAATGGTGTTCACGCGCATCAGCAAGCGGCCCAAGCGTTAGAAAATTTTCGGGCGCAAGGTGGGTGTGTTGTCATGCTAACAAATTCACCAAGACCGTCTTCTGCGGTTAGCACCCAAATGACACAACTGGGTGTGCCCAATTCTGCTTATGATGACGTTGTTTCATCTGGAGATTTGACAGCTTCATATCTCCGTAAACACGGGTTTAAAACTGTTTTTCATGTGGGGCCAGAGCGCGACCTTTTGGTTTTTGGATTGGTGGATCTCCAACGCTGTTCAAATGTGGATGATGCTGAGGTGGTTGTGGTCACCGGTTTGGTAGATGATCGCACGGAATCTCCAGAAGATTACAAGTCGATGTTGGCCCAAATCAAATCTCGAGACCTTACCCTCTTGTGTGCCAACCCCGACCGTCATGTGAAAGTAGGCGACAGACTTTTACCTTGTGCTGGTTCGGTGGCTGAGCTGTATGAAAATAGTGGTGGAAAAACAGTTTATTTGGGTAAACCATTTCCTTTTGCCTATGAAGAAGCGCATGCGCGATTGGCAAGGTTGGGGTTTGAAGGACCAAATGACAAAATTTTGGTTATTGGTGATGGACCTCAAACGGATATCATGGGTGCGAACGAGCAAAAGCTTGACAGTTTATATATTCTCTCAGGTCTGTTTGTGGGAGACGTGGCCCAAGATCGTTTGTGGACATTGGCTAAAGAGGCATTGTCAGAACATCATGTTCATGCAAGCTACGCATTAGAACACCTTACATGGTAAGGGTAAAACGCTCGACTTTAACAGAAGGTTTTTGAACATGACGACAGCTGCCCAAACTATTTTTATAGAGGATATGGCCGAAGGTCAGACCGCTACCTATACCCGTATTGTTGATGAGCAAACCATTGTCGCATTTGCACAAGCGTCAGGTGATACAAACCCCGTTCATTTGGATCAGGAGTTCGCATCTGCAACCATGTTTAAAGGTCGCATTGCGCACGGGGTGCTCTCGACCAGTTTTGTCTCAACGGTTTTGGGAACGCAGTTGCCTGGACAGGGCACCATCCTTTTAAAAATTGACAATGTTTTTCGTGCACCTGTTCATATAGATGATGAGCTTACTGCTGAGGTTGTTGTATCTGCAATAGATAGGAAAAAAAACCGGGTAACGTTTACCTGCCGCTGTCGCGTCGGTGACAAGGTTGTCACAGAAGGCTCTGCCCTTGTGATAGCGCCATCACGGTCATCAACATAATATGGCTGATATTTCAGAAATTGCGGAAAAGATTCGTGCCAAATTGGTTGGCAGCGATCTGCAAGAAGGATCAGTGCTCGTATGCGTTCATGGGTTGGGTGAATTGTTGATTGACGCCTCAACTTGTGAGGTCTTTCCGGGCCGACAAGATGGTGATCCGGATGCAACAGTGACGATGGATATTGAAACATTACAAGGTCTTCGCGAAGGGACTGTAAGTCCCACATTCGCAGTTATGATGGGGCGGATAAGCATCCGAGGTGATTTGGATTTGGTTGGTAAATTGGCAAAACTCATGAAGGGCTTATAAGTCTAACAATTTCTTGCGCTAGGGCTTCGCTTGAAGCCGCAATAATTTGACCTGTAAATTCATTTCCACCCTCGAAGTTGACAACAGATCCCCCAGCGCCTTTGACGATAGGGGTGAGTGGGTGGATATCGTAAGTTTGCAGTCCTGGTTCTACCACGGCATCAATCATTCCCATTGCGAGCATGCAATAATTATAGGAGTCACCCCCATACCTCATGAGCTTCACGTTTTTTGTTAATTGTTCATGAGCATAACGTTCATGGTTGCTTGCAAATATTGCAGGTGACGTTGTCGCAACGAGTATATCCTCAAGTGGTTTGTGGGCAGCTGTTCTTAAGGCTTGTGTTTCTGTATCTCGGACCAAAAAGGCTTCATGGTTATTTCCCATGAAACGCTCACGTAATATGGGTTGGTCAGCATATCCTATTTTGGGGGTTTCGCCATCAATAAGTCCGAGTAGGGTCATGAATGTGGGCATGCCTGTAAGAAATGCCCGCGTGCCATCAATGGGGTCAATCAACCAATGAAGTGCTGATCTGCCTTGTTCATCAGGATATTCTTCGCCCACAATGGCATGGGTGGTTTGACGCAAAACAGCGCGCATAGCTGCCTCTGTTTGTTTGTCTACTTCTGTGACGGGATCAAAAACGCCTCCGGTTGATTTATCATCGGTGGTAAATTCTTTCCGAAAGCGCTTGGTAATCACATTGCGGGCGTCATTTAATGACTGCATAGCCGCCATATGATCTTTGTGATCTATATGTAACAAGGTTCAAAACTCCGCGAAGTGGTTTGAAGGGGAAGTTGTATGGTTCAATTTTCGCATGAACGTCAAAACAAAGCTATAGGGTTACGAATGCCCACACCAGGTGATTTCAAGGATCTCCAACTGGATCAATGGACCTGTGACCCTCCTAAGGAGGGAGAATTGCGGGTGCAGATAACCAGCTGTGCGCTAAATTTTGCCGATTTGTTGCTATGTAAGGGCACCTATCAAATTAAGCCTGAGGGTGCCTTCAGTCCCGGTTTGGAAATAACTGGTAAGATCGATATGCCTGATCATCCCCGTCATCTGCAGCGGGTTGTGGGTCTTGTGGATTATGGTGGGTTGTGCAGCTTAGCCAATTTTCCAGAAGAACAGCTTGTTCCTATACCCCACGATGTATCAGACTTCCAAGCTTCCTGCCTTCCAGTTGGGTATGGTACGTCTGAGGCAGGCCTGTATCAGCGTGCAAGATTGCGCGCTGGTGAACGTGTTCTTATTCATGGGGGAACTTCTGGGGTGGGAGAACCGCAGCAGAATTGGCCCAGGCAGCAGGGCATGAGGTCATTCTCTCAGCCAGTTCACCTCAGAGAAAAGAGCTTCTTGAAAGCCGAGGTTATCAGCATGTCTTCTTACTAGATGAAACGTTTAGAAGTGAAGTCGAAGGGCGGTTTGGGCGTAGGCCTATAGATGTTGTCTATGATGCCATTGGTGGTGAGGCTGCACGAACAAATCTGTCATTGCTTGCCTTTCAAGGTCGATATTTGGTGATTGGTTTTGCAGGTGGACCACCACCACAATTTCCCGCCAACTTATTGCTCGTGAAAAATATTGATGTGATAGGGTTTTACTGGGGTGGATATGTACATAACCAACCTGAATTGTATCAACAAACAATTACAACATTGCTGGAAAAAGTGCGCGGAGGACTTATTCGTCCCTTTTATGAGGTTCTAGATGGCTTTGAGGGCGCCTTGGAAGGCCTTAAAATGCTTGAAAATAGATCTGCGTTAGGAAAAATTGTCATAAATCTCAATAAATAACTTGAAAATTGTGCAATGCAGCATATATACTGTTTAACGAAAGGTTTTTATCTTTCGGATGCCCCTTTGGGGCGTTACCTCCCTGTTAACTTGGGCTCCTCTTGGAGCCCTTTTTTTTATTTTACCTATTTTCAAGAAGCTCAGCCATACGGCCTAATGCATCAGATAGTAATGTACCATGTTGCTTGATGTCATCTGGCTTCACGCCAATTAATTTTCTATTGACTTCCAGTTGTATGAAATGTGTTTTTTCGCGAGGTTTACCATGCTGCGCGGCGCTGTAAAGACCTGCAAAGGGCGTATCGATACTCATGGGCGTTTTGGGATAACTTTGTTGTAATCCTCTGCATAAAGCTTGTGTTATTGTTATATCTGAACTCAGCCCTTGTCGTGTTCCAAGACAAAACCCCACATTGGGGGCTGCCTTGTCTGGCATAGAATGCAATTCAAGTATGATACGAGGCTTGGATATGCATTGTGTGATCTTGGTGGCTAACTTGTTATGGTAGGTGTGATGAATATGTTGTGCAACTTTAACGGCTTCATGTTCTATGGTTCTTGGTAGAAGAGCTCCCTTTGCATTACGCTTTGGTAACAATCCAAGCCCAATTTGCTCGCGATGAAGATTTCCTTTGCAAGAGCATAAGGTCTTTGAGTGACCTTCCATTAATTTTGGGGGAATATCAGCTGGACAACGGTTGGTATCTACCAATGAGCGGGCAACTTCATGATAAATGATATGCTCAGTAAGAGATTGAAAATAGGGTATGAGACAATCAAGATGGGGATCTGCAAAGCTTTGATGCATGGTTTCATCCCATTTGGTGCATCCCAATTGCTTGGCAAAAGACAGATCACGCCCTGAATGTGGCAGGGCGATTATAAGATTAAAGTCGTCGATCATAGCCTCCCATGTTATGGCCATGTTATGGGATGAAACATGGTTGCATGCCTCTACTAGTCAATGTATAAGCCTCACTTTATGCAAATGAAACCTTTTGTTGTTCGTTTCGGGTCCATAGCTCAGTTGGTTAGAGTGCTGCCTTGACATGGCAGAGGTCGGCAGTTCGAGTCTGCCTGGACCCACCATTATTGGTATGAATGAACATTGGGGTAGATTGAGCGGTTAGGCTCAGAGAGGATATTGTTATGAAGATTAGAAACTCGCTTCGATCTTTAAAAAACCGTCACCGGGAAAATCGTATCGTGCGTCGTCGTGGCAGGGTGTATGTAATCAACAAGACACAGCGTCGTTTCAAAGCACGCCAAGGCTGATACATGGCCGGCAAACGGGCCGGTATCGCCTCTTGGATCGCATATCTGCCGCTTAAGATTTTGGTAGATGCTCTTATCGCTTTGCCATCATGGATGCGCGAAGCCCTATTCATTTTTATACTAGAGCGTTTAGGCCCTTTGGTTCCTGCTTCACGTCGACTTTTCGATAATGTGAAGTCGGCGTCAGGACAGGTGCCATTAGGCGATCATAAAGATTTTGGTCATTCAGTTTGGCGTTTCTGGGGTAAGGCCATTGCTCAGATGATTGCTCCAGGTCCGGTTGCACTGACTTGGGAGGGTCACCCAGATGCACTTGCCTTATTGGCAGATGCAAACAAAAGGGCGCTCGTTATCACCGCTCATATAGGCCCCATGGAATGGTTGAGGCGACCACAGCCTAACGTACACCAAGGCCTTGGCTTGATGTATAGATCATACAACAATCCACTTGTGGAAAAGGAAGTTCAGCGCCGTTTGCTTCAGTCGCATGCCCCAGTGTTCAACAAAAGACGTGCGGGAAGTCTAGGGGCTATACGTTATGTAAAGCAGGGCCATAAGCTTCTCATGACAGCTGATCAACATCATAGCCGTGGTGAACGCATTCAGTTTTTGGGGGCGCCAGCTATGGCATCTCCCGGTCCTATTCATATGTCTGCATCTCTTGATTGTCCCATTATCCTAGCCCGACTTACGCTTGCCCGTGGTCGCTGGACCGTTCTTGTCAATGCGCCTGTATATGGCGCTCATGAAAAACAACATCATCAGTGGCTACAAAACCAAATCGAGTCATGGGTGCGTCGCGAGCCCCATTTATGGCTGTGGCTTCATCATCGATGGCGCGTGCGGGGATGACAATTTACCATCCTTGCGTCGCTTCCTAGCCTCCCTTATGTTCGCGCAACAACATGTAAGGAAGGTCTTGCGCCATGCTCACACAAATGCCCGCCCCAGATGCACAGGTTATTGCGCAACGATTGCAGATCATTCGTGACTTGGAAGGAATTCTAGGCGCATCCTCTGTTATCCATGATGAAGCGGCACTCTCTCCTTATTCCTGTGATGCACTCACGCTTTACACGCAGATGCCTTTGGTAGCAGTCCTGCCTTCCTGCGTGGAGGAGGTATCCGCTGTCTTGTCATATGCCCAGAAAATGGGTGTGAAGGTTGTTCCTAGGGGATCTGGTACTTCATTGTCCGGCGGATCATTGCCTGCCGCAGATGCAATTTTATTGGTCATGACAAAATTCAATAAAATACTTGATGTGGATTATGAAAACCAGCAGGCCATCGTTCAGCCTGGTGTGACCAACCTTGCCATAACACGGGCTGTCCAAGATGATGGTTTTTACTATGCACCTGACCCATCTTCACAAATTGCCTGTTCCATTGGGGGTAACGTTGCAGAAAATTCGGGTGGTGTTCATTGCCTCAAATACGGACTTACAACAAACAATGTGTTGAGCGTTGAGTTGGTCTTGATGGATGGAACGGTGACAAGGCTAGGTGGAGGAGGAAGTCTTGATACCCCTGGATTTGATTTGCTCGGTATCATCAATGGTTCTGAGGGATTGCTGGGGGTTGTCACGGAAGTAACGGTCCGCCTATTGCCATCACCTGAGCGTGCTCGGTCTGTTCTGCTTGCATTTGACAGCGTAGAAGCAGGGGGGGCTTGTGTGGCAGAAGTTATTGCACAAGGAATTATCCCTGCTGGTATGGAAATGATGGACCGTCCTGCCATTAACGCTGCTGAAGATTATGTGCATGCAGGTTATCCTCGAGACGCGGAAGCCATGCTCATTGTTGAGTTGGACGGGACAAGTGAGGAAGTTGACGCTTTGTTGGACGATGTCTCAGCAATTGCGCGTCGTTGCGGTGCAACAAGTATTGCCGTCTCCGAAACCGAAGAGGAGCGACAAGCCCATTGGGCAGGACGAAAAAATGCTTTTCCTGCTGTGGGGCGGATATCACCAGATTATATCTGTATGGATGGAACGATTCCCCGCAAACATTTGGCCAAAGTTCTCAATGGGATATCAGAATTGGCGGATAAGCATGGTTTAGGGGTTGCTAATGTTTTTCATGCTGGAGATGGGAACCTGCATCCGCTGATTTTGTTTGATGCCAACCGTCCTGGAGATATGGAAAAAGCAGAGTTGTTTGGGCGAGATATTCTGAAACTATGCGTGTCAGTTGGTGGTGTCCTCACAGGGGAGCATGGTGTAGGTGTTGAAAAACGCGACCTCATGCATGAGATGTTCACGGATATTGATCTCCAACAGCAACAGCGAATCAAATGTGCATTTGACCCAGATCAAAATCTAAACCCCGGAAAAGTATTCCCAACATTGCATCGGTGTGCTGAGTTGGGCCGTGTACATGTGCATCATGGCCAATTACCCAGACCTGATTTGCCAAGGTTTTGAAGATGACAACTTTACAAACTGCAGAGACGTTCCATCCAAGAGATGAGAAAGATGTGCAAGAGGCTGTTGTTTGGGCTCTGGGCTCAGGTAAAAAAATGGCCATAAAAGGGCGCAATTCGCGCCAATGGATGGGGTATACAAACCGTATTAACCCTGACGCTTTGCTAGATATGCAAAAACTTGATGGCTTGATTGCCTATGAGCCTGCAGAGTTATTTGTCGCGCTGCGTCCTGGTACGTCTGTAAGAATAGTTAAAGATCTGCTGCGCCAACAAGGGCAAATGATGGCATTTGAGCCATTGGATCTTGATTATTTGTTCGATGCACAAGGGCAAGGTGGAACAATGGGTGGTCTTGTTGCCTCTGGGCTTGCGGGTTCTCGTCGATTGAAGGCTGGCTCTGTGCGTGATCATGTTCTGGGGTTCCGTGCGGTTTCAGGCCGTGGTGAGGTTTTTAAATCTGGCGGCCGTGTTGTGAAGAACGTGACAGGTTATGACGTCTCCAAATTGATGACAGGAAGTTTTGGCACACTTGCAGCTATGACAGAACTTGTTGTCAAAACATTGCCTCGCCCACAATCGGAAGCAAGTTTGTTTTTTTCAGTGCCAACCATCCAAGAGGCTGCTGCATTGGCTAGAAAAGCATGGCGCGCGCCTCTGGATGCAAGCTACTTTGGATTTTTTCCAGCCAGTTTGGATATTGCACCTGAGCCCATGGATGGTGGCTGGTGGGTTGTTGTGGGAATGGATGGTGCGGCCAATGCGCTGGATATGCGTCTAGAGCGAATGGCACAATGGTTGGAGCATAAACCATCTGCGATTATCCGGGAGCATCTCTCACAAAGTTTCTGGAATGATTATGCTCATATCCGTCATGGCCACATGGGCAAAACTATTCTTAGGGTGCACCTTAAACCTACTGACGCCACGTTGCTGGCAGAACAACTGCCTGAAGGTCTTCAGGTGAGTTTTGATTGGGCTGGAGGTTTGGCATGGCTATGGGGAGACCAATCTGAGGTTGAATGGCATGATGCGATGGCTGTGATAGGTGGGCTATCCGCATCATTTGTGATTGTACGTGATGGCCATCATCTCAAAGAACGGTTTGGATGGCGACAGGAGCCAGATCTTTCTGTGAAAAATTTGGAGCATAGGATGCGCCACGCTTTTGATCCCCAAGAAATTTTTTGTCCACAACGCTTTTTTGATTGAAGAGTC
The DNA here is from genome assembly GCA_038131935.1 of Alphaproteobacteria bacterium. Classification (GTDB taxonomy): domain Bacteria; phylum Pseudomonadota; class Alphaproteobacteria; order UBA8317; family UBA8317; genus UBA8317. The sequence goes on along the minus strand of JAYPQH010000001.1, from coordinate 42,196 downwards.
ATCATGCAAACCCGGTTTTCTGAAGAGCAATACCAAACAAAATCCATACGAGAATCAGCGGAGGTTTTGCGTCGCTGTGTGCATTGTGGATTTTGTACAGCAACCTGCCCAACATTTCAGGTTTTGGGTGATGAAGCAGACTCGCCACGTGGTCGTATTTGGATGATACGAGATATGTTGGAAAAGGGGGGTCGACCAGAGCCTAAGATTGTAAAGCATATTGATCGTTGTTTGTCTTGCCTCGGCTGTAAGACAACATGCCCAAGTGGTGTGGATTATATGCGTCTGGTAGATCATGCGAGGGCATATATCCATCAACATCACCAGCGGCCCTTTTTTGAGCGTCTTTATAGACGTTGTATTTTGGCGCTTTTGGTCCGCCCCAATTTGTTTCGTGTTGCCATAGGACTGGCCAGGCCTTTCAGGGCATTCCATTCCTTTCTTCCGCGGTTTCTTGGCAATTTGTTGGAGCATGTTCCCGCAAGAATTCCAGATGTTGCGCCTGCTCGAGGAGTCATTTACCCAGCGCAAGGTGAAAAAAAATCTCGTTTGGCTTTGCTCCATGGTTGTGCCACAGCTGCGTTAGGTGGCGAAATACACGCTGCCACAATCCGGGTTTTGACCAGTCTTGGGCATGAGGTGGTGATGCCCAAATCGTCGGGCTGCTGCGGTGCTTTGCACCATCATAATGGTGATGAAGAGCAAGCCAAGAAATTGGCGAGGGCGAATGTTCAAGCTTGGATGGATGCTGGTGTTGATGGTGTTATTATCAACGCATCAGGCTGCGGAACAACGGTAAAAGACTATGCCCATTTGCTTGAAGATGAAGATTGTGCGGAGGAAGCAAAATGGTTGTCAGCGCATAGTTTTGAAGTCACACAATGGCTAGATCAGGATCAAACTTGGGAGGCAGAAGCCCCTACCTCACAACCTATTGCCTATCATCCACCCTGTTCTATGCAACATGGGCAGGGTCTTTCAGGTGTTGGTGAGAGGGTATTACGTAGATCGGGTTTTGAACTGCGTTCTTTCGCAGACAGCCATCTTTGCTGTGGCAGTGCGGGAACCTATTCTCTCTTTCAACCTGAAATTGCCCATCAATTGCGTCACCGCAAGGCACAATCTATTCTTAAAACGGATGCGCAAATACTCGCGAGTGTTAACTTGGGCTGTATGAACCATCTTGCTCCTGAATTGGGCATGCCAACGGTTCATATCATCCAGTTGATTGATTGGGCCTTGCATGGAGAAATTCCACCAAGTCTTAGGGCTTTAAGCCATTAAATACAGTTTTTTACATGGTGGGACGTATCAGAAGCAGGCGGATATCATTGAGATTTGTGCCTGTTGGCCCGGTTACAATGTCACGCCCGTAACGTGCCAAAAAATCCCCTGATGCACTCTTGTTTAAAGCTTCTTGAGCTTCATTGTGTAATGCATATTTTTGAAATTCTGTACTGTTGAAAATACCTCCTGCAACGTCGTTCGCACCATCGACACCATCGGTGTCCATCGCCAAAATGGTCGCTTCAAAGGGTTTTTGTGCCGATTGTGCACAGAGCATCATTTCAAGGACATATTCTCTGTTCGCACCACCGATTCCATCGCCTTTGATCATGGTTGTGGCTTCCCCACCAGATACCATAACAAAGGGTTCGCCTTTATAATGCTTGCAGGCTAAATCCCAATGACGCCGGGCGAGATTGGCTGCGCTGTCTTCCTCTTTTTCCCCAATATTCAGCACCTCCATGGATGGAGATTGAAGTTTTTTAACCACCCAATCTAATAATTCTTTGGGCTTAAACACCAACTGATAGGAATGCTGATGGGGGGATGTGGGTGAAATTGTGATTGAAGGGGTACAAACAGGTGTGAACTCAAATTTTTTGAGGACCTGCATGTATTGTTCTTCTTCGGTTATTGGGATTGTTGGTCCTGATCCAATAACTTTTGGGTCATCTCCGGTGACATCGCTTAGTGCCAATGTGTGGAGTGGTCCGCGCGCAAATTTAAGCAAACCTCCACCTTTGATTTGAGAGTAGGCTCGTCGCACCGCATTAAGTTCATGGATATTTGCACCTCGTGACATGAGGGCTTGTATCATTTTCGATTTTTCTTCCAAGGACATGCCTTTAATGGGCAAACAGCAAAGGCTGGAAGCACCACCTGACAAAAGAAACACAACTGGCATGCCGAGTGGCAGGGACTGGAGATAAGTGCAAATTGTTTCAGCGGCTATCACACTATGCTTGTCAGGAATGGGATGGTTTGCATAGCATGTGGTCAGTTTGTTTGCGTGAACTTCTGTTCCATGTTTAACCACCAAGACGCCATCATGAGGCAAGGTCAGATATCGTTGAGCTACCTGGGCCATATCTGCGGCCGCTTTGCCTACAGCAATCAAGCCAACAGGTGTTGCTTCAAACGAGGTGAGAAATGGTGGTAAGTAATGGGTGGCCGAGCACGCCTCAATGATAGGGGCGATATATTCTTGAAGATAGGCAATATCCTGATGTGGAGGGAGCTTTATGATATCATTTTCTACCATTGATCGCACTGAAAATTCCTACGTGTTGATGTTGGGTGATCATGCAGGTCGTTTATTGCCTGATGACGTTGGTACCCTTGGTATGGCTGAAAAGGACCTGTTTGACCATATTGCTTATGACCCTGGTGTGATGGAGGCTTTGTGCGAATGGTCTGAAAACCTTGGGGTAAGCGTTGTGGCAGGGCGTTATTCTAGACTTTATGTCGATTTAAATCGTGATCCGAAAGATCCCACTGTCATCAGTGCTATTTCAGATAGGCGCATCATACCGGGAAATGTTGGTCTTGATGACGCACAAATCAAACATAGGTTGGCCAGGGCGCACGAGCCATATCACCAAGCTGTTGCTCAGTTTATAGAGCGCATTTTGACCAAACACGGCTATTGTTTGATCCTATCACTGCATTCTTTTACGCCCTTTTGGAGAGACCAAAAGCGACCTACGGAAGTTGGTCTGTTGCATGCCTCACCACCATCATGGCTGTATGGTGTGGAAACAATGCTGCGAGAGAAGGGTTTTGTTGCAGGCATTAACGAGCCGTACCATGGTGATTTGCCAGGGGACTGTATGTCTCGTCATGCCGTGGGCAGGCATGAGCATGTTTTGATAGAAATACGTAATGATCTTTTGCAAAATAGGGCTTGGCGAAAGACCTTCACAGGGTATATCGACAGCATCTTGTCAACGATGCAACAGGCACGCCAAGGAGAAGTGAAATGAGTACTCAAAATGAACATGATATCAAAGCTAAGGCCGCTGCGTTTGATCGTCTGGTTGCGCATTTGCAAGAGCGAAAAGATGTTCAAAATATTGATTTGATGGATTTGGCTGGCTTTTGTCGGAATTGTTTATCCCGTTGGTATATGGAAGAGGACCATCTTTTGGGTGGGGCTTTAGATAAGGAAGAAGCCCGCACGCGCGTGTATGGGATGGCATATGACGAATGGAAAAAGCTTTATCAGACAGAGCGTTCATAAGACAGATAACGAATATAGAGTTTGGCTATAAAAGGCTTGGAGCTTCGCAATGGGTGATCTGAAACGAGATTATACATAGCTTGGCAAACGAAAAGGATTAATGAAAATGGATGACATCACATCAAGTCCCGTCATTGTTGGGGCTGAATTGCGTCAAATTGTGGAGCGTATTGAACGGTTAGAAGAAGAAAAACGCCAGCTGGCCACAGATATTAAAGAGGTGTTCGCTGAGGCAAAAGGACGTGGGTTTGATACGAAAATCTTGCGTGCATGCATCAAATACCGGGCCAAAGACCCAAACGAGCGTTCTGAAGAGCGGGAGCTTTTGGACGTTTACCTTGAAGCACTGGGCGATATGTGAGTTTTGGTATGTCAGCTCGCTTGTTCTGTGACAAATCTGACACAACAAATCTTGACGTTGTTGGTAAGCCCCCAGGATTTATGAAAAGCTTTCCCTAATTTGTGTTAAGGGAATTTCGTGGTATACTTTGAATGTTATAGGGCCCACAATCATTTTACTCTGGAGATTTGATATGAATTTTGTTGTAAAGGCCGCTGTTGCTGGTGTTGTATTTGGACTCGCTAGCTGTGCAGAAAAACCTGCCCCTGTCACGGAGCAGAAGAAAGTTGAAGAAAAGCCTGCTATTGCCAAAATAAGCAGCTACACCGTTTACTTTGCTTTTGATGATGATCAATTGAACGCAGACTCTAAGCGGGTAATCAATAACATCGTTTCCCAGGCTGATGGGCGTTCTGTGAATGTTTACGGTAATACGGATACAGCTGGCCCAGAGAAGTACAACATGGGTTTATCTGAGCGACGCGCCAAAAATGAAGCCTCCGCCTTACGTGAAGCTGGGGTGAAAGTGGTCGCTGTTATCGGTGATGGTGAATACAATCTCGCCGTTCAAACGGAAGACAATGTGAAAAACCGTATGAACCGTCGTGCGGTTGTCAATTATCGGTAATTTTTTTTGACATTATTGTGAAAATGGCCCAAAGACAGAATTACTGTCTTTGGGTTTTTTGTTGGAGATTTGGGCTATGAGAAGCTTTTTGCGCTCAGTTTGTTTTGTATCTATCTTGGGTCTTGCTGGATGCGGTACATTTTCCGCCGAGCCATTTCTTTCTAAGGTGATCAAAGGGGATAATTTCGAAGCTCACCTTGCCAAATTTTACCAAGAAGAGACGAAGGTTGCCAGTCAGGAAGAGAACTGGGCTTTGGCCGCACTTTATGCAGAAAAGGGGCGCTTGGCAGTTCTTGAAACACGCCTGAACCTTGGACCGCAGAGTACTTTGATAACAACCACAATTATGTAACCAACAATGACGACAATGCGCGCATTGCCTTGATTTCAGACGCACGTGGCAAATTAATGGATACATTGGTAGGTAATAGAGATCTACGTCCTGAAGAGTGCGCGCGCGCGCAGGTCATGTTTGATAGGCATATGGTTGATGAAGCATTCACAAGGCCAGATATGGATGGTGCGAAGCATCAAGCCATCTTTGAAGAAGCACTCTTAGCGTGTGGCGCACCAGCCATCCCAGCCATCAGTCAGTTTACCATTTATTTTGGCTTTGATCGTTCAGAGCTGACGGCGGAAGCCCAACAGGTCATCAAAAACGTAGCCAGCGTGAATGCTGGAGATAGCGTGAATGTATATGGTCATGCTGATACAGCTGGCCCTGCTGCATACAATGACAGGCTATCTGAGCGTCGTGCTGTGGCCGTTGCGAATGCACTGCGCAAAGCCGGTGTTCGTGTGGTGGCTGTTATCCCTGAAGGAGAGGGGGACTTAGCAGAACCTACCCCAGATAATGTTCCCAATCCACGTAACCGCCGCGCGGTTATCGAATTCAGGTGACCGCAAGATAAATATCATAACAAAGGGGCCTCGCTTAAGAGCGGGGCTTTTTTTTTGACGCCACCGCTCCATTATCACACGGAGTGGATATTTGACGTGTTGAGGTTTTTAGGGGGCTATATTGGGCGAAGAAAACAAGCTGTCGAAACGGTTGCGAAGATATGGCCAAGTTGGTGGTCGCGCGGCAGGCTTTACCTTGCAAGCAACTGGCTCAGTTATCCGTGGTCGTGGGTTGGTCAATGATCAATTGGCCCAACAGTTGGTGGCAACCTTAGGAGAACTTCGCGGTCCCTTGGTAAAAGTTGCACAAATTCTTGCAACAATTCCCGACGCTGTGCCACCAGCGTTCCAGGAAGCTATGAGCCAACTCCAAGCGCATGCCCCTTCCATGGGAAAGAGATTTGTTGAGCGGAGGATGCGCGCTGAATTGGGCGAGCACTGGCGTGATCGGTTTCAGAACTTTTCACCAGTGGCAAGTTTTGCAGCGTCCTTAGGGCAAGTCCATGAAGCCACAACTTCTGATGGAGAACATGTTGCGGTGAAACTACAATATCCAGACATGGATTCAGCTGTTGAGGCAGATCTTGCTCAATTGGATGTTGTCCTGGGGATTATGCGGCGTGTTGATGGTGTCATCGACACCAGCGCGATCAGAGAAGAGTTGGCTGCAAGATTGCGTGAGGAGCTTGATTATATCCGTGAAGCAAAATTGATGGCAGCCTATGCAAAAATGCTTGCACATTTGGACATCTCGGTGCCTCAACCTCTTGCAGAATTGAGCACATCAAGATTATTAACCATGACATGGTGTGAAGGCGAAAAGATATTCTCTGATGAGCAAATGGCAAAGCAGAGCGCAGAGCAAATTGATCACTTGGCGGGGCAATTGTTTTCCGCATGGTGGCATCCGCTTGTAGGATATGCCGTTATCCATGGGGATCCACATCCAGGAAATTATACAATCAACAAAGATGGGCAGCTGAATTTGTTGGACTTTGGGTGTGTAAGGGTTTTTGAGCCAGAATTCATTGATGCTGTTATCACACTTTACGAAGGGTTTCGTGAGAATCGATCAGAACAAAGAGCAGAAGCTTACAAGGCTTGGGGCTTTGATAATATATCCAAAGATTTGATGGATGTATTGGATATTTGGGCTGGATTCATTTATGGGCCCCTTTTGGATGATAGAACCCGTATGATTGCGGAAGATATCGCACCTGGTGCTTATGGTCGTGCGGAGGCCATGGCAGTTCATAAAGCTCTAAAGGCGTTGGGGCCTGTGAGGCCACCTCAGGAATTTGTGTTCATGGATCGGGCTGCAATCGGTTTGGGTAGTGTGTTTATTAGGCTTGGTGCTAAGCAAAACTGGCATCAGCTTTTCGAGTCACAATTGGCAGGCGCTACGTCGCTGTCGCGGCGAAAATCACAAGAAAATATGTTACAAAGCGTAAATTTATACTAATTTATGGTTTGTGAATGTTGCTAAGAGTGGTCAATAATGATTATTGCACCATAATAAATTATACAATGTAGAAGAGTTGGGGTTAGTCATGTCAGCTTATGAAGAAGGTTCAATGGATATTTCCGAGCATCAGCGTACCTGGAATGGTTTCGTGAAATTGGTCCAGTGGGGCATTATTTCTTGTGTCGCACTATTGGTATTCATGGCCATTTTCTTGGTGTGATAGCCATTCCTGAAATGTGATAACGGAGGAATTTTTATGCTGATAGCTGTCCCGCGTGAGGTGCGTGACGGGGAAACTCGTGTTGCCGCAACACCAGATTCCGTCAAGCGACTTATTAAGGCTGGTCACAAGGTGACCGTCCAATCAGGTGCAGGTTTGCATGCATCTATGGCCGATGATGCTTATGAGGTTGAAGGCGCGCGGATAGCGTCAGATTTTGAAGATTGTGTAAAAGATGCAGATTTGGTGATCAAAGTGCGCCGTCCATCAGCAGAGGAAATTGCAGTATTGCCCCCCAAAACAGCGGTTTGCGCGATTATGGCACCATTTAATGATCGTGAAACCCTAGATGCCTGTGCGGCGGCAGAGTTGACCGTGTTCGGTATGGAATTCGTTCCGAGAATTACCCGAGCACAAGCCATGGATGTCCTCTCATCGCAATCAAACCTAGCTGGTTACAAAGCTGTTATCGATGGTGCTGCTGCTTACGGTAGCGTATTTCCTATGATGATGACAGCAGCAGGCACGGTGGCTCCTGCGAAGGTATTTATCATGGGAGCTGGTGTTGCAGGTCTTCAAGCTATTGCGACGGCAAAGCGCTTGGGTGCTGTTGTTACAGCAACGGATGTTCGCCCTGCTGCAAAAGAACAGGTAGAATCGTTGGGTGGTAAATTTATTGCTGTCGAGGATGAAGAGTTCAAACAAGCGGAAACAGCCGGTGGTTATGCGAAAGAAATGTCTGATGCCTACAAGGCAAAGCAAGCGGAATTGGTGAGTAATCATATCGCTAAACAGAATATTGTGATCACAACCGCGCTCATACCAGGTCGGCCTGCACCAAAATTGGTCACCAAAGAGCAAGTGGCCTCCATGCCTAGAGGAGCAGTTGTGGTTGACTTGGCGGCAGAGCAAGGTGGCAACTGTGCGCTTACAGTTCCAGGCGAAGTCGTTCAGGAAGATGGAAAAACCATCATCGGCTATGAAAATTTGGCCATGCGTTTGCCTACAGATGCCAGCGCTTTGTATGCGAAGAACCTGATATCATTCATTGAGTTACTTGCTGAAAAAGATACAGGTAACCTTGTCATCAATTTGGAAGATGAAATCATTGCCGGAACGTTGTTATGTCGCGACGGTGCTGTTCATCATCCCTCACTAAAATCTTGAGGATGGGCCTATGTCAAATTTGAAAGACGTGATTGTTTCCGCACAGGATAAGCTTGCTGAAGTACAAGCGAGCCTTGCGAACATACAGACTGATACGATTGCCCAAGTCGCAGAAGTTGGGGGCAGTGCCGCGGGTGTTGATCCAACAGTTTTGCGTTTTGCGGTTTTTGTAATGGCTATTTTTGTGGGCTATTACGTTGTTTGGTCCGTGACCCCCGCTCTTCATACACCGTTAATGGCTGTGACAAATGCCATTTCATCTGTGATCGTTGTTGGCGCTTTGTTGGCCACGGGCGTTGATATTGAACAAGCAACGGGTGGCGCAGGTTGGTCCGCGAGAATATTCGGCTTCCTAGCGCTGATACTTGCATCAGTGAATATTTTTGGTGGCTTCTTGGTAACCCAACGCATGCTCGCCATGTATAAGAAAAAAAGCTAAGGGGGCTCGAAATTGATGTCAGCTAATCTTGCAGCGCTTCTCTATCTCGCCTCTGGCGTATTGTTTATCAACTCTCTAAGGGGACTTTCCTCTCCAGAAACCTCCCGTCAGGGAAATTACATGGGCATGATCGGTATGGCTTTAGCCGTCGTCACGACCCTTTTCTTGATTGATATCTCTGTTGGCAGTGTTTTGTTCATTATTGCCGGTCTGGCAATTGGGGGTGGAATTGGTGCTGTTATAGCGCAAAGGATCCCCATGACGGCCATGCCTCAATTGGTGGCTGCTTTTCACTCGCTCGTTGGTTTGGCCGCGGTATTTGTGGCAGCGGCTGCTTTATATGCGCCAGGCGCATATGGAATTGGAGCGCCAGGTGCCATTCCTGCGGCAAGTTTGTTTGAAATGTCGCTAGGTGTTGCCATTGGTGCGCTCACCTTTTCAGGTTCCATCATTGCGTTTCTTAAACTTGATGGGCGGATGTCAGGTAAACCCATCACCTTCTCAGGTCAGCATCTGCTCAATCTTTTCTTGGGCATTTTGGTCGTTGTCTTGATTATAGTGTTCATGACAACCAACTCTTATGGATTGTTTTGGGCGATTACATTTATTGCCCTGGCATTGGGTATCTTGTTGATTATCCCCATCGGCGGTGCAGATATGCCAGTGGTTGTTTCCATGCTGAATTCCTACTCAGGGTGGGCTGCAGCTGGAATTGGTTTCACCTTAGGCAACACGGCTCTCATCGTGACGGGAGCTCTTGTTGGCTCATCTGGTGCGATTTTGTCCTATATCATGTGTAAAGGGATGAACAGATCCTTCTTTAACGTGATCCTGGGTGGTTTTGGCGGGGACGATTCCGCAAGTGCAGCTGCCGGAGAAAAAGAAGAGCGTCCTGTGAAGCGTGGGTCAGCAGATGATGCAGCATTTATCATGAAAAATGCATCAAAGGTCATCATCGTACCGGGCTATGGTATGGCTGTCGCACAGGCGCAGCATGTTCTTCGCGAAATGGCAGATCTTCTCAAAGCGGAAGGTGTGGATGTGGCTTACGCCATTCACCCGGTTGCTGGACGGATGCCAGGGCATATGAACGTTCTTCTTGCTGAAGCGAATGTGCCTTATGATGAAGTATTTGAACTCGAGGATATCAACACTGAGTTTTCTCAAGCGGATGTTGCTTTTGTGATTGGTGCGAATGATGTGACCAACCCTTCAGCGAAGACTGATAAGTCATCCCCAATTTTTGGTATGCCAATTTTGGATGTTGAAAATGCCAAAACAGTTCTGTTCTTGAAGCGTTCCATGGGCTCAGGATATGCAGGTGTCGAAAACGAATTGTTCTTCCGAGACAATACCATGATGCTGTTTGGTGATGCGCGCAAAATGGTAGAAGAGATTGTGAAGTCTATGTAATAGATATCGTTATATGTATCCAAAAAGCCGGCCAATAGGCCGGCTTTTTTATGGGTTCTTGCCCTAAAAAGCTTGTGGGCTTTGTCATACATTTTTTAGGCCTAGCGGACTGACGCCATGTTGAGACATACCAAAATGGTGACATTTCATGAAATATTGCTCTAACCATTGAAGAATTTTTTTGGTTGCTGATGGAGGTATTGGGGCGATGAACCGATATCTCACATGTTACAGACATTTTTCGCAAATGATTATGTTTTGAGGGGATCGATCTGTGCGCCAAGCACAGACATCCAATGATGCCGCTGATGCTGATCTTCCCGTCAACTCACGTTCATAATGCTCGTCTCTCTGACCAAAATTCTATGAATTTGGCTGCAATTGGCAGTTTGAGATATGGGAATTGAAGTTTTGTATTGGCAAGGTAGCGCGCAATTTGCATAACAATATTGTCGCTATTTTTGTAAGCCTCCACATTCACCGCCTGATGATAGGCTTCTTTCCAAGGCCTGCCAACGATATGGATTTTAACATAAAAAATCCGCTCCAGTGGGGAACGGATCATTCAAAATATTTATGAGACTTGGAGCTCTTAAGAACTCTGGTGACAACATCACAATGTCGTCATTTTGGTCGTGTCTTTATACGCCTTCGCGCTGTGCCCGCTTGCGCGCTAATTTACGCGAGCGACGTACTGCTTCAGCCTTTTCGCGGGCCCGCTTTTCAGAAGGTTTCTCATAATGATTTCTCAATTTCATTTCACGAAAAATTCCCTCACGCTGCATTTTCTTTTTTAGCGCCTTAAGGGCTTGATCAACATTATTGTCCCGAACTTGTACCTGCACGCGGTGACTCCGTTAGTTTTTTACAAAGAACGCCTTATATAACGGCTTGGCCCTGTTCTGTCCAGCGTTAACGTGGCAGAAAGAGGTAAATGATATGGAGGGAATATGGCGTATAAGCATGAGATACAAGAAAAGTTGCTTGATCCCATCATTGCTTCAGCTGCATTTGATGGTTGGACGATGCAAATGATGTTGCAAGAGGCAAAACAGTTGGAGATATCTCCTGCTGCTGTTCGCCTTGCTTTTCCTCGTGGGGGCATGGATGCATTTTTGTTATGGATGCAACGAGATAATACGCGGGTCGAGGCATCATTATTGCCGAACTTGGCAGATGAGCCGTCCATGACAGTCAGGGTAAAACAGCTCACCCTCGCCCGGCTTATGATGCTAGCTGAGCAACCAGAAGCTTTTCGTAGAGGTCTTGCCGTGATGTCTGTTCCAGGTAGGCATGGCGAATTGTTGGGTATTTATCGGGAGATGGCCAATTTTATTTGGTTGGCTGCAGGTGATCGTTCTACCGACATGTCATATCATACCAAACGCATGCTTCTTGGCTACATTTTGAAAACAACAAGTCTTCGCTTGGCATCTCAACCAGATGGTGATTGGCAAGAATTTATGGAGAGACGCTTTTCAGAGGTTATGCGTGTTGGCAAACTTGCTTCACGTATTCCAGACCCTGTGAAGCCTTTGGATGAGCTTTTACACTGGTTAAGGCGTATCCCCCAACGTCGTTAAGTCATATTCAAGAACGACGTTGGATGGTGCTTTGCATCCCCTCAAAAAGGCAATATTTTTGTGAGATGTCCCATTTTTCGACCAGCCTTGGGAGGGTTCTTCCCGTAATCATGGAAGCTTCCCTCTTCAGGTAAGTTTTCGCGGTAATTTTGCATATCAAGGCCAACAATATTTTCCATGAATATGTTGCCAAGCCTTTTTGTTGAGCCCAAGGGCATCCCCATCACAGCTCTTATATGGTTTTCAAATTGGGATGTGTAAGCTCCCTCAATGGTCCAATGACCAGAATTATGCACCCGTGGAGCTATCTCATTAGCTAAGATTGATTGGTCTTCCAACATGAAAAATTCAACCGTTAACGTGCCCACATAACCTAAGGCATTTCCGATAGAGGCGACATAATTTTGCGCTAAGGCTTCAGTAGCTTGGTTGATGCTGGCGGGCAGGCGGGTATGGGCTAACATTTGCTTGCGATGTATGTTTTCGCAAGCATCATAAAAGACAACGTTGTTATGTTGTCCGAAGACGGCGATGATGGAAAATTCACCAACAAATGGTACCCACGCTTCCGCAACAGCGTCATCACCAGCTACTGTCAAAGCCTCATCTATATCTTTGGATGAGGATAAAACATATTGTCCTTTCCCATCATACCCAAGTTCAGCTGACTTAAGGACAATGGGGTATTGAAGTTCATTCGCGGCTTGTTGAAGGTCTTCGCGCGATTTTACCGGAAAAAAACCTGCTAAGGGTACATCCAAATTGCGTAGGAATTCTTTCTCACGAACGCGGTTTTGAGAAATCTCAAGTGCATAATGATGTGGTCTAAGCTTATCACTTAGAACATCTAAGTGACGTGTTGGAATATTTTCAAATTCAAAGGTAATGGCATCGCATGCTCGCGCCCATTCTTGTAGCGCGCGTTCATCATCATATTGGGCTTGCGTGAATTGAGCTACATCTGCCGCACATGGTGTAGGTTCAGGGGCAAATATGTGTGGCCGTACACCAATTTTTGCTGCAGCCATGGCCAACATGCGTCCAAGTTGACCACCTCCTATGATACCAACTGTTTTGCTCATTGAGGGTCAACCGGGGTTTCTGCAACATTGTTGCTCTGTTGGGTTCGCCAATCCTGAAGCCTCTGGGCAAGTTCAAGGTCATGTGTGGAGAGTATGGATGCGGCCAAAAGGGCCGCATTCTTTGCTCCAGCCTCACCGATCGCCAATGTTCCCACCGGCACACCGGCTGGCATTTGCACAATGGAGAGTAAACTGTCCAAGCCTTTAAGATGTCGACTGGCTACAGGGACCCCCAAAACGGGCAATGTTGTCATACTGGCAACCATCCCAGGTAAATGTGCAGCACCCCCAGCACCGGCGATAATCACCTTTAAACCTCGTTCTACGGCTGTCTGAGCATAAGTTACCAGACGCTCGGGTGTTCGGTGTGCTGAGACAATTTTGCATTCATGTGTGACCTCCAATGTTGAGAGGATATCACGTGCACAGGACATCACAGGCCAATCTGACTGTGATCCCATAATGATGCCTACTTGTGCTTGCATTGGGCTTCCCTTGTAGAATTCCATCGAAAAAGGCATGTGTATAACGTTTTCTTGGAGGAATGAACAGTGTCTTTATCTGATTATGAAGGTTGGGTGCGTGAACATTATGGAAAACATGATGTGATGCAGGCTTGTTTATCTCTTCAAGATAGCCATCATTTGATGGTTCCTATTCTTTTGCATGCCGTATGGCTTGCGCAACATCAAAATTGGAGAGTGAAGGCTCAAGCTTATCACCGTGCGATGGTTTTGATACGTCAGTTTGTGATGCCGTTGCGCGCGCAGCGTAAAATGTTGCGCAGTGGGGATATCTTTGATGATGCAAAAATCATGCGGCAAAGATTAAAAAAAACCGAAATCACCTTAGAGCTTGATATCATGCATGGCCTTCATGAAGCGAGTGGTCCGGACATGGGTTTGGACGCATCTGATGTTGTGCGGCGGCATGTCGAGGATATGGGGTATGCAAAGCTTAATCAGGATATGATGCATTGCTTTGATGTTATCGGCGCCCCTTACGTAATTCTTCACCCCAGCGTCTCATAGGGCTTTCCTCTAAATGAAAAGCTGTCAAAAGTCTGGCTGCCATCTGCGTATACATATCATCTAGGTGAGACAGCTCTGCGTAAAATGGTGGCACCATGGGAGCGATAATGGCTCCAATTTCACTTGCCTCTGTCATGCGCCTGGTATGGCCGGTATGAAGTGGTGTTTCTCTTACCGCAAGAATGAGTGGTCTACGTTCTTTGAGGCAAACATCTGCCGCCCGTGTGAGGAGATTGCTGGCAAGGCTTAACGAAATTTCAGAAAGACTATTGATAGAACAAGGCACCACAACCATGCCCATGGTGGGGAAGGAACCGCTGGCAATATTGGCCCCTACATCTGTAATCAGATGATTGGTTCCTGCAAGAGCACGCACATCATCAGGGTGATAATTCGTCTCATACCCGACAGTCATCTCAGCGGCTTTTGTCATGATAAGATGGGTATGAACATTAAGTTTTTGGCAAATTTCCAAAAGCTTGATGCCAACAATCACCCCAGATGCACCCGTGATCCCAACAATAAGTCTGCGCTCTGTCATCTTTACCCTTGCCAATTTCTTTGCGTCCATGTTCAACTCAATTCCCAACATCAGTCAAATGGAGGTTACCATATGAACAACCAAAACCATGCACTGGAACTGGAACGCAAACATGCGGAGCTTGAAAAAGCTATTGCCGAGGAGGAGAAGCGGCCATCCCCGGATCATATTCGTCTTGCAAAACTTAAATCTGAAAAACTCAAGCTTCGTGATCGCTTAGCTAACCACTAGGTAAAATACATCAATCAGTTTTTAAACAGATTTTCTGCAGATATCATAGCCTCTGACTTAGCATTTTCTGTCGTCTGTTCATCTAAACTTGGTGCAAACGCATCATCTTTATTGTCATGAGTCGCATCCCCAGATTCCATCTCTAGTGGTGAGAGTGCAGGTGCTTCAGCTGTCTGGGCAGGTTTGTTCGCATTGGCTTTCTGCACCGCAGTATCAAGCTCTATCTGGGTGCAAAGTCCTAGAACAACTGGGTCAACGAGACGTAGATTTGCGCTGTTCCAATGTGTTCGGTCCCGCACAGCTGAGATCGTTGTTTTTGTTGTGCCAACAAGTTTTACAAGCTGATTGTCGCTCAACTCTGGATGATGGCGTAGTAACCAATTTATGGCATCAGGCTTATCTTGCCGCTTTGAAATAGGTGTGTAGCGACTGCCTCGTGGTTTAACATCTGGAAGGTCTGCCACGGGCCTTTTTAGGCTTTTCAATGGGGCGGTAGGGTCATTCTGGCAGCGCTCTATTTCCGCACGGGAGAGGAGACCCGTTGAAATGGGATCAAGGCCACGAATACCCTGGGCGACTTCGCCATCAGCAATACTTGAAACCTCAAGAACATGAATGCCACAAAACGCAGCGATTTGTTCAAAACTTAGTGACGTATTGTCTATCAACCAAACGGCTGTGGCCTTTGGCATCAACGGTTGTGCCATGAATTGGTCTCCTTAAAAACATACAGCTTTCGCGTAAACTGTTTTTGCAACAGCTGGCGAATGTGCTGGAACCATGTAAATCGGGGTAAGGCTTAAATGCCAAAACCTTCGAAGCGTTTTTTGAACTTTGATACACGACCACCTGTGTCCATCAACTTGGTGCCACCACCAGTCCATGCAGGATGGGTGTTGGGGTCTACATCTAGTTGCAATGTATCGCCTTCTTTACCGTAGGTTGAGCGTGTCAGAAAGCTGGTGCCGTCTGTCATAACCACTGAAATTGTATGATAATCTGGATGACCTTCGCTTTTCATCGTCAAATACCCTTCTTCACAATCCTGTCATCTACCGACCTCTTTGCCTTACCCTTTTAAAGGGCAGAAAAAATATGCTAGGCGGCTCATGACAAGAGAGACATCATGTTGAATTTTTCTATAAAGTGGTTCTGTTACATCAAAGAGCAAGCACTGGCAACATGGTCTGTGGATGTGACATACAGAATGCAAACAAAATAAAAAGCACAAATTTCGGTACATCCATGAAAGCATCTGCAACACAGCGACCTATTTCTTCGCCTAAGTTATTACGAAGCTTATGGCCTTTCCTGAAACCCAATCGAGGACTCCTTGTTGGGGCATTTGCAGCATTGTTGGTGGCAGCTGCTGCCACCTTGGCTGTCCCCGTGGCATTTCGAGGTGTTATCGATCAAGGATTCAATCAAGAGCATTCAGCGAGTGTAGATGACTATTTCCTCGCACTTATGGTTGTTGCCTTTGTGCTGGCATTTTCCACAGCGGTAAGGTTCTATTTTGTTACCAAGCTTGGCGAAACAGTTGTGGCAAACCTACGCAAAGCCGTATTCTCCCATGTATTGGCTTTATCACCAGAATTTTTTGAGCAAATGAAATCTGGTGAAGTCTTATCTCGGTTAACGGCGGATACGACTGTTATTCAAGGGGGTAGGGTCATCTGCTTCCATAGCTTTGAGGAATATTGTTTTGCTATTGGGCGGCATCAGTATGCTTTTGCTGACCTCTGCAAAACTAACCATGTTGGTTTTCGTTTTGGTTCCCATTGTTGTTGTTCCCATTATCTTTTTTGGACGACGTGTCCGCAGTTTGTCGCGCTTATCACAGGACAAGATTGCTGATGCGAGTGCCTTTGCAACAGAAACCTTAAGTGCTGTGTCGCTGACCCAGTCATTCGTCCATGAAGATGTAGATAGGCAAAAATTTTCTCACCGTATCAATTTGTCACTAAGTGCGGCTTTCCAACGCATTATGGCGCGATCCATGCTCACATTTGTCGTGATTTCGTTAATTTTTACAGGCATTGCAGGTGTTTTATGGATTGGTGCTTATGACGTCCTCGAGGGACGTATGAGTGCAGGTGAACTAACGCAATTTGTCTTGTATGCGGTCTTTGTTGCCGGGTCTGTAGGCGCTTTGTCTGAAATATGGGGGGAATTACAGCGTGCAGCAGGCGCCACCGAGCGGCTTCAAGAAATTCTCACAACAAACCCCATCATCAGTGACCCAGAAAATCCTCAATTTCTTGAAGGTAGAACCCGTGAAATCAGCTTCAAAGATGTCAAGTTTTCTTACCCATCTCAACCTGGTGAACAAGCTCTCAATGGCTTAAATGTAAGCATTCCTGATGGTCAAACAGTGGCCATTGTTGGGCCATCAGGTGCGGGTAAGACCACTTTTTTCCAGCTTCTGCAGCGTTTTTATGATGTGAACGAAGGGGGTATTTTTCTAAACAATCTTGATGTTAGAAGCTTAGGGTTGGCCCATCTTCGCAGTCAATTTGCCTTGGTTCCTCAAGACAGCGTCATCTTTTCTGGAAGTTTGTTTGATAACATTTTGTTTGGACGTCCAGATGCCACAAAGCAAGAAGTTATGGCTGCGGCCAAAGCCGCACATGTTGATGAATTTGTAGGTCGGCTTACCCATGGGTATGATACCGAACTTGGTGAGCGCGGTGTCAAACTCTCAGGAGGTCAAAGACAGCGTGTTGCGATTGCCAGGGCTTTGTTGCGTGATGCGCCAATTTTGCTTCTTGATGAGGCCACATCATCATTGGATGCAGCGTCAGAAGTCGCTGTACAACAAGCTTTAGAGCATCTCATGCATGGACGTACCACCTTGGTCATTGCCCATAGGTTGGCAACCGTGCGTGATGCGGACCATATTCTTGTGTTGGACCAAGGTCAGCTCGTAGAGCAGGGCAATCATGAACAATTGGTTGCAGCGGATGGGATCTACGCGCGTCTTGCCGAGTTGCAATTTAGACAAGACTAACCAGAGGCTTTTAAGGGCTGGTTAACTTGATTTCAATGCGGCGGTTGGCTGCAAAGTCTTCAGGACTGTTGCCGGTGCGAACTGGCCGGGTGGATCCAAAGCCGGATGCCACGAGCCTTTGACTGGGAAGGCCAAGCTCGGCAAGTTCGCGCAAAACAGACAATGCACGCGCAAAGGACAGCTCCCTATTGTCTTTGTAAAGAGGAGATCGGATGGGCCGACTATCTGTATGCCCATCTATGCGGAGAATCCAATCAACGTCAGAGGGTAGGTTATCGATAGCTATTTTGATCTGCTGACTCAGTTTCTTAAGCTCCAACTTCCCGCGGCTGTTCAACTGTGCACTGGCTGACGCAAACAGCAATTCAGAACCAAATACGAACCTATCACCCTTGATTTCAATGCCCTTGACCTGTTGAAGTGCCATGCGAACTTTGCCAAAAAAATCTGACCTGTAACGGGTTAATTCATCTACCCTTTCAGCAAGCGCAGCATTCAATTCAGCGCCCAGATTTTCAATTTGTGTCTGGTTCTGTTTTTCTCGAAGTCTACTTTCGGCAAGCTGATTGGAAAGAACACTCAGCCGAAGCTGAAGTTTTAATGTTGTTTCATTAAGGACGGCGATCTCTTCTTTGCTGGCCTGTAATTCATTGATGGTGTTTTTATGTAAGGCTTGTTCGCGCTCAATAAGCAGGGTTTGCTGTTGTTCTGCTTTCAATAAGGCAGCACGCAACGTTTGATTATCAAGCTCTAACATGGCTATCTGTTCCGCGGTTTTTTGCTGCTTTTCTAAGCTTGTGCGGAGTTTGTTGCGTGAACCTGTAAGTTGCTGTGACATATCAAAAATATCAGCGTTTAATTTTGCCAATACTGTTTTTAAATTTTCACTTGTTGCAAGGGCGTCATCCTTCAATTGAATGGTTTCTGACAAAAGAACGCGGAGTTTTGCAAGCTCTGTTTGCAGTGCTAGTTTTTCCTCACGATCTCCATCCCTTTGTGTTTTAAGCCGTGTAATGTCATTGACCAGCTTTGTGATCTCAGCACGCAAATTGGTTGTAATACTGCGCTCTTGTACCAATTGATCCGCGACATCCTGACGTTTCATGTCCATGTTGCGCAAAGCTTCCTCAGATGCTTCACGCAAAAGGGCAAGCGTTTGCACACTTTCATCCAATCGTGATTTGACGAATTCTCGGTCTTCATCAAGTTGCTGCTTTTGTGTGCGCAACTGTTCCACAAGCCGCGCAAGTACTTGATTGGACTTTTGCGTTTCATCCAAATTGATGGCCAATTGTGCCTGCTTGGCTTCCAGAGCATCAATGGTTCGTTGTGACGCATTTTGTCTGAGTCGTTCCTCACGCAGTTCTTGTTGCAAACTGATGATATTGTTTTTTAAAGAAGCGATGTCTTGGCTATATTTTTGTGTTTTGTCGCGTTCTTGCTGCAGATTATCTTCCAAGTCAGTTTGGATTCTTTGAAACCGTTCAGCATCTTGGTAAGCCCGCAGCTCAGCATCTTCCAATTGACGCTGCAAAAAAATCAATCTCTCATTGAGGCTGTTCTCTTCTTTTTGACTTTTTTCCAAATCATTTATCAAGGCTGATTGCTCTGAGCGCAGTTGCGCAATCGTTTTTTCTGAGAGCTTTAATGTCCCCGTAAGTTGTTGGAGCTCTGTGGTAAGGCTTTTCTTTTTGGCCTCAATATTTTTGAGTTCTAATGTTGCCCGATCAATATCCTGCTGCTTGGCCTCCAAAGCGTCTTGAGCATTTTGAATATCCACTTGCATGCTTTGGACTTTGCTCGTGACGTCTTCAAGTGATAGAGACGTGTCTTTTAGGGCTTTTGTGAGAACAAATTCCGCAACCAAAAAAATGCCAAGTAAAAAGACTGTGACAAGAAGAATGGCTGTAAGGACATCAACAAATCCTGGCCAAACGGATACTTCTTCCCCCCGCTTGAGTCGGCGTTTCGCCATGGCTATGTATAACCTTTGAAGATCGAAGCCATGGTTTTGGTGAGCAACCGCAATTCCTCGGTAATGGTTTCTGTAAGTTGTGATAAATCTTCTCTTGGGCTGTCACCTGCTTTTGCCAATCTTCTATCAATGCTTCGGAGAATGGCGGTGCTTGCGTCTTCCTCTTCTTGTCGGCTGTTCAACGTTGAAATTAATTTATCTAGGGTATGGCGCATTTCTTGTGATTGTATGGCGTTTTGGGCAGATCCGCGTCCCACGTCATCAATATGGCTTGCTAGGGCACGAATATCCTCAGCGAGAACAGCCAAGTTCTGTTCAACATTGTGGCGATCCTCTCTCATTTGCAGCAGAAGACGACGTGTTTGATTCAAGCCCTCAGCAGTTTGTTCTACTAAGGCTTCAAGATAAGCCGAGCTGCCGCCAGAAACACCAAGGCTTTGGGACTCCATGCGTACTTGTCCAGAGAGCCACTCTTCCATGTGATTGTAAAAGTTGTTCTGTGCGCGACCTAATTGTAAATCAAAAATCCGAGGATAAGGGATCCCCCCAAGCCTGTAAGTGACGTGCCAAAAGCTGTCGCCATACCTTGCATTGGTTTTTGAAGATTATTCTTCATGGTGGTAAAGGCATCCACCAATTCTTGATTGGCCAAATCAAGGCCATCTATCGCTTGAAGGACACCTTGAATGGTAAGGATTAATCCCCAAAACGTTCCCAATAAACCAAGAAAAACAAGTAGGTTACGCATGTAGCCTGATATATCTCGGATCTCAGCGAGCCTACCTTCTACGGAATCCAAAATTCCATTGGCAAGGTGCGGAAAGAGTAGGGGCTTGCCTTGATGGTCATATCTTATCAAACGGGCCATCGGCACAAGGATATTGGGTGCAGCTGCAAGCGTTGCTTCATCTTGACTATGCGCATAGCTGGTTAACCAATTCACAGCTATCCGCAATTCAAAGACTTTAACAAAACAATAAGCAATGCCGCTGATAAGCCCCAAGATAATAAGGCTATTTAATGCTAAGTTGGCTTCCCAGATATTGAGCAACGTGCTGAAGAAAACGGAGATGCCAACGGCGACTGCAACAAGCGCAAAAAGCATGCGCACCAGTGCTCTATTAGGCCTCGCGAGTTCGAGTTTTTGGTCAATCTCGCTCATCTTGTCCCGCCATGCCAACCATCTATCATCTCCAAGTATAGAGTATGTTCTAGGTTTTCTCTTGTTTCAACAGTCTTACCATTTGTGGATGTATCATATCATTAGCCGCGAGAATATGTCCCGTCTCAACAACACGACCACCACCTTGAATATCAGTCACAATACCACCAGCTTCGCGAACAAGCAAAATACCAGCCGCGATATCCCAATAGGAAAGATAGCGTTCGAAAAAGCCTTCATAACGTCCCGCTGCCACATAAGCCAAATCCAGCGCTGCCGCACCAAATCGGCGGATGCCAGCCACCGCAGGCATAACACGAGCCATATCTTGCATGAACTCCGGGCCACCTTTCCGACCCGCAAAAGGTATGCCCGTTGCCAACACACTTTCGGTGAGCTGCCTTGTGGGCGAAACCCGCAATCTCCGGTCGTTCATAAAAGCACCTTTGCCTCTTTCCGCCCAGAATAATTCATCCTTGATGGGGTCATAGATAACCCCAGAAATGATCCTGCCCGAATGCTCAAGTGCAATAGATATCGCAAAATGTGGAAGGCCATGAAGAAAATTTGTGGTGCCATCTAATGGGTCTACAATCCAGCGATGGTCTGGATCTGAACCCTCAATGGTTCCACTCTCCTCCATTAAAAAACCAAATCTAGGACGTGCAGTTTCTAACTCATCACGAATAATGGCCTCAGCAGCCTTATCCGCATTGCTCACAAAATCTGCCGTTCCCTTCTTGGTGATTTGCAAAGACTCCAGCTCACCAAAGTCGCGAACCAAACCCCGAGCTGCGCGCCTTGCAGCCCGTTCCATTACATTGACTAAGGCTGTGCGCATCAGTCTGCCCGACCCACATATTCAAGCTCTTCAGTTCCGACCACAATGCGTTCTCCACTGTTTATGAATGGTGGAACCATGACCCGAACACCATTTTCCAAAATGGCAGGCTTATAACTTGATGCCGCTGTTTGCCCTTTAACCACAGGCTCAGTTTCGCTCACCGTTAGTGTTACTTGAGCTGGAAGATTGATGCCTAGAGGTTTTCCCTCATAACTTTCAACGGTAACAACCATGCCATCTTGCAGGAATTTTGCCCGCTCACCAACAAAATCCATGGCAAGTTCAATCTGCTCATAGCTAGTTTGATCCATGAATACCAACATGTCATCACTTTCATACAAATATTGGTAGTCATTTTGTTCCAATCGCACGCGCTCCACTGTTTCTGCGGACCTAAAGCGCTCATTAAGTTTGGTGTTCCCTGTAAGACTTTTGAGTTCCACTTGCGCAAATGCCCCACCTTTGCCTGGTTTGACATGCTGTACTTTTACCGCTGCCCATAATTCATTTTTATGCAATATAACGTTACCAGGCCTTATCTCGTTGCCATTAATTTTCATCATATATTCCTTGAAATCTATTCATCTTTTGTTGCCTTATGCCTTCTTGGGGTTGCAGACCGCAAGGACTTGTTCGGGGGTTAGCAAAAGCATGTCTGGGGTGTCGTCTGGGCTTGGCCGAGATGACGGATGATATGGCACCGCTAGGCTGCAATTCATCAATGCGGTCCACCAAGTGATGTATTCCCGGCGACGTTCTTCATCATCCGAGATAAGAACCACAAAATCCGCGCCATGTTCTGCTGCAAGCATACCCTCATGCTTACTGTCTTGAATGAGTGAACCAATTACTTTGTCTTGTGGAAGTGTCTGGCGCCACCTTTTAACATCTCCCAACGCTGACAAGAGGATACCATCAGGACCAAGCACATCACGACGTATTCTCGCAACACCATAGGTTTCAGCATGACGATTGAGTGGATGTCCTGCAGGCGCATCAAGCACTGCGGCTACCAACCCATGGGCGAACAACTCCGCCCATGGGAATGTGGTTTGGTGATTTTTAAGTTCTTCATGTTGGGCATCAATCACAAAAGTGATGTCATGTCCGTAAGGGGTCTCAAATTCGTTCAATGCTCATAGCCTGATGACCATTGCCCTAATGCCGCAAGCCTGTTCATTTTGGCGCGGTGAATAAAGGCTTCCTGTGCAGCGCCTTCATTTTCGGGTTTGCCTTGCCAGACCTGCAAAGCTTCCTTCTGTAAGGCACGGCCATAGGAAAATGACAATGGCCAAGGGCAATCATGGCGTTGGTTCATGAGATGCAGATGCTCGGTTGCTTCCCGTTCTGTCTGCCCACCAGATAGAAATACGATGCCAGGAACGGCAGAAGGTACATGTCGTTTCAAGCATGCGACGGTCCGGTCAGCAACTTCCTCTGCGTTTGCGCGAACAGGAGCGTCTGTCCCAGAAATGACCATGTTGGGTTTAAGTAAGGTTCCTTCGAGGAAAACCCCCGCATCAAATAATGCTTCATAGAGCGATTTTAAGCTTGCAGAAGTTACCTCATCGCAGCGATCGATATCATGACTTCCATCCATAATCACCTCAGGCTCCACAATAGGAACAATGCCTGCCTCTTGCGATAATGCAGCATAGCGGGCGAGTGCTTCTGCATTGGCACGGATGGCGCCAAGCGAAGGAATATGTCCCTGAATGTTGATCACGGCCCGCCATTTGGCGAATCCAGCACCAAGATCAGCATATTCAGCAAAGCGCTCACGCAACCCATCCAATCCTTCAGTGATTTGCTCTCCAGGCTTTCCAGCCAAATTTTTTGCACCTTTATCAACCTTAATACCTGGCACAGCATCTTGCTGGGCAATAAGCTCACGCAAGGGTGTTCCATCCTTAGCTAGCCCACGAAATTGCTCATCATACAAAATGACCCCAGAGATTGATTCGCCAAAATCAGGTGCCCGGAACAACATTTCCCGGTAGCCGTTTCGAGAAGCCTCTGTAGATGCCACACCGATTTGATCAAAACGTTTTTTTATGGTGCCTGTTGATTCATCAGCAGCGAGGATTCCTCTGCCATTGGCCATAATTTTCTCTGAAATGGTGATGAGTTTATCTTTGTTCATCATAATGCTCCTCAAGATTGATAAAGAATAGCTACGCCGGGTAGTGTTTTTCCTTCAAGCCACTCCAAAAATGCACCTCCAGCTGTTGATACATAGCTAAAGGCCTCATCCGCATCAGCTGCGGCAAGAGCTGCGACTGTGTCTCCGCCACCAGCTACTGAAGTTAGCTTTTTTTCGTTTGTACGTTTGGCAACATATTGTGCAGCGGCCTTTGTGGCATGGTCAAAAGGGGGGATTTCAAATGCCCCCAAGGGCCCGTTCCAAAGTACCGTGGCGGCTTGATCAAATTCTTGTTCCAGCAATGCTACGGTCTTTGGACCTGCATCCAAGATCATTTCATCATCGGCCACGGCATCAACAGACACATCTCGGTAATCTGCTCCAGCCTGAAACGCTCGTGCACATCGTACATCGATAGGGAGAATAATGCGGCAGCCAGATTGAATTGCTGCATCTTGGATCTGTTCAACCAAACCAATCATATCTGGTTCAGCCAAAGAGTTTCCTATCTGAACGCCGCGTTGAAGAAGGAAAGTATTTGCCATCCCGCCGCCGATGATGAGACCATCAACCTTAGTGACAAGATGGCGCAGAACAGGAAGCTTTGTCGAAATCTTAGCGCCACCGACAACTGCCAAAACCGGACGCTTTGGCGTTGCCAACGCAGCTTGCAGTGCTTGGATTTCAGTGGCCATAGCTACACCCGCATAGCTAGGCAGATAAGCGGCTATGCCCTCGGTGGATGCATGTGCACGATGTGCACATGAAAAGGCATCAGGAACAAAAATATCCCCCAAATCTGCTAGCTGACGAGCATAGTCTGGGTCATTTTTCTCTTCGCCAGGATGAAAGCGTGTGTTTTCTAGCAACACCACCTCACCAGGTTGAGCTGCCGCGATGGCACGTTGGGCAGCTCCTCCTATACTATCATCCGCAAATTGTACCCGGGTATTAAGATGTCTCTCTAATGTTTGGGTCAAAAAGCGCATAGACATCCCAGCTACCATTTTGCCTTTTGGTCTTCCAAAATGACTCATGATGACAGGTTTTCCGCCGGCATCAAGAATATGACGAAGGGTCGGAACAGACCTTGTGATCCTGGTTGTATCCGTTACCTCACGTTTGTCGTTGACAGGAACATTAAGATCCAATCGTGTCATGACCACTTTATGGGTCATGTCGGCATCATGAAGGGTGCGGATATCCATATTAGTTGGCTTTCATCATGGCCACTGCGGTATCGCCCATTCGGTTTGAAAAGCCCCATTCATTGTCATACCAACTCATGACCCTAACGAACGTGCCATCAATAACTTTGGTTTCTTTCAGTGCAAATACACTAGAGCGTGGGTCGTGATTAAAATCAGAGGAGACCAAAGGTTCATCATACACACCCAAAACACCTGCCAGATGCCCTTGGCTTGCTTCGGTCATGGCTGCGCAAATTTCTTCAACGGTGACTGCACGTGAGACCACACATTTAAGATCTACCAGTGAGACGTTGGGGGTGGGTACGCGCACAGCAGTACCATCTAATTTTCCGAGTAATTCAGGTAAAACTTTGCCAACGGCTTTTGCAGCACCTGTGCTTGTAGGTATGATATTTTGCGCTGCTGTCCTCGCCCTATGTAAGTCGCTATGCATCGTGTCGACAGTTCGCTGATCACCAGTATATGCATGAATGGTTGTCATAAAACCATGCTCAATGCCGCACAATGACTGCAAAACACTTGCAACTGGAGCCAGGCAATTGGTTGTGCATGAAGCATTTGAGACGATTTGGTGGGAAGCTGAAAGTTTATCATGGTTCACACCATAAACAACGGTTAAGTCTTCATCACTAGCGGGTGCTGAAATGAGAACTTTATTTGCACCTGCCTGCAGATGTTTTGAAGCATCGGCGCGCTTGGTGAAAATCCCAGTACATTCCATAGCAACATCAACCTGATGTTGACCCCAAGGCAGGTTTGCTGGATCACGTTCTGCACAGACAGCAATCTCATGTCCGTTGACAACCAAATTGCCTTGATGGGTTGTGACGTCCCCAGAGAAACGTCCATGGACGGTATCATATTTGAACAGATGTGCATTGGTTTCAACAGATCCTAGGTCGTTGATGGCGACAACTTTGATGTCATCGCGTCCAGACTCCATTATGGCACGAAGAACCAATCGTCCAATCCGTCCAAAACCATTAATTGCAACATTGATACTCATAGATATTTCCTCTCCTTAACACTCTTCTTACGATAACATGTCTTGTACAGCAGCTACAGCATGATCTGCCGTTAAACCAAAATGTTGATACAAATCTTGGTAAGGCGCACTCGCCCCAAAACTTTCCATAGCCAAGATCTTACCCTGATCACCAACATATTTTTCCCATCCCCAGGAACTTGCTGCTTCCATAGCAACCACCGCTTTTTGCAGATCCTATAAATTGTTCCCTGAATGATCGTATAGGGGCGTCAATCAGCTCAAAACAAGGCATGGAAACAACCCTGGTTCCAATCCCTTGCTGCTCCAACGTTGCTGCTGCCTCCAACATGATGGACACCTCTGAACCCGTCGCAAGCAATGTTGCTTGATGAGAATGTTCAGGTTCTTTGACGCTGTATGCGCCTTTTGCTGTCATATTGGATCCATCCTCTGTGCGTAAGGTCGGTAGTCCCTGTCGGGTTAGGCATAGGATGCTGGGGCCTTCATGGGCTAGAGCCAATTCCCAGGCTTCTGCGGTTTCGACGGCATCCGCAGGTCTTAAGACCAACACGCCGGGCATGGCGCGCAGTGAAGAGACATGCTCCACTGGCTGGTGGGTTGGACCATCTTCCCCAAGGCCTATAGAGTCATGGGTCATTACATAGATAACCCGCTGCTTCATGAGTGCTGAGAGGCGAATGGCTGGACGACAATAATCCGTAAAAACCAAAAATGTGCCGCCATAGGGGGTAAAATGTCCATGCAATGCCAAACCGTTCATGATGGCTGCCATCCCATGTTCACGCACACCATAATGGATGTATCGACCTTCGCGATGTTCGGGGGTGACCGATTCCATTCCTGCGGTTTTGGTATTGTTTGATCCCGTTAAATCAGCTGATCCGCCAATGACGCAAGGTAGGTTGGGGTTGATGACTTCAAGCGCTTTCTGTGAGGCTACACGTGTAGCCATTTTGGGCTGTTGCGCGATCAGTTCTCTTCTATGCTGAGCCAATGCATCACGACAGGTATTCGTCAGCTCACGGGAGGTGCTCTGGAAGGCATCATTTAAATCATGATCTTTGATAAAGGTGCGCCATGCTTCTGCTTCGGCTACCGATCGTTGACCTGCCTTAAGCCACGACTGGCGAATGTTGTCGGGAATGACAAACCGATCATGGGGCCAATTCAATGCTTCGCGCGTTGCTTTTGATTCGTCTTCCCCTAATGGAGCGCCATGGGCGGATGCTGTACCTGCGCGTCCTGGAGAACCAAAACCGATGGTTGTTCGGCAGGCAATAAGGGTTGGTTGCGCTGATTGTTTTGCCTGATGCAAGGCTTCATCTACTGCAGTGCTATCATGGCCATCCACTGCGAGGACCTCCCAGCCACAAGCGCGAAAGCGTGCCAATTGATCTTCAGAGGTGGCAATAGAGGTGTCTCCATCGATAGAAATATTGTTGTCGTCAAACATAACAATAAGGCGGCCAAGCTGATGGTGACCTGCAAAAGAAATGGCTTCTTGAGAAATACCCTCCATCAGACATCCATCACCTGCGATAACATAGGTGTAATGGCTTACCGCTTGCTCTCCCAATCGTGCGCGGGCCATCTCTTCAGATAGTGCCATCCCTACGGCTGTGGCGAGGCCTTGTCCAAGAGGTCCTGTGGTTGTTTCCACACCAGCTGTTTCTCCATATTCAGGATGCCCAGGTGTTTTGGCGTGTAATTGGCGGAAAGAACGCAGATCATCTAAAGAAATATCTTTGGTCCCTACCAAATAAAGCAGCGCATACAAAAGCATTGAGCCATGGCCGGCACTTAAAACAAATCTGTCTCTATTGGGCCATTGTGGGTCTTGTGGGTCAAAGCGAAGATGGTTGGTGAATAAACATGTTGCAGCATCAGCCATGCCCATAGGAAGACCAGGATGGCCTGATTTGGCGGCGTCGATGGCGTCGATTGCTAGGAATCTAATGGCGTTGGCCATCTCAAGTTTGGTGACAGTTTGAGACATCGTTTTTGGTTTCTCCGAATTCCCCACTGGCCCTAACTCCTCACATGAGCATTTGTAGCCAATGACTTTTGCATGAATAGGATGGTTGTTAACCTGTCTTCAGTGAAGGGAAAAGACCCTAAAGGTATAAATCTGAACCCACATGAAGCGTTGGGTCTTCGTAAACCTCTTGCGATTGGTTCAAAAATACGCGATTTTGCTTATCAAATGGTGCGAGGGATCCTGTGCTCATGGCGACAATTGACATGTTGGCTCATCATATGGACGAATTAGAGAACGCTGTCATGGATTTGCGTGACGCCGTCAATCATATGGTTGCGAATCAACCAACCCATATCGAGCGTGCGATTATCAAATCTCAACTTGATGAAGCGATCGATAAAATAGAAAAAGTACTCGAACAATGCGAACCGGACGACGGTGGTAGCCATGGCACAAGTTGATGTTTTGATAAGAGGGCGTCCTTATCCTGTTGGCTGTGCTGCTGGCGAAGAGGAAGCTGTTGGGTTGCTGGGCCGAACTGTATCGCAAAAAATTGATATGCTCGTTGGCCAAGGTTTGCAGGCTTCAGATGCTCAATTGTTGCTTATGGTTGCCATAATTCTTGCCGAAGAAGTCGAAAATGAGAGGAAACTTGGTGCAAATGTTCAACATGCACCCTCTGTGGCCCTCAATGTGCATGATGAAGAAAAAATGGAACATTTGGTGGAACGTGTAAAAAACCTTCGCTCTGTGATTGGACAGCTTGCCTCAGAGCTTGGCAAACTCTAAATAACAGATGGCGGGTACTGGGTAGTTTGCCAGGTCGCAAGCCCCGGGAGCCATAACATCCTCCAGGGAGCTGTCACTGTTCGGGGTCGTGGCCCCAGACATCACGGTTCCCACCTGTCTTGGCAGGCTCACGGAGGGACATGCATAATACCAGCGGCTAACCTGGTCCCGTCACAAAAATGTTTGAACCAACCAGGCATTATAATAAGCCATGGACAGACGATTTGTTGTAAAAATTGATCGGTTTCATAATTTAAAGCCATGCCTTTTGAAGGTCACGGGTGTTGAAGGTCGCGGGTGGGGTTCGTGAAGAGCAATATGTTAGATGATGTGGCCTGTAGAAAGCGGCATTGGCGCGCATATTTTCGTCAAGCACGCAAGGACTATTTGCGTGCTCATCCATTGGCCCATGAACAAGCCGTGGTGAACCTTAAAAGTTTGCTTGCCTGTTTCACCCAGCCGAAAACAGTGGGGCTATATTGGCCGCTTCCTCATGAACTTGACGTTACAGCCATTCTCCAGCGGGGCAATATTCATGACTTTGCATTACCTAGGATGCGTGGGGGAAGCCTTGAGTTCGTGACGTTTCAATTTTCTGATCCTTTGTTAAAAGGTAAATTTTCAGTCATGGAACCACAAGCTGGTGAGCTCGTAGATCCAGAAATTGTTATCCTACCTCTTTTGGGAATGGACCATGCTGGTGTTCGTTTGGGTTATGGAGCTGGGTTTTATGATAAAACCTTTGCCATGCAACCACGACCTTTGCTCATAGGGGCTGGCTTTGGGAATCAACGTGTTCGTCATCTTCCATCATCCGACCATGATGTTTGTCTCGATGGCTGGGTCACAGATACCGGTTGGCAAACCAACAATCGGCTTTTATGACTGCAGTGGTAGTCGGGAAGGGAGTATCCATGAAGTTTTTGTTCTTGGGTGATATCGTTGGACGGGCTGGGCGCCAGGTGGTTTTAGAGCATGTGCCTATGTTGCGGCAAACCCAAAAGCTTGATTTTGTGGTGGCCAACGGTGAAAATGCGGCCGGTGGGTTTGGTATCAACGCCTCAATTTTTCAGGATCTGCGCGAGGCAGGTGTTGACGTTGTAACCCTTGGCAATCATGCGTTCGATCAACGTGAAGTTGTGGATATGTTGCCTTGGGAAGAGCGTCTTATTCGCCCCATCAATTACCCAGAAGGGACTCCGGGCCGTGGGGCAACCTTGATTGAGCATGACGGATTTCAAACATTGGTGATCAATGTCATGGGCCGATTGTTCATGGATCCGTTAGATGATCCCTTCAAGGCGGTCGATCAGGCTTTGGCTGGTCTCAATCTTGGGCAAGATGTTGACGCGATTATCGTAGATGTTCACGCAGAAGCAACATCGGAAAAAATGGCCATGGGTCACTGGCTTGATGGTAGGGTATCTCTGGTGGTGGGTTCACATACCCATGTGCCCACAGCTGATGCACGAATACTGCCCCAAGGTACGGCTTATCTCACAGATGCAGGCATGTGTGGTGATTATGACTCGGTCATTGGTATGGAAAAAACAGAGCCCTTACAGCGTTTCATCACCAAACGTAGCCAAGGAAGGTTTCAGCCTGCTGCAGGACCTGGCACCTTGTGTGGGGTGTTGGTTGAAGTTGGCACAGATGGTCTCGCCAAGTCGGTGAAGCCTATCCGCATAGGGGCTCATCTTCACAACACATAAAGCTTCCAGCAAGCTCTTCGGGCATGTTACTTATGGATATTTAAGCTCATCATATTACCCGTGATGTAAATGCATCAGCATATAGATAGGTCACCTCTTCTGCTGTAGCGTTCTAGCCCTCAGTCGAAATTACTCTTTATGTGGTATGAGCAGAATTATTTGGTGGGTGCTTGTGCGAAACGGTTTAGGATGTTTAAGGCTGTAGTGATGAAGATCTGTCTGGAATGGATAAATATCTATCAGGCATATGACGCGCAGTTATCACGTTGTGTAGAGGTTAGTTGTGGCAGGACATAGTCAATTTAAAAATATTATGTATCGGAAGGGTGCGCAGGATAAAAAGCGTGCCAAGGTGTTTTCAAAACTTGCTAAAGAAATTGCGGTGGCAGTTAAGATGGGGGGATCAGACCCCAATGCCAATCCAAGGTTGCGCCTGGCAATGCAAAATGCCCGCGGTGAGAATATGCCCAAAGATAATGTTGAGCGTGCTATCAAAAAGGGTGAAGGTGGCGATACGGAAAATTTTGAAGAAATTCGTTATGAGGGGTACGGACCTGGTGGGGTTGCGATGATTGTGGAAGCTTTGA
Organism: Alphaproteobacteria bacterium; assembly: GCA_038131935.1. Taxonomy (GTDB): domain Bacteria; phylum Pseudomonadota; class Alphaproteobacteria; order UBA8317; family UBA8317; genus UBA8317. The sequence continues at coordinate 11,210 of JAYPQH010000001.1, read as the reverse complement.
CTGACAATCGCAACAGAACAGCATCCGTGGTGCGCTCGTCATTTACAAAATATGGTGGTGCATTGGGTGAGACTGGATCGGTATCTTTTATGTTCGATCGTGTTGGTGAAATTCGTTATGCGGCTGACATTAGAGATGCTGACGCTATGCTTGAACATGGCATTGAGGCAGGTGCAGAAGATGTTGTAAGTGATGAAGAGGGGCACATGGTAACCTGTGCGTTCGAGGATTTGTCGGATGTTAGCCGTGCGCTGGAAGAATCACTCGGACCAGCAGAAAATACAGCTATTGTGTGGAGGCCTCAAAATCTCACACCTGTTGATGAAGAAAAAGCATCAACACTGCTGAAATTGGTGGCGGTGTTAGAGGATGATGATGATGTGCAGAACGTCTTTGCAAATTTTGATATCGACGAAGAGGTTTTGGCAAAGCTTGAGTCTTAAATGCATACGCGCGTCGTGATGGGTATCGATCCTGGTCTGCAGCATTGTGGCTGGGGTGTGATTTCTTTGCGCGGGAACCATACCTCGTTTCAGGCTTGCGGTCGAATTACCAGCGAAGCTGGCCAAGATCTTGCTGATCGTTTGCTCTTTATTTTTGAAGCCTTAAAGGTTGTGTTGACAGCGCATAAGCCAGACGAGGTAGCTGTAGAACAAACATTTGTAAGTCGTGATGCTGTTGCTTCTTTGAAACTCGGTCATGCACGTGCCATGGCCCTCATTGCACCAAGAATTTGTGGCTTGCCTGTTTTCGAATATGCCCCCAACAAGGTTAAAAAATCTGTTGTGGGGGTTGGGCATGCCGACAAAATTCAGGTGCAGCACATGATACGTTTATTGCTACCAGGGGCTGAATTCCGGAGCCCAGATGAAGCTGATGCACTCGCAATTGCTTTATGTCATGCCCATCATCAACCACAGGCCCGCAACCCATTGGCTCAGGGGGAAGTTCTGTGATTGCTTGGCTGACAGGTGTGGTGAAGTTAAAGAAATCTCAAGCACTTGTTCTTGATGTTCGCGGTGTGGGCTATCTTGTACATGTAGGGCAGCAAGTACTGGCCAAATATAATATGGATGCTTCGATTGACCTCTATGTTGAAACGATTGTGCGAGAAGATGCATTGACCTTGTATGGGTTTGAGAATTTGCAAACACAGGATCTTTTTAATCTTTTGCATTCTGTCCAAGGTGTTGGTCCCAGGTTGGCCTTGGGTATTCTTGATCAGTTATCCCCAGGCGACCTTGCTCGTGCCGTACAGTTGGCAGATGTTCATATGTTCAAGCCTGTATCAGGGGTTGGTCCGAAACTTGCCAGTCGCCTTGTTGGCGAGTTGAAGGACAAATTGCCACCAATCTTCGAAGGTGACCTTACCCAAACAAAGGCTACTGAGCAGGTTGTCAGGACGGAGTTTCAAAGTGACGTTGTCTCTGCGCTCATCAATTTGGGCTTTCCTGAGGCCAGATCCCGGCAGGTGGTGGTTAAGCTATCACAAGACCATGCAGGTGAGGGTTTTGAGGACCTGTTGCGTTTGGCATTGAAGGAGTTGAGTCATGGATGAACGTCTGCTCCATCCTCAAAATCAAGGTGACGATGACCGCAGTATTCGTCCGCAAAATCTGCATGAATTTGTAGGGCAAAAGCGTATGCGTGCAAATTTGGACGTATTTGTTCAAGCTGCAAAGGGTAGAGACCAAGCCATGGACCATGTTCTTTTTCATGGCCCACCAGGTCTTGGTAAAACAACCCTTGCAAGCATTGTAGCACGAGAATTGGGTGTTAATTTCCGAGCAACATCTGGCCCTGTTATCGCCAAGGCTGGGGATCTGGCAGCGATTTTGACCAACCTACAACCAAGAGATGTGCTTTTTATTGACGAAATTCACCGTCTAAACCCTGCTGTTGAGGAAATTCTTTATCCTGCGATGGAGGATTTTCAGTTGGATTTGATTATTGGAGAAGGTCCTGCAGCCCGCTCTGTAAGAATTGATTTGCCTCCCTTCACATTGGTTGGGGCCACCACAAGAGCGGGTCTGTTGACCACACCCCTGCGGGATCGTTTTGGCATTCCCTTGAGGCTCGAGTTTTATGATGAGGATGAATTGCTGGAAATCATTACCCGGCAAGCCAAGAAATTGGGTGTTCCTATTCATCATGATGGGGCGGTAGAAATTGCGCGCCGTGCTCGTGGAACGCCCCGCGTGGCTGGCAGGCTATTGCGGAGGGTTCAGGATTTCGCGGCTGTGCGGGGCACAGGGGTCATTGACCAGTCTATTGCAGATGCAGCCTTAAGTGCTCTTGATGTGGATAAGAGGGGATTGGATTCGATGGATATTCGCTACCTTACTTGTCTTGCTGAGCGCTTCTCTGGAGGGCCGGTGGGTCTTGATACCCTAGCAGCATCATTATCAGAAACCCGTGATGCCTTAGAAGATATCGTTGAGCCCTATTTGATGTTGTCTGGTTTTTTGCAACGCACCCCAAGGGGACGCATGTTGCTTGCTGATGGTTGGCATCATTTAGGACTTGTAGCGCCTACCTCCTCCCAAGGTTTGTTCGATCGCGGGGAATGAATTTGTCTACATTTTTTTTCCCCACAAGAATTTATTGGTCTCATACGGATGCTGCAGGCATCGTTTATCATGGGCAATATGCTGCCCTTTTCGAAATGGCCCGAGTTGAATGGATGAGGCAGTTGGGATTTGGTCAAGCAGATCAAGGCTTTTTTGCCGTGGTGACACTTAACATGAACTTTGTCATACCCATAATGCTTGATGATTTGGTGCATATAGGTTGTGAAGTTACAAAGGTCGGGGCTTCTCAATTATCCCTTCATCAGCATATAACAAAACAGGACTTGGTGACGACGAGAGCTCAGGTGGATTTAGCTTGGCTAGATACCGAAACGAGAAGGCCGCGACGTATGCCGCAATCCTTACGGTCTCAGCTCTTGTGCGAATCGTAGAATATGTGAGGATATAAAGTATTTGGCTTACTTGTTGGATAAGCTGGGGGATTGGGAGTAACAATGGAATCACAAGCGGCTGATCTATCCTATATTTCGTTGATCATGCGTGCGGATATTGTTGTCCAACTCGTTATGCTTTCTTTGGTGCTGGCATCTGTTTGGACATGGGGTGTTATCATTTCCATGCGAACGAAGTTAAGCTTGTTGCATCGTAAGGCCGATGCATTCGAGGAACAATTTTGGTCTGGCCTGTCACTTGATGATCTTCTGGCTCAAGTCCAAGACAAAGAAGACCATCCCATGGCCAATATCTTTATTTCTGGTATGCAAGAGTGGGAGCATGCCCACCAAGATGGTGCAACAGGCTCAAGGATACGTGATCGCATTGGGCGTTTGATGGCCTATAGGATAGAGACAGAGACGGAATTTCTTGGCTGGGGTTTGCCAGGATTGGCAACGGTTGCGTCAGTGGCTCCATTCATAGGGCTGTTTGGAACTGTTTGGGGAATTATGAATTCATTCCGTTCCATTGCGGCCTCGCAATCAACATCTTTGGTTGTTGTGGCGCCAGGGATTGCAGAAGCATTGTTCGCGACAGCTTTGGGTTTGTTTGCGGCTATCCCAGCCGTGATCGCCTACAATCGTTTGTCAGTTGCGGAAGAGAAGTATCTCCGCCGGCTTGAAAAGTTTTCTGAGGCTTTTCAAACCGTTGTGGGACGGGAGACGGATAGGGTAGACTAATGTCCATAACACTGGCTGCTAGCCGAAAAGCACAGCGAAGACGACGTCCTAAGCCAGAGATTAATGTTACCCCTTTGGTTGATGTGATGCTGGTATTGCTGATTATCTTCATGGTGTCTGCTCCCATGCTGAATGTTGGTGTTGTTGTTAATTTGCCAACCACTCAAGCAGAACCACTTCCCTTTGATCCAGATATTCCTTTGATGATATCTGTGAACAAAGATGGAAAATTATTCCTTCAGAAGGCCGAAGTTCCCGCAGATCAAATTGTCCCAAAACTAAAAGCCATCATGGCCAATAGAGACAATGACCGGATCTATGTCCGCGCGGATGCCGAGGTGCCCTATGGCATGGTGGCGATGGTCATGGGACAGTTGTCCGCAGCCGGTTTTGCCCGGGTGGGACTGGTGACGCGTCCTGATCATGGTGAATAGTCCTCCAGATATCTTTTTTCGTTGGGCTTTGTTCCTGTCTCTGCTTTTGCATGTGGCAGGATATACGCTTTTGCAAATTGAGTTTTCTCGTCCAAAAAACTTTGAGACTGCCGGGTCTGATGTTGCTTTTTTTACGGAGGTAGAACTTGCAACGTTTGCGGATATGCCTGCCGCTACCCTTGAAACAGCGCCTGAGAAGCTATCTTCACCTGTTCCTAAAGCAGCTCCCAAGCCCGTAAAGATTGCGCCCGTGGCGCCTGTGCAGCGTCCAGAAGCAGCCCCCCCCGCAACATCTCTCCCCCAAGCTACTATTCCCTCCGCTATGCCTTTACCTGCACCCAAAGCTCCTTCGCTTGCCCCAGAACGGCCTGTTTTGCCCAGATCTGCACCAACATTACGCGCGCCTTCTTTACCTGTAGAAGTGCCCAAATCTCCTCCATTGCCCATGCCAAAAGCCCCAGCCCCACAACCTCCAGTTCTTGAGGAACAACGAGCAGAGGCTGCGGTTGCGCTACCTGAAGATGCCTCTCAAGCTCCCAAACCCCGAACCCGTCCGTTTGAGCCTCCTCCACCGGCCGCTGTTGAGGCCACCCCTGAAAATGCGGAAGATGTCGCTTCTGACTCCTTGCCCGTTCAAGGTTTGTCCAGTGATCGTATCCGCGACAAGATTGCTAGTTTTCAAGCGACAGCTGGCAGCGAACTTGCACAGATGGTGAAAGATCAGCTCAAACGTTGTTGGCGGGTTCCAGAGGGCGCGCCGAGGCCTGAAGAGCTGGGGGTGTTGGTTAAGTTTCAGGTTTCGCGAAGTGGTGCCTTGGTGGGGCGTCCCACAATTGTCGAAGGGCCGCCGGCATCAGAGCCATTCTCTCGCCAGGCGCGTAACAGTGCGATTATGGCCGTTAGAAATTGTACGCCCTTGAGGGGCTTGCCCTTAGAGAGTTATCGCGACTGGAAGGAAATTGAAATATTGTTTGAGAAAGAGATGTGACGCGTCATGAAAACTTATCAAAAAATATGCCTTATATTTTTGCTATGCTTGCCCTTGTTGGCGCATGCCCAACTTCGTGTTCGGGTCACAGAAGGACAAGTCAAACCTATTCGACTTGCCCTCATTGAGGTATCATCTCAGTCAGCCCAAGGACTTGCAAAGGGGTTAGACAGCCTCATTCGCTATGATTTGAATAGCTCTGGGCTCATTGATGTGCTGCAACCCAACAGTTACCTTGAAAACCCTGCTTACGGCACCCCTCCAACCTTGGCCAATTGGCAGCCTCTCGGGGTAGAGGCAGTCGTTCAGGTCAATGTTGAAGCCAATCAAACGGGTCAGGTAGATGTCCGTTACATGGTGTGGAATGCATTCAATGGCCGTCGGATGAAGGAAGGTCGCTTGGCTGTGGCAAGGGATTTCTGGCGCCGTATCGGTCACCGTGTTTCCGACCGTATCTATAAAGAACTCACAGGCGAAGATGGTTATTTTGACTCCAAAATCGTTTATGTGGCGGAAACAGGGCCAAGACGTCAGCGTATCAAACGACTTGCGATCATGGATACGGATGGGAGAACCATAATATTTTGCGCAGCCGTGGGGATTCAGTGATGACACCACGATATTCTCCCGTTGACCAAAAAGTTGCTTACATGGCCTTCGAGGGAAGGCAGTTGAAGGTCTATGTTGCAGACCTGACAACTGGCCAAACCGAGCCTGTTGGTGCGTTTCAAGGTATGACGTTTGCGCCAAGATTTGATGCGACGGGGCAAAAATTGCTGTTAAGTTATGCCCAGCGCGGCAATACAGATATTTACGAAATTGATTTGAGAACAAAACGTCAGACCCGTCTAACCAAGCATCCTGGTATCGATACGTCCGCGTCCGCATCACCTGATGGACAAAGTTTGGTGTTCAACTCTGATCGTGGTGGTAGCCAACAGCTTTACGTTCTCAACCGTGGCACAGGAGAAATTAAACGCATTAGTTTTGGGCGAGGCAATTACGCAACGCCTGTATGGTCGCCACGTGATGACCTTATTGCTTTTACAAAAATCATCCGCGGTAGATTTTCCATTGGGGTGATGAGGCCAGATGGTAGCAACGAAAGAATACTCTCCACGAGTTTTCTGGACGAGGGACCCGTCTGGTCTCCAAATGGTCGCGTGTTGATGTTTTACAGACAGGCACCAGGTGAAGATGGTCGCGCGCAGTTATATAGTGTTGATATTACAGGTCGAAATTTGCGACAGGTTCCAATACCTGGGGAAGGATCAGATCCAGCTTGGTCGCCACTTCTTCCCTAATGACTTGGAATAATTTAGGATGCTTAATCACGAGAACCAAAAGGAAGGATGAAAAAATGAGATATCTATCCAAGTTGTCCATCATCGGTATGGCCATTTTGCTCCAAGCATGTGCAGGCATGGTCGGATCTGGTGATGAACAGCCTCAAGCACTGAATGCTCCCGGTTCTGAAGTAAGTGGTGGCGGAATAGGCGGCTTTACGGCGGGTTCGTTGCAAGAATTTGATGAAGGTGTCGGTGGCACCGTTTATTTTGGCCTTAACGAGTACAACCTTACTGCTGAGGCGGAACAAATCTTGCGCGCACAAGCGCAATGGTTAAGCCGCTATAATCCGAGTAAAATTGTTATTGAAGGTCATGCAGACGAGCGTGGAACCCGAGAGTACAACTTAGCTTTGAGTGTACGTCGTGCCAATTCGGTTCGCGATTTCTTGGTGGCTGAGGGTGTTGCCGCAGACATTATCGAAACAGTAGGCTATGGCAAAGAACGCCCGGTTTCGGTATGTGCAGAAGAGCGTTGCTATGCACAAAATCGCCGTTCTGCTAGCGTGATTGAAGGGTTATAAGTATGTTTTGGGGTCGGATAGGCATAGTGGTTCTGTTATGTCAGGGCATGATGTCTATCGGCCATACCCAAGAGGTATTGGTGCGCGAGTTGTTGGAGCGTATTGAAGCACTTGAGCAGCAGCTTTCTGTGGTAACGGGTCGACTTGAAGCTTTAGAATTCCAGCAAGAAAATGCGGGCGTCCTTCCTGAAAATACAGATCAGGAAGTAGAGGTAGCCGCAGATGAAACGCCTCAAAAGGAAGATTTGATTGCGCAAATTCTGCTAGAAGACCCAGAAACTTTATACACAGAGACCTTGAAACAAATTCAATATGGAAGTTTGGATCAGGCTCAGTTGCGTCTTGGCCTATTCGTAGGTCAGTTCCCTGATCATGAACGCATGCCTGACATTTTGTATTTTCAAGGTTTGGTGGCGAGAGCACTGAAAGATGAAGCAGGTGCTGCAGGTTTCTTTTTGGAAGGCCTCGAGCGTTATCCTCAAACCGCATTGGGACCCGCATATTTTCTAGAATTGGCAGAAAGCTTGTTCGTACTTGGTGAATTCCGGGAGGTTTGCTCGGTGGTCATTCAATATCGTAGCGATTATCCAATGGCGGGTAAATTACAAATGCGACGTATGGAGCGGCTGGCAGAAAAGGCCTCTTGCAGTCCGTGATGACGGCAAAAAGGGTTCTGCTCGCTGTTTCAGGTGGTGCTGATTCAATGGCCATGATGTGGCAGCGACGAGAATTGGCGGGGGATACCATGGTGGTAAGTGTGAACCATGGTTTGCGTCCCGATGCAGGAGAGGATGCTGCATTTGTAAAAGAAAAAGCTGAGTATTTGGGCATGTCTTGCGAGGTTGTCAGTCCAGATCAGCCAATCAAAGCTCAAATGACCACCGCTCGAGATGCGCGATATTTTTTGCTCTACGAGGCGGCCAAGAGGCATCAATGCCATGAAATTTGGATTGCTCATCAGCAAGATGATCTCGCTGAAACTGTATTGATGCGGTTTGAGCGTTCGGTTGGATGGCGAGGTTTGGCAGGTCTCCACACAGAAAATATGCTCAATGATTGTATAATCCGCCGTCCACTTCTCGCACAACGCCGTCTACATTTGCGCATGTTGGCACAGCAGATAGGGTTTCGTGATGACCCTAGCAACAACAATAGTCGATTTGAGCGCATACAAAAACGTCGATTTCTTGAAGCTCATCCAGATTGGCACCAACCTTTGGTAAAGCTGTCTCAATTTGCACATCGTTGGCGCAGCCGAACATTAAAACATTTTATGAATGCATGGCATGATGGGACTTGGAGATGGTGGGATGGTTCCGTTTTTGTTCATAGAATGCTGTTGCAAAATTTAGACGTAGAGGCCCAAGCATGGTTGCTAGACCTATCACGGTCACTCTTGGTTCCAGGAACCTACCCCCGCACAGGGGAAAAAATGCGTGTTTTTTATCAATCTCTATTGAAACAAGACCGTTCAGTCATGGGTTTTTGTGTTTTTCAATGGTCAGCTGAAGGGCTGTTGATAAGTTTGGAAAAAGGTCGAAAACCTCCAACTGCGGCGCTTCGTCCATTGCCTTTAGACGAAAGCCAATTGCTTCACCTCTTTCACAAACATGTTAGGCACCCTATATGGCATTGGTAGAAATAACTTTCGATGTTACATTGTCCTAGATGTGACTTGATACTTTGCTTCAGGAGGCTTTGCCTTGTCCAATCTTCGTAATCTTGCTTTGTGGGTTGTCGTGGCCCTTTTGCTTATTGCTTTATTCAATATGTTCAGTGGGCCCATGAGCCAGCAGACGGGCAGCCGTATTAGCTACTCGCAATTTATAAATGACGCGAAGGGTGGACAGATTGCTGCGGTAAAGGTTGAAGGAAATCAGGTCACTGGCCAGTTTAAAAATGGCCAACCTTTCACAACAGTAGCGCCAGACAATTCAAATTATGTCGATCAGTTGACACAATCTGGTGTCCAAGTTGAGGTCGTGCCCATCGAGGAGAGTACTTTACTGAGCATCCTCATCTCATGGTTCCCGATGTTGCTTTTGATTGGTGTGTGGATTTTCTTTATGCGTCAAATGCAAGGTGGTGGTGGCCGTGGCGGTGCCATGGGCTTTGGAAAATCTCGGGCGAAACTCCTCACAGAAAAACAAGGCCGTGTTTTGTTTACGGATGTGGCTGGTATTGATGAAGCCAAGGAAGAGCTGCAAGAAATTGTAGAGTTTTGAAAGATCCCCAAAGTTTCAATCTTTGGGGGCGTATTCCAAAGGTGCCTTGCTCGTAGGCCCTCCCTGGAACTGGTAAAACATTATTGGCACGTGCCATCGCAGGTGAAGCCAATGTGCCATTCTTCACGATATCGGGTTCAGACTTTGTGGAAATGTTTGTGGGTGTAGGTGCAAGCCGGGTCCGTGACATGTTTGAACAAGCCAAAGAACGCCCCTTGTATTATTTTCATTGACGAAATCGATGCTGTTGGTCGCCATCGTGGTGCTGGTCTCGGCGGTGGTAATGATGAACGTGAGCAAACGCTCAACCAATTGTTGGTGGAAATGGATGGGTTTGAAGCAAATGAAGGTATTATCCTTGTTGCGGCAACCAACCGCCCAGACGTGCTTGACCCCGCATTGCTTCGGCCTGGCAGATTTGATCGCCAGGTTGTGGTACCGAACCCAGATGTGTTGGGCCGCGAACAAATTTTGAAGGTTCATGCGAAGAAAGTGCCTTTGGGGCCTGATGTGGAGTTAAAGGTATTGGCGCGTGGAACCCCAGGATTTTCTGGAGCAGATCTTGCCAATCTGATCAACGAAGGGGCCTTGATGGCTGCGCGCGCAGGCAAAAAATTTGTTACGATGAATGATTTTGAAATGGCCAAAGATAAAGTCCTTATGGGTGCAGAGCGCCGCTCCATGGCCATGACTGAAGATGAGAAAAAACTAACGGCTTATCATGAAGCAGGACACGCGCTGGTTGGCATACATGTCAAGGGCAATGATCCACTGCACAAGGTGACAATTATTCCAAGGGGACGTGCGCTTGGTGTTACCATGAACTTGCCAGAACGTGACCGTTACGGGATGAAAAAATCAGAAATGGAAGCCCGTTTGGCCATGATGTTTGGTGGACGTGTTGCGGAAGAATTGATCTATGGTGAAGATGAAGTGACCACCGGTGCATCCAATGATATTCAGCAGGCAACAGGCATGGCCAGGGCCATGGTGACTGAATATGGTATGAGCGATAAGCTTGGTCGTCTGCGCTATTCCCAGAATCAAGAAGAAGTTTTCTTGGGGCATTCCGTAGCCAAATCACAGAATATGTCAGAAGAAACCGCCAAATTGATTGATGAAGAAGTGCGGCGCATTATTGATGAAGCTGAGACAAAAGCACGGAATGTATTGCGTGAGCATATCGATCAACTGCATCTTCTTACTGATGCTTTGCTTGAATATGAGACGTTGTCAGGTGCAGAAGTTGATCGGATTTTGCGTGGGGAACCCCCACAGGCTCCGGGTCCTGACGGTGGTGGTGTAAGCCCAGTGGCTCATATTCCTAAGGCGGGTGGTCGTCGTCGTGATGATAGCAACAATTCTGGTTTGGAGCCTCAAACGACTTAATCTTGGGGTTGTATACAGCCCCAAGCATTTTAAAAGGATGCTCGGGTGACGACTTATCCGCAACAAATGTTGGTTCCTCGCGGACTAATCTATGGGAATGCTGCAAGATGCGCTGTGCAACAGGAAGTCGCGGCACCGCTTGGGGGTCGCGCGGATGTTGCATTCTGTTTCATGGAGCAGCACGGTCCGGATGCTGCACATATGTACCCAGTTCAACAAGCGCGTAGTCTTCTTGGCGAGGGATTTTCATATTACACACGACCGCGTCCATCTTTTGCAGGGATGAACATGCAAAAGATGAATATTATGGGGATCATCAACATGACCCCAGATAGTTTTTCCGATGGTGGTCGTTACATTGATTTTCCTCGCGCGCAGAAAGCTGTTGATGCCATGTTGGCACATGGTGTGGATATTATTGATATCGAGGTGAATCCACGGGCCTGGTGCACCATTCATTCCCGCCGAAGAGGAATGGGCACGGATTGCTGATATCACCCGTTATGCGTTGTCACATGGCGCGCGTGTGTCGGTGGATACGCGAAAAGCAAAAGTAATGTCATGGGCTTTTGATGCAGGAGTGGAGAGCAATGCGTAG